>JBGAFW010000155.1:0-12795 GCA_044227045.1 Labilithrix sp.
CCGTAGAGGTCTTCGCACGTGCCGCCCTGCTTCACGCAGCTGCCCTGGATGCGCGAGGCGTCGGGGAGCGCCTTCTCCTTCGCGGTCTGCTCGGCGTTCGGCTGCGCGGTGAGCTTGCCCGGCTCGAGGCCGTCCTTCTCGCACGCGTCCTTCGCGTCGCTGAGCCAGGGCTGCGAGCCGCCGTAGTAGAAGAACTTCTTGTCGTTCTTGCGCTCGCACACGGCCATCAGGTTGGCCTGCGGGCAGGCCTCCTTCGAGTACTTGCCCTTGAGGAGATCCTTGCAGGCGCTCTCGGCGAGGCCGAGCGCGTTGTCCTTGTACTCCTCGCACGTGCCGGCGTTCTCCTGCATGCAGCTGCCACCCTTCGGCGCGGCGGCGGCGGCGGATGTCAGCGTCGTCGAGCCAGCCTTGTCGCTCTTGTTGCCCGGCTTGCAGGCCACGCTCGCGAGAGCCATGAGCGAGACGGCGGAGACGACGAAGAATTTGGACGAAAAGGAACGGGTGCTCATGGAAATCCTCGGAGCTTGAGTAGAGGTGTGCAGGTTTTTGGGCGTGGAACGCGACGGCGCGTGGCGCATCGGTCGTTCCCGCTCGTCCCGCGGCGTCAGTCTCAGCCGCGGTCGTCGGGTGATACGTCCAGGCGTCAAAAACCTTCTCTGGATTTCGTCACACCCTGAATTCCACGGGCAAAAGCCCCCTGTTTCGGGCTTTAGCCGCGGAGGCGGAGGGTCTCTTCGGCGATCTTTTTGGCGGCGAAGATGGACTGTTCGGCCGAGGCGAGGAGGACGAGGGAGAGCTCGGAGGTCTGGGTGGAGATGACGCGGGTGCAGAAGAGCATCCCGGTCCGATCACGGATGTCGATCTCTTCGACTCCCTCGAGCGGGAGGAGCTGATCGGTCCGCGCCCCGGCGTCTTTGATGTACGCGCCGAACGCGGCGAGCGCCTCGGCGAGATCGCCCGAGCCGACGACGACGGAGCCGAGCTCGTCGGCGACGACGGCGCCGCGGAGCCCTGCGACGGTCGCGACACGGCCGAGCATGTCCTTGTAAAGCTCGAGATCGAGATCAGGGGTCGAGTCGCGTGACGGAAGCTTCTTCTTCGCGGACGCATTGCCGACGGCGCTCTTGGCCTTGAGCGATTGGTTCTCCGACGAGAGCCGCGCGATCTCGTTGCGAAGCGACGTGACGAGCGCGTTGACGTCGTCGTCGGCGCTCGGGTCTTGCCGGAACGATCGCGGCACGGCGGGCATGCCGGGCGACGAGATGTGGGTCGACTGTGGAGGCATCGAGCCCTGCGACCCGGCTGGAGGCATGCTCCCGGATGGGTTCGGCGGCAACGAAGATCGTTCGAGCTTGTCGTAGACGTCGCGCAGCTTCACGCGGATCTCTTCGGCGTCTTCGAGCTCGCGGCGGCGATGCCACTCGCTCGTCGTGAGCGCGCGCACGCGACCTTGAAGCGCCTCACGCAGCTGCTTCGACTGCTTGTCGAGGAGCGCCACCTTGTGACGAAGGCTCGAGGCTTCTTCGGACGCGCTCACGAGGCGGTCACCGAGCTCCTCGGCGCGTTGCTCGGCGCTCGCGCGCGCCACCAGCTCTTGTTTGAGCTCACCACGCACGCTCTCGAGCTGCTTCTCGAGCTCGGCGCGCACGACCTCGGCGGCGCGCGCGCGCTGGGCGGCGCTCTCGGCACGCACTTGGGCCGCGCGAAGCTCGCTCTTGATCGCCTCGACGTCTTCGTTGGGACCGGGCGGCATCGAGCCGCCCACCTTGATCGAGGGCGCGCGAAGCGGCGGGATCGTCGCCGTCGCCGCCGCGAGCACCGCGGCGTGCGTCAGCGTGTCGGGGACGAGCGTCGGACGATCATCGTCGTCGTCATCGTCGTCACCGCCGATCGGCCCTGCCTTCATCCCCGTCTCGAACGCGCGCGGCGTCTTCGAGTAGCGGCCCGGCGGCCGATTCGAAGGCCGCGAGGACAGCGGTGGCGGTGGCGTGGCCGAGCGCGGCGGCGCGTCCGTCTCGCTGCCCGGCTCCGTCAACGTGTTGATCATCGTCACCGGGACCGCGACGGGCGTCGGCATCTCCGTCGTGTTTCGCTTCGGCGGCGCGTTGGGGGTGGTGGTCGCGCCCACCGCGGGCGGCATCTCGGGCGTCTTGTCGAGATCGCGGACCGAAGGAGGCGGCAGCGCAGGCTGCGAAGGAAGCGGCTGCGGCACGGGCTCCGCCGGCATCAGCTTGAGGAGCGGAATCGAGACTCCTCGCTGCCCGAGCACGTAGCCAGCCGCCGAGAATGCTGCGGCTCCGATGAGGGAGGTCAACCAAACGCCGACGATGGCTTCCATCTTCTTCCTTCAGCTCCTACGGATTCTCTGGCAGTGCGGGCGGAGGTGTGGGGCGGCCTCCCGAAACCGAGCCCGAAGGCTCGACCGTCGACGAAGCAGACGAGGGCGACGACGAGGGCGACGACGAGGGCGACGACGAGGGCGACGACGAAGGCGACGACGACGCGGAAGGGGAGGCCGACGTCGCGGGACGTGAAGACGCCGGCGGTCGCACGGACGTCGTGGCAAGAGCAGGCGTGGGCTTCGCGGTCGGCGTGCTTGGCGAGACCTCGCGACCTTCCATCGTGCCGACCCAGCGCACCTCGACGCGGCGGTTCACCGCTTGCGTCGCGTCGCCGCGAAGAGGTCGCGTCGCGCCGAGCCCGACGGTCTCGATCCGCGCCGGGCTGACCCCGAGCGCGACGAGCCGCGCCTTCACCCACTCCGCCCGCGCGAGGCTGATCTCGTGGTTGTAGTCCTTGCCGCCTTGCGTGTCGCTATGCCCTTCGAGGACGACGCGCGCGTCGTGATCCTCGATCATCGCGGTCGCGAGCGCACGGATGGCGGACTGATCCGTCGGCTCCTTCGACTCCGTGTCGAAGCGAGCGACGATCGTGGGGACGCGCGCCTGCGCGGGGATGACGACGCGCACAGCAGAAGAGGAGGGGCCGCCCACGGTGGCCGCTCGCGACGGTGGGGCGTCTGCGTCTGCGATCGCGACGTCTTCGGTGATCGCGGCAGGCGCGAAATGCAGGTTCAGCGCAAGGAGGCTCGCGACGCCGACCGCGAGACATCCGAGAAAGAGGCCGCGTTGGGGCCCGCCGAGAACCATTCCATGGAAGGGTCGCGCGTGGCAGCGGACGATGGAAGCCTTTTTATGGCAGGATGCGCCGCGATGAAGACCACCCCGTCATCCCATGTCCTCGAACACAGCGATTTTCCGGTGCCCGCGGACGGCGAAAGCCCGGCGTCTACGCCCGCAGATACGCTTCCTCGCCGTCGTTTCCTCGTGAAGATGGGGCTCACCGTCGCGGGGGCAGCGGTCGGGCTCATGGCGACCGGCTGCGAAGGTGATGAGGATCAAGAGGAGGCGACGGGCACGATCCAGGCCGGCAACGTCAGCGCGATCAAGGTCGGCTCGCTCCAGGTGGTCGCCGACAAGCCGATCGCGATCGGACGTGACGCGGGCGGCCTCTACGCGCTCACCACGATCTGCACGCACGAGAAGTGCAACATCGCGAAGACCGGCACCGTCGACTCGACCGGCCTCGCGTGCGCGTGCCACGGCTCGCGCTTCACCGTCACGGGCGCGGTGACGAGCGGCCCTGCCTCGTCTCCGCTCAAGCACTACAAAGTCGATCTCGGCGCAGACGGCGCGATCACGATCAACGCCGACAACGTGGTCGACGCCAACGCGCGCACCGCGGTCCCCGGCTGACCTAACGTCTTGCGACGTTCCGTCGTCCTTGGTGCGCTCGTCGCCGGAGGTGCATGCGCGCTCTTCGCCGCCGGGTGTCGCGGGAGAAGCGAGGCGGCCGCGCCTTCGGGTCATCTCGCGCCGCGCGAAGCGTCGCGCGAGGACGACGCGGGCGCGTTCACCGACGCGTCGCTCGCCGAGCGCACCGACGACGCGTCGCTCGCGAGCGCGCCATCGAGCGGCTTCAAGCCACGCGACATCAATCAGGCGCGCCGCCGCTCAGCACGTCGCAGCCGTTCGCGAACTTGATGTTCACGACCGGCGTGATGGCGGGCAACGAAGACCTCGACGCCTTCGAGCCGCTCGTCGAAGGCGACAACATCCCTGGCTCGAAGGCCGTCGTCGAGACGATGTCGAGCGGCTTCGCGAACCTCGTCGCCGAGATGAGCCGCGCGATGGGCGAGGGCGTGGCGCCGCACGACATCTTGATGAGCGTGCACGGCTCGGGCGCAAAGCCGTACGCGCTGCTGAAGAAGGGAACGAAGCCTTACGCGACCGGCATGACGCAGGTCACCGCCGCGCGCGATCTCGCGAAGAAGCTCGGCAAGTCGTACGTCGTTCGCGCCGTCACCTTGGTGCATGGCGAGTCGGATCACGCCGAGAAGAGCACGCGCTACGAGGCCGACCTCCTCGAGTGGCAACGCGACTACGAAGCCGACATCAAGGCGCTGACCGGGCAGAGCGAGCCGGTGCCCATGTTCGAGACGCAGATCTCGAGCTGGACGCGCATGATGAAGGGCACCACCACGAGCGAGATCCCCGGCGCACAGCTCGGCGCGCATCTGCACTCGAACGGCAAGATCGTGCTCGTCGGCCCGAAGTATCACCTCCACTACTCGAAGGACGGCGTTCACCTCACCGCGAACGGATACCGGCACATGGGCGAGGACTACGCGAAGGCCTATCGCCGCGTGGTCCTCGAAGGAAAGCGTTGGGAGCCGCTGCGACCGCTCAGCGTGACGCGCGAGGGAGCCGTCATCACGATCAAGCTCGCGGTGCCCGAGCCCCCGCTCGTGATCGACACGACGCTCGTGGATGATCCAGGCCACTTTGGCTTCGAGTACTCCGACTCGAGCGCCACGTCGCCGCCGATCTCGCGCGTGGAGCTCGCCGGGCCCGACACGGTCGTCATCACGTTACAGTCGGTCCCCACCGGCGACGATCGCCACATTCGGTACGCCTTCACCGGCAATCGCGGGCTGCGATCCGGCCCACAAACCGGCGCCCGCGGCAACCTTCGTGACTCGGACGCGACGCGATCGCGGAACGGCTACCGCCTCTACAACTGGTGCATTCACTTCGACGAACCGGTGCCCTGAGGGCGACGGCTCATATTAGAATGCGCGGCCGATGGGTTTGTCCCGACGACGGGTGGCGACACAGCTCGGTGTGTGGCCTCTCCTCGTCACCCTGACGTCGATCGCGCTCGTGCTTCTGCTCGGAGCCGTGCCCGCACGCGCGCAGGGCCGACCCGACGTCCCAGCGACGAACCCTGCCTCGGACGAGCCGACGGTCCTCACGCCGCCCCCTGCGCCGCCGCTCACGAGCCCCGTGCCCGTGCTCAAGAAGGGCAGCGACCTCACGCCGTTCCTGAACCAGATCGTCCTCGCCGTCGACGTCGTCATCGACGACGCGCGATGGCCTGACGTGAAGGTGCCGACGATCGGCGTCCTGAAGGCTGGCGACTTCTTGACCGCGCAGATGCTCCGCGACGCGATCAACGAGGCGCTCGCGAGCGGCGCGTTCGCCGACGCGCGCGCGGATCTGCGTGCCGAAGGCGCTGGCGTCCGCGTGACGCTCCACTTGACGCCGCGGAAGGTCATCGACGCGATCCAGATCGATCTCCACGGCGCGCCGCTCGACGGCGACGAGCTCCTGCGCGATCTCGATCTGTCGACCGACGGCGAGATCGTGGCGACCGATCTGGAGGTCTCGAGCGCGCGCCTCGAGACGTTGCTCCAGCGCCGAGGCTTTCCGGCTCCGCGCGTGGCGATCACCACGCGCGGAACGAACGATCCCCTCCGCGTCGTCCTCGAGATCAGCGCGACGGTCGGCGCGCCACGCAAGATCGAGCGGCGCGTGCTCTACCCGTCGAACGCGACCCGTGAAGAGATCGAAGACGCAGAGCGATTCTACGCGCTGAAGACGGGCGATCGCGCCGACGAGGCGCTGCTCGGGGCGGCCGACACCGCGCTCGAGACGCGCATCCGCGCGCGTGGTCACCATCGCGCCGAGGTCTCGCACGATCTCGTCCTCCATCACGGGCTCATCGTCCTTCGCGTGCGGGTGGACTTCGGCACACGCTACGAGACGCGCTACGAGGGCAACGACCACTTCGATCGCTCCACGCTCGACGGCGTGCTCAACCTCGAAGAAGAGACGGATCGCTCGCCGAACCATCTGCTGCAGAAGCTCACCGACTTCTACGTGAAGCACGGCTTTCTCGACGCCGAGATCAAGATCGAGAATCGCGGGACACCGAAGGACGCGTCGAGCTACCTCGTGTTTCACGTCAGCGAGGGCGCGCGCGTCCAGGTCGCAGCGCGCTCGTATCCGTGTCTTCGCGAAGACGACGTCAAGAAGCTCACCGAGGGAGGTCCGACGTCGGCGCGCGCGATCGGCAGCGAGATCGACAGCTATTTGGAAGAGGAGCTCCCTGGCAACGACATCATCGCGCCGCCGCGACCTGGCGGGCTCGATCGCACGATCTCGCGATCGCTGAACGGCGCCCACGGCGCGAGGCCGGCGCCCCTCGAGCTCGAGCCGCACACCGCCTACGCGCCCGAGACGTACGAGCGCGCCGTGCAGCACGTCCAGGAGCTCTATCGCGCCGAAGGCTTCCTCTCTGCACAGGTGGGTCCGGTGCAGACGGTTCGCCGTCGCTGCAACCCGCGCTCGCCGGCGGGCGAATGCACGCCATTGCCGGTGCCGTCCGAGGGCGCCGACATCTGCACGTACGACGCGATCGGGCTTCCGCTGGCGGTGCCGCCGCTCGAGCAAGGATCGACGTGCGTCCCTGATCCGGCGCACGGCATCGAGTGCGAGCCTCGCGTGTGGCTCCGCATTCCGGTGAAGCTCGGGCCGCGCAGCCAGCTCTGGGACATCGCGTTCACGGGCGCCGAGGCGCTCGCGCCGCAGACGATCGCCGCCGCCGCGGACGTGAAGCTCGGCCAGTACGTGAGCACGATCAAGCTCGAAGAAGCGCGCCGGCGTGTCGTCGATGCCTACAAAGAGGAGGGCTACGCGTTCGTCGACGTGAAGTACTCGCTCGAGCAGTCGCCCGACCACACCCGCGCGCGCGTTCGCTTCAACATCTCCGAGGGCGAGAAGGTCATCGTTCGCAGCATCGTCCTCAAAGGCAACATCTACACCCGCGCGAGCGCGATCAAGAAGCGAATCGCGCTCGTCGCTGGCGAGCCCTATCGCGCGAGCCTCGTGCGCAAGACAGAGGAGCGCATCGCCACGCTCGGCGCGTTCTCCACCGTCACGGTCGGCCTCGAGAACCCGTACGTCCCGCAGCGGAACAAGACCGTCATCATCACGATGGTCGAGAGGCCACGCCAATACACCGAGGTCGTCCCCGGCTTCTCGACCGGTGAAGGCTTTCGCCTCCGCGCCGAGTACGGTCACACGAATCTGTGGGGCAACGCCGTCCAGCTCACGCTGCGCCTTCAGCTCGCGTACATCCCGACGATCCTGATCATCGACCCGACGGCGCGCGACAACTACCGCAACCTCAACGCGATCGCGCGGCTCGGTGTGCGTGCCACCGCGGGCCTGGTCTTTCCCGAGGTCGGCCTCGGTCCGCTCGTGCGCGCCGGCGTGGACACCATCCTCGTCCACGATCTCCAGCGCGACTTCTACCTCACGAAGCTCGCCGCGATCCCAAACGTGAACTACCGGCCCGTGAGCGAGGTGCAGCTCACGTTCTTTCAAAGCTTCGAGTTCAACAACAGCCGCATCTTCCAGAGCGAGAGCTCGCTCGACTATTTGCGCTCGCTCCGCGCGCAAGGCGTCAACATCACCGACCTCGTTCGCCAGCTCCTCGTGCCCGACGGAGAGACGTATGCGTTCTCCCAGCGCCTGCTCGCGACCTGGGATCGACGCGACAACGCGTTCAACGCGACGAGCGGGACGTACGTCGTCACCGGCATCGAGCACGTCGACGCCTTCCCGACCGACGTCAACCTGCAGAATGCACGCAATCGTGGCGACCCGCCTCCGCCGGAGAGCCATTTCTTCAAGCTCACGCAGACGTTCGGCGGCTACATCCCGCTCCCGAAGGGCCTTCGCATCGCGGCGCTCACGCGCGCAGGCCTCAACTTGCAGCTCACCGACACGTCGAAGACGTACCCCGACCGACTCTTCTTCTTGGGCGGCGTCGACTCGATGCGCGGCTGGACGCTGAACAGCTTCATCCCCCAAGACAACGTCGACCTCATCTACCAGTCGAAGGATCTCAGCGACACGATCCCCGATCCGAAAGACCCGACGAAGCAGATCACGAACCCGAACAAGTTCACGCCCGACACGCAGCCGATCCGTGGCGGTGACTTGATGATCAACCAGCGCGTCGAGCTCCGCATCCCGATCCGGAACCCCTTCGAGACCGTCATCTTCACCGACATCGGCAACCTCTGGGTCGATCCGAAGTACCCCTTCGACAAAGGCGTCTTTCCGATGCGCGTCGACGTCGGGAGCGGCGTGCGCGTGCAGACGCCGGTAGGTCCCCTCGCGGTCGACTACGGCATCAACGTGACCCGCCTCAACTACGAGGACTTCGGCGCGATTAACTTCGCGATCGGCCTCTATTGATCACACCAAACGGCCTGAATTTACGGCTCGATCCAGGTCATGCACCAAAATGACTAAACGAATCGAGCGTTGTCCGTAAAGGCATAATCCGTTACTCCGGCGTGCATGGTGAGGGGGATCCGTACCTTCTTCGTGGTCGCCGTCCTGTTCGCGATCCTGACGACATCGCACCGCTGCCTCGCAGACGACACTCCGGCGGGCGCCAGCGAGGCGCAGAAGGCGTTCAAGGAAGGCGCCGAGCTGGTCGAGGCCGCCGAGTGGTCGGCCGCGATCCTCGCGTTCGAACGCTCACGCGCGGCTCGCGAGCACGCGCTCACGCTCTACAACATCGGCGTGTGCCAACGCTTCCTCGGGCGCTACACGCTCGCGCGCGAGACCTTCAAGGCCGCCCTCGCGCGTGGCCAATCGACCGGCGAGATGAGCGCGCTCTTCATCGATCAAGGCAACGCGTACCTGAAGGAGATCGAGGGCAAGCTCGCGCGCTTCTCGATCACGCTCGAGCCGAAGTCGGCGCGCGTCGCGATCGAAGGACGGCCGCTCACGCCGTCTCCGGGACAACCGAACGTGTTCGTCGCCGGTACGGCCGAGTCGGGTGAAGGCAAGCCGCTCGAGCTGACGCGCTTCGAGGTGCTCGTCGATCCGCGACCGATGGTGCTCACGTTCTCGCTCGACGGTTACGACACGATCGAGCTCCCGAAGAACCCAAAGGGCGGCTCGCACGAAGAGGTGAGCGTGTCGATGTCCCAGCAACCTTCGCAGCTCAAGGTCGCCTCGAACGTCCCTGGCGCGGTGGTCCGCGTCGACGGCGTCGACGTGGGGCTCACGCCCGTGCTCGTCTCGCGACCGCCCGGCATTCGCGTCGTCTCGGTGACGCACGAGGGCTATGTGCCTTACGAGTCGAAGCTCACGTTGCCACCCGGAAAGTCGATCCCGATCGACGCTCGGCTCGAGGTCGAGAAGGTTCCCGTCACGAAGAAGTGGTGGTTTTGGACCGCGAGCGGCGTGGCGCTCGTGGGGGTGGGCCTTCTCACGTACTTCATCGTTCGCCCCGCGCCCGAGCGCCCCGACCCGAACGCCGGTGGACTGGGCTGGCTCGCCGAGGTGCGCTGATTGAGCCGCGCCATGGTCTCGTCGAGCACGTGTAGCCCTTCGAGGCGACTCGTACGCCGCGCGCTCTTCATTTTGGGCGGCGCGACTTTCCTTCGGAAAGATCGCGCGATCTCGGTCTCGCTCGCGACGAGCCTGGCCACGATCTGCGCGAGCGCTTGCCAAGAGGCGCCTCCGGCGTATCCGTCTGCCCTCGTGACGGTGGACACCGATCTCGCGGTGCCGCGCCTGGTCTCGCGCCTTCGCGTCGACATCTTCGACGAGCGAGGCGCGTGGATCGATCAGCGGCAATTCTCCTTCACCGATGCGAGGGCGTGGCCCGTGAGCTTCGGGGTCGTCATGCGCGACGACACGCGCTCGGCCGACGTGATGCTCCGTCTGCGCGCGTTCTCGAGCGAACGCGACTACCGCGGCGAGCGCTTCTTCGAGCGCAAAGCGTTCGTCAACGAGCCCGTCGCGACGTCGCTCGCCGAGCTCTGCGCGAACGCGCCCACGCTCCCGCACGCCACCGTGCTCATCCAGCGCGCCGGCAAGAAGCCGCTTTTTCCGCTCACGTGCAGCTCCATCGACGCGTTCGACGTCAGCTATCCGTCGCAAGGAGGCTCGGTCGCCGCGTACGTCGACATCCCGAAGGCAGGGAAATACCGGTTCGAGGTCGTCACCTCGCTCGTCCAGGCGTTCAGCACCCACGCGTTCTTGCCTACGCTCCATCTCCTCAAAGACTGCATGAACCCCGCGCAAGCGATCGAGTGCAGCAACGCGCAAGACACCGCGAACAACCGCTTCGGTCACATCGAGCGCGACATGCAGCCGGGGCGCTACGCGCTCGTCACCGGTGAGCCGGTGCCGACCGGCGGCTACGTCGCGCTTCGCTGGGCGGCGTCGGAGGAGTGGGGCACGTCCGAGCTGCCGCCGCCGAAGACTTCGGACGTCGACAGCGGCACGCCGCTCAAGATGGCGCCTGATGCCCCGTCCAACGGGGGCGATCGAACACCCACCACCGAACCTGCGCCCGACAGCACGATCGATCGGCTCGTCCGGCTTCATCTCGAGCCTGGTCAACCGGTCGAGCCGCACATCCTTCTCACGGGTGCGTGCGCCGGCACGATGGCGAAGCTCGCGTTCGGCCCCGCTTCGAATGGAACGCCGGTCTTGGCGGATCAAAGCGCGACGTGCGTGAGCGACGGGGCGATGCTCGAGCCCGTCGTCGTCGGAGAGACACCATTCGACGTCCAGGCGCGGTCGCCGTCGACGCGCGCCGGCACGTTCGTCATCGGCGAGGGTGATCCTGCCGCCGGCGCCTGCGCTCCCGACGACAGCACCGACGCGGTCGTGTGCGTCCCCGCCGGCGCGTTCACGCTCGGAGAAGCCACCGAGATCGCGATGACGACGTTCCGGTCGTCCGTCCCCAGCCGTACCGCGCTGATGCGTCGCTTCTTCATCGACCGGCGCGAGCTCACCGTCGGCGACTACCGCGTCGCGCTCGCGCGAGGGCTTCGGCTCGACAACGGCGACGGCACCGAGTGGCTGCATCCCGAGGTGCGTGGCAGCTCGCGCGGCGGAGCCGACGCGACGTTCAGCATCGCTCCAGAGGGGCGTGAAGACTTCCCCCTCAACACGATCTTGTGGGAGGGAGCACGCAAGATCTGCCAGTTCTTCGGCGGCGATCTCCCGACCGAAGCGCAATGGGAGTGGGCCGCGTCGTTCGACGTCGACAAGAAGCGCAAATTCCCGTGGGGGGATGGCCTGCCGACGTGCGACCAATCGGTCTATGGGCAAGGGGCAGGCACGCTCGATGTCGTCTGCAAGCCGAAGGTGCGTGGTCCCGTCGCCGTCACGAGCCCCGCCCTCGATGGTGACGTGAGCTTTCTTGGCATTCGCGGGCTCGGAGGCAACGTTCGCGAGTGGGTGATCGGCTCGCATCGCACGTACGACGACGCGTGCTGGCGTGGCGCAGGTCCGATCGATCCGATGTGCTTCGACGAAAACGACGCGGGGCGCGCGACGCGCGGAGGTGGCTACAAGGATCCGCCCCTCGCAGTCACCACATTCGCTCGCCGCATCGAGAGCAGCGTCTTCGGGGACTCGGAGGTCGGCTTTCGCTGCGCGTACCCGTCCCTCGACGCCGTGGTGGTGCGCCGATGAGAGCGTCGCGAGCCATCGCCCGCGCGGCCAGGTGCGGCGCCGTGATCGGAATGATGGGCGTGTTCGGTGGATGCGAAGACCGCGCGCTTCCTCCCGCCGGCCAGCTCGTCATCTACGTCGACACCGACGCGCCGATCGGACCTACGAACCGCGGCGAGGGGCTGCTCGACACACCGGGCCTCTTCGATCGACTGCGCATCGAGGTCCTCGCCCCCGACGGATCGCTCGCGTGCGCGGAGTGCCTGCGCGATTTCGTCGTGACGTCCGAGGAGCTCGATCTCGGCAAGCTCTCGGTTGGCGTGAAGCTCCCCGAGGCGCGCGCAGATTACCGAGCGCGCGTGCGCTTCTATGTCGAAGAGCGACGCGTCAACGAAGAGCCGGGCGTCGACACGTCGATCGATGGTCTCTTCGCGTTGCCTGCGCACGGATCGGAGGGCATCACGGAGGTCACGGCGTTCGTCCCCTTCGCGAGCCTCGGAGAGCGCGTCGATCTCACAGCGCCGGCCCAAGCGATGACGCCGGGCCGCGTCTTGCGAGGCGAGCGCGTCGTACCGAGCAAGCGGCCACAATGCGCGAGCGCGGCGCGCCCGGGCGAGGTCTGCGTGCCGGGCGGAGCGTTCTGGGCAAAGCGCACCGACAGCTTCCTGCCGGACACGGACACATGGCACGCGATCGTGATGAGCCCCTTCTTCCTCGACGAGCGCGAGGTCACGGTCGGCGATGTGCGCGCCGCGAAGGTGGAGACCGCGAGCGACCCTTTGCGCAACACGAACGATGATCCCGCGACGTGCACGTATACGAGCGCGCCTGGCGCCTTCGAGTCGCTTCCGGTCACCTGCGTCGGCGACGTCGCCGCGGCCTACTGCACGAAGAAGGGCGCCACGCTCCCGACCGGCGCAGAGCTCGAATACGTCCGCGGCAAGCTCTCGAGCCA
>JBGAFW010000156.1:0-13145 GCA_044227045.1 Labilithrix sp.
CCATGTCCGTTCATCCCAACCGCACCAAGCTCCTCGAGATGTACGCCGCGAAGCCCGTCGTGCTCGCGCCGCTCGAGGACGTCTCGGACGTCGTCTTCCGTCGGCTCTGCCGGAGCCTCGGCGCCGAGATCACGGTGACGGAGTTCGTGAACGTCGAAGGCCTGCTTCGCGGATGCCGCAACGCGCGTCGCAAGATTCAGCTCGCGGATGACGACGTGCTCACCGCCATCCAGATCTACGGCGCCAACCCGGAGCGCCTCGCCGAAGCCGCGCGCTTCGCCGAGGAGGCCGAGCCGTTCTTCATCGACATCAACTGCGGATGCTGGGTGCCGAAGATCGCCGGTCGCGGCGCGGGAGCTGGATGGCTTCGCGACCCCGAGGCGATGGTCGCGATGGCGAAGATGGTCGTCTCGAGCGTGAGCCTTCCCGTCACGGTGAAGACGCGCATCGGCCTCGGACCCGAGTCGCACATGCCGATCGTCGATCTCGCGCGCCGCCTCGAAGACGCAGGCGTCGCCGCGCTCACCATCCACTGCCGCACGGCCAACATGGGCCACTCGGGATCGGCCGACTGGGCGTGGGCGCAGCGCGCGCGCGAGGTCGTGAAGATTCCCGTCCTCGTCAACGGCGACGTCCGCTCCGCCGACGACGCGCGGCGGGCGATCGACGACACCGGCTGCGCGGGCGTGATGATCGGCCGGCGCGCGATCGAGCATCCGTGGATCTTCCGCGAGGCGTTCGGCCTCTTGCGGGGCGGCGTCGACGTCGCCCCGCCATCCGACGTCGAGCGCATCGATCTCTGCAAGCGGCACCTCGTCGCCAACGTCGAAGAGCGCGGCGAGCCGCACGGCGTCCGTTGCACGCGCCGGCATCTGTCCGGCTACCTCTCCGGGCTCCGCGGCGCATCGCAGCTCCGTCGCGCGCTGAACCTCTGCGACTCGCTCCAAGGTTGCCTCGACATCCTCGACGGCTACCTCGCGCGCGCCGCGGCCTGACGCTCTCCTCACTTCGTTCGCTTTAAGAGGAGGCAGGTAGTACACTTGCCTACATGGGCGACGCCATCACGTTGGGCCTTCCGAGCGCGCGAACGATCCGCGCGAAGTTGCTCTCGGACGGCGAACACTACGACGAGCTCGTCACACGCGCGATCGCTCGAGCGACAGTGAGCGTGTGGATCTCGACCGCCAACTTGAAGACGATGCTCGTCGAAGCACCGATCGGCACGCGAGCACGCGCGCGTGGACGATTCATCTCGTTCTTCGAGTCGCTCGGCGCGCTCGTGCGACGCGGCGTCGACGTTCGCATCCTGCATGCGTCGCCGCCGTCGCGTCCGCTCGCGCAAGAGATGGCGCGCATGGGCGCGACGTCGGATCGAACGCGCGGCATCGAGCTACGACGATGCCCGCGTGTTCATTTGAAGATGATCGCGATCGACGGCAGCCTGCTCTACCTCGGCAGCGCGAACCTCACCGGCGCCGGTCTCGGCGCGAAGGGCGAAGGTCGGCGCAATTTCGAGATGGGGATCGTGACCGACAGCGAGCAGATGCTCGACGTCTCGCAGGAGAGGTTCGATCGGATCTGGCGCGGCGCCGAATGCAAAGGCTGCAAGATGCGGAGCCAGTGTGATGCTCCGCTCGACACCCCAAAGGCATCGAAGGCTCGGAGCCGCTCGGCCGCCAAGCCCTCCAAGCCGGCGACTACTTCGCGCGAATGCTCGCCACGAGCGCGTCGAAGTCCTTCTTCGCCGCCATCACGGTCTTCTCAGGCCCCGTCATCTTGAAGAAGTGCTGGCGCTCTCCGCCGTCGACGACGGCGCCGAGGAGCATGAACTTGTCCTTCGGCGTCGTGGGACCACCCATCATCCCTCCGCCCGACGCGAACGTCCCCTTGATCTCGACGAGCGTGACCTTGAGGCCGTTCACGGTGCGTGGCTCCGTCTTCGCGTCCGCGTTGCCGAATTGCCCCGCCCAACGCTTGATGTTGGCGTCGACACCGCCGCCCGCCGACGAGACGGTGAGTTCGGCGTCTTCGGCGTCGCCGCTGGCCTTCGCGATCTTGTAGGTCGCCTTGCGCATCGTGTTGGCGTTGGGCATCGACTGCCACGCCTTCGGCGCCTCCCACGACACGTCCTCGGGACCGGCGTTCGGAGCCGAGGCGGGCGACGGCGAAGCGGACGGCGTCGTGACGGCGTGGCTCGTCGGAGACGCCGTCGTCGAGGCCGGAGTCTCGACGATCGAGCGCTCGGGCTCGGGCGTGGTCTTCGAGCAAGCGACCGAGCAGAGCGCGCCGAGGCCAAGCATGAAGCCGAGGCCGGAGGAGATCCCGAGACGTCGAAACCGTGTCATGACCTCGGCTTACCGTTAGGATCGACGTGGACGCAAGCAGCAATGAACGACGAGCTTAAAGAGCCCGGGTCACCCCGCCGGTTCTTCTCGCAGCGCACTCTGCAGAACGAGCCGCCGAACGCGCTCTCACTCGCGCTCGCCGAGGCGCGTCGCGCGCCGAGCCCAGACAAGCCGTTCCTCGATCTCACGATCAGCAACCCCACGACCGCGCGCCTCGTCTACTCGACCGACGCGATCAGCGCCGCGCTCTCGAATCCCCATGCGCTCGTCTACGAGCCCGACTCTCTCGGGTTGCCGGCCGCGCGCGACGCCGTCGCGTCGGAGTACGAGCTGCAGCATCCGGAGCTCGGCCTGTCTCCGTCACGTGTCGCGATCACCGCGAGCACGAGCGAAGCGTACGCCGTCTTGTTCAAGATGCTCTGCGACCCGGGCGATCACGTACTCGTGCCGGTGCCGAGCTATCCGCTCCTCGCCTGGCTCGCCGCGTTCGAAGGCGTCGAGCTTCGAACGTATCCGCTCGAGTACGCCGGCCGATGGCACGTGAACCTCGACGCGCTGAAGCGCGCGGTGACGGATCGCACGCGCGCGATCGTCGTCGTGAACCCGAACAACCCGACCGGATCGTTCCTCGGCAAAGACGAGCTCGAGGCGATGCTCGATCTCGATCTCCCGATCATCAGCGATGAGGTCTTCGCGCGCTACTCGCTCCGTGGCGACGCGCCGCCGCAGGACCGCGTCGACACGGTGCTTCGTTCGACGCGCGGGCTCACCTTCGCGCTCTCGGGGTTGTCGAAGCTCGTCGGTCTCCCGCAGATGAAGCTCGGCTGGATCGCCTGCGCGGGGGACGACGACATGGTCCGCCGCGCGATGGAGCGTCTCGAGATCGTGCTCGATGCGTATCTCTCCGTCGGGGCGCCCGTTCAACACGGGCTGCAGGATCTCCTCCGCGCCGGCGCCCTCACGCGCACCGCGATCCGAGCGCGGACACGGGCGAACCTCGAGGTCGTTCGTCGAGCCGCGTCTTCACCCACCTCGATGATGAGCGTGCTCGACGTGGAGGGCGGCTGGTACGCGACGCTTCGCGTCCCCGACACGAAGTCGGATGAACAGTGGGCGCTGTCACTCGTCTCACGAGACGGCGTGTACGTTCATCCGGGCTACTTCTTCGACATGTCGCGGGGCGCGCATCTCGTCGTGAGCTTGCTCACGCCAGAGGATGATTTGAAAGCCGGGATGAGTCGCATCGCCGCGCGCTTCGAACACGAGGGTTGAGTGCTGCGTCCTCTCTTCACATCGTCCAAGGCCGAGTCGCGTTCTCGCCGCCAGCTCGCAGGCGCTCTTCTGGCGATCTCCGCGTCTGCGCTGGCGACGACGGGGTGCTCCACGAACCAGCTCATCGACGTCGCGATGAGCGGCGCGCCGAGGCATCCGCGCAAGACGTCGCACGTCGGCCCGTACGAAGTGCTCGCTGGCGACATGCACTGCCACGTGCTCCCGCCCGACGCCGACTACCACGTCTCGCGCGAGCTCCCGGAGACGGTGCGGCTCGCGAGCGACGAAGGACTCGACTTCGTCGTGCTCACGCCGCATGTGCCGTCGCGCTTCTTCCTCGATCCCGAAGAGCGCGAATGGGTACGTGGCACGCAGAAGGTGCTTCGCGCACGCGCCGAGGCGCTGAGCACTCCCTCGCTGATGCTCATCCCGGGGATGGAGTACACCGATCACCGCTTCGGTCACGTCGGCCTCGCGTTCGCCGACGTGGACGAGGTGCTCGACGAGCTCTCGCCCGACATGTTGACGGTCGCACCGCAGATGTTCTTCGAGCGCTGGCGCGCGCACGGAGGGCTGTCGACGATCAACCACCCGGTGCTCCGTCCGCTCCCGCGAGCTCCGATCCCCGAGCTTCGTTTCGATCTCTCGTGGCGTGGATTTCCGCGCGCCGACGCGATCGCGCCGCCGATGCACCTCCTGCCGGAGATCAGCTGGCTCACCGAGCATGCCGACACGATCGAGACGCACAACCTCTCGATCGGCCACCTCCGCGATCAGTTCATGGTGGGCGACCCCGACTGGACGATGCGAGAAGGGACGCACCTGGTCGATCGCACCGCGCGCATCCAGGAGAGACGGATCACGCCCGTCGGCGGGACGGACAGTCACGGCGACTGGCTGAGGCCCACGACGTGGGTGCTCGCGACCGACCGAACGCCCGCCGCGGTGCGTGACGCGATCGCACAAGGTCGCGTGTGCGTCCGCGCGCCCGAGGCATGCTCGCTCGAAGTGCGCGGCGCGGACGGCGCGTTTCACACGACGGGCGCGTCGATCCAGTCGCATTGCCCACCGCCTTCCCCACGCAAGGCGCCGCCGCTCCAGATCGAGGCACGCGCCTCGGGCGGTCCTGTGACGTACTTCGTGAACGGCGCCATCGCCGCGCATGGAGGTGACGGCGAGCTCGTCGCGATCGCGGTCCCCGGATCGTGCGCGATCGTGCGCGCCGTCGTCGGCGCGAGCTACTCGGCGCCTGTGTACGTCGACTGTCCGTGGGCCTCGCGGCGCGCGCGCTCCACGATGCCGACGCTCGCGTCGATCGGATCGACACGAGAGAGCGTCAGTCGATGAAGACCGGGCCGCCTTTGTCGATCGCGCGTTGGTAGGCAGGTCGCGCGCGAATGCGCTCGATGAACGCCGCCATCTTCGGCCGCTCGCTTCCCTCCGCGCGCAACGTCGCTGCTTCGATCGGGTAGCTCATCTGAATGTCGGCGGCCGTGAGCTCTTCGCCGGCGAGCCATGTGCTCTTGCGAAGCTCGCTCTCGACCCAATCGAAGTGCGTCTTGATCTGCGGGTCGACGAACTCGTCGAGCACGCGGTTGGCGATCGCCTTGGCGACGGGCTTCGCGAGGAAGGGCGCCTTCTTCTTGATCGTCTCGAAGATGAGCTTCAAGAGGAGAGGCGGCATCGCCGATCCTTCGGCGTAGTGCATCCAGTACGTGTAGCGAAGCCGGTCGGCGGAGTCGGCCGCCGGCCGGAGGCGTCCTTCTCCATGGCGATCCACGATGTAGTCGAGGATGACCGCCGACTCGGCGACGACGGCATCGTTGGCGTCGTCGGTGATCACCGGCGACTTGCCGAGCGGATGAATCTTGCGAAGCTCCGGTGGCGCGAGCATCGTCTTCGGGTTGCGTTTGTATTCCTTGAGCTCGTAGGGAACACCTAGCTCCTCGAGCAGCCAAAGGACGCGATGGGACCGTGACTTCTCGAGATGATGGAGCGTGATCATGGGAGGGACGCATCTTCGCACACCCCTCTTCATTTTCGGCACGCGTAAGGCGACTTGGCGTCGTCGCCGCATTATGCTTGCCGGGTGACGGTTGGTCAGCAGAACGGCCCGGTGAATCCGCCCGTGATCGAACGCGGCAACAGCCCCGCCGGTGCGACCCATCCGCCCATCGCCGCGTCTCCGCCGCCGAACGTCCGCGTCGTGGAGCCGGTGCCGTTCGCGCCGTCACCGCGCGAGCGGCTGAAGTCGTTCATGCGGCAGCACGGCCGGAAGCTTTGGTGGCTCCACTCCGCCTACGCGCTCGGCCTCGGCATCACGGTCGTCGCGTTCGCGCAGAAGGGCTTCGATCACGCACGCTGGCTCGCCGTCTCGATCGGCGCCGCGTGGCTGCTCGTCGTCCTCTTCTTCCGTCTGTTCGGATCGGGCCGCGAGCAAGCGCACCTTCATGCCGCCGGCGCGAAGGGTCGTCTTCGCTTCTTCGCGATGACGTACGCGCTGAAGAATCTCTACCAGGGGATGCTCTTCTTCCTCCTCCCCTTCTATTGGAAGTCCACCACGTTCGGGGCCCCGAACTCGTGGTTCGTCATCCTGCTCGGCATCTGCGCGCTGCTCTCGACGCTCGACATCGTCTTCGACCGCGTCGTCTTCCGCTTTCGCGCGCTCGCCTCGCTCTTTCATGGCGTGGCGCTCTTTGGATGCTTGAACCTCGTCGTCCCCGCCCTCTTTCCCGACACACGCACGCTCTACTCTCTGCTCATCGCGATGGGCACGACCGTGATCGGCTTCTGGACGATCCACGTGAGCTTGGCGATGCTGCGCGATCGGCGCTTCATCCTGCTCTTCCTCGCGAGCCTCGGCGCGGCCGTCGGCGCCGCCTACGCCGGTCGCACCGCGATCCCGCCCGTGCCGATGTACGTGTCGAAGGGCGCCGTCGGACCGATCGTCCTCGCCAACGGACAGCTCGGCATGGTCGTGCACGAGCTGCATCCGTCCGTCATCGACAAGCTGATCGCGATCACGGACGTCGTCGTCCCTGGCGGCAAAGGCGATCGCCTGATGCACGTCTGGCGACACGACGGCGATGAGGTGCATCGCGCGACCGAGACGACCTCGAAGGTCGATGGCCCCGAAGGTACTGTGCGGCTGCGCTCCGGGCTGACCGGCCGGCAGCTGCCGAAGCGCCTCGTCGGAAGCTGGGCGGTCGACGTCGAGACCCAAGACGGCCAGCTCGTCGGCCGCGTCAGCTTCATCGTCGCGGAGTGATCGCGGACTTCGGCAGAGCGGACTCCCTCTGCCGAACTGATCGCGGACTTCGGCAGAGCCGGCGATCTGCCCTCTGCCGAAGTCGGCGCGGACTTCGGCAGAGCCCGGCCCTCTCCCTCTGCCGAAGTGATCACCTCCATGGCTGAGCTCGAAACGGGCCGCTCCTTTCCTTCCCTCGAAAGCGCCTTAACTTGCACCGCGATGAGTCGTTCCAAGCCGGTCGGTTTCCTTCGCGCAGTCGCTCGTTACTACAGGGATCCTTCGGCTTCGGTGTTCGGCAAGCTGCTCGCGGTGTTCGCGATCGTCTATGTCGTGTGCCCGATCGACCTCATCCCTGACGTTCCGATCGTCGGTTGGCTCGACGATCTTGGCGTGATGGGGCTCGCCACGGCATGGCTCGCGCGACGCGTGGCCACGTACCGCGTGCTCCCTCAGGGGGAAAACGAGGGCGAACCGTCGGTCCGAAAGCATCGCCCCTTCTCCGTCAGTCCCTGAGCGGCGCTTTTTGTCGGAGGAAAAGCCACACGGAGCCGCGCCGTCTTCTCGATCGCCGCGTCGCCACCCCGCCGCTTGCGCTGGCTAACAAAAGCTCTACCCTCGTGGACGTATTCTCAAGAGCTCGCGCAGAGAAAAAAACGAGCGCGCGCACCGAGCCATTAGCGACAGGAGCAGAACGAGCATGAACTACCCCCCGAATGGTCCGCCCGGCGGCGGATATGGTGGACCGCCCGGCGGCGGCGGATACGGTGGACCGCCTCCCGGTGGTTATGGACCTCCTCCCGGTGGCTACGGTCCGCCTCCTCCAGGCGCACCGATGGGCATGCAGCCGATGATGGGCGCGCCCATGGTTGGCGGCGCGCCGTACGGCATCGATCCGATCACGGGCATGCCGTTCTCGGACAAGTCGAAGATGGTCGCTGGGCTTCTCCAGATCGGTCTTCCACTGCTCGGCATCTGCGGCGTCGGTCGCTTCTACACGGGCCACATCGGCCTCGGCATCGCGCAGTTCCTCCTCGGCTGGCTCACCTGCGGGATCTGGCCGCTCATCGACGGCATCATGATGCTGATGGGCAAGGTCACCGACGCGCAGGGTCGCCCGCTCCGCGACTGACGCTCCTCGTACACAACCAACAAACGATCTCGGCGACGCATCGAAAGATGGGTCGCCGATTCGTTTTGTGCGCGCCGAGCCTTCGCGACTCGCCGCTACGCGCGAGCTACTTCTTCGCGTACCAGTCCTTCACGCGCGGATGCTCGTTCACCGCGTCGTGGACGCGATTGAGCTTCGGGTACGCGGCGAAGACGGTGCTCGGGATGTGATCGAGCGCCCCGCCCCGGAGCCAGCGCACGATCAGCAGGATCTTGAAGTCGACGACGTGCAGGGCGCCTCCGGCGAAGAACGGACCATCGTCCGCGATTTGCGCCTCGGCCTTCGAGGACCAGAGCGGGAAGTACGTCTCCACGAGCGCCTCGCGCGCCTTCTTCTTTTCGGCGTCGTCGGACATGCGCATCGACGGCGAGATCCGATGCCGGAGATCTTCGACGTGCTCCATCATCGCGAGATGCCGCGCGGCGTCGAATTCATCCTTCGGATGAAGCCCATGCATCCGGCCGATCAACGTGAGGATGGCGTTCGATTGACCGAGCGGCGGCTTTCCCGGCAGCTCGAACACCGGCACGCTTCCAAAGGGCGTGTTGGGTTTGAACGCCATCCATTGGTCGCGCGAGAGTCGGTTGTCGATGAAGTCGACTCCGGCCGCATGGAGGGCGAGGCGGCATTCCTCGCCGCGGCTGAAGGGGCCGTCGAAATACGTGATGGTGGGCTTGGTGACTTGGCTCATGAACAAAACCTCGACGCAGCGGTAACGATGGCGTCACGCTATCTGATGACTCGATCCCGTCAACGCAATCTCGCTCCGATGCCGCACTTGCGAAACGCGTGGCGCAGGGTCTTCTGAATTTCGTATCGTGCCCGCATGGCGATGAAGCTCGATGTGAACGGGACGGTGCGCGACGTCGAGGCGCCGCCGGACATGCCTCTCCTGTGGGTGCTCCGAGATCTCCTCGGAGTGACCGGCGTGAAGTTTGGTTGCGGCGTCGCGCAGTGCGGCGCGTGCACCGTTCATCTCGACGGCAAAGCGACGCGATCGTGCGTGCTGCCGGTGTCTGCCGTCGGCACGCGCAAGGTCGTCACGATCGAGGGTCTCTCTGCCGATGGCTCGCATCCGGTGCAACGAGCGTGGGCGGACATCGACGTCGTTCAATGCGGCTATTGCCAGTCAGGTCAAATCCTCGCGGCGGCAGCGCTGCTCGAGCGCAACCCCGATCCCTCCGACGACGACATCGACGCCGCGCTCTCGGGCAACGTCTGCCGGTGCGGGACCTACCAGCGCATTCGTGAGGCGGTTCACTCCGCGGCGCGCTTGAAGAAGGGAGCGCGCTGACATGCCGAAGCACGATCTCGATCCGAGCCAACCGAAGGCGTCACCACGCGTCCAAGACGCGAGCCTCTCGCGACGCGATCTCCTCGCGGGCACGACCACGCTCGGTCTCCTCCTCGGCTTTCGCATCCTCCCGCGGATGACGCCGTTCGCCGAGGCGGCGCCCCCCGCGCCCGCGCCCGCCGCGAAGACCCCGCCGCCGGAGCCCAACGCCTTCTTGCGGATCGCGCCGGACGAGTCCGTCACCGTGCTCCTCGCGCACTCCGAGATGGGGCAAGGGATCTGGACGGGCCTCGCGATGGTGATCGCCGAAGAGCTCGACTGCGATTGGTCGAAGATTCGAAGCGAGCACGCGCCAGCCGCGCCGGTCTATGCCCATCCGGCGCGCGGCATCCAGATGACCGGCGGCTCGACGACGACACGCGGCGAGTTCGATCGCTATCGGACCGTCGGCGCGATGGCGCGCGACATGCTCGTGCGCGCGGCGGCCGAGCAGTGGAAGGTCTCGCCAGCGCAGTGCCGCACGGCAAACGGCGTGGTGACGAGCCCGAACGGCAAAGACAAGCTCACGTTCGGCGCGCTCGCCGTCGCCGCGATGAAGCTGACGCCGCCAGCGTCGGTGAAGCTGAAGGAGCCGTCGGCGTGGACGATCATCGGCAAGCCCACACGCCGGCTCGACACGCCCGAGAAGATCACGGGACGGGCGAAGTTCGGGATCGACGTCCAGATGCAAGGGCTCCGCACGGCCGTCATCGCGCGCCCGCAGGCCTTTGGCTCGAAGCTCGAGAACGTCGACTCTTCCGCGGCGCTGAAGAGCCCTGGCGTCGAGAAGGTCGTCACGACCTCGCATGGCGTGGCGGTGATCGGCGCGCATTTCTGGGCGGTGAAGATGGGGCGCGACGCGCTGAAGACGTCCTGGTCCACGCCTCCCGACGGCGGCGTCGACTCGAAGAAGCAGCTCGAGGAGTACCGCGCCAAGGCACGCACCTCGGGACCGATCGCGATCGACAAAGGCGACGTCGATGCCGCGCTCGAGAAGGCGAAGACGAAGCTCGCGCTCGAGTACGACGTCCCCTACCTGGCTCACGCGCCGATGGAGCCGCTCAACTGCACGGTGAAGATCGACGGCGACCGCTGCGAGATCTGGACGGGGACGCAGTTTCAAACCGTCGATCAGAGAGCGGCGGCGAAGGTCCTCGGCATTCCGCCCGAGAACGTGACGATCCACACGATGTTCCTCGGCGGCGGCTTCGGCCGGCGAGCGACGCCCACGTCCGACTTCGTCGTCGAGGCGGTCGAGGTCGCAAAGGCGTCCGGCGTCCCGGTGAAGGTCGTCTGGACACGCGAAGACGACATCCGGGGCGGCTACTATCGTCCGCTCTACGTGCATCGCGCCGAGATCGGCGTCGACGACAAGGGGAGCCCCGTCGCCTGGAAGCACGCGATCGTCGGCCAATCGATCCTCGCGGGCACGCCGTTCGCGGCGGCGGTGAAGAACGGGATCGATCACGCGTCGGTCGAGGGCGTCGTCGACTCGCCGTATCTCGAGGGCGTCGGCGCGCGCCGGGTCACGCTCCACTCGCCGGCGTCGCCGATCACCGTCTTGTGGTGGCGCTCGGTCGGCAACACGCACACCGCGTTCGCGATGGAGAGCGCGATCGACGAGCTCGCTCACGCCGCGAAGAAGGATCCGCTCGCATACCGGCTGGCGCTCCTGAAGGACAAGAGCCCGCGCCACGCCGCAGCGCTCACGATGGCCGCGGACAAAGCGGGATGGGGCAAAGCGCGAAGCGACGGACGTGCGCTCGGCCTCGCCGTCCACGAATCGTTCGGCAGCATCATCGCCGAGGTCGCCGAGGTCTCCGTCGACGAGAAGACGAAGAAGATCCGCGTCCATCGCGTCACCGCGGTCGTCGATTGCGGTACGGTGGTGAACCCGCTCGGCGTCTCCGCGCAGATCCAAGGCAGCGTCGCGTACGGGCTCTCGGCTGCGCTCTATGGCGCGATCACGTTCACGAACGGCAAGGCCGACCAGAGCAACTTCCACGACTACCGCGTCCTCCGGATGGCGGAGATGCCTCACGTGGACGTCCACATCCAGAAGAGCACGGCCAAGATGGGCGGCATCGGCGAGCCGGCGACCGCGCCGATCGCGCCGGCGGTCGCGAACGCCGTCTTCGCCGCGACCGGCCAACGCCTTCGCTCGCTCCCCTTCCGCCTGAACGGGAGCGCGTCATGAAGCGCGCCTCCATCGCCGGCGTCTCCCTCCTCGTGCTCGCGGCCATCGCGGCGGGCGCGTGTGGCTCACCGCCTGCAGGCGGCTCGGCACCTCGAACGCCGGTGCTCGAGCGCAAGGTCACGCACGAAGAGGCGCTCGCCTCGTTCGAGATCGTGCGGTCGGTGCTCCAGCATCCGCGCTGCCAGAACTGTCACCCTGGAGGCGACGCGCCGCTGCAAGGCGATCAGGGCCTCGTCCACGCGCAGAACGTCCTCCGCGGCCCCGAAGGCAAAGGCATGCCGGGCGCGGAGTGCACGACGTGCCACGGTCCATCGAATCCGCCCGCGTCGTACGGCGCGCATGTCCCGCCGGGCATCGCGACGGGATGGCGGATGCCGCCTCCGAACGAGAAACTCGTGTTCGTCGGCCTCACCGCGAGCGCGCTCTGCGAGCAGGTGAAGGACCCGGCGCGCAACGGCGGCAAAGACGTCGACGCCTTGAATCACCACCTCGAGGATCCGCTCGTCGCGTGGGGTTGGTCACCCGGCGTGGGCCGCGCGCCTGTCCCGGTCGCGCGTCCTCGGTTCCTCGAGGCGTGGCATCAGTGGCAGCGAGGCGGCTTCCCGTGCCCAGCGGACGGGGCCAAGGCCGCAGCGAATCCTTAGCGCTCGCGTCCTTCCCGTAACGACGCGAGACATCACGCTCGGCGCTCACTCACCCTGAACGTGCACGATGATCGATCGCGTGTGCGCGGCGCGTCGATGCTCCCACAAGTAGATCGCCTGCCACGTCCCGAGGGCGAGACGTCCATGATGAACGGGGATGACCTCGCTCGTGCGCGTCATCGCAGAGCGAAGATGGCTCGGCATGTCGTCGATGCCTTCGTCGTCGTGCTCGTACGCCTTGGCGTCCTCCGGCGCGACCTTGCTGATCCACGTCTCGAGATCGCGGCGCACCGACGGGTCGGCGTTCTCTTGGATGACGAGCGACGCGCTCGTGTGCTGCACGAAGACGGTGCAGAGCCCCGTCTTGACGTTCGACGCGTCGATGACCGTCTGCACCTCCGCCGAGAGGTCCACGAACCCACGCCCACGCGTCCGAATCTCGAGGATGTCTTGGTGCAACTTCATGGGTCCGCGTCCACCATAGCCCGGGCGGGCATGGCCGATATGCGGCCATCGATCGCGTTCTGAGGAGCCCAAATCAACTCAGGACTGTTTGCGTCATCGATTTTGATGCAGCGCGTTGCGTCTAAGCCTTCGATTTCACTCAGGCGGCTAAGCGAACCTGAAACGTTCCGCTGTTATCCTACTTTTCCGTGCACGCACTCCAGACGTGTGCAAAAGGGACTGTGTCGGTTGGCGTACTTCCACGAGGGTTCGTGCGGAGGATGGCGCCGCCTTTTCGGAGTACCGCCCGTCCCATGCTTCGCTCGATTCGTGTCCTTGCGCTTCTCGCTCTCGCCTCCTCCTCTTCTCTTGTCGCGTGCGCGGCCGACACCGGCCAGGAGGACGTCGCGTCGGGCGACGACGCGCTGACGAGCGCGAAGGTCGACGACCACTGGTTCTACTCGGGCTCGATCCCGCAGCTCGAGAGCCCGT
>JBGAFW010000026.1:0-119856 GCA_044227045.1 Labilithrix sp.
ACGCCGTCGAACGTGTCGGGCGCGCCGGTGAACCACGCAAGGAGCAGGCGGTCCTCCTGCGCTTGGATGAACGGCGTCCCGCTTGGATAGCGCGCCTTCGTGATCGCCATCGCCGTCTGGCGCGTCTGCCCAGGCTTGTACGACGCGCGCGCCGCGGAGAGATCGGCGAGCGTCTCGCAGTCGGGCTCGGTGTACGCCGCGTTGCCAAACGAAAACGCGCCGGCCGGCGCAGCGCCTGGGCGCGCGGGCGGCGCATTGTCGTCGACGACCACGAGCGTCGACGCGTCGATCTCGTGCGCGATCGGATCGGGCGCGAGCGCCTCTTGGTCGGAGGGAGGAGCCGGCGCGCCGGCTTCGGCGGTCTCCGGTGAAGCGTCGGAGGCCGCGTCGGAGCCCGAAAAAAGGCGTCGAAGGTCGATCCGTCGATCCCGTTGAAGGATCACGAGCCAGCCGGCCGCGACGACGAGCGCGAGCATGATCCAAAGACCACGCGTCTTTCGCTTTGGTGGCTCCCTCAGCTTCACGCCACCGAGCGTACGCCCGGCTCAGTCGATCGTCTCGAACTGGTTGAACTCGAACGTGTACTCCTCGGTGTCGGCGTTCCAGGACGCGACCATCCGCGTGGGATAGAGCGTGGTCGCGCCGCCCGCCGACGCGGGCTTGCCGATCGGGATCTCGAACGTGGCCTTCTTCGTGAAGGTCGACACCGGGATCATCGGCTCGAGGAAGATCACGTTGCCCTTCCAGTACCCCATGATGAGCGAGCCGGTGAACTTGCCGCCGCCCGTCGTGTCTGCCTTCGGCCACGAGTGGTAGCCCATCGCGTCGACGCAGAGCTCCGGCTGGCCGTAGCCGCTCGGGAGCTTGTCGGCCGCGGGCATCGTCTTGTCGGCACGGCAGAGGATCCCGTCGACCTCGGTGCGCGTGCCGCGGAGGAAGTGGAAGTCGAAGTGTGGCTCGCCGTAGGGATCGGGGCTGTGGCCGTTCTCGAGCCAGTTCGCGCGGAGGTGATTGAGGATCGTCTGCTCCTTCGCGATCGCCGGCATGTCGAGCACGAGATCGTCTTGGAAGGAGTGATTCTTTGGGGCGTCCGTCGTGAACGACTTCAGCGCGAAGGTGACGCCGACGGCGACGACGATGTTGTCCGCGTTCACCTTGGCGAAGCTCGTCGCGGGATTGCCGAACAGCTTGCCGGCCTTGCCCTCGATCCTCGTCGGCTCTTCGCTCGCGGCTTCGACCGCGCCAGAGTCTGCTCCGCCGTCCGCGAGGCTTGGATCGACGACCTCGATCACCTTCGTCTGCGTGCATGCCGTGGCGAGGAGCCCGAACGCCGACGCGCCCGCTCCAGCAAGCGAAAGAAAGACCCCGAGCCCAAAAGCTGCATGTTTCGTCATGAGAGGCGCGGGACCGTAGCGCAAAGATCCTTGAATTCAAGGCTTGTCGCGCGTCGAGTTTCGCCACGCCTCATCGGCGAGGCAAAGCCCCGTAAGATCGTCGATCTGCGCGCAAAAGGCGTCCGCGCCGTCGTCGAACGGGTCGTGCGAAGAGTGCGAGAGGCTACTTCGCGTCGGCGCAGCAGCGGAAGCCGGTCGAGTAGTCGTGGTAATCGTGCGCGTGGGCGCCGGTCTTGTACTGGCAGCCGTCGCCGTTGATCGACGTGTCGAGGTAATAGCCACCTGCGAAGGTGCCGTGCGCCGCGTTCGGGTCGGTCTTCACCCATTCGTGGAGGTTGCCGACCATGTCGACCGCGCCGAAGCCGTTGACGCATTGGTCGTGCGAGCCGGTGCGTGACAGCGCGCCTTCGACTTGGCCGAGACGCGGATCGTTGAGCTGGCTCCACACGCTCGGCTCGACCGAGGCGGGGCGGCTGCTCGACTTCGCGGGGACGGCGCGGCTCATCATCGCCGTGCCGGATGACGAGCTCTTCGCGTTCTTCTTCTTCGACTTCCCGCCGCTCACGGCGGCGCGCTTCGAGGTCGCGGGCGTCGTGCGCGCGGCGGTCGCGGACGTGGGACGCGTGAAGGTGGACTCGGCGGCGCGCTTCGTCGTGCCGTGCGCCTTGCGATCGGCCTTCGAGCCCTTCACGTTCTTCGCAGCTCCCGGCGCAGGCTGCGCGGTGTTCTGCGCGACGCGCACCGGCTGCGGTGTGCTCGTAGGATCGCCGAGGCGCTGGTAGCCGAAGACCGAGGCGACCGCGCTCTTGCCTTGGTCGTGGCAGACGCCGGGCTTACGCGCTTCGCCGTACGGGAACGTCGTCTTCGCCGGGCCCATGCACGCGGTCTTCCACTCGACGTGCGAGCAGAGACGTTTGTTCGACGCGGCGCACGCATCCTCGGCCTGCACTTCGCTGATGTACCCCTGCGGGAAGACGTCGGGCACGCTCACGGCGCGAACGGTGTGCCCGTCGACCGGAAGCCAGTGCGGATACGGCTTCTCTTTTCCATCGGCGTCCACCTCGACGAGCGAGGCTTCGTACTTGTCGATGCAGAAGCGGGCGCCTTCGCTGTTCGTGACGACCACCATGTTCGCGGGGCAGGGCGACGACGGATCGGTCGCGCTCGTGCTCAGCGGAAGCTCGCTCGTCGCCTCGGCCTCGCCGTCGCTGTCGGCGTCATCCATCGTGTCGTCGCCGTCCTCGTGAGCCGGCGCGGTGGGAGAGGAGGGGGCCTTCGGCGCGTGGTTGGAGGTCGCACATGCGGCGGTCAAGAGACCCACCGCGGCCAGGATCAAGGTCGCCTGGGTTTTCTTGAAGCCTCCCCGAAGGTTCATTGATTTGCCCCATACCCGAGTCACCAAGGGAAGGCCACTGTGCTGCGAAATCGTCGTCATTCCGTTCGAAGAACGGCGTGAATTCGCGCGACTTAAGGCCTGAATTTCCGCTGCGCGGCGGCCGGTAGCGAAGCCCACTCGGCGTCCGAGAAGGCAGGGAGGAGCCCGCCGAGGAAGGCGTCGAGATCGACGAGGGCGTCGGTGCCCCAGAAGATCTCTCCGGCGACCTCGACCGTCGGCACCCCGAACACGTTCTTCCGAATCGCCTCGTCCGTGGCCTGGCGCACGCGATCCTTCGCGGCTTGGGTCTGCGCCTCGGCGAGGAGGGACTGGACGATCTGCGCATCGAAGCCGGCCTCCGTGACGATCGAACCGACGGCGTCGAGGGAGTCGATCGCGCGATGACGCGTCCACGTCGCAAGAAAGAGCACGTCGATCGCCCGCTCGCGATCGTCGCGGCTCAAGGACGGCGATGAGCACACGCGGAGCGCGTGAAGAGGATTGAAGGGATGAGCGGGCGGCGGCCGGACATCAGGCACGCCATAGCGGTGCGCCTTGCGCGCGATGTCTTTGAAGAGATAGCGGCGCTTGGCTGGAATTTCGGCAGGACCCTTCGTGCCGTGTGCGTCGAGCAAGGCAGCGAAGAGGATGGGCACCGGCTCGAGCTCGCGCCCGTGCCGCGCGGCGATTGAGCGAATTTGCGTCCACGCCAAGAAGGCGTAGGGCGAGATGAAGTCGAAATAAAAGAGGACTTTCGGCACGGTCGCGTCTGCCATCACCCCCATCTCTCCATGCGTAGGGCGGGGTTGCAAGCTATCCTCTACGAAGAGAGAGGCTCTTTCCTTATGTCGATGTTGTCGGTCTCGACGCTCTCGATGCGTCACCTCTGCGCGCGTGCTCTTCCGGTCGGTCTCTTCGCGTTCATCACCATCACCGCGGCGTGCGTCGACAACGGCCCGCCTCAGGCGACAGGTCCGCTCGATCAAGACTCGGGCACCGGCGACGATACGGGCGGTGGTGACACGGGCCCGACGGGACCGCCCGAGAAGGTCAACGTCACGAACGAGACGCTCGACGTCGAGGGACGGCAGCGGGGCTACACGCTCGCGTTGCCGAAGACGCTCGATGCGCAGAAGGAGTATCCGCTCGTCCTCGTCTTCCACGGCGACGGGGGCGACGGCCCGGGCATGCGCACGTACTACAAGCTCGACGCCGCCTCCGGCGACGACGCGATCGTGGCGTACCCATCCGGCACCGACAACGGCTGGGACATCTACACGCCGCTCGCCGACAACGCGGACATGAAGTTCATCGCCGCGCTCGTCACGAGCCTCACCGCGAAATACAAGGTCGACGCGACCCACATCTTCGCGGCGGGCTATAGCTCGGGCGGCTTCTTCATCAACCAGTACGCGTGCCGTCACACGGGCTTCTTCCGCGCGATCGTCTCGTTCGCGGGGGGTGCTCCCGACGAGCCGAACGACCCCGAGGCGACGAAATGGCCGTCCGGCGCGACGAAGTGCAAAGATCAATCGGGCGGCGTCGCGGCGATGATCGTTCATGGCGACGCGGACGGAACGGTCGAGCCCGCGTCGGGTGACTACAACGCGCAGTACTGGGCCGGCATCAACGGCTGCCAGGACACACGTAGCGATTCACCGCCGCCGCCGTGCAAGAAGCACGACGGCTGTCCCGACGACAAACCGGTCCTCTACTGCCTCATCCCGAAGCTTGGCCACGGCGTGTGGGATCAGGGCACGACCGCCGGCTGGGCGTTCATGAAGCAATTCTGATCTGCGCGATCGTTCGCAGCGCGATCGAGACGCACCACCACACGTTGTGCCTCTCCTCTTCGTCACCACAACGTGTAGTGCGTGTCAAAAAAACGACGATGCACCGCGATGAAAAGCACGGAAATCATGTGCGAAGTTGTCGACAATCACGATCCGTTGTGATCTAAGAAAATTCGTGCAAGTGGTTCACGATGCGCTCTCCGCTGACCAAGCGAGAGAGCGCGGCGCTCCGGAAGCGCCAGTCAGCGAAACGAGACCTGTCTCTTCGGTTCCGTCCGCCTTCGCGCCCATTCCATGCCTCCGCGTCTTCGCCGACGAGGTGACGGTGCATCGCACCGAGGGGCTTGGGTCGAAGTTCGATACGGAGAAGATGCCGCTCTTGTCGCTGTCCTTCGAATACGAAGGCGTGCGCATCCCGGCATCGGACGAAGACGACGAAGTGATGATCGACATCGATCGCACCGTACCCCGCGACGATCGCGAAGAGGGGCGCGCGCGACGGCTCCTCGAGAGCTTCGGCGCCGTCCCGCTCGACTGCCTCGACGACTGGGCGAGCGCGAGCGAAGCGGACTACGTCGTTCGCTGCGAAGGCAACGTCCACGATTTCTGCGGCTTCAGCGCGTACGTCATCCCGCAGCTCATGAGCTTCGGGTGGAAGATCGAGGTCGCGCCCGACTACCCGTTCAAGGTCGTCGATCGCGAGCCCGCCTGGTACGCGAACGTCTCGCGCGACTCGGCGCCGTCGTCGTCACGTCGTGGGAGCGAGGACGAGGTCGAGCGGCCGGATTGGTTCGGGCTCGAGCTCGGCATCGATCTCGAGGGGCGTCGCCTCAACCTCTTGCCGGCGTTGATCGAGATGCTCGAGCGATCGAACGGCCAGAAGAGCCTGTTCGATCTCTCGCAAAATACGTCGCGAAAGTGCCTCGCGCTCCAGGTGGGCGACGGTCTTTTCTTGCCGATCCCGACCGAGCGCGCGCGCGCGATCTTGCGGGTGCTCGCCGAGCTGTGGGATAGCACCGCGCCGAAGGGTCAGATCCGGTTCCCGCAGGTGCGCTCGCCGGCGCTGCTCGATCTCGAAGAGGCGTTCGTCAAAGACGGCGCCACCCTCGAGCTCGGCGGTGACTCGAGCGCGCGTGAGTGGGCGACGAACCTCGTCGCGCACGAGAGCTACGAGTTCAGCCCGCCCACGGGGCTCCAGGCGCAGCTCCGGCCGTACCAAGTCGAAGGCGTGACCTGGCTCCAGAACCTCCGCGCGCGCGGCGTCGGCGGGATCTTGGCCGACGACATGGGGCTCGGAAAGACGCTCCAGACGATCGCGCACGTGATGGTGGAGAAAGAGGCAGGCCGCCTCCAGGATCACCCGGCGCTCATCGTCGCGCCGACGAGCCTCGTCATGAACTGGGCGCGCGAGATCCGCAAGTTCGCCCCCGAGCTTCGCGTCCTCGTGATTCACGGCAGCGATCGCCACGAGGCGTATCCAGGCATTCGTGACGCCGACATCGTCATCACGAGCTACCCGATCCTTTGCCGCGACGAAGAGGCCTTCGCGGAGTGGTCGTTCCACCTCCTCATCCTCGACGAAGCGCAGACGATCAAGAACATGAAGAGCCGCGCGCACGTCTCTGCGCGCACGATCGACGCCGAGCATCGGCTTTGCCTGTCGGGCACGCCGGTGGAGAATCACCTCGGCGAGCTCTGGGCGCTGCTCGACTTCGCCAACCCCGGTCTCCTCGGCGACGAGCTGCACTTCAACCGCTTCTATCGCGTCCCGATCGAGCGTCTTCGCAACGAAGAACGTCTCCTCGCGCTCCGCGAGTTGGTCGCGCCTTACATCCTTCGCCGCGTGAAGCGTGACGTCGCCAAGGAGCTCCCGCCGAAGACGGAGGTCATGCGACCGATCGAGCTCGGAAGCGAACAGCGCGAGCTCTACGAGGCGATCCGCGTGGCAGCTCACGCCGAAGTGCGCCGGCTCATTCGCAAGAAGGGCCTCGCCGCGTCCACTGTCCCGATCCTCGGCGCGCTCACCAAGCTTCGTCAGGTGTGCTGCGATCCGCGCCTCGTTCGGATGACGCAGGCGAGCCGCGTGCGCGAGTCGGCGAAGTACCGCATGTTCTTCGAGCTCCTCGAGAAGCAGCTCGAAGGAAAGCACCGCGTGCTCGTCTTCTCCCAGTTCACGAGCATGCTGAGCCTGCTCGAGCAGGGACTCCGCGAGCGCAAGGTGAAGTACTCGATCCTCACCGGCGCCACCGCGGATCGCGCCGAGGCCGTCGACCAGTTCGAGAAGGGCGGCGCGAAGGTCTTCCTCATCAGCCTCAAGGCGGGCGGGACGGGCCTCACGCTCACGAGCGCCGACGTCGTCATCCACTACGACCCATGGTGGAACCCAGCGGTGCAAGCCCAGGCGACCGATCGCGCCTACCGCATCGGGCAGAAGAAGCCCGTCATCGCCTACCACCTGTTCGCGGCGGGGAGCGTCGAGGAGCGTATTCTCGGGCTTCAGCGCTCGAAGAAGCACGTCGCCGACGGGATCCTCGGCCAAGGTGGCGCTTCCGGTGGAATGACCGAAGCCGAGCTCGACGTGCTCTTCGCGCCGCTGGGCGGATAGACCCGAGGCGCGATTCGCCTATCATCGGGAACACTGCGTCCGTCGCGGACACAGCCCACCGATGAAGATCGCGCTGATTTATCCCCCGCCTTGGAAGATCGCGAATCCGGGCGAGCCCCGGTTCGCCAAGGACGGTCCTCCGCAGGGCTATCGCGAGGGCGATCTCGACGCGGATTTTCATCAGACGCCCTATGGCCTCTTCGCGATCGGCGCCGAAGCCCTTCGGGCCGGCCACAAGGTGAAGATCCTGAACCTCTCCTCGTATCCGTGGAGCAAGGTCGAGTCGATCATCGCCGCGCTCGACGCCGATGTGTTCGGCATGTCGTGCTGGACAGCGAACCGCCGCGGCGTTCGCTTGGTCGCGGACGCGATCAAAGACAAGCACCCGAAGTCGATGGTCGTCGTGGGAGGCCCGCACGCGACGCCGCTCGGCCCAGAGCTCCTCGCGCACTACGACAGCGTCGATCTCGTGTGCGTGGGCGAGAGCGATCGCACCTTCCTCGAGATCGTGGAGAAGGTCTCGCGCGGAGAGAGCACGAAGAAGATCGCGGGCACGGTGTACCGAGCCGACGACGGGAAGATCATCACCGCCGAGGAGCGAAAGAACATCGCCAACCTCGATGACCTCGCGTCACCGCATCATTGGTTCGACACGCACATCATGATGACGTCGCGCGGCTGTCCCTGGGCATGCACGTTCTGCGGCGCCGAGACGTCGTGGGGCCGCGGCTTCCGAGCCAACTCGATCGACTACGTGCTCGACGCGATGGAGAGCGTGAGCAAGCGCCTCCCCGTGAAGATGATCCAGATCAAGGACGACACCTTCACGACGAACAAGAAACGTGTCCTCGAGCTCTGCAAGCGCATGCAAGAGAAGAAGATGGGCTTCTTCTGGAGCTGCGACACGCGCGTGGACCTCCTCTCCGACGAGCTCCTTCGCGAGATGCGCCTCGCCGGCTGTCAGCGCCTGTCGCTCGGCGTCGAGAGCGGCTCGCAGCGCATCTTGAATTTGATCGACAAGAAGATCACTCCGCAGGAGATCATCGAGTCGACCGAGCTCGCGAAGAAGTACGGCATCAAGGTCCGCTACTACATGATGCTCGGCAATCGCGGCGAGACGAAGGAGTCGTTCGAGGAGACGCTGGCCTTCCTCGATCGCGCGCAGCCTCACGAGTACGTCTTCTCGTGCCTGTCGATTTACCCTGGCACGCGCGATTTTCACGACGCCGAGAAGGCGGGATGGCTCTCGCGCAACGTCTACTTCGACGGCGATTTCCAGGAGCTCAAGACTCCCTACGACGCGTCCGAAGAGGACATGAAGATCATGAACGAGTGGTTCTACGCGAACAGCGGTCTTCGCGTGGGGCACAAGGACGGCGCGAAGGAGTACCGCGCGATCTTGGATCGACTCGGCGACTACCACGCCGCGCACATGGATCTCGGCGGCGCGCTCTACTACGAGGGCGACCTCGACGGCGCGGAGCGGCACATCAAGCGCGCGCTCGAGCTCGGCTACCCGTGTCCAGGGCTCGCGTACAACCACCTCGCGTGCATCGCGAAGGCGCGTGGCGATCTCGACGCGATGATGGATCTCTTCACGACGGCGGCGAAGACCGATCCCCAGCACTGGGTGCTCATTCAGAACGTGAACCTCGCGCGCGCGTGGTTCAAGGACGACGGACCGAGGCGAGGGCTGCCGCTCGAGCTCTCCGTGCGGCACGACTTCCAGCTCCTCGAGCGCACCGCGCAGCCCACGCTGCCCGGTCCGCTCCCCGACGACTTCGCCGAATGGAAGGACACGCCGCTCCGTGGCGACGACGCGCCGCGATGGTTGAGGACGCCCGACGTCGAAGGCAGCGGCAAAGGCCTCGGCGACCCGCTCGGCAAGAAGAAGCTGACGGTCCTCAGCTGACGTTCGAGCGGCGCGTTACGGGGGGATCGTCGCGCTCATCGTGAGCTTCGGCGGCGTCACGCAGAGCGGCCCACTCTGGTGAATGAGGCCTTCGGGGAGAGGGTAGGGGGCCTGCTTGATCGTGACGTCGCCGCTGTACGGCCCCGCCGCCGTCGCGGTGAACGTGACCTCGGCGCTGCCCGACTGCGACGCGAGGAAGCTGTCGTCGGCTTCGACGGTGAAGCCCGTGCCGCCGATGGTGTACGTGAGGAACGTGTCGAAGTTGCCGACGTTCTTGATCGAGAACGTCTTCTTCTCGCCCGACGCGAAGCCGGTGATGTCGGTCGTCGGGATCTCGAGCACCGCGCCGTAGACCGTGATCTCTGCGCTGATCTGCTTCGTCGCTTGGACGGGGTTTTGGACCGTGACCGTCACCATCTCGGAGTGCTTGTTCAAGGTGGCGCCGACGGGCTTCGCGCTGAGCTGGATCGTCTTCGTCTTCGGTTGCGCCGAAGACGGGGCTGCGGGGACGGTGTCGCTTGCCGGCGTGACGAGCGAGTACCAAGAGTTGGCTTGGAGCGCGACGCTGAAGCTCACGATCTGGTTCGAGTAGTTCGTGACGACGATGTCCTGCGTGCCGGAGACGGACGTATTGCAGAAGTGATCGCCGAAGTTGACGCCGTTCGGGCCGACCGTCACCTCCTGGCTCACCGACGTGCCCTTGAGGACGACTTGAGCCGGCGCGCCACACGTCGGCGCGAACGTGGTGGGCGTCGCGTCCGTCGTGACGGGACCTTCGGTCGACGCGGCGGCGTACTTCACCTCGCGCGTCGCTGTCTTTCCGGGCTCGACGTTGACCGACCCTGGCGTGAACGTGAACCCATTCGCTCCTGCATCACCGAAGGAGAAGCCGGTGACGCTGACGGCCTCGTTGCCGGAGTTCGTCAGCGTGACGGTGACAGGCGGGCTCTCGGCGCCTTTGCGGACCTCACCGAAGTCGACGATCGGCGGTGAGATCTCGATGATGCCTCCCTTGATCGCGCTCGAGACGGCGACCTGCTGCGAGCGACCTGCGACGACGACGAGGATGTCGGTCGTGAAGGTGCCTGCCGTCGTCGATGTCGACTGCACGTGGATCGTGGTCGTGGACTTCGGCGGCACGCTGCCCTTCTGTGAGGGGGTGATCACGCTCGTCGCGTCATCGCGGAGACCAAAGCCGGAGCCCGCAGGGACGGTGATCTCGTAGTCGGCGGCCTTGTCGCCGTCGTTGCGGAGCATGAAGTCGACTTGACCGGTCTGCCCGCACTTTCGATCGGCAATCACGAGGTTCGTCGGCGAGATCGTGATGCCTTCTGGCGTGACGAGCGTCCCTCCGTCTTCACCACTCCCCGTGACCCCCTTGATCCCCGAGCCGCTGCTTTGGCCGCTCGACGCGGGGTCTTCGAGGCCCGCAATGCTTGCACATGCCGCGAGCGCGACGACGCAGGCGGTCGGGTAAAGAAAGACGAGCCAAGCGCGAAGAGAGCGCATTGTGCAAAGGATATCAGCCTTGGAGCGCTTTCGTGCGCGGGACGCAACGCGCGCGTGCGAGATGTGGTGAGAGGAAGTGCGCGCTCACACTCGGATCTCGCGTCGTGCTCGCGTTACCAAAAAGCGCGAGGTCCCGTTCCACCGACGTGAACCGAAGGCGGAGACGTCAGCGTTGGAGGATCTGCTCGACCTCTTCGAAGATGCGCTTCCGCCACTTCGCGAGCTCGGATTCGCCGCTCATCAGCTTCGCCGTCTCGGCGAGGACTTGCTCGAGCGGCGTCAGCACGACGTACGGATCCCATGGGCACGGCTTGCTCGTGATGCCGGGACCGCACCACCCAGCCATGATGTCGCTCTGACCTGCGGCGATGGCGCGGAGCGCGACGTTCGTCAGGCGCGCGGCGAGCAAGCGATCGAACGCGGTGGGCGTGCCTCCACGCACGACGTGACCGAGCACCGTCACGCGCGTATCGACGTCGGGCAGCACCTTCGCGATCCGCGCGTCGACGAGCTCCTTCAAGCGTGCGCTGTCGATCTTCACGCCCTCGGACTTCATGACCAGCACGCGCTTCTTCGGCGACCCTTGCGTGTTCGGATCGTGCGCGTACGCGCGCTGCATCGTCGCGACCACTTGATCGACGATCGAGGCCTCGTCCTTGTCGGTCTCGCGAACGAGGACCGCGTCGGCGCCCGCGGCGATGCCCGCCGTCATCGCGAGGTAGCCGCAGTCACGCCCCATCACCTCGACGATGAACGTGCGCTTGTGCGCGGTGGCGGTGTCGAAGATGCGATCGCAGGCTTCGACGATCGTGTTCATCGCGGTGTCGACGCCGATCGACATCGACGTGCAGGCGAGATCGTTGTCGATCGACGCGGGCACGCCGCTCACGAGGAGCGGGCCCTTCTCCGTCATCACGTTCGTGAGCGTGTGCGCCCCGGTGAGCGAGCCATTGCCGCCGACGACCACGATGCCGCGCAGCTTCTCCTTTGCAATCGTCTGCCGTGCCTTCGCCTGGCCCTCGGGGGTCGGGAAGACTTTGCTGCGCGCGGTGCCGAGGTACGTGCCGCCTCGACGCGCGGCTTCGTCGAGCGTGCGGATGTCGAGCTTCGTGAAGCGCCCTTCGAGCAGCCCCGCGTACCCGTCCTCGACGCCGAGCATGTCGAGCCCGAGCTCCGCGCCGACACGCGCGGCAGCACGGAGCGCTGCGTTCATTCCAGGTGCATCACCACCCGAGGTGAGGATCGCGACGCGATCACCCCTCGCGAGCCCGTTCGGCGCCGTCGTCATGATGCCACTCATGAGACAGCGCCGATTCGCGCTCGGCAAGGGGTTCGTTTACTTCACATCACGGCCGAGCGCGTGCTCGAGTCGGATGCGTGCAAGGCGTGCATCGACCTTGGCGTTCAGGTGCTCGAAGCGCGTCTGCGCGAGCGCCGTCTCGGCGTCGATGAGCGTCGTGGCGGTGCCGCGACCGGCGTTGAACAGCTCGCGAGCGACGCGGTAGCCCTCTTCCGCGCTCTCGAGCTGCCGGGTCGTCGTGATGATCGCGGTGTCGGACTCGATGACGGACTGGTAGGCCTGCGTGACCTCGAGCTCGATACCGTCACGGATCACGCTCTTCTGGGCGTCGAGCGCGGCGGCGCGTGCCTCGGCGTCTTGGGCGTTCGGACCCGCGGCGATGAGGTCGTTGGGCGACCACGTGACCTGCGCGCCGACCGACCAGGTCGGAAACCACTCGTTTTGTTGTGGGAAGCGACGCTGGTTCGGGTTGGCGTACGTGACGTCACCGAAGCCCGAGAGCACCGGGAGCTTGCCGGCGCGCTGCACTTCCGCAGCCTTTCGCGCAGCGTCGGCGTTCCGATCGACGCTCTTGATCTCGGGACGCGCACCGAGCGCTTCGCTGACGAGCGACCGCGGGTTGCCCGGCGCCGACGGGAGCGGCGACTCGAGCGACTCTCCCGGATCGAGCTTGTCCTCTTCCTTCGCGTGCATCGCGACGCGGACTTGCCGCTCGGTGATCACGACGCCGCTCTTGGCGCGTTCGACGGAGAGCTCGGCTGAGGCCACGGCGGTCTGTGCGCGAAGCACGTCGGCCTTGGACGCGTTGCCCACTGCAAACTGGTTCTCGGCGTCCTTCAAGTGAGCGCGCGCGACCGCGAGCGACTGCGCCGCGACGGTGACGGCGCCGCGTGCACGAAGCCACGTGAAGTACGCGATCTTGCCGTCGGAGAACGATTTCGCGCGCGCGGTCACGATGTCGTACCGCGCGGCCTCTTCTTGATGGAGCGCGGCGGTGTACGCCTGGTTGATCCGCAAGAAGTAGTCGCTGATCGGCACCGCGATCGTCGCTTGCGCGATCCAGTTGTTCAGCACGAGCGGGAACGAGAACGACGCCGCGATCGTGGGGGTTGGGTTGAGCGTGCCTGGCGCCGCGGGCGTTCCGACGATGGCGCCGCTACCGAGCGAGGGCGGCGTGAACTCGCTGAGGCGGGTGTAGCGCCCGAGCACGCCGACGCGTGGGATGAAATTCGCCCACGCCGCCTCCGATCGCGCGCCGGCCGCGTTCGCGGTCTGCTCGGCCGCTTTCGCTTGATAGCTCGTGGCCGCGGCACGTCCCGCCACTTGGTCTGCCGTGATCCCGCCAGGGACGGCAGCCATCATGTCTTCGCTGAAGGTCGCGCCAGGCGCGACGCCCGTCGTCGGCGCGGCGGGGGAGGGCGCCGGCGAAGGAGGCGAAGGAGGCGTTCCAGGCTGCGCGCCAGGCGCACCAGGACCAGTGGAAGGTGGACGAGGCGGCGTCTTGGCCGTTGGAGCCGGCTCTGCTGGTCGAACTGGCTGCGGCTGGGCCGCGGCAACCCCAGTTAAACAAATGCAAGAACCAGCGGCGATGAGGCCAGAGATTGACCATCGCCGTGCGAAGCTTCGCATGAGGATTCCTTTCTTGCTGCCGTTCGATGCCGCTCGGGGGTGTAACGTCACGCGGCGCTTCTACTTCGCCTGAACAAAAACCTGGACGAAAAAGCGTGCGGTGCAGAGGATCGTCGTTGGACAAGATGCGTGGTTCGCTTCTCACGCCCATTTTGGGCGGGAAACGCAAAGCTTTCACGGCGCCGGGCGCGAGCCTCGGCCCTTCCTTGCTCGGGCGATATGCCATGCTGGCCGTGTCCCTGTGCCTCACGCTGGCGCTTGGCGGGTGTCCTCCTCCTCCTGAGCCGAAGAAGCTCGAGATGGAACCCATCGGGACGATCAAGAACGTCCCGACCACGACGCCCGATGAGCCCGGCGACGGCGGCGTGACCTCACCGAACAGCGGCACTCCTTCTCCCGGCAGCGCTTCGGCGTGTACTTCGGCGGAGTTCGAGAACCTCGAAGAGGCGCTCAAGCAGTGCGAAGTGCCGATGCCGCGCGCGTCCGAGGTGCCGCCGATCAAGGACAAGCTCGATGTGAAGGTGACGACGAGCACGCCCTCGACGACCCCAGGCGGCCGCGTCGACGTGCAGATCACGCTTCGAAACAAATCGAACGATCCCATCTCGCTCTATTTCACCGGCGATCCGGCGCCTCGCTTCGATCTCGAGGCGGTCGACTCCCGGGGAAAACGCGTCGATTTGCCATCGCAGAAGTGGCCCGGCTATCCGAAGGGCTACAAACCGGAGGCGCGCGACGCGAAGGCGACGAAGGTCACGCTCGACAAGAACGGCTTCGCCAAGATCAAGGTCACGTGGGACGCGGTGAAGATGAAGTGGGCCCCCGACAAAGCGAAGTCGTGGGAGGGACGCGGCTACCCGCGCGCTCCGTCCGGCCCGCTCGCGCCTGGCAAATACTCGCTGCGCGTCATCTTGCCGCTCATCGGCGACGTCGACTCCCCGAAGGTCCCGATCGAAGTCTCCTGATCGAAGTCTCCTGAGCGTGCGGCGCGCGTTGATGGAGAGATTGCGCATCGCCTGACCCGGCCTGCGTGGATCTTTGCTTGCTCAGAAGATCGCAAACGTTCCATTGCGATCTGGACGGGTATACTGCAACCACTTGAAATAACTAAATTCTTACTTTTGTGGGGAAGAGGCGCACATCGGAACACGTATTGCTGGTCACGCTGCCAACAGGCTCGTTCTTTCCTCGACCTCGGAGCTCAGACCAATGCGTCGTCTTCTTTCCCTCACTCCTCTTTTCCTCCTCACCTCGTTCGCCCTCCTCGCAGGTTGCTCGAAAGAAGCGAGTGACGATGACGACGCCACCGACGAAGGCGCGTTCAGCTCGAACCAGGCGACGCAGCTCGACTTCGAGTTCGACGCGTCGCTCCTCACCGACTCGTCGTGGAACGACAAGCAGACGATTCAAGATCAGCTGCTCTACACGATCGGTCACCTGAACGGGAACAAGAGCGTCGGTCGACTCGACAACCTCGAGCTGACGAACATCCAGAAGACGAACCAAGCCGGCGGCAAGATCGAGATCAAGTACCACGCGAAGCTCCCTGTCGCGTGGGGCAGCAAGACGAACCTGCCAACGAAATACGACTTCAAGCTGCCACGTGACATCAGCTCGAGCGCACAGCAGGCCTTCACCGAGGCGCACAAGCACTCGTGCGTCGACTGGGGCGCGCACGACGTCGATACCGGAAGCATGTGGTACTACTACCGGCCGAACAACAGCGGCTGTGACATCACCGACGCCGAGATCGTGAAGACGACCGCGACGGCGACGCGCTCCGCGATCAACACGACCGGCAAGTACCCCGAGTACCACAAGGTCTGGGAAGACAACCGCCTCGAGGTCATCTCGATCTTCGGCAAGTACGAGGCGACCGGTGGAGCGGGTGACGCGGGCGTGAGCGGGTTCAACTCGTTCATCAGCACCGTCAAGGCCGCGCTCGCACCCGCCGCGGTCACGCAGACGCCGGCGACCATCACCGCCGACACGAAGGACGTGCAGTTCGAAGCGACGCTCGCCGACGGCAAGAAGGTGAAAGTCGTCGCGCTCCTCGTCGACGCGATCACCTCGACGTGGCCTGGCTTCGACGCCCGCTACGAGAGCCTCACGCCGACCGCGGACCTCATCGCGTACAACGGTCACGCGGGTCTCGGCCAGAACGTCCGCGCCCTCGCTCGCAAGGGCAAGTGGGTCGCCGGCAAGTACCAGATGTTCTTCATGAACGGATGCGACACGTTCGCGTACGTCGACGGCTCGCTCGCGCAGACGCGCGCCGCGCTCAACCCCGACGATCCGACGGGCACGAAGTACATGGAGTTCGTCACGAACGCGATGCCTTCGTACTTCAGCTCGATGCCTGCCGCGTCGACCGCGATCGTGAAGGGTCTCCTCTCGTACGCGCAGCCGAAGACGTACGACAAGATCTTCGAGAACATCGACCGCGCCGAGATCGTCCTCGTCACCGGCGAAGAGGACAACGTCTTCACGCCTGGCATGCCGATCGGCACCGGCGGCGGCGACAACGGCGGCGGCGGCAACAACGGCGGCGGCGGCGCAGGCGACTTCACTCCAGTGAACGAGTCGGGCTCCGTCGCGAAGAACGAAGAGAAGTCGTTCTCGTACGACGCGCCCGCCGGCAAATACTCGATCGAGATCACGGGCACCGGCGACGCCGACCTCTACGTGAAGAAGAACGGCGCCCCCTCGCTTCGCGTGTACGACTGCCGCCCCTACAAGAGCGGCTCCGCCGAGAAGTGCAGCGTCACGCTCGACGCGCCCGGCAAGCTCAACGTGATGGTTCGCGGCTACGCCGTCGCCAGCACCTTTAGCCTCACGGCATCGAAGCAGCAGTAGTACATACCTCCTCGACATGAGTCGGAAGGCGCATCTCGCGGCCACGGTGCTGGTACCACTGTGGCGCGGGAGGCGCCTTTTGCGTTCGCTTCGCCCGAGCTCGCGCGAGCGCGGCCAGCGTGTCCTCGCGTACCACGCGATCGGCGGCGTGATCCCCGACGACAGGCTCGGCCTGCATTCGATCCGCCCCGCGCGCTTTCGCGAGCAGATGGAGCTCCTCGCGCGCTCCGGTCTCCGCGTCGGCGCGCTCGGCGATCTCGACAGCGACGTCGCCATCACGTTCGACGACGGCTACCGCGACACGCTCACCGAGGCGCTCCCGATCCTCGACCGCTTCGGCTTCGCGCTCACCGTCTTCGTCGCGACCGGCTTCACGCGTGGAGCCGACGCGCTCTACCTCCGCGCCGCGGATCTGAAGACGCTCGAGCGCAGCGGACATGCCGCGATCGGCGCGCACGGCGCGTCGCACGAGCGCCTCACCGACCTCGATGACGCGTCCCTCGAGGTGGAGCTCACACAAAGCAAGACGTGGCTCGAGGATGTCCTCGGCCACGCCATCACGACGATGTCGTATCCGCATGGCGCCGTTGACCCACGCGTCCGCGCGGCCGTTCGGGCCGCGGGCTTCCTGCACGCGTGGACCAGTCAATTCGGCGTCAACACGCCGGCGTCGACGAGCGAAGCGCCCCTCATGCTCCGGCGCATCGCGGTGTGGAGCACCGACGATGCGCACGCCTTCGAAGAGAAGCTTCGAGGCGACTGGGACTGGATGGGGCACTACAAGGCGCCCGCGTAAGGCAACGAAGAACCAAGAAAGAAAAGCGAGAAGAGAACAAGCGAGAAGCGAGAGAGAAGGAAGGAAGAGAAGAGAGCAGCGACGTCAGCGCATCACTTCTTCGGCTGCTCGCCCTTCTTGCCCTTGCCCTTGCGCGCATGCTTGCCGTGGTGACCACCACGCGCCTCGTGCGCGACCTTGCGGACTTCCTTCGCCTCGTCCTTCGTGACGGTGCCGTCGGCGGTCACCTTCGCGACCTCGGCGTTCACCTTCGCAGCGCCGGCGTCGAACTTCGCGCGGAGCTCCTTCGCTTGTTCGGCGTTCAAGGTCGCGGCGCGCTTCTCCATGTGCTCGCGTGCCTTCGCCTGCTTCGCGTCGATCTTCGCCTTGAACGCGGCGGCGGGCATCGGGAAGCTCACCTTCTCTTTGCCGTCTTTCTCACCAGCCATGGCGGGCGCCGCAGCGAAGAGGGTGGCGATAGCGAGAACGGTGCCGATGAACATGGATCGCATTTGAACGAGACTCCTTTTGAGAACCGAGGCCGATGACGTGCGCCTCGGGAAGATAGACGCGAAGGCCCGTCGAACGATACGTCGGTTTACCCTTCTTTACGGCTGGATCTGAAGCTCTCGAAATCATCGATGTGTTGCGTAAATACAAGGAGTTAGCTACCAAGAACCATGGCCGAGGCGCCTCGAATCCCACGAGACCTCCTTCGCGACATGCTGGCGGAGGTCCGCCTAACCGAGGCGGAGGTCGAGGAGCGTTTTGCGCGCGCGACCGACCCCGAACACTGGGCAAACCTCTGCCCCTCGCTGCGAATCGAGAACGCAGCGGCGATCGAGACGGAGGGAGACCTTGCGCGGTCCGAGCTCTCCGCTCAAGTGGATCGCAATGGCTGGTTCAAGTCGGAGCCGTTCTTCGTGCGCAGTGCCATCGCGCGCCTGCGTGTCGCGGTCGAGGCGTTGATGCGCGAGGGATGGCCTCCTGTCTTCGCATTTCTCTTCGATGACCTATGGCAGCTCACGAGGCACGAAAAGATCGTCGGCGTGGCGTCGACGATCATGAAGGGCGACGTCGTGCAGCTGCCCTTCTTGTGGTGCCACTACGTCGCCGCGAAGAATGGCGCAGCGGGCTGGCCTCCGCACGAAGACAAAGCCGAGAAAGGCGGGGCCGTCACCGTGTGGATTCCACTGACGGACGCGACGCTGAACAACGGGTGCATGTCCTTCCTCCCACGCGGCGCAGTCGGCGATGACGTTCAGCGACGCTTCGTTGCCCAGGAGCCGCTCACCCCCGCCGAAATCCTACGCCTCGTTCAAGCCGCACACGCGGTTCCGGCGGACGCAGGATCGGTGTTGGGTTGGACGGACTCCACCGTCCATTGGGGCGGTCGATGTGTCGATCCGGAGCCAAACGCGCCGCGGATGAGCGTCGCGGTCTCGTTTGCGCCGCGTCCTTCGGACGTCACCACCACACCTGCGAGCTGGAGAGGTTTCATCGAAGCGACGGGGATGCCCCCCCGCTTTCGAGACCGTTTGAGGATGGTCGGAGAGGCGCTGAGCCGATACTTGGCCTCCGAGCCTCTGATGTCGCGCTGGGAGCCGCTGGCCAGGAAGCTCTCGACTCTCTGAGGTTTTTGAGGCTTCTGGCACGTTGAAGTCGAGGAAGAGCTGCGGTACGTTACGAAACCTTGAATGTGGTCGATGTCGTCTACATCGAATCGTGACTGAGGAGCTGAACCGAGTATGAAGCCCGAACCCCAAACGACCGAGTCAAAGCCCGCAGCGGAGACTCGCCGTCCTTACCAAAAGCCGGTCCTTCGTCGTCTCGGCTCGGTGCGTGACATCACCTTGGGATCTGGGAAGGTCAAGACCGACGGTTTCCAGACCGTCAAAGGCTAACCGCCCTCACGTCGTTCGGGGTCTTCGGCACGTTTACGTGTCCGGCAAACGCGATGACCCTCGTCACGGATACGAACTCGAGCTTCGGAGCGATCGGTCGCTTCGTGTTTCACGCGCCCGAGGGAGCGTCAGAGCGCCTCGCGACCTTCGCGAGCACCACACGCCCGCTCGACGCAGACGCGCTCGCGTCGAAGGCATTCAACCTCCCACCGCCCAACCCTGGCGCCACGCCTTACGCCAATGTCGTCGCGCGCTGGTGCGAGGATAGCGGTGTCCCGCCAGCGGCCGAAGCGCCGGCGCGCAGCGCCCGAGAGGCCATTCCTCTTCTCCTCGCGACGCTCGACCGCGTGCTCGATCGTCTGCTGCGTGGCCAGAAGCGCGTCGCCGTCGCGACAGGTGGCGGGGTGGACTCTGGATCGATGCTCGCGCTCGCCGTTCGTTGGGCACACCGCACGGGTGGGACCGCCTTCGCCGTCGCGCTCGACTTCGCGGCGGATGGTGATGACCGTCCCCATCTCCGTGCGCTCGAACAACATCTCGGGTGCGAAGTCGTTCGCGTCGCGCCGGAAGACGCTTCCCATTGGCTCTCGCTCATCCACGGCGTGGATGGGGCGCCGTTCCCTTGGGCTCTTGGGGGATGTGAGACCGAGCTCCTGGCAAGAGCGCGGGCGCATGGAGCGACCCGTGTCCTGACGGGGGCAGGAGGTGATGAGCTGTTCGACGGTATGCCGCGCTCGCTCGCGTTGCTTGCTCGAGCCGGGCACCCGTGGCGAGCTGCTGCTTCCGCGCGCGCGCTCCGCGGCTTCGACCGCCCACGACGGCCGGTGCTCTCTTGGGTCTTGAGGCCACTGATCGTTCAATCGCTCCCGCGCTTCGTGCGACGCGCTCGCCGAGGTTGGGGTCGAAGGCCCGTGCCAGCGTGGGTCGGCCCACGACTTCGCCGACTGATCGACGCGGAGGAACGGCGCCTTCAGTACCATTTCTCATCGAGCTCGCCCTCCGCACGCTACGACGATCTGAGGACGCGGCCGCATCGCGCGAGCATCGTGTGGCTGCGTCATCAGCAAGAAGTGGCAGCCCAGGTTCGACGATGCGATCCCTATCTCGACTTCGAGCTGATGCAGATGGTCACGTCCCTGAATCCGGAGTGGTTGCTCGAGGGTGACCAACGACGTGGCCTCCTGCGCGAGGCGATGCGTGGCATTCTCCCTGACAGCGTGCGCGAACGGATGGATAAGTCCGCGTTCGAGCCAGCGCTCGAGCGCTATCTGACGGCGGTCAACGGGTCGGCGGTGCTCGCGAAGTACACGCGCGGCCAGCACCTCGCCGATCTCGGGATTGTGTCGGCGGCCGAGTTCGAAAAGACCACGACCTCCTTTCTCGCCAAGCCCACCGATGAGGAGTGGGTCACGCTTTGGCCGGCGCTTGCTGTCGAAGCCTTTCTTCAACATCGTGGTGAAGCGTGAGCGACGACGTCGACGACGAGGTCCGGTGGCTCGCACAGCACTTCGAGGGCGACCTCCTCAACGGCCGTATTGGTCGTCGGGGCGCGAACGAGCTCGTCGCTGAGTGGTCGGGTGTGGCGCGGCTCGACGTGTGTCGCGACGGGACGAACCCGCGCTTCATCGCCGCGGACGGCGCAGATCCTCGCGAGGTCGACAAAGTACGTCGAGGGAGCGCCCAAGCACTGCTCCGGCACCTTCACGGGGCGGTTGCGCTGCACGGTTCCAGCGTGGCGGTTTCCGAGGGACACGCTGTGGCGATGATTGGAGCGGCCGACTCCGGCAAGTCGACCCTTGCGGCTTACCTTTGCAAGCGTGGCGGGAGCTTCCTCGCGGACGACGTCGTGGCGCTCGAGGAGACGAAGGTGGGTTTCGACGTCTTGTCCCTCGAAGAAAACTATTGGCTCGACGTCGCGTCGCGAATGGCGCTTGGGTTTGCCGAGGCAAGCACACGAGAAAAAATACCAGTTCAGGCGATTCCAGCGCGCCAGAGCGTGCCGCTTCGCGCGATCGCACAGCTCACTTTTCGCGAGGTCGACGAGCCCCGAGCGCGCGTGCTCGAAGGGATCGAGGCGATCGCGGTGCTTCTCCCGCAGGTCCTGCGTTTCGTCCTCGATGAACCTGCGCACCAGCGTCGGGAGCTCGAGACGCTGGCCCATCTGGTTGGTAGTGTTTCCGTGGTGAGAATCGAACGTGGTCGCCGGTTCGACCAGCTCGAGAAAGCCGCAGATCTCGTAGCAACACTCGTGAGGTGATGACGATGAGCGGAGTAGATGCCCACACACGCGTGCGAATTTCACCGAACGTCTATTGTCGCGCTTTTGGTGAAGAGCTCGTTCTCCTCGATTTTGCGCGCGGCGAGTACTTTGCGCTCGACGAGATTGGCGCTGTCATTTTCCGGGCACTCGAAGAGGGTAAGCCAATCGAGGACATCGCCGCGACCGTCGCGAGCCGTTACGATGTAGACGCTGTGACGGCGCTTGGCGACATCGTGCCGCTCGTTCAGCAGATGCGTGATGAGGGGCTAGTGAGTGTTATCTGAGCGGCCGTTCTTTCATGCTAGACTCTGACCATCTGTTTTTAGGGGAGCCATGACTAAACTGCGCCTTCTTGCATTCACCTCACTCAGTACTTCGATTGCCATCGGGAGCTTTCTCGTTGCTTGCTCGTCGGACGACACCATCGTCACGACCGACTCCGGCTCAGAGGCCGCTGCCGACACGAGCACGCCCGACACTGGCTCGGACACCTCGCTCCCCGACGCGGGGCCAGACGTCGTCACCGACGCTGACGCGGCTCCGCCGTTCGATGGCGCCGTCGCTGACTTCACGCAAGAGATCGCCAACTCCCTCTGCCGCACCGTCGCGCGCTGCTGCTTCGGCAACGCAGATCCGCCGGATGGAAGCATCGACGGTGGTTCGTTCGACAAGGCGAAGTGTCTCAACACATACCGCCCCACGGGTTGGGAGCACTCGACCGAGTACACCGATCAGACCGACGCGAGCACGCTCGTTCGTGACAACCAGAAGGCTGGCGACTGCCTGAATGGCATCGAGAACCTTGCCTGTGCAGTGCCGGGTACATCGGTCGCAGCGCTTCGTACGTCGTGCTTCGAGGCCTTCCACGGCACCGTCACGCTGAACGGTCTCTGCAAGACGTCGCTCGACTGCGCCGCAGGACTCTTCTGCGATACCCGTGCGGACGCGGGCGTCACGCCAGTGGACGGCGGCGTTCAAGGTAAGTGCAGCGCGCTCGTCGGTCTCGGCGGTCCCTGTGGCGATCACGTGAGCGACCCCGGCCTCAAGGCAGACGAAGCCTGTTCGTGGCGCGGCCAAGGTGGTGATCAGTACTGCCAGATCTACTCCGACTTCAACGCGGGCACGCTCGCGCCGAAGGAGCAGTGGAAGTGCGAAGCGGCCAAGGCCGTCAACGGCGACTGCAACACGGACGGCTGGTGCCAGGCCGCGATCTGCAGCCCGACCACGTTCAAGTGTGAGTCGCCGTATTCGATCTTCGACTCGCCGACCTGCGCGTCGTTCATCAAGAAGTGATCGATGCTCTCGTTTCCGGCAAGGGAAGACCTCCCGTTGCTGGTGGCGCTCAACGATCTCGAACGCGCTAGCCGCGGCCCAGCGCAACCGAAACGGGTCTCCCCACTCTTGGGAGACCCGTCGGTTCTTTTTGCGCGTGCAGAGCACCACAGCCTCTCAGGCGTCCTGTCTCCGGCGATCGCCACATCGCTTCCGAGCGTCCTGGCGCGGCAGCTCGAGCTACGCGCGATCGCCCGTGAGCTCGATCATCAAGCGCATCTCGAGCTCTTGCATCGCATCGACGCAGCCTTCGCTGCTGGCGATGCGATTCCAGCGGTCGCGCTCAAAGGGCCGCTCTTTGCCGAGCGCTTCTATCGAGCTCCGAGCGCACGTGGGACGACGGATGTGGATTTGATGGTCGCGATGAACCGGTTGGGCGACGCGCAAGCCCGTCTCGAGAGCATCGGGTATCGGGTCAAAGATGCACGGCAGAGCGAGGATGCGCTCCGGAGTCATCACGACATCCTGTTCGTGCATCCTTCCATGATCGATCTCGAGCTTCACTTTCGCGCGTACCGCGGCTTTGGGGAGACGCTCCCGAGCGAACCCCTCATCGCACGTTCGCAACCGATGGCCGGGTACGAATCGATCCGGGTGCTCGAGCCTGCCGACGAGCTCGTGTATCTGAGCGTTCACGCAGCGGCCCACAGATTCGGGCGGCTGTCTTGGCTGTACGACATTCGTCTGCTGCTCGAGTCAACGCGTGCCGATGAAGTGTTCCTTGCCGCATCGCGTGCGCGCGCGTCCGGGTTCGGCCGTATCGTTGCGCTTACCGGCGAGCTGCTCGCTGAGACGTTTGGCGTGGAACGACGTCTCGTTGAGCCGCTTGGTACGCTCAGCCGCTCGCGACGAAGGCTAGTACAGTCCTTGATCTCCGAGCCCGCCACAGCGCCTCTGCGGTCGGCGACGCGATTCATGTACACCGCGATGCTCTGTGATTCGCCATCGCGCGTTGGACGCTATGCTCGCTCGGCGACCGTCGGGTACGCACGCAGTCGTTTGGGACTCTGATGTCCGATCCGCGACTCACCGTTGGGATTCCATTCTTCAACGAGGAACGATACCTGGCGGACGCCATCCGAAGCGTCCTCGCGCAGACGATGGGCGACTTCGAGCTCCTGCTCGTTGACGATGGGTCGCGAGACTCGTCGCTCGATCTGGCGCGCACGTTCGAGCGGGACGCGCGCGTCCGCATCCTCTCCGATGGGAAGAGACTTGGTCTGCCGGCGCGACTCAACCAAGTCGTTCAGCTCGCACGAGGCCCGCTCGTAGCGCGAATGGACGGCGACGACGTCTCTCATCCACGACGCTTCGAACGCCAGCTCATGCTCCTCGATCAGGAGAGAGAAATCTCCGCGGTGGGAACATGGGCGGCTCTGGTGGACGAAGAGGAGAGGATCTTTGGCATCGTCGAGTCTTCTGCGCCTGCGTCTGCGCGCACCGCGTTGGAGCGTGGAGTCCTCTCCCACGCGACGATGATCGCGCGCCGTGAGTGGCTACGAGAATATCCGTACGATGAGGGCCTCACGCGTGCTGAGGATCGGGACCTTTGGTGCCGCACGGTGGATCGCGCCCGATTTGCGGTGATCCCAGAGCCTCTCTATGTCGTGCGCGTTCGACCAACCGCGCAAGACTTTCTTCGCGACTACGTGAAGAGTCAGGAGCAAAATCGCACGCTCTACTTACGCTACGGACCAAAGCTGATTGGGGTCCGAAAGACCGCACGCGCTTGGGTCGCATCGCACGCGAAGAGCCTCGTCATGCAACTCGCGGCACGCGCCGGCATGGCCGACCGCGTGGTGTCACGGCGCGGTCGTGCCGCGACGGAGAGCGAAGCGAGACTGGTGGAAGAAGCCCTTGGGCGGGTGCATCCATCGCCTGTTGCCACCGTCAATGGCCGAACTGAGTCACCACGTCGCGCACCAGCTCGATGAGGTGGGCGCGGCTTCGATCGTGACCGGCGCCAACGAGTCGATCGGCGATCTCGCCTACGCTCGTCGCGCCGTCCATCGCATTCAGGATCTCGGACACGAGGGAGCCGTGTTTCGAGCGCGTCGGCTTGAAGGTCGAGGAACCTCGGAGGAGCGCTTCGGCAGACGCGGGCATTCCAAGGAAGGATGCCTGGCGATGTTTTGCTTTGCTGATGCCAGCGGCATCCTCGATGCTCGTTTCCCAAGCCCATCGATCCCCTCGCTCATCGACGCGCAACGCGACACGGATCCTGTCGCCCCAGGTCAGATGAACGGGTTCGAGGAGTGGAAGGTACGTGCGACCGTAGGCCGTTTGGAATCCGGGTGCAGTGTTGAAGCGTGACGTCTCGGAGATCGTCGCTTCGAACCAGATCGCAAGCCCATGAGCGAGCCCGGGTCGATGCGTCGTCAGGTCTGCCTGTCCTTCCACGAGACCGCCTTCGAAGGTGAGGTAGTCGACCTCCGCCCATTGGGCACCGGTCGAGATGAGGTCACTCGCATCGAGCGGCTTACAACCGTCGTCTTGCACGGTGTTGAGCACGGAGAGGCGAGCGGTCTTGCCCTTGAATCCGTGCCGCTCGAACCCTTCCTCGGCGCGCAGGATCCTGCGTGCGATCGGCGGCGCCTCCACTAGACCGACGAAGAGGCGATCATGTGTCGAGAGAAGGGTACCGTTCACTGCAAGCAGTCGCTTGCGGGCGTCGCGAATGACCTCGGTGTGCTGAGCATGGAGCGGGAAGATCCCGCGAAGGTCCGAGACGATGACATCGGCTTTCTCCGGGAGCTCGAGATCGAGCGCGCTGATGGGGTGAATGACGATCCGATCGGCGTAGCCATTCTCGGCGGCGAGCTCGGGCAGCAGAAAGATCGCGGGGTTTGGATCGACCGCATGAACACGTCGTGCTCCCGCGCGCGCCGCAAGAAGGGAATAGATCCCGGTCCCCGCTCCGATGTCGACCACCACCGCGCCGGGCTTGACGGTCTCCTCAATCGCGCGGGCGTAGGCCGCCATACGCACGCCGTCGCATGCCATGTCACCGAAACGAAGCACCGAATACATGGTGCGGAGTAGACCAGAAGTCGCCAGGAACCCCAACCACCCCATGACAGCCAAGTGGTGCTAAAGATTCCACGATGCGCGCGCGTAGCTCGGTGACGACGAACGTCTCCACGTTTCGCGCGTACACGACCGCCCGCACGAAGTCGCTCATCGCCGCGCTCGCGGTGTGCGGTGTGCTCTCACGGCTCGCGGTCGTCGCGATCGCGTTTGCGATTGCGCGAAGCGACCTGAGGCTTGCGACCGCCTTGGGGATAGCGACGACAGCCCTCGCGTTGGTTCAACGTGTCGTCGCGTCATCTGCGCGCGTAGCGGTCGAGTGCGACGCTTTCAATGCGACGACCACCGCCCTTCTTCATGGGGATGTCCTCGAAGTGTCGTCGCACGACCTTCGAAGGACAGTCGGAGAAGGGATGTATTACGCACAAGACCTTCTCGGCGCGACCCTCCCGCTCTTCGTCGCGGATCTCCTCGCGACGATCATCCTGGCGCCGGTAGTCGCATCGGCTGCGCCCGCGCGCATGCTGGTTCTCGTCGCTGCCGCGTTGGCGCTCGTGCTCGCCGTCGTCTTTGTGCTGCGGCGCGCGACCAGTCGCGTGCAGGCGCAGTTCCTCGACGCCCGCACGAAGCTGCACGACACGTTCTCCTTTGCAATCGAGGGGCGCCTCGAGCTCGTTGCGCGCGGCGCCGAGATGGAGCTTCGACGAAACCTCTCGGACGAAGTCGACTCCTATGCGAAGCTCGCGCGTCGGTCGACCATCCGGTCCGCGCTTCTCGGGCGTGCTCCACTGGCCGCTGGCATCGTTGCTGTCGCTGTCGTGATCGCCCTGGATGGCACGTCCCGTGAGGCGGTGGTCACCGCGGTGATGTCCTCGGTCCTCGTGCTTGGCGCGTGTGTCCCGCCCGCTCTCGGCGTTGTCCTTGGCGCCCATGCGCTCACGCGTGGGCTCGCGAACGTGGCGTCGCTCGTCCGCATTTTGAGCATCGCTCCGCGACCCGATGTCGCGACGCCGCTTGAAGAACACACCCGAGCGCCGAAGCTTCCGGCGGTCGTTCGGGGAGAGCGACTGTCGTTTCGCTATGATGAGGGGGCGTCGTATACGCTCGAGGATGTCTCGTTCGAGTGGCGTCCGGACGAGCCGCTGGTGCTGACTGGCCCAAATGGCTCTGGCAAAAGCACGCTCCTTCGCCTCTTGATCGGCCTTCGTCCACCAACCAAAGGCAGTATTCGGATCGCGGGTGAAGAGCTCCAGGCGATCAACCTGACGATGCTTCGACGGAGCGTGGCGTACGTTCCCCAGCGACCCTATCTGGGTGAGCCCCACGTCACGATTCGCGAGGCGATGCGCTTCAACCAGCCAAGCGCAACCGATGGCCGAATGATGGACGCGCTCGGGCGTATGGCGCTCGTTCCGGCGCTCGGTCGAGGCGCTGAAGTGCTGGAGCGACTGGTGGGTGAGCTGTCCGTGGGGCAACGCCAACGGGTGGCGTTGGCTCGGACGCTCCTGCAAGACGCACGCATCTTCCTGTTCGATGAGCCAGACGCAAACCTCGATCGTGATGGCGTTGCGTTGATCGTGACGATGGTGAACGAGTTGCTGAAGAGCAACTGCATGGTCGCCGTCGCGGCGCACACACGTGAGCTCGCCGAGCTCTCGTCGAGTCCAATTCGGCTCGATCGCACGCGCGACGAGGCGGAACCTTCACTTGCGAAGAATGACGCCTAGAGAAGCAACGACCTTCGCCCAACCGTCGATGGTATCGGAGAGACGCTCCTGTTTTCGATACGTCGCGATCATCGACGCGATCACGTCGAGGCGTTGCTTGAAGGAGAAGCTCGTCGTGGGATCGATGGGTACTCGAGCGTCACCCTCCTTCGGACCAACAGCGGCATAGGTAAACGAGAAGCTCGTCCGAGGTACATGCGCAAGATCGGTGCTTGGCCCGCCCCAGTGCAGCGTGTGCGAATCCCACAAGAGCGCCGTCCCGGCCTTCGCTTCGAGCGGAATCGCGAGATCGGTGTGCGCCTCTTCGAGTCGGCCCGACAGGTAGCCGGGATCTCGGTCGAGTGGAACGAGATGAATGCACGCGTTGTTCACGTCGGCATCACTGAGCGCTACCCAAAGCGTGACCATTCGTGAGGGCCCATAGTGGTCTCGATGAACCGTCCACCCCCGGTGCCCGCTACCAGGCGGAATGAGCCATGCCCAGCCGTCTCCGAGCAGCTCGCAAGGCCCTAGGAACGACGTCACGTACGCGTGCAACGAGACCGCTGGTTCCCAGAAGGCGTCGTAGACATACGCAAAGACAGGATGGAGGCCGCTGTCGATCAGCTTGCGAATGACCGCGTTCATCGGGGCGATGCGCTCCGGCGACACTACGGCCGGCAACGATACATGGCCGGCCGCTGGCCAAGGAGGTGCCCCACTCAACGGATATGGCGCTGCCTTTGCGGCACTCGTAATTGGGAGATCAGGCGCCAGGGTCCGGAAGAAGTCTTCGCTCTCTATTTGGCTGATCGAGACAGACATGATCGATCACCAATGAGCCTACTACGGAGATGACGTCGAGGTCTGAACGTACGGGCACTCTGCGGTGAGAGTGACGCCCGTGCGCGGGGCTACCGTCGCGGACTCTGGCGCGCCGTAGGCCGCGAGCAGCGCGAAGTGCTCGAAGCCGCAGGGCGTGACGGCGATCGCGGCCACGCCGTCGTCGCGGAGCTTCTTTCCACGCGCGATTTGCGCGCTGCGCTCTTCGTTCTCCGTGCGCCCCGGGACCTCGCCGCTGCGTACGATCCACGTCGCCCAGATCGCGAGCACCGCAGCGGCGATGAGCTGCGCCATACGGATCTTACCCGAGCGCGCGATGTTTTGCAGATCGACGATGCCAACGTCCGCGACGTAGAGCGCGACGATCACCTGCGTGGCGAGCAGCGCGCGCTCGGGATGATGCGCCGCCGAGCCATCGCGAGCGTTGCCGTAGGCCAAGAACGCGAGCTGCGCGAGCGCGGCGAGGAGCGGAATGCCCCAGCGATCACGCACGACCTTGTCGCGTAGCGAGGGCAGGAGGAGGAGGCCAAACACGGTCACCTCTGGCCGGGTCGACACGAGGAGACGCGGATAGAGGAGGAGGGCGCCCAGCGTGTCGGTTGACCCGTCGCCGATGAGCCGCTTGAAGCTCGAGACGCGCCGAAAGAAATGTAGCGGACCGTCGTGCGCGTGCGCGTTCCACATCATCCACGCGATCGGGCCGGCGGCGCAGAGGACGGAGAGCGCCGGAAGGAGCCAGCGCGGGCGGCCACGCGGAGGGGAGCGAAGCGTGCGTACGAGCAGCGCGACGCCGACGACCGCCGCGGCGGGCCACGTCTCGTAACGCGAGAGGCAGGCAAACGCCATCGCGGCGGCGAAGAGCCACGGCGCGCGCCGTGTGGGGAGCACCACCGCGCCGAGCCCGAGGACGGCGGTCGCCGTGAAGCTCGCGGTGAACGACTCAGGGACGGTCGATGCGCCGAGCCAGAGCGCCCACGGCGTCCCGAACGCGAAGACGGTCCCGAAGAGCGCGCGAACGCGCGGGACGCCCACATGACGCATCGTCAAGTAGGGGAAGCACACGCAGACGCTCGCGATCGCGATGGAGAGGACGCGCGCGCTCTCGAGCGACCGTCCGAAGACCATCATCAGGCCGCCGAGGAGCCAGAACGGAAAGGGCAGCCAGCTCGTCCCGCTCGGATCGAGCTTCGGGTGATGCGCGAACGTCTGCGCGATCGTCACGCGGGCGAAGTCGTCGTCCGATACGTGATCCAGCTTGAAGACCGTACGCGCCACGACGCACGCGAGCGCGTGGATCGCGCAAAGGATCGCGGCGTCGCGAAGAAGCTCACGGCGCGACTCGACTGGCGCGAGCTTGTTCGTCAACGCGGCCTGGTCAGGGCGGCGGGGTGAACGGGTCGGCGCTGCCGCTGGGGGCGGGGACCGGAGGAGGCGCGGCGGACTCGGACGACGCCGGCGTGTCCTTCGAACGCTCCTTCAGCTGGCCCTTGTCCTTGTGGCGGCTGGCCTCTTGCGCCACCTTCGCTTTGAGGGCGCGGTCGCCGGATGATGAGAGGTAGGCGAGCGAGACGCTCGTGATCATGAAGATCGCCGCGCAGATCGCGGTGGCGCGCGTGAGGATGTTGCCCGCGCCGCGGCCGCCGAACACTTGCGTGGTGGCGCCACCGAACGCGGCGCCCATGCCGCCGCCTTTGCCTTGCTGGAGGAGCACGACGCCCATGAGGACCATGCAGACGAAGACGTGGACGATGTCGATGAAGGTCTGAAGCATGAGCTTTCGTGCGTTTTTTCGAGACTTAGGACCGCAAAGACGGCTGCGCGGCTCTGGCGATAGCACCGAACGAGGTCGGGTCCAAGCTTGCTCCGCCGACCAGGGCCCCGTCGACGTTTGGACAGCCCAAGAGGGCCGCCGCGTTGTCGGCCTTGACCGAGCCGCCATAGAGGATGCGCGTCCGCTGGGCGAGGTTCTCCGCTTTGTTCGTCAACCACGTGCGAATGGCGGCGTGAACCTCTTCGGCCTCGGCCGGACCTGCGGTTTTCCCGGTGCCGATGGCCCAGACGGGCTCATAGGCGATGGCGACGGACTCTGGCGCCCGGGCGATGAGATCGAGGAAGGCCTCGACTTGCTGCTTCACGACGCGGAGCGTCTCGCCGGCCTCGCGCTGCTGGAGGGTCTCGCCGACGCAGATGATCGGGAGGAGGCCCGAGCCGAACGCCGCGGAGACCTTGTCGGCGACGACCTGATCGGTCTCTCCGAAGTACTGCCGCCGCTCGCTGTGGCCGACGATGACCCAGGTGCAGCCGCAGTCTTTGAGGAATGGGCCGCTGACCTCTCCGGTGAACGCGCCTTCGTTCTTCGGGTAGAGGTTTTGCGCCGCGAGCGTGACGGGCGAGCCTTCGAGCTCGGTCGAGACGGTCGCGAGCGCCGTGAACGGCGGGGCGATCACGACGTCGACGTTCTTGAGCTCGCGCGCGAACGCGACGACGCCGGCCGCGAGCGCCATGCTCGACTGGCCGCCGTGGTACATCTTCCAGTTGCCAGCGATGAGCGGCGTGCGGGAGCTGTTCATGAAGGGGCTCGCTCGGTTCCGGTTTGACGAAGAACCTCGATACCCGGCAGCTTCTTCCCCTCAATCAGCTCGAGGGAGGCGCCTCCTCCGGTTGAGATGTGCTTCATCTTCTTGGCGATGTCGTCCCCGGCCTCTTTGACGGCTGCGGCGCTGTCGCCGCCGCCGACGACGGTGAAGGCGCTGGACGCGGCCATCGCCCGGGCGACCGCGAACGTCCCGTTCGAGAAGGGAGCCTTCTCGAAGAGACCCATCGGTCCATTCCAGAACACGGTCTTGGCCTTGGCGATGAGCTTCTCGAACTCAGCGACCGTCTTCGGCCCGACGTCGAGCGCCATCTGACCATCACCGATCTCGCCGAGGCCGACCGGCTTGCCTTCCGAGGCCTCGATGCTCGACGCGACGACGACGTCGACCGGCAGCGCGACCTCGACCTTCTTCTCGCCAGCCTTCTCGAGGATCGTGCGTGCGAGCGGGAGCTTGTCTTCCTCGATCTTCGACGCGCGCATGTTGACGCCCTTGGCGGCGAGGAACGTGTTGGCCATCGCGCCGCCGATGATGAGCGCGTTCACCTTCTCGAGGAGCGAGTCGAGCACCGCGATCTTGTCGGAGACCTTGGCGCCGCCGAGGATGGCGACGAAGGGCTTGTCGGGGGCCGTGATCACCTTGCCGAGCGCCGCGATCTCCTTCTCGAGGAGGAAGCCGCATCCGCGCTCGCGCATCATCTTCGGGAGCGCGTGGACGGAGGCGTGCGCGCGGTGGACCGCGCCGAACGCGTCGCACACGTACGCGTCGCAGAGCTCGGCGAGCTTCTGCGCGAACGTCTCGTCGTCCTTCTCTTCTTCGGGGTGGAAGCGGAGGTTCTCGAGCAGGCACACCTGGCCGCCGCGAAGATCGAAGACGACCTTCTTCGCCGCGTCACCGATGCAGTCCTCCGGCATGTGCACTTCGACGCCAAGAAGCTCGGCGAGGCGCGTGCCCACGGGCTCGAGGGAAAACTTCGGATCAGGCCCTTTTTTCGGCCTCCCGAGGTGGCTCGCCAGGATGACACGCGCCCCACGCTCGAGCGCATGCTTGATGGTGGGCAGCGCCTCGACGATGCGGGCATCGTCGGTGATTCGCTGCTTTCCATTCTCCTCTTCGAGCGGCACGTTGAAGTCGCAACGAATGAAGAGACGCTTGTTCTCGATCGGCAGCTCGCGGATCGGTGTGATGCGGTCGAGCGTGGTCATGGCGGTGTCCTCGGTCGGTTCTAGTCTTCGTCTTCGTCGATGCGGCGCGTTCGCTTCATGGACGAACGCTCCGTGTGTGGGATCCGCAGGGATCAGAGCTTGGCCGAGACGAGCTGCGCGAGCTCGATCATGCGGTTCGAGAAGCCCCACTCGTTGTCGTACCAGCTGAAGACCTTCGCGAAGTTGTCGCCCTGCACTTGGGTGACCGTCGCGTCGAAGATCGAAGAGAGCGGGTTGCCGATGTAGTCGCTCGAGACGAGCGGCTCTTCGGTGTAGCCGAGGATGCCCTTGAGCGGTCCCTCTGCCGCAGCCTTCATCGCTGCATGGATGGACTCCTTCGTGAGGGTCTTGTCGGTCTCGAACGTGAGATCGACGAGCGAGACGTCCATCGTGGGGACGCGGATCGACTGACCGTCGAACTTGCCCTGGAGCGACGGGATGACCTCGGCCAACGCCTTCGCGGCGCCGGTCGACGACGGGATCATGTTCTGCGCCGCGGCGCGTGCGCGACGGAGATCGCCCTTGCGGTGCGGGATGTCGAGGACCGCTTGGTCGTTCGTGTACGAGTGGATCGTCGTCATCAAGCCGCGCTTGATGCTGAACGTGTCGTTGAGCACCTTGGCGACCGGGGCGAGGCAGTTCGTCGTGCAGGAGCCACACGAGAGGACGCTGTGCTTGCTCGCGTCGTACTGCTCGGTGTTCACGCCGAGGACGATCGTGACGTCGTGGCCCTTCGCGGGCGCGCTGATGATGACCTTCTTCGCGCCGGCTTCGAAGTGCGGCTTGTTCTTCTCCTTGTCGGTGAAGAGGCCCGTGCACTCGAGCACGATGTCGACGCCGAGCTCCTTCCACGGGAGCTTGCCGGGATCCTTCTCGGCGAGGATCTTGATCGACTTGCCGCCGATCTCGATCTTGCCTTCGCTCGGGGTCGCACGCTGCTCGGCGCGCCCATGAACGGTGTCGTAGTTGTAGAGGTGCGCGAGAGTCTTTGCGTCCGTGAGATCGTTCACGGCGACGACCTCGAGGTCATTCACCTTCCGCTCGTTCAATGCGCGAACGATGCAGCGACCGATACGACCAAAGCCGTTGATGGCGATCTTCCTTGCCATGGCGAGAAGCTCCTTGTTCCCTCTTGAATGAGGTAGGGAGCGTGCACGCTAGTCCCGTGCGTCACGCGCGGCAAGCGCGTCCAACACCGAAAATTGCCGCGGATCTCCAAGGACTTACGTAGCGATTGGAGCGCGCAATTTACGCGCGCTTTCGCGTCCCGTCGGTCGGTCCCCCGCGGTCGACGACGTGATCGGGCGCCGTCGCCAAGCGCTGCCCGATTGGATGGAAAAAGAAACGCCGGCGTGACCCTTCGGTGACGCCGGCGCTCTCACGGTTCTCCATCACGCGCACGCATCACGCGCACGCGCACGCTTGCCGCTTGATGTTCTTCGGCCTGTCCGTGCCGTTCACTTCGGGCAGGGAGCGAAGTCGCAGTTTGGTCCGCTGCGCCCGACGTAGGTCCCGTCCGGGCACTGCTTCGCGTCGGCGGGACACGCGTTGCCCGTGCCGCCGGGGCAAGGTGCGAACTCGCAGTTGGGACCAGTTCGTCCGACGGAGGTTCCATCGGGGCACTGCTTCGCCTCCGCCGTGCAGGCGGTGCCTCCGTTGCCGCCGGGGCAGGGAGCGAACTCGCAGTTCGGACCGGTGCGGCCGACGTAGCTTCCATCGGGGCACTGCTTCGCTTCTTCGGTGCATGCCTGCCCGCCGCCGTTGCCGGGGTTACCGGGCGACGTTCCTCCGCCACCGTTCGGATCGCACGCGCGCATCGTGCACATGATGCCCTTCGTCGAGCACGAGCAGTCGTTGCAACCGTCGGGCGACTTGAACGTGTCACCGAGGCCGTACGATGCGCCCGGCGTCGTCGTGGTGGTGCCCGTCGCGACGTCGTACGCCGCGGTGCCTTCCCACGAGCAGGTCTGACCGTTGCCGGTCGCGCCGCCGTCTTTCTTCACCTTGAGCTCTTGATCGGTCTTTCCGACGGCGATCTCTCCACCGCTGCATGCGGCGGTGAGCGAGACGATGCCGAAGACGGCGGTGGCGACTGCAAAAGAACCAGCGATGGATCGACGCATGGGAAGTCTCCTAACGTGCAAGCGATGTCGTTCGTCGGCGTTGCGTGGTCAGCGTCATCGCTTCCGCGCCATCGTTTCGACATCCGTGGGTGGCCGCCTTCCGTGGTTCTCGTGACAAAATCGACAACGCGAATTTCTTTTTGATCGATTACGGCGAGACCGAGCACGCGCGGCGAACCTGCGCGACATGCGGCGAGCGCGGGTTGGCCGCGACGAACGCCGACGCGAGCGTGCGCGCCTCGGCCGCCCGACCGCTCGCGCAGACCGCGAGCACACGCGCGGCTTCGCGCTCCTCGCTGAGCGCACCGCGCGGAAAACGCGAAGCGTGCTCATCGACCTTCGCGAGCGCCGCGCGCGCATCGCCACGCGCGAGCGCGCCGTTCGCGTCGCGCAGCAAGGCGGCCTCTTCCGACACGCCGTCGCGCGAGGCGGGCGCCGGAGCGGCCGCCGCGGCCTCCGCTGCTGGCATGCCGACAGGTGGCGAGGTGGTGGCCATGCGCTGGCCTGCTGGCATGCCGACAGGTGGCGAGGTGGCCGCGCGCTGGCCTGGTGGCATGCCGACAGGTGGCGAGGTGGCCGCGCGCTGGCCTGGTGGCATGCCGACAGGTGGCGAGGTGGCCGCGCGCTGGCCTGGTGGCATGCCGACAGCGTCATCGTCCGACGCGGACGTCTGGCCTGCTGGCATGCCGACAGGGTTCGACGCGGACGTCTGGCCTGCTGGCATGCCGACAGGGATCGATGCCGACGCCTGGCCTGGTGGCATGCCGACAGTCGGCGTGCCGACAGCCGTGGCCACCGGCGCGGCGTCGGTGCTTGCGCGAAAGGCGACGGCGCTCGTCGCCGCTGTGCCGCCCACGAGGGCAGCCGCGATGAGGAGCTTCGCGCCAAGCGACACTCCACCACCCGCGATCGCGGCACCGCCCAGCGCGCCTCCTGCGGCGACTCCTCCTGCGCCTCCTCCTGCGGCGACGCCTCCTGCAGCAACACCTCCTGCAGCAGCGCCGGCCGTCGCGCTCGTCGCGCTTGCGCCCTTCGTCGCGATCGTCGCAGCTGCGCCTGCGGCCGCTGCCATCGCGAGGCGTGCAGCCAACTTCGCGCGAACGCGTGCAGCGTCGTCCGCGGTCGGATCATCCGAGCCGCTCGCGGCGTCGAGAAGGGATCGCGCGTCGGGACCAAGGCCGCTCATCGCGTCCTCCTTCCCGCGACGTCGAGGTCGTGGTCGTGCACGCGTAGCGGAGCGTCCTGCGGAGGGCGCGGCGCCGTTCGATGCGCGTTCGCGAGCTGCCACTCTTCGTGCGCGCGATGGCGAGCGAGCTTCGCTTCGAAGTCCTGGCGGGCGGCGCGGAGACGGGCGTACGCAGTGTTGACGTTGATGCCCAAGGTCGGCGCGATTTCGGGCATCGACATTTGCTCGAGCTCCGCCATGACGAAGATCTCGCGTCGCTCGTCGATCATGTCGTCGAGGATCGAGTAGAGCAGCCGCACGGCCTCCGCTTTCTCGATCGACTCGCCGGGCGTCGGCGCCGTCGCGCGAAGCGTGTCAGGATCCACGGAGCCCTCGGGGCTCTTTCGCGCGGTGCTCCGTCGGTGGTCGCGTGCCGTGCGGAGGGTGATGCCGAAGAGCCATGTCTTGAGCGAGGATCGACCCTCGAAATCGCCAAGACGCCGATGCACGATCACGAAGACCTCCTGCACGACGTCATCGAGAAACGCGTCGCGAACACCGAGCCTCTTGGCGCTGCGCCACACGAAAGCGAAATAGTCTCGATAGACGTCGTCGAAGCTCGGGATGACGAACGCAGGCGCTGGCGTGGTGGGCTCGACCCCAACACGGGATCGCCCCCCAACGCAGTCGACCACTTCAGATCCCACGAGCCTCGGGAAGTGAGTGGAAGCAGCCATGGCGTTCCGTTAAAGAAAAAGCACCTCGACCCCAAAAGAGGCCGAAGCGCCGAGTGTGGGGGGTCGATACACCATCCCGGTGTTCTCCACGACGAACGTGGGGCGGGTGAGTGGGCTAAAGGCGTCGATCCGCGACCGAAGGGCAAGCCAGGACGTGAAGCCCAGCCGAAGAAGGGCGCCACCGTCGATGGTCGTCCACTGCGCCGACGCGGAGTAGTTGGTGTCGGCGCCGTACCCATCCGCAGCGACGAGGTGAACGTCCCCGCCGACGCAAGGCGAAGCCTCGAAGAACAACCCATTGGATCCCGACGCCTGCGCTCCCGGCGATCGACCCGTGCGAAGGGCCGCGAAGCACGCGCGTCCTCCAAGCGTCGTCATGGAAAAGCGTGCGCCCGCGCTCGAGTCAGCCACCGCCGCCGACTGCGAGCCCCAACGTCGTGCGTCGGCTTCGAAGCGGAGGCGTCCGGGCGTCCACGCCAGCGTCAACGATCCGCCTGCGGCCGTGGACGGAAGGGTCGATAGATCGGCGGCGCCTGACGCACCAAACGCCAACGCATGCGAGCTCGACGCAGACGACGACGCAGGCGCTCGGGGCCGATCCGTCTCCGTCGCCGTCGTGGCGGCAGTTGTCGTCGTCGACGGCGTCGCTGTAGCTGCAGGCGCAGGTCCCGCGACCGTCACCTGCTGCGTGACCGGCGCCTCGATCGCGCTCCCCGGTGGGACCAGCGCGAGCGCGAGGACAACGGCGGTCGCGTCCGCGACACCGCTGCAGGACGCCGCAACGATCTCGCGTTCGCCGACGCTGCCTCCCCGCCGTGTGCGAAGTCGAACGCGCCACGACGTGTCTTTCAACTGGTCGACGCGCGCGTCGGCTTCCAACGCGTCACCCGGCTGCACCGTGACCACCTTGGCGTTGCGAAGGGTCGCGCTTCGAACGTCCTCACCGCTCGGACAGGTCGCTGACGGCGCGGTCCACGTGAGACGAAGCGCTCCACCATCGTCCGCCGCGCGTGCGGACCCGAGGACCGCCAGCGTTCCAACGAGGAACCCAGCGGCCGAGACCACGAGCGAGGGCGCGAGTCGGCGAGCCACGACGCCACCCTTCTTCAACACCCATGCCTACACAATCCCTCGCGTTTTCCGTGATTTCGCGAACGAAGGGATCTGCGCCAATGTGCCAACGGCACAACCCGCGACAGCTTCCCGTCATGGTTCACTCATCCCCCAGACATGCTTTTCTTTTTCACGATACGCCGCGAAGCGCCTCGTGAGGCACCCAGGACAGCAGACTTCGGTCGGGCAACGGACCGCGACGTTGGTCGGGCAACCGACCTCGGTCGGGCAACGGACCGCGACGTTGGTCGGGCAACCGACCTCGGTCGGGCAACGGACCGCGACGTTGGTCGGGCGCGTAACAGCTCAAGACGGCTCGCCTTTGGACCAGCGTTCGCGACTTCCACGCGCAACAGGGTCGGGCAACGGACCGGCTCGCGCGCCACGCCACGCGGCGACGTCGGTCGGGCAACCGACCTCGGTCGGGCAACAGACCGCCACGTCGGTCGGGCAACGGACCACGTCGGTCGGGCAAGAGACTGCGACGTCGGTCGGGCAACAGACCGTGACGTCGGTCGGGCAACCGACCTCGGTCGGGCAACAGACCGGTTGCGATGTTGTCTCAGCTATCCCACCGCGGGGGGACCCCCTCCCGTGGACAGCCGTGACGTCGGTCGGGCAACGGCCACGACGTCGGTCGGGCAAGAGACTGCGACGTCGGTCGGGCAAGAGACTGCGACGTCGGTCGGGCAAGAGACTGCGACGTCGGTCGGGCAACAGACCGTGACGTCGGTGGGGCAACAGACCGCGACGTCGGTCGGGCAACAGACCGCGACGTTGGTCGGGCAACAGACCGCGATGTCGGTCGGGCAACAGACTGCGACGTCGGCCGGGCAACGCGACGTCGGTCGGGCAACGGACCGCGACGTCGGTCGGGCAGCCGAGCACCTTGGTCAACCAAGGTGCCGCCTACTTCGCCAGAGGTTTGCCTCGGCGGAGGAGCTTGAGGACGGCGTCGCTGTCGTGACCGCCGTCGATGCCGTGGACGAGGATGTCGACGCCGTACTCGGCGTCTTCGAGGTTGGGCGTCTCGCCCTGCGCGTCGACGACACGTTTGACCGAGCGGCCGCTGTAGAAGCAGAAGTAGTGCTCCTTCGCGCTGATCAGCGTCTTTGCTTTGACGGGGCCGAGCACCAGCGTTGGGTAGTTCGTGCAGTTGCCGAAGATGGTGTTCTTCACCGTCAGCGAGCCCGTGATGAAGATCTGGGCGCCGCAGAACATGTCGACCGCCTCGACGTTGCCGAAGACGACGAGGAAGCCGCCGCGGAAGTGCTGCTCGATGAGCCCGTTCACCTTGAGGTCGCCGTTGATGAAGAGTGACGGTGACTCCGCCGGCAACGCGAGGGCGTCGACCTCGACGAGGTGCGACGATCTGGGCGCGTTGCTAGCTCCGTCTGCGGCCGATGCGTCTGCGGCCGATGCGTCTGCGCCCGATGCGTCTGCGGCGGCGTTCGCCCTTGGTGCGATGACTTGGCGGGGAGGGGAGTACAGGCGCATCTTCCCCGAGCAGAGCGAGACGAGATCGATCACGCCGTCGACCGCGTCGTTCGACTCGGCTGCTTCGATCGCGGACGCGTAGTCGGCGAAGAGGGCGCGCGCGGACGTCTCGTCGAGCTCGATCGTGTCCGTCTCGAAGCTCAGTGTCTTTGGCGGCGGTGGCTTTGGCTTTTTCGTCATGCGCGGCCTCGGCTCTTGCCCGTCGTGATGCCTCCGGCGATGAGGTGTGCGACGCGAAGCGGCTCGGGGATGTTGCCGTGAAGCGTTGTGGCGGTGACGATCTTGCGCGCTTCTTCCATCGAGAGGCCTGCGCGTTGAATCCACAGCTTTGGCCCCGACGTGCTGAGGCCGGAGGCGCGCTTCAGGGATCGACGCGATGGCCCGAGCTGCTCGAGCGTTCCGGCCTGCTCGATGAGCTTCCATTTGCGGGCAGCTCCGGGGACCCGCGGACGTGACGTGGGGTTGTCGCTGAAGAGCGCTCGGCGGACCGCAGACATGTCGGGCGGCCGGCGGACGCAGACGATGACGGGGATCTTGAGCGCCTGCGAGAGGCCGTGCACATCGACGACGTTGAAGCCGCCGACCGCGATCCCTTGAAGCATGATCGCCTGGATGTGCTCGCCGAACTGGCTCGCGCGGACGAGCTCGACCATCGTTCTCGTCGAATCGACGCCGTCGCGTCGGATGCGGCCGCTCACGATGCCGTCGACGCGCGTGGCCGAGCAGACCACGCCGACCAGCAAGATGTCGCCGCGATGCTCGCGGGGGAAGGGTCCATCGTCGAAGCCGATGACATTCACATCATCGATTGCGCGCTCTTTTGCCGCGGTTGTAAAGGGCCTTCCACGTCCGCCGGCAGCGCACGACGAAGCACGCGCTTCGTGCCAGGCCATTGCGGGCGCGTGACTCGACTGCAGGCGCATGACTGCGGGCGCGTGACTGCGGGCGCGTGACTGCGGGCGCGTGACTGCGGGCGCGTGACTGCGGGCGCGTGACTGCGGGCGCGTGACTGCGGGCGCGTGACTGCGGGCGCGTGACTGCGGGCGCGTGACTGCGGGCGCGTGACTGCGGGCGCGTGACTGCAGGCGCCAGACACACAAAACGAAACGGGCCCGCTTGTGGCGAGCCCGTTCGGGGTTGGCGGAAGAAGCGCCTTTTAGGAGGTGGCGGGCTTCGGCGGGCCGCCGAAGATGCTCGCGGCCTTGCGCTTCTCGGCCTTTGCCTTTTCTTTTTCGGCGTAGGTCGGGATGATGACGCGTTGGCGCGGGGGGAGATCGCGACCTTCGAAGATGGCCTTGAGCTCTTCGGCGTCGAGCGTCTCACGCTCGAGGAGAGCCTTGGCGATCGCCTCGAGGCGGTCACGCTTGTCGGAGAGGAGCGTCTTCACGCGAGCGTACTGCTCGTCGATGATGCGGCGCACCTCCTGGTCGATCTCGCGCGCGGTCTGCTCCGAGTAGTCCTGGCTGCGCTGCGTGTAGTCGCGTCCGAGGAAGATCGAGCCTTCCTCGCTGCCGAAGGCCAACGGGCCGAGGTTCGACATGCCGTACTCGCACACCATCGCGCGGGCGATCGCGGTGAGCTGGCGGATGTCGTTCGACGCGCCGGTCGTGAGCTTGCCAAAGAAGAGCTCCTCGGCGATGCGGCCACCGAGGGCCGACTGGATCTGCGCCTCGAACTGCTCCTTCGAGCGACCGAGGACGTCGCCGCGGGGAAGCGGCATCGTGACGCCGAGGGCGCGACCGCGCGGAATGATCGTGACCTTGTGAACCGGGTCGTGGTTCGAGTTCGCGATCATCATCACGGCGTGGCCCGCTTCGTGGACGGCGGTGTTCCACTTTTCTTCTTCCGTCATGACCATCGAGCGACGCTCGCTGCCCATGAGGACCTTGTCTTTGGCGAGCTCGAAGTCCGCCTGGCTGACGGCGTCCTTGTCCTGACGGGCGGCGAGGAGCGCCGCTTCGTTGACGAGGTTCTCGAGGTCGGCGCCGGCGAAGCCCGGCGTGCCCCGCGCGATGACTTCCATGTCGACGTCGGGCGAGAGCGGAACGCGCTTCGTGTGGACGCGAAGGATGGCTTCGCGACCGCGAACGTCGGGGCGGTTGACCGTGATGCGACGATCGAAGCGGCCGGGGCGAAGGATCGCCGGGTCGAGGACGTCGGGGCGGTTCGTGGCCGCGATGATGATGACGCCGTCGTTCGACTCGAAGCCGTCCATCTCGACAAGAAGCTGGTTCAGCGTCTGCTCGCGCTCGTCGTGACCGCCGCCGAGGCCTGCACCACGGTGACGACCGACGGCGTCGATCTCGTCGATGAAGATGATGCACGGTGCGTGCTTCTTGCCCTGCTCGAAGAGGTCGCGGACGCGGCTTGCGCCGACGCCGACGAACATCTCGACGAAGTCCGAGCCGGAGATGCTGAAGAAGGGGACGCCTGCTTCACCTGCGATGGCGCGGGCGAGGAGCGTCTTGCCGGTGCCCGGCGGGCCGATCATGAGGACGCCTTTCGGGATACGACCGCCAAGGCGCTGGAACTTCTTCGGGTCCTTGAGGAAGGCGATGATCTCTTCGACTTCGTCCTTCGCTTCTTCGACACCCGCGACGTCCGCGAAGGTCACCTTGTTCTGCGAGTCCGAGAGCATGCGCGCCTTCGACTTGCCGAAGCTCATCGCCTTGCCGCCGCCCGCCTGGAGCTGCCTCATGAAGAGGAAGAACATCAGGATCAAGAAGCCCATCGGAATGAGCGTGATGATCGTGCTCGACCAGAACGGCGATTGGTCTTCCTTCTCGAAGTAGACCTTGGTGACCAGCTTCGGATCGTCGGGCTTCAGCGTCTCGAGAGTCTTCTCGTCCGCAATCGGTCCGACAACGTCCTTCCAGCCGTTGCCCTTCGTTTGATCGGCGCCACGCGGCCGGTAGCTGTACTCGTGGTCCTTGATCTTGATCTCTTCGACTTTGCCCTGCTTCACCTCACTGACGAAATCAGTGAAGGCGAGAGGGACCTTCTTGTCGTTCGGGGTCAAGAACTGCCAGATCGTGAGGAACATCACGATCAAGACCACCCAAAGAAGAAGCGTTTTATGCGATTGCTTCACGAGGACCTCAGACTCCTAGGCTACTACGTCAGATGCCCTCCATCGAGGGTCGGATTCGCAAGAGTTTGAACAAAACGGGGATTTGTCGGGCGTCACCATCGAGCACGCGGGCTCGCCGCAGGATTTGACGGCGAAACGCGGCGAAACGCGGATTTTTTGGCGGGACAGGTGAGGCTCGCGATCTTTCTTCTTCCCGAATTGGTGTGGGCTGTGGTTGGCAGACTGCAGCATCTCGGTGTGTCATCCTGGGTGGAAGAACCAGGCCGACGTGCATCTCACCGCGGAGCGAGCGCGATCGCTTGTCCGAAGCGTCGAGCAAGATCGTCCTAACCACTGAGAATCAGCACTCAAAGGCGAGCGACTCCTCATCGCTTGACCGTTCGGCGCGCCGGTTTTGCACGTGTATCGATGCCCAACACGAGACCATTTGGCAGCCACACTCGTGCGCTCTTCGACCGAGAACGAAGAAGGTCACGAACCGCTCTTTGAGTAGAACGCGGCAAGGACGCCGTCCAGTCGCGGCCCTTGGTTTTTCCGGTCCGGCTAGGTCGATCGTCACCCTCGTCGAGGTTGGTCAAAACCTCGTCAACGTCACGCGTCAACGCGAGCAGCTCATCCATGATGGCGGACGTGTGCGTCACGATCTCCGGATCGAGCTCCTCGAGGAGCGGCAGGACGCGTGATCGCACGCGTGCTCGCAGGTAGCGCGGGTCGGCGTTCGACGGATCGTGCGCCGAAGGGACGCGGTGACGATCGAGGTGGAGGAGCACATCGGAGCGCCGTGCGCGAAGGAGCGGACGGATGACGGTGAGGTCTGGCGCACCGAGCGCAGGCGCGCGTGGTGGAAGCGCCGCGAGGCCGCGTGCGCCGGATCCTCGAAGGAGGCGCATGAGGAACGTCTCGGCGCGATCGTCGGCGTGATGGGCGGTCGCGATCGCCGTCGCGCTTGTGGCGTATGCCGCGGTCGTGAGCGCAGCCCAGCGCGCGACGCGTGCGCGCTCTTGGAGGTTACCGCCTCGGGTGACGTGGACCTCCGTGCGTGCGAACGGGATCTCGAGCTTGGCGGCGAGCGACGCGGCGAGATCGAGCTCGGTGGAGGCCTCCTCGCGTAGCCCATGATCGACTCCATGCGCGACGAGCGTGAGGCCCACCGACGGAGCGACGCGCGCCATCGTCGAGAGGAGCGCCATCGAGTCGGGGCCGCCGCTCACCGCGACGAGCACCGTGCTGCCTTCGGGTAGGGCCGTCTCGCCGCCGGGCGAGAGCGCGCGCTTCGTGATCGTGACGAGAGAAGGACGCGTCATGCGGTCGGGCCGTCCCTCTCGCTCACCCAGGTTCGGCAGGTTGGGCAGGTTGGGCAGGTTGGCGTTGGGCGCGTGGCGAGAGGAGCACGACCGTCTCGACGTGGCTCGTCTGGGGAAACATCTCGAACGTATCGACACGGCGGACGTCGTAGTTGCCGGACTGCACGAGAATCTTCACGTCACGTGCGAGCGTGGGCGGATCGCACGCGACGTAGACGACCGCAGGCGCCTTCTTCGCAGGCATCTGCGCCAGCGCCTCTGCGACGGCACGTGCTCCTTCCCGCGGTGGGTCGAGCACGACGAGGCTCGTGCCCTTCGGCATCGTGAAGGTGGACGCGTCGGCCTCGATCACGCGCCCCGAGAGGCCACGCGCGGCGAGGTTCTCCCGCGCGATCGCGCAGGCCTCTTTGTCCTGCTCGACCGCGACGAGGCTCGGGCGATCACGCGCAAGCAAGATCGTGAGGTTGCCCGCGCCGGCGTAGAGCTCGACGCAAAGGCCCGCCTCCTTCGATCCCTCCGCGACGAGGCTGCGCGCGAGCTCGGCGACATGCGAGGCGAGCCGCTTGTTTCCTTGTTCGCTCGCTTGCGCGAAGCCGCCCATGGCGAGGCGAAGCGGCAAGCCATCCGCGCCTTCGATGATGGGGGTTGGGTCGCCGATCTTTGCGGGCGTGCGTACGTCACCTTCGAAGACGCGCGCCCCCGCGAGCTGGCCTTCGTTCGTGGCGCGCTCGAGCCGGCCGAAGATCGCGCCGGGGAGCTCGCCTCGGAAATGAAGATCGATCAAGGCGCGCCGATCTTTGCCGAGCGCGAGATGCGCCTCGCCCTTGCCCTTTGCACCGAGGAGGAGCGTGGCGAGCGATGCGCGCGCGCGGTCGAGCGCGGGGTCGAGCACGACGCACGTGTCGACGACGGCGGGCTCGTGCGAGCGACGACCAAACATCCCGACGTTGACGTGGTCTTTGCGCGTGGTCTCGACGTGAACACGCGCGCGCGTGCGGTAGCCAAGCACCTGCGGCGCGGGATGGGATGTGACGTCGACTCCCTCGGCAGCTTCGCCGAGCAGGCGCTTCACGATGCGCGCGTGCTCCGTCGCCTGCTCGTTCGGTGCAAGATGCATCCAATCGCATCCGCCGCACCGAGCGACGTGAGCGCACGGAGGGCTCACGCGCGACGGGCTGGGCCTCAGCACCTCGAGGAGGCGACCGCGCGCGGGGCGTGTCTTCGGATCGACCTCGACCCGCACGTGCTCGCCGGTGAGGACGTTCGGAACGAACACCGCGCGGCGCTCTCCATCGATTGCGCAGATCGCCACGCCGTCACCTCCGTGAGGCGACAGCTCGGTGATCTCGGCGTCGAGCGTGAGGAGGTTGGCCATGGATCTCGAGGGATAGAGGGGACGAACGAAGGGCAGACGAACGACGCGGCGACGTGCGTCTTAGCACTGACTATTTCGTGCACCCAAACACGGCGTAGCCGCCCGTCGCGTCGTTGTTGTTGAGGACCTTGGCTGTGGTCCACACGACCGCGACGCGGGTGTCGGTCGCCGCGACGGCGATTCGCCCGTCGCGCACCGTGTTGATCCCCGAGATGCGCGGCTCCTTCTGGAAGGAGACGCTTCGCAGCGGCGTGAGGGTCGTCGTCGCGTTGTTGTAGACGTGCAGCGCGACCGTCCCTTGCTTCACCACGGCGAAATAGGCGCGATCGCCGACGATCGCGACGTCGCCCGCGGTCACCTTGCCCGCGCCTTCGACGGAGAAGCCGCTCTGATCGATGATCGCGTCGTTGTTCAGGTTGAACGCGCGGTACGTCACCGAACGACCTGGGCCCGTGCCATCGCTGAGGACGAGCACGCGTCCTTCGCGTGCGGCGACGGAGCCCCACGCTCCAGGGAACACGATCGGAGGGCGCGGCGTGGCGGTCTCCGCGTTGATCGTGTTCACGGGCGTCGTGGCGGGGACCATGAGGAGGCGAAGCGAGGTGTCGCCGGCTTCAGGATCGGGTGGCAGGCTCGCGTCAGCGCCGCCGTCACCAGAGGGCGTCGATGGTGCGGCCCCACCGACCGCGAGGAGCGCGAGCACTTTGTCGGACGACGCGATCCACGTGTCGGTGATGCCCGTCGTTGCGCCGAAGCTTCCGTTCGGACCGACGATCCCTTTCTCTGGATCCATCGTCGCGATCTGACCCGACCCACCTTCGGTGAATACGACGAGGCCGCCGCCTGGCCGTAGCGCCGCCGCGCGCGCTGCGCCGAGCGTCACTTTGACGCCCGAGGGTGAGCTCGACACGAGGAACTTCCCGATGATGGGCCGTCCCGGATCATCGGGCGTGGTCGTCTTGAAGTTGAGGAGCTCGAGCGCGGGCTTGTCTGCGCACGCGGCCTTGGCGAGCGAGACCATCGCGTCTTCGCCGCTCACGAGGAGGCCCACACCGTCGCTCTCGTCGGAGTTCGCGCAGCGATTCGGCAAGCCGGGTCGCTCGGGCTTCAACGCGCCGCCGCCGAGATCGATCGGCAGGATCGTGAGCTTCGCCGCAGAGCCGCCGTTCGGATCGATCTCGCGGTAGACGATGACGAAGCCGGTCGTGGTCGGAGCGATCGCGGGCGCGCTGACGAGCGTGCCTTGCCCACCGACAGGCGTCGCGAGCGGACCGGCGCCGACGAGCTCGAGCGAGCATCCGGCGCCGACGCTCGGGTCGGAGTTGTCGTTCGCGGGGACGCACTTCGCGGCCTGACACGTGGCCCCCTCGGTGCACTTGCCCGACTGGCCTTCGGCCGCCGTCATGTTGATCGTGACGGTGTCGACGTCCCCGACGTCGTCTTCGTGGCAGCCCATCGCGAGGATCGCGCAGCTCTCGTCGCGTGCGACGGCCGCGAACGCGTACTTGCCGTTCGGGATGTCGCCGAACTTCGGCGTGGACGGCTCGTCGCGTCGAAACGCGACGCGTGACGTGGCTCCTTCCGGGATCCCTGCGCCGAGCATCGGCGTGATCGCGCCGCAGCTCGCATCTTTGAATGCGCCGATCTCGAACCACACCGTCGTGTCGACGAGGTCCTTCGGGACCGTGATGCTCAACCCGACGTCACGCGTGCCTTTGCATGCTCCATCGACGAGCACGGCAGAGAGACAGAGTGCGCAAAGAAGAAGCCGCTTCATCCAAGTCGGTCAGCGAAGAAAAGCACAAAACCCACGCGGCGCGCCGCCAGAACCCCAATAGTGGGCCCAGAATCACAAAGTCGCAAAGCGGGTGCGCGTTCGCTCCGCCAAAAGCGCGCTTACTTGTCCATCGAAATGCGGACTTCGCGCGTGTTCTCGGGGAGGACTTCGACCGTAAGCGTCTTCTTCACGCCATTCGGCGCAGAGAGGGCGAGCACATGACGTCCTGACGGAACGGGTCGATTGAAGATGTGACCAGGGCCGAGCGGCGTCCCGTTGTCCACGATCTGATCGCACTTCGGCATGCAGACGACGGTGATCGCGCCAAGCGCGCCGGGCTTCTTCGCCGAGGGCGTCGGCGCGGGCGTCGGGACGGGGACGGGCACCGGCGTGGGCGTGGCGGTCGGACGTGTGGCCGCCGTCTGCGCGGTCGCGGGTGCCGTCGGTTGCGTCGTGGGCTGCGGCGGAACGACGGGAGGAACGACAGGCGCGGTGACGGCGCCGTTCGCGTTCGCGTTCGCGGTGCCGTTCGGATCCGCGATCGGAGGAACGGAGCCAGGCGGCGTCATTGCTGTTGGAGGCGCGGTCGGCGCCGTGGGCGGAGGAGGCGTGACGACGGTGTTGAACGCCGTGCGCGCGGCGGTGAACGGACCGCTCGCGTTGACTTGTCCTGCGGTCGCCGTCGTGCCGGTCGTTCGCGGGTCGCTCGCTTGGCGCGGCGGCGGCGAGCTCGTCGTCGAGATGATCGCGATGACCACGCCCGCGATGAGGAGAGCGATCGAGCATGAGAGCGCGGCGACGACCCACATCGGCGGACGGCGCTTGAAGCGCTGCGCCGTCATCGTGCGGTTGTCGTGACCTCCCATGCGCGGGACGGTCGGCTGCATGCGGTTCGACGGACCTTGGCGCGGGATGAACTCGCCGCTCTGTCCCGTCGGGTGAACTTGCCGTGGGAACGTGCCGTGCGCGCCGCTTCCGCTGAAGTCCGGTTGCTGGCCGTAGTCTCCCGTCGACGCGCCCATCATCGGGAGCGGCTGCGACTGCGCCATCGGATCGGCGAACGGAACCTCACCCGTGTACTGCGGCGCGAACCCTTGCTGCTGTTGCTGAGGAGGAAGACCTCCAAGCGGCGACGTCTGCGGAATACCCGCCGTCTGCGCAAAGCGCTGCGGCGGCGGACGTGGTGGGCTCGGCGCTGGCTGCGGACCCGGGATGACGTTGCGACCCGCAGCGGGCGGCGGCGGGAACGCTCCGCTGCCGTTTTGCTGCTGCGCCTGCTCACGCGTGTTCGCGACGATCGTCTCGTCCTGATCCTCTTCGAAGTCTTCCGGATCGATCGTCTGGACGGCGCCGCTGCTGCCGTTCGCTCGGCGACGAGGCGCGGGGCGATCCTCCGGGTTGATCTGCATCAACGTCGGAGGCTCGCTCAGCCCTGCTTGCCGCGCGGCGTACGCCTCCTCCATGAGCGGGCCGCCTTGAATGGTCGGTCCATCTCCATCGGCGGGATGCGGCTCTTCTTCGACGCCCATCGACGCCATCGTCGCGGGAGGAGGAAGGGTCGCTGGCGCACCTGCCGCCGGACGTGGCGGCGCGGGGCCGCGCCCCTTCGGCGCCGTGGTGACAGGCTGCGGGCCGCGCTGGGTCGTGAGCGACGCGCCGGTGTCTTTGGCGTCGTCCGGCAGGATCTGTGGGCCCGGCGGAGGCATCTGCCCCATCGGTTGGCTGATGGGCATGCCGGCGGCGGGTCGTGGCGCCGGCACCCCCGCAGCAGGAAGGACAGGTGGCTTGTTCGCCGCGCCCGTAGGGCCGGCGGGCTGCACCTCTGAGTTGGTGAACTCGTTGCCGATCTTCGGCTTCGAGAGCATCTGCTCGACGTTGATTGTCTGCGTGACCTCCGCGGCCCAACGCAGGTGCGCCTCGCGCTTCTGGATGCGGTCGGAGAAGATCGATTGCGTGTAAGCCGCAACTTCATCGGACGCGATGAAGAGGCCGCGACGCATGAGGAGTGACTGCAGCGCGCGTGAGAGCTCGCGTGCGGTGCGGAAGCGCTCGCCGCGGTTCTTCGCGAGCGCCTTCATCACGATCTTCTCGAGATCGACCGGATAGCCGCGAATGAGGGTGGAGGGGCGCGGGACGTTGCACTCCTGAACCTTCGCGAGCGTGTCGAGATCGCTCTCCATGCGGAAGAGACGTTGGCCGGTGGTGAGCTCCCAGAGCACGACGCCGAGCGCGAAGATGTCCGTTCGGCGATCGATCCCTTCGCCGTGGACTTGCTCCGGCGACATGTACGCGAGCTTGCCCTTCAACGTGCCCGCGCGTGTGTGGCTCATTCGCGAGCTGAACTTCGCGATACCGAAGTCGACGACCTTCGTGACGCCGTCGTACGTGACGAAGAGGTTGTGCGGGGTGACGTCGCGGTGGACGAGCCCAAGCTTCTCGCCGTTCTTACCGAGCAGCTCGTGCGCGGCGTGGAGCCCTTCGGCGGCGTCCGCGATGACACGACATGCGATCTCTGGAGGCATCGCCGTGCCGAGCTCCTCAGTGCGTCGCATCACCTCGCGAAGCGGCTCGCCATGGAGATACTCCATCGCGATCCAGTACGTGTCCTCGTGCTTGCCGAGATCGAAGACCGTCGCGACGTTGGGATGGGAGATGCGCGCCGCGACGCGTGCTTCGTCGAGGAACATCTGGACGAACGACTCGTCCTCGACGAGATGCGGGTGGATCTTCTTGATCGCGACCCACTTCTGGAAGCCGCCTGGGCCGTCCATGCGTGCGAGATGCACGCTCGCCATACCGCCGATGCCGATCTCGTCGACGACACGGTAGCGACCGAGGAAGTACGTTCCACCGTTACGGATGTCAGGCAAGGAACCCGAGTTGTGTTGGGCGTTGCCAGGCGCACCTGCACCGCTCGATGAGCTCGAGGGATCTGGACGATGGGCGCGATCTTGAGGCAACTGCGTTTACCTTTGGACGACGGGGATCAGCGGAGCAGCTGACACGATTGACGAACGATGCGTGATGCACTGCGTGACGAGAGAGACGATGCGTGAAGAGAAATCATTGAGCACGGACCCCCACCTGTCCGACGCTCACGTTCTCGGATGGCTTCGTGCCGAAATAGATGGCGGTCCCTGCACCTGCAACGGCGAGGCCGCCGATGACGTAGGGCCAAGGTGACGACCAGAAGCCGCCGCCTTTTCGAATCGCGGGATCACCACGCGATGGCGTCGTGTCGGCGCCAGGTCCTCGCTTGGGACCGTCGCCGTTCGACGGGCCCATGACGACGCCTTTCTCTTCTTTGTCAGGCACCTTCACGCGCTCTTCGGCGGACGCGAGTCGGTTCTGGTGACTGTCGAGCGCGTCGATGTGCACCAAGATGCTCGCGCCAGGCAAGGTCACTTCGGAGCCGATCTCGAACTCGACGCTCTCGTCTGGCTTGGCGTCGAGCGTGACCTCCTTGCCGGTCGTGCCGTCCTTCGCGGTGAGCCCGATCTTGTTGACGATCGGCATGTGACCTTTGTCGAGCGTGGCCGTGACCTTGAACGATTTTCCCGGCTGCGCTTCTTTCGGGACCTGAAGCGCGAGCTGGATGCTTCCGATCTTGGCGGTGTCGCGCTTGGCTTTCTCGGCCAAGCTCGCGCCCCTCGACCCCGCTTCGCTCGGCACGCCGAACGTGGAGTCGAGGATGGACGCGGCGCGGAACGCCGCGACCGCTTGGTCTTTCTTGCCAAGCGCCGCGCGGATGGATCCGAGTCGAACGTAGCCTTCGAGGACTTCGTTGGGCGCGAGGCCGCCTTTCTCGAGCGCCTCCTTGTAAAGAGGCTCGGCCTGCTCGAGCGCGCCTTTGTCCCACTGCTTTCGTGCAGAATTCAACGCCCCTGCACCCGCTGGAGACTCGCCCGCGAACGAAGCGCTAGCGATCAAGAGGGCACACGACGCCACACCGAGCGCTAGACGAGACCCTCGTCTCCGCCGGTGATGGGCGTTTCCGTCGAGAGCGCACAATCTCTCCACTGTCCAAAAACCGTATCGGCACTGCGAGATGCGCGCAAGCATCACCCCGCGGGTGGTCGCCCTCAACAACATCGTCGTCTGGCCTCGCGCTGCGGACGTGAGCGCCATACGTCGGCGTCCATTGGCACACACGATGCGTTGGTGCGTGGACGACGGAGCTGGCTTACGGAAACGGCTGGCTCGGACGACCGCGCTCGAAGAAGAAGGAAAATGTTCCGCGGATATGCCCGCGGCAGGGCGGGGGAGGTCCCTGGCCACCGGGCGCGCCTTCGCGAGGGTCGGCGAGGTAGACGTCGAAGCAGCCGGCGTTGAGTCGTTCGGCAGCGGTCTCCTCGTCGAGCTTCCCGTTGGCGATGCTCGTAAATGAAATCACGCTCCGCCCGCTTCCCACGCCGGCGGGCGCCTCTTTCTCGGCGTCGCATCCTTGCGTTGGGTCAGCCCCCTTCAATGCTTGTACTGTGCACGTACCGTCGGTCGGGATCGAGACCTCGTCGACGGCTTGAAGCGTCACCGTCTGCGTTCGACAGCTTCGCTGAAGGTAGAGCGCCATGCTGACGAGCGCGGGATCGGGATCGGGCTTCACCGGTGTGCCGGGAGGCGTCACCTCGGGAGGAAGGCTCACGCGGAGCGCCTCGCGATACCGACCTGCGAACTGTCGCTCCGGATCGGGACGCACCTTCGTGATGTCGTTGAGGAGGATCGACAGGCCGTCGGAGAAGTTCTGGAAGTCGCTGCCGCTCTGAATGCGAAGCTGAAGGCCCTGGCGATAGGGAACGGCGGCGAAGAAGTTCGCGTTGAGATCGAAGGCGCCTGTCCAGCAGTTCGGGACGTTGAGCGTGCCGACGATGTTGCCGTCGCCTTCGCCTTGCGAGCATGACGTCGCTGCGATCAGCGCCGTCAGGCTCATGACCGAGAAGACGTGACGGAGGAGACGACGTGTCGTGCTCACGACCAGACCCGAGGCGAGCCTAGCAGATGCGGCCGCCGCCGAGCACGCGGTCACCATCGTAAAAGACGGCGATCTGGCCGCGGCTCACCGCCCGAACCGGCTCGACGAAGGAGATCCGGCCTGCCGCTTCGATGCGACCTCGTGCGCCTTCGTGACGGTACCGAATGCGCACGCGCGCTTCGGCGATGGGGAGATCGACGCCAGGAGCGAGCACGATGTCCTCGAGCTCGGCGCTCGTCGACGCGAGGCCTGCCTCATCGCCGAGCCGCACGGTGGCGGTCTCGGGATCGATCGAGGTGACGAACGCGGGCTTGCCAAGCGCGACGCCGAGGCCTTTGCGCTGGCCAATCGTGAAGCGGTGGACTCCTTCGTGTGCTCCGACGACACGCCCATCGGCGTCGACGATCGGCCCAGGGCGAAGTCTTCCGCGCGAGCGCGCGTTCGTCTCGACGAACGCCGCGTACGCATGCTGTCCGGCGCCGACGAAGCAGAGCTCCTGGCTCTCGCCCTTCGTCGCGCCAGGGATCTTGCGCGCGATCGCCTCCGCGCGCACCTCGGCCTTCGTGCTCTCGCCGAGAGGGAACATCAAGCGATCGAGCTCGGCGCGCTTCGTGGCGTAGAGGAAGTAGCTCTGATCCTTGGTGTCGTCGCGCCCTTCGCGAATGAAGGGCGCGCCATCGGGCGTGCGGCCAAGCCTCGCGTAGTGTCCGGTGGCGACGCGTGATGCTCCGAGCCGATCGGCGAGGCCGACGAGCTCGGCGATCTTCACGCCGCGGTTGCACGCCGCGCAAGGGCTCGGCGTCTCGCCAGCGAGATAGGCGTCGACGAATGGCTCGACGACCGTCTTCGTGAAGAGCTCGCGGCGATCGAACGTGAAGTGAGGAATGGAGAGGGCGTCCGCCGTGCGCTTCGCGTCGTACTGATCCTCTGGGGCGCAGCATCGCGTATGCGAGCCAGCGCCTTCTTCGGGGTAGTCCCAGAGATGGAGGGTGACGCCGATGACGTCGTGGCCTTGATCGACGAGCCGCGCGGCCGCGACCGCGGAGTCCACACCACCGCTCATCGCGATGAGGACGCGTTCACGCTTTTCGGTCGATGCTGCGTGGATGGACATGAGGAGGCGACCTCGACGAGGGCCCGCAGGTCCTTAGCGCATCATTGCCCTTGGATCACCGTCTTGACGCCGCTCGTCGCGCGATCGACCAGCTTTGCCGAGAGATCGACGGCCTCGCTGTAGCGATAGACGCCCGCCTGGAGGGCGAGCAGCTCGCCGTTTCCAAGCTCGGCCCCGCCGCTCGACCCGTGAATCGCTCGACGGACGAGCTTCTCTCCGCGATCGACCTCAGCGCCGAGCCCGTGCAGGATCCGCGCGAACGGGCTCGGCTCCTCGACCTGCGTGGGGGGAGGTGCCGCGGTCCCGTTCTCTTCTTTCGGGGCGCCCGCGGTGGCGAGCTCGCTCGCGTCACGCGCCCGTCCGGCAGGTTGGGTCGAGGGCTGGACCTTCGAGCCGCCCCGTGGCGGCCGATCGGTGATGATTTGGGTCTCGCGGAGCGAGGCGTTGGAGATACGCATGCCCTTCCTTCGGCCGCACCCGCCGCTCCGTTGCGCGATTTCTTTGGGGCACGGGAAACGTCGGGGATGCCTTGGCCAACCAAGCTTCGCCGAGCGCCGTTTACCTTGGCCAACCAAGGTACGATCGTCGCCGCCACTGCTGGCGCCCGCAGTGCGCCACGGTCCCGCCACCGCCGTCGCCTTCTCTGGCCAAGGTTCTCCGCCTTGGCCAACCAAGGTACTTGCGCTGTGGCGTTTACCTTGGCCAACCAAGGTCTTCGCTGAGTTGGCGTCGGTCCGGCAACAGACCGCTTCTCACGCGCGTTTACCTTGGCCAACCAAGGTACTTCGCTGAGCTGGCGTCGGTGGCATCGGTCCGGCAACAGACCTCTTCATCACGCGCGTTTACCTTGGCCAACCAAGGTGCGTCGCTGACCTGGCCCACTGCTGGCCCACGGTCCCGCAACCGTCGCCTTCTCTCCGCTTGGCCGACCAAGGTACCGCGCTGAGCTGGCGTTCACCTTGGCCAACCAAGGTACTTTGCTGAGCTGGCGTCGGCGTCGGTCCGGCAACAGACCTCTCTTCTCACGCGCGTTTACCTTGGCCAACCAGGTGCGTCGCTGACCTGGCCCACTGCTGGCGCCACGGTCCGGCAACAGACCGTCTACCTTGGCCAACCAAGGTACTTTCGCTGGCCAAGGCGCTTAGCGGCGTTTAAGCCCGCGCACGATCGCTTCGATCGTGCGGGTGTGGAGGCGGCTCACCCACGATTTCGAGACGCCGAGCTCCTTGCCGACCTCGTCCATCGAGACGTCTTCGAAGTAGTGGCGCTGGATGACGAGGCGCTCTTCGGGGGAGCGCTCCGCGAGGATTTGCTTCACGCGCTCGATGAGGAGCGCGCTCGACACTTGTGACTCGGGGCTTCGATCGTCCGATGGAGCCTCTTCGAGACGGTCCGACTTGCCCTTCGTGAGCATGCCGAGGGCCATCGCCATCGCGGCGGTCGCGAGCTGATCGCCCAAGCGCGCGTCGGCGGCTTCGGCGGACGTCGCAGGTGAGGCGGCTTGCTCTTCGGCGGCGACACTCTGGACGTCGTCGGCGGCTTGCAGCGCGCGAAGCTGACGGAAGACACGCTTCGGCACATCGGTCGCTTGGCGGACCGAGTCGATCATCCCGCCGCGAACCCGGAGCGTCGCCCACGCTTCGAAGGGGACGCCGCGCGCGGGATCGTAGCTGCGCGCAGCGTGAACGAGCGCCTCACGACCTGCGCTCCTCATATCGTCGAGCGTGGCGTGACCAAAAGTCCGGCGACGCATGTAATGAGCGAGCGTCTCCACGAGAGGCATGCCCCTCTGGATGAGCGCCATTACCTCGGCAGAGTCAGCCGCCCCCTCCCGTCTCGTCGTCACCACGTCTCCACAGGTAACCCCCACCATCCCGTGGAGAAGGTGACGCCGTCAAGCATTCTAGGGGTGGATTAGCCCATGCACCGAACCAGACTGGGGAAAACTTGTGCATCCGATGGCGGCTGCGGTCGTGGTCGCGTCTGGCGTGAGCTTGGGATCGACGCGCTGCTTTTTTCTTCTTCTTAATCCTGCGCGGAAATTCTTTTCGGAAGGAGCGTCGTCTCTTCCCGTTCTGCGCGGTGATGCTATGTCAATCGCCCCGCGCACCAACCAACACGTGGATGGTCTCGTCTTCGAAAATGACCGAGCGAAAGCCAAGCGCCAGTGAGAAGGACGTTTCGTCCGTGCGCCTCGCCGCAAGCGAGCGCACGAATTCGGTCGATCCGCGCGCGCACAATGCGTGGCGCACGTGGCTCGCGGCGCTCGCGCGGGACGCAGACGCCGTCACCGCCGCGGCGCTCGCGTACGAGTCGTTGGCGCCAGAAGGTCGCGAGGCCTGGCTCGACGCGCTCGATCAAGACGCGCCCGACGTCGGCGTCCCGAAGATCGCGCTCTACGCTCCGCTGCTTGGCGTCGAAGAAGACGATGAGCGTCGCGCACGCATCGTCCTCCACGTCGTTGGTGCAGCGCGCCGCAGCACGCCGCCGCGCGCGCTCGTCGGCGCACGCGGTGAAGACCGCGTCTGCCTGATCATCACGCCGCTCTACCTCGACTTCGTGGAGATCCTCTTCTGCCGCTACGATCCGGACGTCGGGATCCGTGAGGCTTGGCACAAGTGGCTCGCGCACAAGAGCGACGTCGCCACCTGCGCGGCCGAGGTCGGCGTCACGATGAACGAGAGCCCTCTCCCGCAGGTCGTCGAGGACCTCGCGCACGCCGTCGTCGCCGACCGCCGCGGCGGACGGAGCGCGCCGCCGTCGCTCGTTCGCTACATCGATCTCTTCGCGCCCGATCTGGCCCATCCAATCGGCGAAGAAGCGGACGATTAGATCCGTTACACTGGTGCGCGGAAGACGTACCTGCCATGGACCGCCCGGACCTCGACAAGCGATGCGGTAGCTGCGCGCGCTTCGTTCGCGTCATCGAGACGATTGACGAGAACGGCGAGGTGAAGCGCAAGGGCGAGTGCTTGCTCATGGTGTGGCCACCGCCGCTCTACGAGCACAACACCTGCTCGCAGTACGTCAAGAAGGGCACCTTCACCGGCAAGCCCGTTCGTGAGACACGCACGCGCTCTCCGCGCACGAGCCCACGCCCTGCACGTGCACCCGGCGCGCCGCGTGAGCCCCTATCGTTCGAGTTACCCGAGGAGCTGCTCGACATGAACGCTGATGAATTCCGTGAGGTCCTTCGCGAGGTCATTCGTGACGAGCTGGGCGTCGCCGACGTCGAGCTCGGCGGTCGCTGGCAAGGCGGCGAGGTCGTCCTCAAGCCCGGCAAAGAAGGCACGCAAGAGAAGCGGATCCCGATCGAGACCTTGTTCTCGAAGATCGTGATGATCCGCGACAAGCTTCGTGTGCTCGAGCAGAAGATCAACGGCAACCAGAAGCTGAGCGCCGAGGAGAAGGTGCAGCTGCAGCAATACGTGACCGGCTGCTACGGGTCGCTTACGACGTTCAATGTGCTCTTCGCCGACAAGGGAGATCAGTTCGTCGGGCAGAAGAGCGACGAGTGAACGATGCGGGCTGCGCTCGTTCCCGCGCTCGTCGCGCTCGTTAATGGGGTCGTGTGCATCGGATGTGGACCCAAAGAGAGTGATGGTCCGCCGGTCGGGATCTCGACGAAGTCTGGCGCGCCGCTCCCGCCGCCCGACAAGGCGGTGGTGTTCGTGTTCGACTCGATCGACGAGCGACCGGTCTCCTCCGACGCGATGCGAGGCAAGCCCACGGTGCTTGCGTTCGTCACGACGGGCGACATCGTCGGCCAAGCGCAGGTGAGCTACCTCGTCGGCATGGCGAAGAACGACGCGGACCGCGTCAACTACGCCGTGGTCGCCCTCCATCCGCGCAAAGAGATCGTGCTCGTCGACGCCTACCGGAAGACGCTCGGGGTCGAGTTTCCCGTCGCGCTCGGTGACTCCGGCGCGATGAACGCGGCGGGGCCGTTCGGAGAAATCCCAGCCGTTCCGACCGTCGTCATCCTCGACCGGCAAGGACGGATCGTGTGGAAACACACGGGTCTCGCGAAGAACGACGAGCTTCGCGGGCACATGCACGGCCTTTGACGCGGCATCGGTGCTCGCGGACGCACGAGCGCTGCGCTGACGAAATCCGCGCCAGAACGAGCTAGCATGGGACGATGCTTCGGCGCGGCGCGTCTTTGTCCGTGAGCGTGCTCGCGCTCGTGATCGCGACCGCGGGATGCAAAGGCGGATCTCCGCAGGATCCCTCCACCATGAAGAGCGGTCCGAAAGGGACGAGCTGCGCGTCGATCGCGGCCGACCTCATCAGCTTCGGCGAGGTGCTCGAGTCTTCCTCGGCCGACGCGAAGACGCGCATCGTGACGTATGCAGGTCTCCTCGAGCTCCTCCTCTCGTTCGAGGGCGCCGCGGTGGAGCTCGATCAACAGCTCGCGGGGATGAAGCTCAGCGGCACGCTCGAGTCGAAGGTGAAGAACGCGCATGTCGCCCTCGAGAAGTCGGCGCAGTTCGCGCGTGGCGAGCGCGAGGGCGTGGAGAAGCACGCCCACGACATCGCGCCGCTCGCGAAGGAGACGCAAGAAGCGTGGTCGCAGCTTCGCGGGCTCTGCGGCGTCGCCGCCGATGCGGCCTCGGCGAAGAAGGCGAAAGGTCCGCCCGACTGCGGCGCCGTGCGTGAAGCGGTCTTGCGCTTCGACGCCGCCGAGACGACCGCAGAGCACGACAAGGCCGTGGCCGATCTCACCGCGCTTCGCCTCGCGACGCCGGCGATCGCGAAGTCGCGCGATCGCGCGGTCGCGGCGAGCAAGGCGGTGCAGGCGGCGATCAAGACACGCGCCGAGGCAGCCGCGCCGATGCCGCGCCGTTGGGCGGCGGTGCAGAAGGACCTCGCCGTCGCGATGGATGGACTCGTGCAGGAGTGCAAGCACGAGGCGCCGTTCACCGAGCAGCTCATCGCCGCGGAGCATCCTGATCCGCGCAAGCTGACGGTGCTCGTTCACGTGAAGCCTCCGGCGGGCGTCGAGCGCTCGCTGCTCTCGCTCGCGGCGTCCACGAAGGACGAAGACGAGAAGGCGTTCTACCAGGCGCGCGCGGAAGGCGCGTTCGGTAGCGGGTTCTTCCTCGTCAAGAAGACCGAGAAAGGCAACGAGGTCCTCGTCGTCACGAATCGCCATGTCGTCGAGCTTGGCGATCGCGCGCTCCTCGAGCTCGCTGATGGGACGCCGCTCGGCGTGGCCGACGTCGTCTATTCGAACCCCGCGCACGACCTCGCGGTGCTTCGCCCCACCGGAAAGCTCGCCGTGACCGAGGGCTTCTCGTTCTCGCGCGCGCCGGCGAAAGATCAGCAGACGGTGATCGCGACGGGCTTTCCAGGCATGGTGGGCCGGCCGTCGTACCAAACGACGAAGGGCTACGTGTCGAACGAGAGCTTCCGCCTCGATGACGGCACGCGGCCGCTCACCTATGTGCAGCACACCGCGCCGATCGATCCCGGATCGAGCGGCGGTCCGTTGACGGACGAGTCGGGCAGGGTGCTTGGCGTCAACACGATGAAGGTGACCGGTCGTGAGGCCGTGGGGCTCGCGGTGCCGTCGCGCTACGTCCTCGATACGCTGCGCACCGCGGGGCTGATCGAGACGAGGCATGCTTCGCCGCCGAATCGCCAGAAGGACTCTCGGCTCGCATGCCTCGGTTTCCTCGGCGAGCTCGGATCGGCCGAGCCACGCATGCTGGTGCTCGAGCAGATGATCTCGAACCACCTCATCGGCGTCGAAGGGCTCGAAGACGCCGCGTCGCTCGGCGGCGAAGAAGGCTTCGAGCATTTGTGGAACGTCGACTCCGTCCGCGCGATGCGCATCGCGACGCTCGTTCGGCTCCGCACGTCGTTTTTGGCGGGCGGCGGCCCGAGCATCCTCGAGACATGCGACGACATCGACACGCCGTCGATCAAAGCCGACCAGGTGAAGTACCGCGTGCGGCTCGCGAACTTCGAGACGCGCGAGATGGCGCTTCGCTGGGAGCATGGCCGGTGGAAGGTCGACGGCTTCGACGCGAAGCTCACCGGCGGGAGCGCAAAGCCGAGCCCGAAGAAAGGCCTCCCGCCGCCCGGCCCGCCGTCGACCCCGCCGGGCGGCAAGAAGGTCCTTCCACCACGTGGCAAGTAGTGTGCTCCTGCCTGGTCACATCGGCAGGGGCTCGAACGATGAACGAGCGTGACCCGCTCGAAACGAGGGCTTCGCTTCTCGCCACGCCTCGTCTGCCTCGCCCGCGTCGTCGCGATGACGATCGCGAGCGGCGCTTGCGCCTACGGGGCCAACCCGCTCCCACCCGGAGGTCGCGTGAGCGAGACGGAGTGCGGCCGATCGGAGCGCGCGCACGTCGAGGTTCATCCGAGCACGCATCAGCTCCACCTCTGTGACCGAGGCTGGCGTCTCGAGAAGAGCTTTCGCGTGCGTCTCGCGAAGAGCGGCCTCGGCAAGTCGAGGGAAGGGGACAAGAAGCTCCCGATCGGCGAGTACCCTCTGGCTGACGCGGTGCCGAGCGCACGCTTCGGGCAATTCTTGCCGATCGGCTATCCGACGCCCGAGCAGCGCGCGCGTGGGATGACGGGGAGCGCGGTGGGCGTTCATGGACCGGCGCGGGAGGCGCGCTGGCTCGGCGGCCTCGTCAACACGTTCGACACGACCGACGGATGCGTCGGTCTCGCGGACGACGACGAGGTGCGCGTCGTCGCCCGCTTCGTGCACGATCGCCAAGCGCACCTCATCGTGATCGGTGACGCGCGCGACGGATCGACGGCTCAGTGAGCCTTCGCGGCGTCCGCCGCAGAGGCCGCGTCGCCCGCAGAGCCCGCGTCGCTCGCGCCCGCGTCGCGCGGACCGAGGAAGTCCGGCGCGCCGGCGTCGTAATAGGCTTCGGCCGCCTTCATCACACGCAGGTTCGCGCGCTTCTTCGCCTCGAGCACGGGCTCGGCGTTGGCGCCGTGATCGTGCTTGAGGATGGCGGTGTCGAGCTCACGCCAGCCGCTCGCGTAGTCGCCGGTCGAAGGATCCTTGTTCTCGCAGAGCGTGGGCTTCGGGGCGGCGAGCTTCGGGCAGTACGCGTCGCGGCAGGTCTTGGCGAGCACGGCGAGGCGCATCTCGGCCGGGCCGTTGTCGAAGTTCTCGTTCGCCTCGCGGCACGACTTCTCGGAGTAGAGCGCGGCGCACCGGCTCATCACGCGATCCTCTTCGTTGCTCATCGGCGTGTTCTTGCCCTTGGCGCGCTCGCGCCAGCGCTCTTCGGCCTTCGCGCCCGCCTCGTCGATCGCGGCGACGCAGGTGGGGACCGGCGGAGGCTTCCTCGAGCAAGCACCCGACGAAGCGACGAGCAGCGTGACGCCGGCGGTGAACGTGAGCGATGAGAAAAGGTGAGTCGTCTTCAAAGGGCGCGCAGCATAGATCGAGAATGCGCCGAAGGGGCGAACGATCTCCGCGAGCTCCCGATGCAAACGAAGTAGTCTTTTTTCCTGAGCGTACGTGGCTTCGTTCCACGTGCGCCGGAGACTGGCACGCGACATGAGCGAGCACGACGACGACCACGACGACGAGGCTCCGGACAGCGACGACTCGCCGCCAAAGCCAGCGCCCGCGCCCGCCACCCCAGAGTCGCGGCGTCTCGACGCGATCGACGTGCTCCGCGGCATCGTCATGGTCTTGATGTCGATCGACCATGCCTCGGAGGCGTTCAACGGCGGGCGTCTCTTCACCGATTCGTTCTTCTTTTACAACGCCGGGACGCCTCTGCCGGCGGGGCAGTTCTTCACGCGGTGGATCACGCATCTCTGCGCGCCCACGTTCATCGCGCTCGCGGGGACGTCGCTCGCGATCTCGACGGAGTCACGTCGTGCGCGCGGTGAGTCGGAGCGAGCGATCGATCAACACATCCTCGCCCGCGGCTTTCTCATCCTGGTGTTCGAGCTCGTATGGATGTCGTTCGCGATGGTCGGGCCGGGGCGATTCCTCCTGCAGGTGCTCTTTGCGATTGGCTCGTCGCTGATCGCGATGGCCGCGCTACGCCGGCTTGGTGATCGCACGATGCTGATCCTCGCGATCCTGATCGCGTTCTTCTCCGAGGTGCTGCTCGGGTTCGTCGCGACGATGAGCCTGCTCGAAGAGCCGACGCTCGCGATGCTCGTCGCAGGAGGACGTTTCTACGACAACCATCTCATCGTCGCGTATCCGATGATCCCCTGGCTCTCGATGATGATGCTCGGCTGGGCATTTGGCCGGCGTCTGGTGAAGTGGCGCGCCGAGGGAAAGGACGAGGCGCGTCTCGCCTCACGTACGCTCGCGATCGCCGGCGTGATCGGCCTCGTCGTCTTCGCGCTGCTCCGTGCGAAGAACACTTACGGCAACATGCTGCTCACGCGTGAGGACCAATCGCTCATCCAGTGGCTTCACGTCAGCAAGTATCCGCCGAGCGCGACGTACATCGGCCTCGAGCTCGGGATCGCGGCGCTCCTCCTCGCGCTTCTCTTCCGCGTCTTGGCCGGTCGGACGCTCCCGCGCGTGCTCGAGCCGCTCCGTGTGCTCGGGTCGACGGCGCTCTTTTACTACTTGCTTCACCTGCACCTGCTCACGCTCGTGTCGAAGGTGACAGGGCTTCACGAGAAGCTCGGGATCGGCTCCGCGTACTACGGCGCGCTGGGCGTGCTCGTGATCCTCTACCCGCTCTGCGCGTGGTATCGGCGCTTCAAGGCGACGCACAAAACGAGCTTCGCTCGCTTCGTGTGAGATCGATCACTGCGGATCGACGACGAGCGGCGCGGACGTCGACGAGCCGGCGCCCCAGAAGCTCAGGTCGGTGGGCTTCTGCGGGATCGAGATCGGCGTGGTGGCGAGCTGGTTCGTCCCGAAGGTGACCTCGAAGAGGTTGCCCGACTCGTCGAACCCGTACACCTTGCCGCCCCAGAAGGAGAGCCCGAACACCTTCGAGTGCTCGATCGATCCCCAGTTCTTGAGCATCTTGCCGTTCGCCGGATCCACCTCGACGAGGCAGTCGTTCTTCGTGCAGGAGCCACCTTTGACGGTGAGGAACGTCTTGCCACCCTTGACGGAGACGATGTCACCGCTCGACTCGAGGTTGCCGCCAAGCTTGCCGATCGTCGTAACGCCGCCGGTCTTCACGTCGATGCGCACGTAGTTGCCGAGGTCGTAACCGACGAGCGCCTCTTCGTTCGCGTCGACGGTGCCCTTCGGGACGAACGAGAGCGAGTTCGGGTAATTGCCCGTCTTGATCTCGGTGCACTTCGCCGTGTTCTTGTCGATCGTGTAGAGGACGTTGAGCGAGACACCGAAGAGGTTCGACTTCTCGTCGAGGGCGATGTCGATGATCTTCGCTCCGTCCGAGAAGTCGCCGATGACGCTGACGGCCTTCGAGACGGGATCGAGCTTGTAGAGGGTGGTCGCGCTGTGACCGTAGACCTCGTGCACTTCGGCGACGTCCGGCGGTGCTGGCGGGTTCTGCTTTCCGAAGTCTCCGCCCGGCGTGGCCGGCGTTCCTTGATCGGGCGTGGACGCGGCAGGGGCCGGCGTGTTTTCGAAGCCCGTGCGGTCGCTGTTCGCGGCGCAGGCCGCGAAGCCAACGACGAGGGACCCAAGCAGGACACTATTAAGGAGGGAACGGAGCATGGCGGCCCGGCACCCTAGCCCAAGAGTGCGATCTCGCAAGGATACGACCGCGTCTCAGGCGGATGGAGTAGGTGAAGGTAGGTGCGTTTCGAGGGGGCCCGAGAGCGAGCGGATGAGGTCGGGTTTGACGACCTTTCCGAGCGCGTTTTTCGGGAGCTCGCCCAGGAAAATCACGTCCTTCGGCACCTTGTAGGGCGCGAGCCGCTCGCGAACGAACGCCCGAAGCCCCTCCGCGTCGCAGGCGTCGTCACGCCGCCGGACGACGCACGCCACGACCTTTTCACCCCACGCCTCATTGGGGATCCCGACGACCGCGACCTCGAGGACGCCGTCGTGCTCGCGAAGCACCTCCTCGATCTCGAGCGCGCTCAGCTTGTAGCCGCCGCTCTTCAAGATATCGACGCTCGTTCGGCCGAGGATGCGAAACGGAGCGCCTTCGAGCTCGCCGTTTCGCGTGACGGTGTCGCCGGTTCGAAACCATGGCACGCCGCCGTTCGGATCGGGAGCGAACGCACGCTTCGTCTCTTCCTCGCGCTGATGGTAACCCGCGAACACGCTCGGGCCGCGGATCCAGAGCTCGCCGACGTCGGCGTCCGTCGTCTCGTCTTCGCCGACGATCCGCGTCTCGACCGTCGGAAGCGGAAAGCCGACGTGCCCGGCGAAGCGAGGACCTCGCAGCGTGTTGGAGATCCCCACGCCGATCTCGGTCATGCCGAACCGCTCGAGCGGGATCGTCTCGGTGATGCGTTGCCAGCGCTGCGCGAGCACGACGGGCAGCGCGGCGCTCCCGCTCGTCGCGAGGCGAAGCTGCTTTGCGTTCGAAGCAAAGCGCGCTTGGTCCCCTTCGGACGCGCTATCGAACGCGAGGAAGAGCCGGTGATACATCGCGGGCACGCCCATGAAGACGGTGGCGTTCGCCATGTCTTCCCAGATCGCCTTCGCGTCGAAGCCTGATCGCAGGCGCACGGACGCACCGGCGCCGATCGCGGTGAGGAGCGCGATCGCGAGGCCATGCATGTGATGGAGCGGCAGCGAGTGGAGAAGGACGTCGCTCTCCGAGAAGCCCCACGCCTCGCCGACGAGCTTCTGCTGGATGCCGATGTTCGCGTGGGTGAGGACGGCGCCTTTCGGCTTGCCGGTCGTGCCGCTCGTGTAGAGCTGCAGCGCGGGCGCCGACTCCGCGATCTTCGCCGTGCGCGAGGGCTCGCTGATGGTGGTCTCGAAGTCGTCGATTTGTTGGAGCTTGTGGTGCGCTCCGTGTGGGCTCGCGAGCGATCGCATCGGCTCCGAGAAGAGGATCGTGCGGACGCCGGCGTCGGCGCAGAAGAAGCGCGTCTCCGGCTCGGGATGGAGCGGAGACAAGACGACGACCGTGCCGCCTGCCATCAGCACGCCGAAGAACGCCGAGAGGAAATCGGCGCTCGGATGGATGAGGAGGGCGACGCGCTCGTGCGGAGCGAGATCGAGGGCGCTGCTCACGGCGATCGCGTTGCGCACGACGTCGGCATATGACGACGACCCGCGCTCATCGACGAATGCGCTTCGGGAATCGTGCGCACGCTCGAGGAAACGATCGAGAAGGCTGCTCATCTCGCGAGCGTTTTACTCGCTCGCGTGCGGTAGGAAGAAGAAAAAAAGGGGAACCCGACACCCGGCCATGGTGGATGGAGACCATGTCGTGGGACGATACGCTTTGCGTGTTACCGCTTGCGCAAGACAAGTGACCGATTGCTCATTGCAACGAACAAACCATCTCTGCTTGTGGTGGGCGGAATTTGCTGAAGACGTTTTCGAGGTGACAGACTTGCAGCCGCTCCTTCGGCAGGAAGACGCGGGTTCCCCAGCTTTTTAGCTCGCCGGAACGAGCTCCGTCTTGTTGGCGCGCTGGATCGCTTGCTTCACGCGCTGGAGAAACTCTCCGACGCGATCGATCTCGTTGTACATCGAGCGCGCGGGCAGACCGTAGTCGGTGATCTCGACGACGTCGTAGCCGAGCGTGACCATCTCCTCGGCCTTCAGGCCCTTGTCGCTGAAGGTCTCGCGCTTGCGCTCCACCTTCGTGACGTTCCGGTGCTTGACGAAATCGGCGCCCGTCTCGAACACGCTGACGTTGTCGGCGCGGACGGGCACGGCGCGGGCAGCCTGCTCGAGCTTCGGGATGATGTCGTTCTTGAGCACCAAGAGCTCGGGGATGCTGTACGAGCGCACGTTGCCGTCGAGGTCTTCGACCTCGGCGCGCGCGCTTTGGTTCGTCAGCGAGATACGCAGCGCGAGCTCGCGGTCTTCACGCGCGATCTCCGCGATCTTCGCCCGGCACTCGTCGACGGTGTAGTGACGCGTCGACTGCTTCTCCGAGCCGGCGTCGGGGACGAACGCCTCTGCTCCTTCGATCACCTGCGTGCGAAAAGAACGACGAACGGCGCCCGCGGCCTGGAGACGACCCATCCACGTCTGGAGGTCGGCCTCGAGCTTCTTACGACGATTGAACGCATCGCCGACGGTGAGGGGAACCGCCGCGGGCGTAGGGGTGGGCGAGCTTTCGGTATTCACGTGTGCTTCTTTCTTCGCAGGAAATCATCCGACCGGCGGCGTTTCCGCCGCGGCCGCAGGGTCACCGCCGCACTTCGCCTCCCAACGAAACGCGTGACCGGTTTCGACGAGCGTAACCACCCTCGTCCTCGAGACAACCCCTCACGCGGAGACGCTCACGTCGGCCAAGGTGCTACTCTGACGAGCGCGAGGAGCGGATGGCGCACGACCACGACCACGACGGCGAGGGCCATCCGCACTCCTCGAAGAAGCGGCCCGCGCTCCACGGCACGCTCCTCGCGCTCGCGTCGGCGCTCTCGTTCGGTCTGACGACGCCGCTCGTTCAACGCTTCGGCAAGGGCGCCGGTCCGTTCGTCACCGCGATGCTCCTCTACGCGGGCGCCGCGGTCGTCGGGGCGGTGTCTCGATCGAGCCGAGAGGCGCCGGTCAAGCGCGCGCATGCGCCACGCATCCTGCTCGTCGCGATCTTTGGCGCGCTGATCGCGCCGTCGCTCCTGGCGTGGGGCCTCGCGCACACGAGCGGCACGGCCGGCTCGTTGATGTTGAACCTCGAGGCGCTCTTCACGATCGCGCTCGCGCGTCTGCTCTATCGAGAGCACGTCGGTCGCCGTGTGGCCGGCGCGGCGTTTCTCCTCCTCGTCGCGGGCGCCGTGCTCGTCGTCGATCGCGCGCGCGTCGACGGGGCCGCGGCGAGCGCGGGTGTATCGACGAGCGCGCTCGGGCTCGCCGCCGTGCTCGGCGCGTCGCTCTCGTGGGCGCTCGACAACGCGATCGCGAAGCCGCTCTCCTCCGTCGACCCTTCGTCGATCGTCGCGTCGAAGGGTGCGGTGGGAGCTCTGCTCTCGCTCGTGATCGCGCTCGTGACACATGAGGCATGGCCGTCATCGATCGGCGCCAGTGCGGGGCTCTTGATCGCTGGCGGCGCGGGGTACGGCGCGAGCCTCCGCCTCTACTTGCGCGCGCAACGTGAGATCGGCGCGGGCCGTACGGCGTCGGTGTTCGCGTCGGGGCCGTTTTGGGGCGCGCTGCTCGCGGCCGCGCTCGGTGAGCCGGTCACGTCGATGATGATCGCGTCGGCCGCGCTCATGGGGATGGCGCTCGTGCTCCATCTGACCGAGCAGCATCGCCACACGCACGTGCACGAGCCAATCGAGCATGAGCATGCGCACCGGCACGACGACGGACATCACGACCACGTCCACGATCCGATGCCCGAAGGCGAGCACACCCACCAGCATCGCCACGCGAGGCACGAGCACGATCATCCGCACGTGCCCGATCTCCACCACGACCACATCCACACCGAGGTCGAATCGTGAACGGACGCACTGTGAAGAGCCATTCGCTCCACCTCGGCGCACGTGTGGGGAGGCCCAGGAAATTCCGAGAATTCGTGGCCTCTATCCAGGGCTTCGTTCGGCACGGGCCCTGCACGAAGATCCCTTGCCGAGCGTCGGCTGCGCCCGAAAGGCACAAGCCAGTATCCTTCACGTACCTTCGTTCGTGACTCCGACAAGCCCACGACCCTCGGCAGAGGCCACCCCATGATTCGCAACGCCATCGTTCTCACGCTCACCGCGCTCGGCATCTTCGTTGGATGCGCCGTCGACCCCACGAGCGGCATCTCCGCGTCCCGCGGGCCGGTCGGATCGCTCGGCGCCGAATGCCGCTGCAGCACAGGTCAGGCAGACTGCGATGGCGACCAGGGACAGTGTCAGGACGGCCTCGTCTGCCGCACCGACGACTCGGGCAAGCAAGCCTGCACGCACGACTGTCCGTGCCCGCTCAACTTCGTGTGCAAAGCCGCCGGCCTCCCCGGCCAGCGGCTCTCGTGTTGGAAGCAGCCGTAGCGGTTCGGTTCCGTGATGGTTCAGTGAAGCTCGCCAACGAGCCACGCGAACGCGGGGACGAGCACCTCTTCCGGCGACGCGCCGCCGGTCTTCACCTCTCCACGTCGATCGATCGAGAAGCCGTGATCGCCGAGCACGAACAGGAGCGTCCGCGGCGGTAGCGTGGAGACGTGACGAGCGATCGCCTCCGCGGTCGCCTCGGCGATCTCGGGCAAGGCACCGACGACGTCCGAGATGCGTGTCTCGAGCATCGCGGGGATGAGGTCGAGCTTGTAGAGCTCACGGGATCCGACGCGAAGCCGGCGAACCACCTCCGCCGCGCGGCCGCGGAGCGACTCGGAGGGCTCCTCGCGCGCTGGCGCACGGAGCGCGTCGATGCCTCGCGCGAACGTCTCGAGCTGACGAATCGTCGTCGTCGGTAGGGCGCTCCACAAGATGTTCTCCGACGTGAGCGACGCAAAGCCGACTGCCTCGCGTGAGAGCGCATCGCGGACCATGCAGCCGACGTCGAAGCGCATCGAGTCGACGACGAGGATGTGCGCCGACCGTGCGTTGTGGAGGCGCGCTTGCTTCGACGCGACGTCGTAGGCATCCATCACGAGGCGTGGCCTTCGGTTCGTTGCCCCGAACGTCGCGAAGCCATCGGTGTAGGAGCGCTCGAACGAACGACGGAACTCGTCGTAGGCACGGATCGCGCGCGGATCGTCGAGGCCTGCCGCGATCGCGTTCGAGAGCGGCACATAGCTCTCGGCGAAGAGCCGTTCGAACACGGCGAGCGGCTGCGCGCCTTTGGCGGCGGAGAGCGCGATCGCCCACGTGCGCCATGCGTCGTTCGGTCCGCTGACCGGGATGCCGGCGGTCACCGTGCGACGCGTCCGCCGGTTCTGGGAAGACGAAGACGAGGATGAAGAGGACGGCGAAGGAGACGACGCGCCCATGAGCGGCGCGAGCGCGGCGATCGCGGGCGACGGCGCGAGGACCTCGGGCGCCGGCGGCGCCTCCACCTCGACCTCGGCGGCCGGAGCAGGTGCGGCAGGCTCTTCGGGTGCCGGCGCGGCCTCGATCACGGGCTCGTTCTCGCGGACATCGGGCAGCGTCGTGCGCTCGTCTTCGGGCGTCGTCGCTGTCGCCGGCGCGGGGCACGGCTCCGAGACGGCGGCTTGAAGGATCGCTTCGCCGGCGTCGATCGAGGGGACGGGCGGCGCGACCGCGGCCACCTTCGTGTCGTTCGTCGTGACGTCGTCGCCGCTCAGGATGACAGGACCGCTGTCCTCGTCCTGATCGATCGGCAGTGGCGTCGTCAGCGCGACGTCGACGTTCACGTCGATGTCGTTGCCGACGAAGGGAGACTGCATGACGACGACCTCGGCGAGCATCTCCGACGACGGCGAAGAGGACAGGCTCGCGGTGACCGTCATCGAGGGCGCGGGCGACTCGTCCCGCGGATCGCGATGGTGATGCGTCGTCACCGGCGACGTGGCGAGGAGCTTCGTGAGCGGAACGGGGGAGGGATACGCGAGGAGCGTCACGTCACCGTCGTCGACGAGGAGGACGAGCGGCGACTCGCGCGTCGTGTTCGCGAGCCATCGAAGCGTCGCGCTGTCGTCGGGGCAGAGCGTCGGGTTGGCGATCGCGCGGAGCGATCCCATCGCGATCGCGAGGCCGGTCGCGCCCACCGAGCGCGCACGGAAGAGTTGATCGGCGAGCGTCGCTTGCGCGTCCTCCGGCATCGCCGACCACGCGGCGAGGTAAGGAGACGGCGCGCCCTGCCGCGCGAGCTCGCGCTCGACGAGCTCTTCGAGGAGCTCACCGAGACGGCCGCGCGCATCCTTGATCGGCGGAGGGAGCGTCACGAGGAGCGCGCCAGCGCCGAGGAGCTCTGCGCTACGTTGGGCTTGCTCTTCGGCGCTCGAGAAGATCACTTCGCCGGGAAGAGGAGGGGAGTCGGGCTGCGTCTCGCCACCGCCGTCGGAAACGAAGTCACCACCCCAATCGAGCTCTTGCTGCATCTCCGCGATGTCGCCATTCCCACGGGAAATGGCCCACTTTTCGTCGGAAATTTCCGTTTGTTTGCAGAAACGACCGACAGGGAGTGTGGAAGCGTGCGCGGCAAGCGGCAGCGTGAGGGCCGCGTCATTTCACGGGCGCAGCGCGCTGAGCGTTGACCGACTCGATCAAGCTTCCTACGCTTGGATGCGTTCCCTCTGTCGGGTTCGTGTTTGTGGTTTTCATGATCCCCTTATGTATGTGAACCAGGGAGGCAAACGATCGCTCGTTGTGCACGCCGGACCATCTCCTCGAGCTCTGGATAATTCGGAAGCCTGAAGCGCGGTCAGAGCCGCCCACCTAGCCTTCGGGCTAGGGGTTCATGACAATCCGCACACGACTCAGCACGGTAAGGAACGTCTAACGGGCTCTCGTCACAAGCGAGGGCCCGTTGCCTTTTGTGCGCGTCGAGCTCAGCGCGAGCTCAAGGGCACGGCGGCAGCGCAGCGATCCAATCGACGAGCTGCTGATGCCCAGCCTCGTCGACGACACGCGTGACGAGCGGCGGCATCTGGAACGTGGAGGAAGGCTCGTCCGGCGGGACGGCGCGCTGGCCCGACAGGACGGACATCAAGCTCCGCGTTGGCTCGGCGCCGCGAATGTAGAGGTAGAAGCCGCCCGCGTCGGCGCCCGCATCAGCAGGCTCGAGGCGTCCTGCCGGCTTGCAGTAGGCCGTCTTGTAGATGTCGAGATCCTGAACGGTCGCCGGAGCGCCGCCTTCCGTCGGGGCGAGCTGCGTCGCGCGGACGAGGAAGTGCGCGGCGAAGGCCGCACGCGCGTTCGGGTTGTCGTTGTGGCAGGGTCCGCAGTTGATGTTCGCCCAGCCGATCGCCTTCGACGATTTCTCACCCGTCGCGTCTTCGGGGAACGTGAGCGTCGTCTTCGGGGGCAGCACCGACAGCTTCCCTTCGGTCGCGAGCGTCGCCAGCGTCTGACCCGTCGCGGTGGGCAGGCCGAGGCTCACGGCGTCGAAGCCGAGGATCTGATCGCGCCGTCCTTGGTGACACTCATCGCACTGACCGGTGCCCGGCACTTCGTACGTCGCGCCGTTCTTTCCGATACCGGGGATCTTCTCGCCGCCATCTTTGCGGATCGCGTCCGTCTCGTCGGCGGTCCAGCGGTAGCTCGTGTGCACCCACGACTTGTCTTGGAGCTTCGTGAAGAGGCGCGTCTCGATGCGCTTGCCCCCGACCTTGAACTCCTTCCAGACCTTCGTCCCTGCCGGGAACACCCACTCGTTGAAATCGGAGGTGTCGATCTTCTCGCTGGGCGGCAGATAGATGAAGCGGGACTTCTCCGCGCCGTCGCTCCACAGCTCGACGCCGGGCTTGTAGGGCTTCACGTCCGCCGCGATCTTCTTGTCGCCGAACGACTCGTAGATCCCGCTGCACTCGAGGTGCTTCCAGATCCCATCAGCCTCGAGATCGTCTTTGCAGTCTCGCTTGGGCGTCGTGTTCGTGTCCGGCGCGCCCGTATCGGTCTGCACGGGCACCGACGTATCCGTGCCCGAGTCGACGTCTCCACCCGGATCGGCAGGAGTATCGTCGCTGCAGCCTGCTGCCCAAGCCGCCGCCGAGAGCGGGAGGAGGAAGAACAAAACGCGCACGAACGCGCCGCCGCTAGACGTGAAGAAAGAAGAGCGAAAGGCCATCGTGGAGAGAGGATAAGCGGGATTCTGGGATCTTGGTATTCTCGCGCGACGTCCTAGAACAGACGACGCGAAGACGGAGCACAGGTGCTCTCGCCCTCCGTCGCGACGAAACGAACCACACATGACCGCAACTACACAGGCGCCGAAAGTCGGCATCATCATGGGCTCCGTCTCGGATTGGGAGACGATGATTCACGCCGCGACCCAGCTCGAGCATCTCGGTATCCCGTTCGAGACGCGTGTGGTCTCGGCGCATCGCACGCCCGACCTTCTGTTCGAGTACGCGTCGAAGGCGGAAGAGCGTGGCCTCGAGGTGATCATCGCGGGAGCCGGCGGCGCGGCGCACTTGCCCGGGATGGCCGCCGCGAAGACGCTCCTGCCCGTGCTTGGTGTCCCGATCGAGTCGAAGGTGCTTCGCGGCGTCGACTCCTTGCTCTCGATCGTGCAGATGCCGGCCGGCGTCCCCGTCGCGACCTTCGCGATCGGCAAGGCAGGCGCGATCAACGCCGCGCTCTTCGCGGCGCAGATCCTCGCGCGTCGTGACAAGGCGACACGTGCGTCGCTCGCGCGCCAGCGTGACGACCAAACCCAGAGCGTGCTCGATCGCTCCGACCCGCGCGTGCCGCCCGAGGCCGAAGAGTCGGCGCCGGGATCGATCACCCCCGTCGACTCGGATCGTCGCATCGCCGCGGCGCCTCCTGCTGGTAAGAAATGACGATCGGCGTCCTTGGCGGCGGGCAGCTCGGCCGCATGATCGCGCTCGCGGGCTACACGCTCGGGCAGCGCTTCGTCTTCCTCGACCCGGGCGCGGAGTCTTCTGCGGGGCACGTCGGCAACCTGCGCGTCGGCGCCTACGACGACGAAGAGCGCCTCTCCGAGCTCGCGCGAAAGAGCGACGTCGTCACCTACGAGTTCGAGAACGTGCCTGTCGGCTCGGCGCGGTTTCTGAACGAGCTCGTGCCTGTTTTCCCGCCTCCGCGTGCGCTCGAGGTGAGCCAGGATCGCCTCGACGAGAAGCAGTTCTTCGAGCGGATGGGGATCCCCACGCCCGCGTTCGCCGCCGTCTCGTCACGCGAAGAGCTCGATCGCGCGATCGAGCGCATCGGGCTGCCCGTCGTCATCAAGACGCGCCGCTTTGGCTACGACGGCAAAGGCCAGATGGTCCTCCGCACCCAGGAGGACGTGAACCACGCATGGGAAGCGCTCGGCGCCGCGCAGCTCATCGTCGAAGGTCTCGTGCCGTTCGAGCGCGAGCTGTCGATCCTCTCGGTGCGAAGCCGAAGCGGAGAGACGCGCTTCTGGCCGCTCGTCGAAAACGAGCACCGCGACGGCATCCTTCGCCTCTCGCTCCCGAAGAGCGACGTATGGACCCCCGAGCTGCAAGCGCGCGCCGAGAAGCACGCGGCCGATGTGCTGAGCGCGCTCGACTACGTCGGTGTGCTCGCGATCGAGCTCTTCATGAAGCCAAACGGTGATCTCCTCGCGAACGAGATGGCGCCTCGTGTGCACAACTCGGGGCACTGGACGATCGAAGGATCGGAGACGAGCCAGTTCGAGAACCACGTGCGCGCGATCCTCGGGATGCCGCTCGGGTCGACGCGCATGGTCGGTCACGCGGCGATGATCAACGCGATCGGCAAGCTGCCGCCGAAGGAGCTCGTGCTCGCGGTCGAGGGCGCCCATCTCCATGCGTACGGCAAGGACGCGTCGCCGGGACGAAAGCTCGGACACGTCACGATCCGCGCGGAGTCGAAGAAGGAGCTTTGCGACAAGATCGAAGCGCTCTTGCCGATCGTCGACCCCGAGACGACCGCGAACCCGTGCAAGTCCGAGAGGCCGCAAAAATAGGCCTCCCCGTTCGCTCCGTTGACGCTTTCGCGCGCTCCGAAGCCCCCGTATCGTGGGCGCCATGGACATCGAGCAAATCGAGCAGCTTGCTCTCGGCGTAGATCGTTCGGCGGCGCTCTCCACGCTTCTGCCGGGCACCGCCGAACACGACTACTGGCGAGGCGTGTTTCTCCAGCACGCAGGACGGCTCGACGAGGTCGAGGAGATCCTGAGCTCGTGGCAGGCGCGCCACGGCGGATCGTGGGAGGCGGACAACCATCGCCAGCGTCTCGAGCGCCGCCAGCTCCTCCTTCGCTCGCAGCGAGACCTCGCGAAGACCGCCGAGGAGCTTCGTCGTGAGCTCGGGCTCGCGCTCGACGATCGCGCGGAGGTCGTCGTTCAGGCGCAGCATCACCCGACGAAGCTCGATCCCAAGCTCGTCGATGGCGATCTCCTCGTCAAAGAGCAGGATCGGCGACGCGGCGATCTGAGCGGCATCACGGACTGGGCGCTCGAAGACGTGGCGCCTTGGATCCAAGACGGCGACGTCACACGACGGCGCAACCTGCTGTCGCGGCTCTGGCGGACGAACCTGCCGAACGTGAACGTGGTCGACATCATCGCGCGCGACTTCGCCGACAACCCGGCGACGACCTTCGGCTCGCTTCCGATTCACCATCGCCTCACGATCGCTCAGCTCGAGGAGCTCGCGTCGAAGCGCAAGGAGCTCCGCACGCAAGCGACGTGGGTCGACGCGATGCTCACGCGACACCGGCCGCCGAGCTGGGTCGATCTGCGCTTCGACCGCGACGAACGCGCGGCGTTTCTCGATCGGATCTGGCCTTTCGTCTCCACCCTCGCGCCGAGCTTCAACACGCTGAAGGCGGAGGTGCTCCTCCATCAGCTCGAGCTCGGACGGTCACGAGGCGTCTACGATCGTTCACGCTTCCTCGCGTACATCGAGCTGCCGCGCAACGCGAGCTGGGTCGCGCGCGACTGGCTTGCGCGTCATAGCGCCGATCAGCTCGTGCGCCCGAACGTCTACGCGCTGCGCGCTTCGGGGCTCGAGCCGTCGACGACGCAGGATGACGCGCTCGTGCGTGATTTCCTCGCGCACTTCCTTCGCACCGAGGATGGCTCGGCGTTCCGTCAACGCATCAGCAGCGAGGTGATCGACGAGGTGCTCGCGACCACGCGCCTCTTGAACGGCGACCCGGAGCCCGAGCGATGGGCCAAGGTGCTCGGCACGGCGAGGCTCACCGCCCTCCGCGATCGCGTGGACATCGAGCTCGCCCCACAGAACCGCGTGACCTTCGCCGCCGATGATGACGTGACGCTCGAGGTGGACGTCAAGAACGTCAAGGAGCTCGAGGTGAAGGTGTTTCGCATCAACACTCTCGCGTACTTCCAATCGAAGAACGCCGAGGTCGACACCAGCCTCGATCTCGACGGTATGGTGCCGAGCGGCGCCGAGCAGAAGCTGCGCTTCGAGAACGTGCCGCCGATGCGTCGCACGCGCGAGAAGATCGCGCTGCCCGCATGCAAACGTCCGGGCACGTACATCGTCGAGCTGATCGGCAACGGGCGCTCGAGCCGCGCGCTCATTCGCAAGGGGTCGCTCCGTCATGTCGTTCGAACGGGCTCGGCAGGTCTCGTCGTTCGCGTCATGGACGAGAACGGCACGCTCCTGCCCGACGCTCGCGTCTGGCTGTCCGGTCGTGAGCTCTCTCCTCGCGAAGACGGGCTCGGGATCTCGATCCCGTTCTCGACGCGTCCAGGCGCGACGCCGATCCTGCTCGTTCACGGCGAGGTCGCGCAGCGCGCCGTGCTCGATCACCCGGCGGAGGTCGTACAGCTGCGGGCAGGGTTTCATCTCGAGCGTGAGTCGCTCGTCGCCAATCAAATCGCGCGGGTGGTGTGTCGCCCGACGCTGACGATCGCAGGCGTGCCTGCGTCGGTCACGTTGATCGAGGAGCCAAGCCTCGATGTCATCGTGACCGATCTCGCGGGCACGTCGTCTTCGAAGACGCAGCCCGTGACGCTCACGGACAACCAAGACGCCGCGTTTGACATCAACATTCCCGACGGCATCACGTACATCACGGTGAACCTGCGTGGCCGCGTTCGCGTCATGTCGACGCAGCAGACGGTCGATGTCAGCGACGGCGCGGGAGCCGCCGTCAATTTGATCCACACGAGCGAAGAGACGAAGACGCTGCATCTTGCACGTGTCGGCGACGCCGCAAGGGCGCGTTACGTCCTGAACGTCCTCGGCAAGACGGGCGAGCCGCTGGCGGCGCATGCGATCTCGCTCACGCTCTACCATCGGAGCATCACGCCCGTGATCTCCGTCATGCTCGAGACTGACGCAGAGGGCGCCGTCGATCTCGGACCGCTCGAGGGCGTGACCGCGATGACCGCGGCGCTCGCGAACGGGCAGCGCACGTGGAGCCTCGTCCCCGAAGAGACCTCGCCTCCCGCGCTCGTGCACGCGGCGGTGGGTGACGCGATCGCGCTTCCGTTGAAGGACGGCGTGGAGCTCCGCGACGTCACGTTGACCGAGGTGCGTGGATCTGCGCCTGCGTTCGATCGAACCTCTCACGTCAAGCTCGTCGATCGATGTCTCGTGGTCGAGGGGCTCGGGGCGGGCGAGTTCCAGCTCACGACACGAGGTCAGCGGACGGCGATCACGATCGCGGTCGCGCCGCGGTCGGCGACGAACCCGCAGTGGGCGATCGCGGGCAACTCGATCCTCGAGATCACGCCGCCGCTTCCGCTCCTCCGTCATCTCGGGCGAGAGAGCGGCAAGGACGGCGAGAGCCTCCGGATTCGCGTATCGGGCGCCACCTCGCACACGCGCGTGCACGTGATCGCGACGCGCTTCGTGAGTGACCGGGTGCTCTCGTCCACGCTCCTCGTGCCGCCCACGTTGCCTCTGTGGGCGCGAAGCACGCGTGCGATCTCTCACTACGTCTCCGGTCGCGACATCGGTGAGGAGTATCGTTACGTGCTCGAGCGCCGGCACGCGCAGCGTCGCCCCGGCACGATGCTCGACAAGCCAGGGCTTCTCCTCAATCCGTGGTCGCTGCGAACGACCTCCACCGCGGTGCAGACCGCGCTCGGAGGAATGGCTTATCCGCAGAGCCCGCCCGCACCGGCACCGGCGCGGGGAGGGATGCCCGGCACGGCCGGAAGCCCCTACCAGACCCAAGCAGGCGCGGCGGAGCAGCCGGGGTTCCCGACGGTCGACTTCTTGATGGGCGGAGCGGTCGTCCTCGACAACCGCGTCCTCGACGAGAGCGGCGAGCTCCGGATACCGATCGCGGAGCTTGGCTCCTCGGCGCAGATGATCACCGTGATCGTCGTCGACCCCTCGCTCACGTCGATCGCCCATCTGCCGCTTCCGTCACGCACGGCGACGACGCGCGATCTGCGCCTGCGTCTCGCGCTCGATCCGAAGCACCACTACGCCGAAGACCGTCGCGTGGATGGAGTGCCGTCCGGCACGACCGTCGTGGTCGACGACGTGCGCACGGGCAAGATCCAGCTCGTCGACTCGATCAAGCGCGCGCATCAGCTGCTCCTCACGCTCACCGGCGATGACGAGGCGCTTCGTGAGTTCGGCTTCGTCGCCGAGTGGACGTCGCTCGACGACGCGACGAAGCGCGCGAAGTACAGCAAATACGCGTGCCACGAGCTTCATCTCTTTTTGTGGCGCAAGGACCCGTCGTTCTTCTCGGCCGTCGTGCAGCCATATCTCGCGCACAAGCGCGACAAGACCTTCATCGATCGCTTTCTCCTTGGCGAGAACCTCGGCCGTTATCTCGAACCCTGGGCGTTTGGAAAGCTCAACACCGTCGAGCGCATTCTCCTCGCGATGGCCGTCGCACCCGTGAAGGACGGAGTGGCTCGCCTGATCGGTGACGCCGTCGATCTGATCGCGCGCGATCCCGAAGAAGACGCGAGGCTCGTCTCGACGTTGCTCGGCGCGAGCGCCCTCGAGTCTGCGCCGGACACCGGGCGTCCTCCGCCGGCCGAGATCGCTGCGTACGAGGCCGCGGATCTTTTGTCGGCCGATGAGGAGACGACGGGGAGCTTTGCGCCCGCGAAGATGAAGAAGATGGCGAAGGAGGAGATGTCGCGCGCCTCGGCAGGGCCGCTGCCACGCCCGATGATGGCGCCGGTGGCCGCCATGCCTCCGCCTCCCGCACAGGCATCCACGCGAGCGGGCGGAGGAGGGTACGGCGTCAACCAGTACCTCGCCGACGCACGCGAGCGCGAGAAGGCGCCCGCGATGTTCCGTAGCGCGGACAAGACGCAGGAGTGGGCCGAGACCTCGTGGTGGAGGAGGCGCATCGACGAGATGGACGCGGACATGATCGCGCCGAACCGCTTCTGGCGCGATTTCGCAACGCACGTGCATGGCTCGGGCGAGCCATTCTTGTCGCCTCACCTCGGCGATTGCGCCTCGAGCTTCGCCGAGGCGATGTGCGTCCTCGCGTTCCTCGACCTCCCGTTCGTCGCCGCCAAGCACGAGTCGTCGGTCGAGGAGACGCGCCTCACCATCACCACGAAGAGCCACGCGCTCGCCGCGCGCACGAGCATCGTCGAGATCCAAGCGGCCGAAGAGAGCAAGCGATCGCCCGTGCTCATCGGGCAGTCCTACTTTCGGTCGGATGATCGATGGGAATGGGATGGCGCCGAGCAGCGCGAAAAGTACGTGCTCGGGGAGATGATCGCCGGCGTCGTGTACCGCTGTCAGGTGGTCGTCACGAATCCGACGAGCGCGCGCCAGAAGCTCGACGTCTTGATGCAGATCCCACGCGGCGCCGTGCCCGTCGCGAACGGCTTCTTCACCCGAACGACGAGCCTTCGCCTCGATCCTTACGGCACTCACTCGCTCGAATACGCCTTCTATTTCCCGCGCGCCGGGCGCTTCACGCATTTCCCGGCGCACGTCACGAAGGGCCTCGAGCTCCAGACCTTCGCCGAGCCACGCGAGATCGAGGTCGTCCGTGAGCCCACGGCGGTCGATCACGGATCGTGGTCGCACGTGTCCCAGCATGGAACCACCGACGAGGTGATCGCCTTCTTGGGGCGCTCGAACATCGGTCGCGTCGACCTCGCTCGCATCGCGTGGCGCATGCACGATCACGACGCGTTCACGCGCATCACGAAGCACCTCGCCGAGCGATACGTCTACGACGACGGGCTCTGGGCCTACGCCTTGATGCACAAAGACTCCGTGCGCGCATGGGAATGGCTGCGTCACCAGGACGAGGTGCTTCGTTTGGGCGGTCCGCTCTTCGCGGCTTCTGCGAACGGAGCTGGGAGCATCGAGATCGATCCGATCGCGCGTGGGTGGTACCAGCACCTCGAGTATGCGCCGCTCATCAACGCGCGTGCCCACCAGCTCGGCGCGCGCCGGCGCATCCTGAACAGCGCGCTCGAGGAGCAATACAAGTCATTCCTGGACGTCGTCGCCCATCGACCGCAAGCAAGCGCGGACGACATCATCGCAGGCGCGCACTACCTGCTCTGCATGGACCGCGTCGAGGACGCGATCGCGCTCCTCACTCGCGCGCCGAAAGACAACGCCGAGGTCGCGACGCGCATGCAGCTCGACTACCTGCTCGCATACGTCGCGTGCTATCGGGGCGATCTGTCGGTCGCGCGAAAGCACGCCGCGCCTTGGGCAGAGCACCCGGTCGACCGCTGGCGTCATCGGTTCGCCGCGCTCGTCGCGATGCTCGACGAGGCCGAAGGCACGACGATGGCAGAGGCACCCATCGCACGCGCGATCGATCCCGATAGCCGCGAGCAGAAGATGGCGGAGAGCGCGGCGCGAGAGCCTTCGCTCGAGCTCACGGCGAAGGGCGACGAGCTCATCGTCCAGCATGTCAACCTGACGCAGTGTCAGCTCCGCTTCTACCGCATGGACATCGAGCTGCTCTTCTCGCGCCAGCCGTTCGTCCAAGGCGACGTCGCTCGCTTCTCGTTCATCGAGCCGGGGCTCGTCCTCGACGTAGCGCTGGCGAGCACGGGCCGATCCGTCGTCCCGATCCCCGCCGATCTTCGCGGATCGAACCTCGTCGTCGAGGCGACCGCGGGCGTGGGCGGAGGCCTCCGCCGAACCGTCACCCACTATGCGCATGACCTCGCGGTGCAGGTCGCGCATTCCTTTGGCCAGGTCCGCGTGCTTCGTGGCACCACGCAGAAGGCGTTGCCTGCGACCTACGTGAAGGTCTATGGCCGCTCCACGAACGGCACGGTCGCGTTCTTCAAGGACGGCTACACCGACATGCGCGGACGCTTCGACTACGCGACGCTGTCGACGGACGATCTCGATCGCGTCGAGCGCCTCGCGATCCTCATCGCATCGGACGACGCAGGGGCGACGATCGTCGAGGCGCCGCCACCGCCGCGGTAGCTCAGTGCACGGACGCGCTTCGAGACGCGGCAGCCCGAAAGGCGGTCGCGATCGAGGCGCGGACGCGCGAGACGCTCGGGCCGCTCGCGGTAAGGAGCGGCGTCCCGCGACGGCGTGAGATGTCCTTCACCTTCGCGGCGGCGGAGTGCGAGACGACCCCGACGACGAGGACGATGCCGTCCGCGGCTTGCGCGCGCGCTTCGAGCGAGCCCGAGTCGACGAACGCGATGTCGACGTCGATGCCTGGCGGAGCGTCGCGGTAGTACGGCTCGAGCCGCGTGATCCCACCGACGACGAGGATGCGGAGCGCCTTCATCGGACCGCCTCCACGCGCGCTCGCGTCTTCGGCGGCGAGGTGGTGAGGCGCGGCGTCGTGACGTAGCGCTCGCCCGAATCGCACACCATCGCGACGACGAGCTTGCCCGCCATCTGCGGCTTCGACGCGATCGCGAGGGCCGCCGAGACCGAAGCACCCGACGAGATCCCCGCCAATATGCCCTCTTCGCAGGCGAGGCGTCGCATGCAGTCGAAGGCGTCTCGTTCGTCGACGCGCACGATCTCGTTGACGAGATCGAAGCGAAAGAGGGGAGGAATGAAGCCGGCGCCGATGCCTTGGATCGCGTGCTTGCCCGGTCGCTCACCCGAGAGCACCGCCGAGGTCGACGGCTCGACCGCGACGATGCGAACGCCCGGCTTGTGCGCGCGGAGCCCTTGCGCGACGCCCGTTACGGTTCCTCCAGTGCCTACGCCCGCGACGAATGCGGCGACCTCACCGGCGCTCGCCTTCCAGATCTCTTCCGCGGTCGTGACGCGGTGGATCTCCGGATTGGCCGGCGAGGTGAACTGATCGATGAGCACGGCGCCCGGGATGCTCGCGGCGATCTCGCGCGCTCGGTCGACGGCGGCCTGCATGCCGCCGGCTTTCGTGATCGTCACATCCGCGCCGAGGTAGAGCATCAGCGCGATGCGCTCGTGCGACCAGTCCTCGGGGATCGTCAGCTTGACGGTGTAGCCACGCGCCGCCCCGATGTGCGCCAGCGCGAGCCCGGTGTTGCCGCTCGTCGGCGCCACGATCGTGCCTCCACGACGGAGCGCTCCTCGGGCCTCTTGCTCGTCCACCAGGGCAGCGGCCACGCGGTCCTTCACGCTCCCGCTCGGGTTCCGCGACTCGATCTTCACCGCGACGCGCCCGCTGCCCCTCGCCAGTCGCTGAAGCTCGACGAGGGGTGTGTTGCCGATCGCGTCCGTCTGCGCCCGACACAGCCCCGACGTCCGACGGTGCGTGACGTCGTTGGGTAGGCTCGATGCCAGAGGGGTCGACATGCGCGGGCTCCTTGTTCCTTATAACGAACGTATGTCCGTTATAGTGGACAGTCAACCGCCCGGCGAGAATTTCCCGTGAATCTAGCGTCCGCGGAGGGTCTGGGAGAGCGCCAGGATGTCGGCGAGCACGCCCGCGGCGGTCACAGCGCCTCCTGCGCCAGCGCCTTGAACGAGGAGGGGATACTCGTCGTAGCGCGCCGTGTGGAAGGCGACGAGCGCCTCGGTCCCGCGAAGCTTCGCGGCGGGATGATGCGACGGGACGCCGACGGGCGCGACCCGGATCCGAGCGTGCTCTCCCTCCGCTGGCCACGGGACGCGCGCGAGGTAGCGAAGGACGAGGCCCTCTGCGCGAAGCCCTTCGACCTTCGCCTCGAACGTCGCGTCGTACACCTCGAGCGCCTGAAAGAAGGCCTCGCGATCGTCTGCGGCGAGGAGCTCGCGCGGGACGAACGGCTCGACGTCGATGTCCTCGAGCTCCACTTCGAGGCCAAGCTCGCGCGCGAGGATCAACGCCTTGCGCGCGGCGTCGACGCCGAGGAGATCGTCGCGAGGATGTGGCTCCGTGTAGCCGAGCGCGTGGGCAGCGCGCACCGCGCTCGACAGACGCTGTCCTGACGAGACCGCGTTCGCGAGATAGCCGAGCGTGCCCGAGAACGATCCTTCGATAAGATGAACACGATCGCCGGTACGAAAGAGGTTCTTGACCGTCTCGATCACGGGCAAGGACGCGCCGACGGTGGTCTCGTAGCGGAGGCCTCGGTGGGCGCTGCGTGCCGCGGCGAAGAGCGCCTCGCGCCGCGCGGTCGGTAGCGTGAACGGCTTCTTGTTCGCGGTGACGACGTGAACGCCTCGCGCGAAGGCCTCTTCGTAGATGCGCTCCATCCCGTCCGCGCCCGTGCAGTCGACGAGGATGGGCACCGGCAAGCGCCGCAGCCGTTCGAGCATCGCGACGACGTCCGGCGCTGCGCTCGAGTCACGGAGCTGCGCTTTGACCTCGCGCGGATCGAGCCCTTCGCTCGAGGAGATCTCCGAGGCGCGATCGATGACGCCGAACAGGCGCACGTCGATGTCGTGGCGTTCGGTGAGGTTGGCGCGCTCGGCGGCGAGCTGCTCGAGGAGGCCGCCCGCCACGGTCCCCTTTCCGAGCAGGAGCACGTTCACTTGCTCCTTCGCGAGGTTGAAGGCGGAGTGCACCGCCTGGACGGTGACGGCCGTGTCCGCCGCGTCGACGACGCAGGAGATGGCGCGTGACGTCGCGCCTTGCGAAGCGGCGCGGACGTTGATGCCGAGCGCACCGATGGCGCCGAAGAAGCGCCCGGCGACGTTCGGCGTGCGTCCCATCGCCTCGGCGACGAGCGTGATGACGGAGACAGGGGAGATGAGGCTCGGGACTGCGAGATCGCCGCGCGCGATCTCGCGGGCGAGCTCGTCTTCGAGGAGACGACTCGCGCGAGGTCCATCCTCCCGGCGAACGACGAGCGCCACGCCGTTGCCATGATGCGCGTACGCGGCGAAGGATGTCGCGATGCCGGCCCGATCGAGCGCGGTGAGCCCGCGCGTCGCGATCCGTGCTTCGCCCGAGCGGTGGCTGCCTTCGATCGACAGGAGCGCCATGTCCTCGAGCGAGGCGACGCAGGTGGGCCTTTTGTCGTCGGTCGATCCTACCGCGTCGACGATCGTCCCAGGATCTTCGGGCCGCGCCGAGTTGCGGATGTGCATCGGGATGCCGGCGGAGAGCAGCGGGATCATCGTCCGCGGATGAAACATGCGGAGGCCAAGCCCGGCGAGCTCGAGCGCCTCGCGGTAGCTCAGGATCGGCACCGGGTAGGCCTCGTCGACGAGGAAGGGATCGGCGGTCATCACCCCTGACACGTCCGTCCAGATCGTGACGCGCGCTGCGCCGAGCGCACGCGCGAGGATCGCGGCGGTGTAGTCGGAGCCGTTGCGGCCGAGCGTCGTCGGCCGTCCTGAGGCGGTGGCCCCGAGAAAGCCGGTGTGGATGGTGACCCTCCCGGCGCGAAGCCAATCCGCGGACGCGGTGAGCTCATGGGCGCGCGCCGACGTCGCCTGCCAGTCGACCTCCGCGGCACCATGGTGATCGTCGGTGACGACCCAGGTGCGTGCGTCGACGGGCACCGCGTCGACGCCGCGCAGGCGAAGCGCCTCGCTGACGAGCGACGCGCTCGTGAGCTCACCGAAGCCAAGCACCTGATCGGTCAGGGCGGGCGGACAGTCGCCGATGTCGCCGATCGCGGCGAGCAGCTTGCGCAGAGGAGAGAGCCTGCGCTCGGCGACCTCACGGATGATCTCGGAGGGGCGTCGGGCCTGCGCTCGCATGCTGTCGCTCTCGAGCGCTTGCTCGAACGATCGCGCCGCCAGCTCGATGATCTCGTCGACGGTGGCCACGGCCTGCGTAACCGCCCCTCCCGCCGCCGCCGTTCGTGCGGCGAGCAGCAAGTCGGTGGTGTCACCGAGGGCGCTCACCACCACGGCGACCGGGCCGTCGCCGGCCGCCGATGTGATCATGTCGAGCGTGGCGCGAAGACGGGAGGGGTCGGCCAGCGTCGAGCCGCCGAACTTCAAGACCTCGATCTCACGTCGCGCGGCCGCGCGTGGCTCGGCGGCTCCCCGGCCGGCCGGCGATCGCGAGGGACCCAACGGACGAGCTTCGTCTGTAATCATAGACGCGTGTGTACTATAACGGAGGTCGCCAGAACACCCCTCCGTCCAGCCCGCGCGCGTCGAGACGCGAACGAGCCGCTAACGTTCGAGGATCGCGTTGATCGCCTCGGCGATGGCGTCGACGCGCGCGTCGAGCTTCCCGCTTGGGCTCGTGATCGCGAGGACAGGCTCGAGGCCAAAGAGGATCACGAGCTCGCCGAGGATGCGTTTGCGCTCCTGCCGTTTGGCGCGGAGATGCGTGCCTTGCGCGACGAGCTCATCCAGCTCCGCGACGAGCCGGCGCCGGACGCGCGGAGGAGAGCGGTTCGCCTTCGTGCTGGCGGGATCCGGGTATGGGCGTGAAGCCCCCATCGGATCGAGCGCCCCCAGCGCGCGGAGCACCTCGAGGATGGAAGGCGCCGACGCGACCGGCCGCACGCGGCTCAGCGCATCTTCGAGGAGCGGCCGTGGATCGCGCGCGGGCTTGGGACGCTGCGCATGGCGGCCAGGTGGCGGAGGAGCGAACACGACCGGCGCGCCGTGGGCGTCCTTGAGACCAAACGCCCAGGCGACGTCGTTCGCGATCGCGAGGAGCTCGGACGTGGCTGCGGCGCGACCGTCATCGGCCTTCACAGCTCGCCTGCCGTGCGCATCGCCGTCCGCGCCGCCTTCGGCACCTCCTTGAGGTTCTCGACCAACGTCCCGTCGGCGCGCATGCCGAGCCACACGGGGTTTCCCTTCTTGCGACCTTCCGCAAACAGGATCATCACCGGCGGCTTCTCGTTTCGCGACGAGGCCCAGAGCTCGAACGCGCCCGCCTCGTCGGAGCGGTAGAACGTCTCGAGCTTCTCGCGGGCGGCGTCGAGCGGCGCCCCGAGCACGGTGCCGTCGGCGTCGCGCTCCCACTGATCGCGCTTTCCGACGCGCCGGACGCGCCACGCCTCGGCGAGCGCCTTTCGCATCGCCTCCTTCGCGACGGGCCGCTTCACCGCGGTTCGCAGCGACACGCGCTGCCTCGTCTCGAGCGACGGGAACGTGCGGTGACGTTGCGCCATGACCGCCGCGGCGACGCCGGCGGAGAGGAGACCGACGACGAGCAGCACGACGAGCCGCCAGTGTTGCCGCTTTCGATGAAGCGCGACGACGCTCGTCGTCATCGGCATGATGAACATCATCACCGCGAAGGTCTCGATCACGAGGCCAATCCCGAACGCGATGAAGAAGGGCTTCGCGGAGAGCTCGGGCTGGTAGACGAAGAAGTACCGATAGGCGCCGACGATGCTGACGATCAGGATCGTCACGATCGTGTAGCCCTTGAAGAGGATGAACTCGCGGCGCGCCTCGCTCTTGATGAGCCAGTACGGCATCAGGAGCGGGTAGAACACGTAATAGAGGAAGGGGCGTGGCGGATGCTGCCGGTAGTACGCCTCGAACGCGAGCTGGCGTCGAAGCACGCGCTTCAGCCACGGCCGCTTCTCCGCCGCGCCGAGCAGCATCTCCCCGAAGAAGAACGCCGTCAGGGCGAGGAGCATGTTCACGAGCGCGGCGCCCATCGGCACCACCTGCGAGAGGATGACGACGCCGAAGGGCACGCACGCGAAGAAGACGAGGCGAAGGATGTACTCGAGCACGCCGAGCGCGCTCGTCTTCGATTCGATCTCGGCGGCCGTCAGCGGCGGCGGCGCACCGGAAGGTCCCAAGAGGCCCGCGCCACCAGGCGGCGCGCCGCTCGGAGCATAGGGCACGTGCCGTGGCGGCGGCTGCTGCGGCTGATGCACGCGATCACGCGCCCGTGACGCGGACGACCTCGTCGATCGTCGTGATGCCTTCTTTGACGCGCTCGAAGCCGACACGCCGGAGGTTGGGGATGCCGCGGCGCTTGAGGAGCATGCGGTAGTCGCGCGGGCTCGCCTTCATCTTCACCATCTCGCGCATCTCGTCGTCGATGACGACGACCTCGAAGATGCCCGTTCGCCCTTTGTAGCCCATCTTGAGGCACTGAGCGCAACCGCGCGCCTTCATCACGCGTGTGCCTTGCGGGATCACGACCTCGTCGCCGTCGAGCACGGGCTTGTCGAGGATGGTCGGCTCCTGGCAGTGCTTGCAGACGATGCGAACCAATCGCTGCGAGAGGACGGCGGTGAGCGCGTTCGCGATGATCCACGGCTCGACGCCGAGATCGACGAGACGCACGACGCTCTCGACAGCGTCGGACGTGTGCAGCGTCGAGAGCACGAGGTGACCCGTGAGCGAGGCTTGGAGCGCGATGCCCGCGGTCTCCGCGTCGCGGATCTCGCCGACGAGGATGACGTCGGGATCCTGACGCAAGATCGCGCGGAGGCCGGTCGCGAAGGTGAAGCCCGACTTGAGGTTCGTCTGCCCTTGCGTGATCTGCGGCAGCTCGACCTCGATCGGGTCTTCGAGCGTCATCACGTTCGTGCGGCGCGTGTCGATGAGCCGCAAGAACGAGTAGAGCGTGGACGTCTTGCCGGCGCCGGTGGGTCCGCTCGCGACGAGGAAGCCTTGCGGGCGATCGACGATCTCACGGACGATCGCCTGCGCCGCCGGCTCGAGTCCGAGCTTGTCGAAGCTGATGAGCGTTTGGCCCGACAGGATGCGGAGCACGACCTTCTCGCCGAGGGAGCTCGGGAAGGTCGACGCGCGGAGGTGAACGAGCTCGTTGTTCGGCGAGAGCGTGAGCTGGCCGTCTTGAGGGATCCGCCGCTCGGCGATGTCCATGCGCGCGAGCACCTTCACGCGCGAGACGACCTCGAGCGCGATGTCGCTCGGGACGCTCTGCTCTTCGACCATCTCGCCGTCGACGCGAAAGCGCACGTTCAAGCGATCGCGCTTCGGCTCGAGGTGAACGTCGCTCGCCTTCGCGCGAACCGCCCGGCGGATGATCTCGTCGAGGACGAGTACGGCTCCCTGCTCTGTTTCTTCGGACATGGGGGACCAGAGAAGAGTATCTCAGGACCCGCGAGGGGTCTTCTCTTCGCGCCCTCGGCTCCGCTCATTCCTTTCGCGCGCAGAAGCGGCGGTGCAGGTCGTGGACGGGGTCTCTCCCGAAGGCGAGGTCGCGCTCGCGATAGCCGGTGAGGATGTCCTCGACCGTGATCTCGCGCCGGCCGTCGTCATGGCGAAACACGACGCGCCATTCTTTGACCGCCAAGAGCTTCTTTCCGTCTTCGAGCTCCTTGATCCGCCGGTACGCATGAGGCTGCGGGCCCAGCGCGAGGGACGCGGCGATGCGCTCGCCGAGATCGAGGCCGCTCTCCTCTTTGATCCATCGAAGCGCCTCCTCCGCTAGCGGCTCGAGCGTAACCGACCAGGCGGCCTTCTGGTCGACGCCTTCCGGCGCGCCGAGCCAACCTTGGGACGCGTCGGGGAAGGCGTCGGCGTACGGGATGTACGGCTTGATGTCGAGGATGGGCGTCCCGTCGATCAGATCGATCTCGCTGACGTGGAGCTTGCACGCGTCGATCTCGACGCGGTCGAGACGAACCGGGCTCATGCCGATCGGGTTTGGGCGATGCGGCGAGCGCGTGGCGAAGACCCCGCGCTTCTCCTCGCTTCGTGGTGGGAGCACCTTCGGCCGCCACCCCTCGGCCCGATCGAACCAGAAGAGGAGCCAGATGCGATCGAAGCCTTCGAGATCGGACAGGCCGTCACGGTACTCGGGGAGGAGCTCCACCGTCGCCGTCACGCCCTTCGCGAGGACCGACTGGCGCGGCGCCTCCACCTTCTCGTTGAAGGGCGATCGCACGAATCCGATCGGTCGAACGATGAGCTGCCTCTCGTTCTCTGGGCTCACCCCGCCCGGCCCAGGTCGATCCACCTTCATGGGGAAGGCGAATAGCACAGGAAATCCCGAACAACGTGCGGCGGCGCGCGCCGGATCCACGCTTTCGTTCTTTTCTCGCTCGAAGGCCGAGAAGGCCGAACAACGCACCGTCCGCGCGACCGGATCGTGTAGGTGCGAACGAATTTCGACGCCTTTTAATGCGAAGGAATATTCGTCGCCGGATCGTCCAGGCGTGCAACCGGGCCCCCGCAGGATGCGTAGGTGCACTGCAAGGAGGGCTCATGGAAGCCAAAGTGAAGAAGGCTCGCCGTATCGGGCGTGCAGCATTGATTGTCGGGGCAGTGGCTACGGCGATCGTCGCAGTTGCCGCGTGTAGCGAAGAGCAGACGAACACGGACGAGAAGAACAGCAGCAATGGGGGAATGGTTCTTTCGCCCGCAGCGAATGACCCCAACATCGAATCACCCATCGACGCGACGCCGTCGCCCGATGGAAAGGACATCTACTTCATCGCCAACTCGAAGATTCCGGACGAGGACAACATCGGATTCGCGCGCCAAGCCGCCATCTACAAGGTGAGCGCGGCAGGCGGACCGATCCAGAAGCTCGCGCAGGGCGACCCACTCGTCGCTCCGTTCGGCATCACGATCTCGAACGACGGCCAGACGCTCTTCATCGCGGACAGCGGTGCAGTGACGAGCGACACGCGCGCCGATGGCCGCGTCTACACGCTCGGCGTCGGTGGTGGAGCTCCTGCTCCTCTCGCCGGCACGGATGGACTCGCTCCGGGTGGCGTCGAGGTCGCAGGCGACTTCCTCTACATCACGGGCCACAAGGACGGCAAAGCGGGCCTCTTCCGCACGAGCCCGGGTGGCGGAAACGTCACGACGGTCGCGTCGGGCGAGATGTTCACCGATCCGAGCGGCGTCGCCGTGACGCGCACCGGCGTCGCGTACGTCGTCGACACCGGCAGCGCGACGTCGGGCCAATCGCTCGCGTCCGTCATCAAGGTCGGCGCGGACGGCAAGACCGAGGTCGTCCTCGACGGTCTTTCGGTCGGCAACCCGGCAGGAATCGCACTTTCGAACGACGAAGCGACGATCTACGTGAGCGGCTTCGACGTATCCAAGGGCACCGACGTCGTGTTCACGGTCAACGCGACCACGAAGGAAGTGGGAACCTTTACCGACAAGATCGCTGACTTCCAGGAGTCCGCAGGTCTTCACCGAGCGCGCAACACCGACGTCTTCGCGTGGGCCGACAGCCGCGCAAACAAGACCGGCACCGTCTACGTCCTCAGCGCTGCCCCTGCAGCCGCCAAGTAGCCGACGCAGACGAGCCAATCGAGCAATCCAAAGAGTTCAACGAGTTTCGAGAAACGGGTTTGGGAGGATTTAGGAAAATGAAGCTTCGACACATCGCCACCGGCGCACTTTCAGCACTTGCTTTCATGGGCATCGCGTTCACCGCCAGCGCATCCAGCCACCGTGAGGCCCCCGCGATCGGCTTCGATCCCGCGGCCGACAACACGGACGTGTGGGCCTGGGTCAATGACGGCGCACATGACAAGCTGGAGATCGTCGCGGCGTACAACCCGCTCGAGGAGCCCAGCGGCGGTCCGAACTACAACGAGTTCTCGGACGACGTGCTCTACGAGATCCACATCACCCGCGGCAACAAGAGCCTCGAGGACGCGGTCACGTACCAGATCCAGTTCTCGTCGACGGACATCCCCTACGTCGATCCGGCGAACCTCTCGGCGCCCCTCGGTGGCGGCAAGGAGTTCTTCTCGCAGCTCTCGGGTCGCAAACAGACCTACTGGCTCACGAAGATCGAGAACCAGGGCAAGGGCAAGATGAAGAAGACGGTCCTCGGGCAGGGCATGCCCGTCGCGCCGATCAACATCGGACCGAACACGAACGCGGTCGTCTACCAGACCGGCAAGTACGACGACGCATTCGCGAGCAAGTTCATCAACCCGCTCGGCTTCAACGGCTCGGAAGGCCGCGTGTTCGCCGGCCCGCGTGATGACGGCTTCTACGTCGACATCGGCCGCATCTTCGACCTCGCGAACCTCCTCCAAGGCACGCCGCGCGACAACGTCGCAGGGTACAACTGCCACGCGATCGCCCTCGAGATCCCGACCGCCTCGCTGACCGCCGACAAGAAGCCCCCGAAAGCCGGCGCGAGCGACGACAACACGATCGGCGTCTGGGCATCGGCGAGCCGCCGTCAGGTGCGCGTCCTTCATCACGGTGAAGGCGAGTCGAACTTCGGCAACTGGGTCCAGGTCTCGCGCCTCGGCCTCCCGCTCGTCAACGAGGCGCTCATCGGCCTCCAAGACAAGGACAAGTACAACCGCACCAAGCCGGCGAAGGACGTCGCGAACTTCGGCGCATACTTCCTGAACCCGGTCGTCGTTCGCGACGCAGAGGCCGTCGGCATCTACAAGGCCCTCGGCGTCCCGCAGAACGTCGTCGACTCGCTCAAGTCGAACCGCCTCGACATCATCGACACGATCAACCTCCGCGCCTCCGGTCACAACATCGGCCTCGACGCGACGGGCGACGTGCTCCGCGTCGACCTCGGCCTCGACTCGCGCTTCCCGAACGGCCGTCCGATCCCGTACGGCGCGGCTCCCAACAAGGAGCAAGCGGACGTGACCGACGTGCTCCTCTCCGTCATCCTCTCGAAGGGCACCGTCGCGGTCTCCGACGGCGCGCAGTCGAACGACAAGCCCTACCTCACGGACTTCCCGTACCTCGCGCTCCCGCACGAGGGCTTCTCGGGTGGCCACGGCATGCCGACCGACAAGTGATCGACCCATGATGCGCTGACTCGACCTCGAGGACGCGCGAACCGCGAAGGCTCTCTCTGCTCCGGCAGCGAGGGCCTTCGTCGTTTAAAGAGAGTTCCGCGCACCAGGCAGAGCAAACCAGTTGGTTTGGAAAAAAAAGCGCGCCGGACATCTGCCTGGATGTCCGGCGCGGGGAGCCTGATCACGAGAAAGTGGGGATTGGGAGGGGTTCTCTCGACGGACCGGCTCGTAGCTCGTGGCGTTCTGGGAGCCTCGAACACCTTGCTTTTGCCACACGCCGAGCCGAGCGCAACATTAATCGACCATTTGGTCGAGATTCGCGCGCGAACCTCCGCCGTGGCATCACGACGCCGAGCGAAAGAGCCGCGATCTCGATCGCGCACCCAAGGCTTATCACGCGCATTTCCCGAGGCACCTGGAGCCGAGGCGACGGCATGGTCGCTGCTTGGGCGGTCTCCATGATGTCCCCTCGCAATGCATCTTCGTGGCTCGCGTCCTTCGTCTTCACCGCATGCGCCGTCGGTTGCTCGGCACCTGCCGAGTCGCAAGACGAAGACCGCGCGCTGTCGTCCTCGGCGCAGACGCTCGCGTGCGACGAGGAGCAGCTTCGCATCTGCCGCGCTTATGGAGGTGGAAACGCGTGCACGGCGAAGTGGTGCACGTCGTCGTCGTCATCGTCATCGCCGTCTGCGCCTGGCGAGACCTCGGCGAAGGGAAAGCAGCAGATGAGCACCGTCGTCAGCTATGCGTTCGCCCACAACGCCGGAGCATCGCGTGGCCGGTGCTTCGAGTACGTGTGGCGCTACCTGACGAGCTCGGGGTACGGGCTGCTCGACGACTACGCCGACGCGTCGGACATGCCGAGCGCCTACGCGCGCAACTTCGCCGAGTACATGAACGCGAATGGTCACGCTGCGCAGTGGGGGCTCGTCCGCCTCCCGGTGACCAACCCCTACGACGCCCCTGCCGGCGCGGTCGTGGTGGTCGCCGCGGGATCTCCCGGGACGTCGCATCCGACCGCGGGCGACATCTCGATCGCCGCGGGTGGCGGCCGGTTCATCAACGATGGGCCGTACATGTCCTACGGCGGATCGCGTGAGGCGTTCTCCGCGCGAGGGGGCCGCGTGCTTGGCGTCTACGTCCCACGCTGAAGCTCCAGACTGCGCGTGGCGTGATCAGAAGTTCGCGATGAAGGTGTCGGTCGCGAGCTTGGCGGCCGTCGACATCACGAGGTTCTCTGCGGTCGTGGCCGGTATGGACTCGGGCGTGGTGACCGTCTTCGCGATCGATCCGAGGAGCGTCAGCTGCGGATACGAAAAGACGGCGAGGGTGACCTTCGCCTTCACGTTGCCTGAAGCATGCGTGAGCGTGACGCTCGGAACGAGCTTGAACGCGTCGGGGCCGGTCGTGGGGTCGTGCCCCTCGTCGACGTCGATGCCGGCGTTCTGGAGCTCCGTGCGCATCGCGCCGAGGACGATGAGGTCGACGTCCGCCTGCGTTCGACTCGTGTTGTTGGTGACGTGCGCGGGCAAGCGCACCTCCGTCGTGCTCACGGCGACGTGATCCGTATCGACGCCGACGTTCACCACGTCGCTCGCATTCGTCTCATCGACGCCCGACGGTGCGGCGCATCCCGCCAGTGACACGGCCACACACGCCAGAGCCAATCCCGATCGAGTCCATCCCCACGTGGTCATGAACAGAGGGTATTCGAAACCGGCGGCGTTGTCTCACCGCCATCGTGGGGACCCCAACCCGTGAAATGTGCTGCTATCGTCGGGCTCGAATGAACCTATCGCGTGAGTCTCTTCCTCGTGCCGCGCTCCGAACGCCTGCGCGCTCCGCGTTCGTCGCCTTCTTCGTCGTGACGCTCGGCGGGTGTGGTGGTGACAAGCCGCCGCCTCCTGCCACGCCGTCCACGCCCGCCGCGTCGACCACGCCGCTTGCGACGCCGGATGCTGGAGCGGCGACCGACAACGGAGCCGCTGCGACACCTCCCGCGCCCACGCCTCCTGTCGAGACGAGCGACCCGCCGAACATCCCCGCCGACAAGATCGCGGGCTACCAGGCGATCTGGCGCGAGTACTACGCGAAGGAGAACGGCATCACGCCCGAAGAGCTCGACAAGCGCATCCAGATCAAGAAGGTCGAGAGCTCCGTCCGCAACTTCTCGCGTGTGTTCCTCGAAGTGAAGCTCGACGTGACGAGCGAATGGGCCTCCGTTCACGGCGCGACGAGCGAGCTGCTCACGCGCATCAAGGCGCGATCGAGCGAGCCGCCGCCGGCGGTCCGCTTCGATGTGTGGCTCGAGGCGAACGACTACGCGGCGATGAAGAAGGCGAACGCGCTCATCACGACGAAGTACAACTTCGGCAAGCTGCGCTTCAAGAAGCAGGCAGACGCCGAAGCCGCGACCGCGAAGGCGTGCAAATCGCGAAAACGCGTGCACGACTTTCAGATCGCGATCGCCGGCGACGGTGATCCCTGGCTCATGAGCCTCTTTCAAAACGAGAAGTCGAAAGAGAACTGGCCGTGCGGCGTCGACCTCGTGAAGAACAAGGGCGGCGAGATCATGAACTTCGACGCGGGTGACAGCGCATTCAAGTGAGCCGCTTCGTCCAAAGCTTGGCGTTCGTCCTCCTCGTGGCGCTTCTCTTGGTGCCTCGCGCGGCCCATGCCTCGGGCGCTGAAGGTCCACAGCAACGCGTCACCGTGGGCGTCTACGTCAATCAGATCCTCTCGATCGATCTCAAGGGGAGCGCGTTCACCGCGGACTTCTGGGTCTGGTTTCGAACCGCCCCCAAGACTCCAGGCGATCCAACGGATCGGGGTATGGGGGTGAACCTATCGGATCGCGTGACGGCCGGCGCCGCGATCGACACGTTCGAGGTGATCGCGGGACGCATCAACTCGAAGAGCGCGGCGATCAAGAAGACGCTGCCGAACGGCGAGGACTACGCGGCCGTGCGCGTGAACGCGACGATCAATCGTCCGTTCGACCTGCGAAAGTACCCGTTCGACGATCACAACCTCGACATCGAGATCGAAGACATCGATCGCGACATCACGCGTTCGGTCTTCGTCGCCGACAAGACGGCGCAAGGCATGGATCCCGAGGCGGCGGTGACGGGCTTCGACCTACGAGGATTCGAAGCTGTCATCGCGGACCACACGTATCCGTCCAACTACGGCGATCTGTCGATCACGACCGCGGAGGCGCGCTACAGCCGTTACGTCATGCGCGTGCACGCGAAGCGAAACGGCGGGGCGCGATTCATCAAGGTCGCGTTTGCGCTCTTCGTCGCGGTGCTCGGCGCGTGGTGCGCCTTCTTCATTCGGCCCAAAGACGCAGGCCCGCGCATGGCGGTCCCGATCGGCGCGTTGTTCGCCGCGGCCGCTGCGACGATCGCGATCAACAGCCAGCTCCCCGAGATCAACTACGCGACGATCTCGGACAAGACCGTGTTCCTCAGCTTGGGGATGATCGCGGTCTCCCTCTTGGCGTCGGTCTACTCGCTGTCCTTGCACTACAAAGGCCGTGAGGCGGCGTATCTACGCGCGGACCGCATCGGGGCCTTGGCGTTCCCGGCGGTCTTCGTGATTCTGCTGTTCATCCTCGTGCGCTGACTAGAGATCGATCTGGCTTCCGAGCTCGACGACCTGCTCGTGGGGGATCGAGAAGTACGACGTCGCGCTGCGCGCGTTGCGTGAGAGGAAGCCGAAGATGCTCTCGCGAATGGGCCCCATCTTGCCACGCGCAGTCGCGAGGAAGGTCTCGCGGCCGACGAAATACGTGGCCTCTTCGAGGCTGATCGGGAGCGCGCGCTGCGTTTTGGCGTGCGCGAGGAGCATCGGGACGTCAGGGTGTTGCATGAAGCCGTAGCGCGCGACGATCCGGATGAAGCCCTTTTCGAGGACGGTCACCTCGAGGCGCTGGCTCTCCTTGACGAAAGGGACGTGCTCGAACGCGACAGTGAGGAGCACGACATGCTCGCTGAGCACGTGGATGCGCTTCGCGAGGTGCTCGAGCATCGTCGGCGCACGGTCGGACGTCGAGGCCATGAAGATCGACGTGCCGGGGATGCGGGTGACGATGCGCTTCTCGACCGTGGCGAGGAACTCGGAGAGCGGCGCGGAGTGCGTTCGCTGATACTCCGAGAGGATGTGGCGACCGCCTTTCCAGACGACCATGATGATGAAGAGCACGGCGCCTAGGATGATCGGGATGTAGCCGCCGTCGAGGAACTTGAGGAGGTTTGCGCCGAAGAAGGGGAGATCGAACGACAAGAAGAGCAGGAGGACGGGGAGCGCCTTGTAGATCGGCCACTGCCACGTGCGCCGCGTGACGAGGTAGAAGGTGATGCTCGTGATGGCCATCGTGCCGCTCACCGCGATGCCAAACGCGGCGGCGAGCTTGCTCGACTCCTTGAACGACAAGACGAGCATCGTGGCGCCGAGCGCGAGGGCCCAGTTCATTTCGGGGACGTAGATCTGCCCCTCAGTCTCGTGCGAGGTGTGCTTGATCGTGACGCGGGGAAAGAACCCGAGCGTGAGCGCTTGGTTCGTGAGCGAAAACACTCCGCTGATGAGCGCCTGCGACGCGATGATCGTCGCGGCGGTCGCGAGCGCGACGAGCGCGTACGTCGGGATGCCAGACGGGACGAGCGCGAAGAACGGGTTCGCGAGCGTCTCTTTGTCGGTGAGCATCAGCGCGCCTTGGCCGAAGTAGCAGAGGACGAGCGCGGGCATCGCGAGGAAGATCCAAGCAAAGCGGATCGGGCGTGCCCCGAAGTGACCCATGTCGGCGTAGAGCGCCTCGCCGCCGGTCAAACACAACACGACGACGCCAAGCATCGGAAAGCCGTGCCAGCCGTGATGGGTGAAGTAGCGAATGCCATGGAGAGGCGAGAGGGCGCGGAGGACGAAGGGATGCCGGATGACCTGGGCTGCGCCGAGGACGCCGATCGTGAGAAACCAGACGAGCATGACCGGGCCGAAGTAACGGCCGATCTTGCCTGTCCCCTGACGCTGAATCGCGAAGAGGCCGATCAGGATGACGACCGTGATCGTGATGATGATGGGCAGCGTGAACACGGTGGGCGCGGCGAGCTTCAGCCCCTCGATCGCCGACAGTACGGAGATGGCAGGAGTGATGACCCCATCACCGTAGAGGAGCGCAGCGCCAGCGATGACCATGAGCGAGACCCAGCCGATCGCCTTGGCGTTCTTCTTCTCGGGGATGAGCGCGAGCAGCGCGAGGATGCCGCCTTCGCCGCGGTTGTCTGCGCGCATGACGAACGAGAGGTATTTGACCGCGACGACGAGCGTGAGACCCCAGAAGATGAGCGACAGCACGCCGAGGACGTTGTCCTGCGTCGGCTCCATCGCGTGCTCCGTCGTCGTCATCTGCAGCGTGTAGAGCGGGCTCGTGCCGATGTCGCCGAAGACGATGCCCAAGGCGCCGAGCGCGAGCGCGGGCAAGTTGCCATGATGAAGCCGCGAGCTCGGGGAGGCTTCGTCGATGGTCGAGTCGACGTTGGGGGTCGCAGAGGCCATGGCGAAGGCCACGCTATTTCCGAAGCGGCGCCGTAAGCAAGCGCGATTCGTGCGTCAGGCCGCGCGTTGACCCTCGAAGTGAGCATCTTGATGTCCTCTTGATCCCGAGGGCCCGCAGAGCGCCCTGCGAGGCCGCGGCGATGGCGCTATCCTCATCATGCATGCAGCCGTACCGCGAGTCCGTCGTGCGCGAAGGCGTCGCGCTGCCTCGCGACGAGCGCGCCATGCGTGTGTGGAGCGCCGCCTGCGCCGCTGCTGCGTTGACGTTCGTCGCGTTCGTGATGTGGTGGCGGGGTCGCGACCCCGAGCAGGCGCTGGTCCCGATCGTGACGCTCGGGGCGGCGTGGATCCTGGGGATCGTCGCCGTCGCCATTCGAATGGTTCATGGGCGGACGCATCGCATCGGGCTCCTCTTCGTCTTGGCGATGACGCCGGCCTTCGCCGGTGAGACCTTGGCGGTGTTCGATGGGTATCCGCGGCTGATGAGCAGCATGCTGAGCGCTGACATCTTCGCGCTCATCGCGTCGCGCCGGCTTCCTCTCTATGCGATCAGCGCGGTCGCCAGCTTGGTGACGTGCGCAGGCGCGGTGGGCGCGGTCGTGACCATCCGTCGCCCACGTGGACGCGCCGATGGGAAGACGAATAGGTCGCTCGGAAGCGGGACGCCGGCGGTGCTTGGGGTCCTCGGCGCTGGCGTCGCGATCGCCTTCACGATCCTGCGTGCCCATGGCGCGCATCGCGACGGGCTGGGCGGAGCGCTCACCGTCGCCTTGGCGTTCCTCATCGCGCCGCTTGGCGCGATCGTCGCGCGTCGTGTCCGTGTGCTTGACGCGTGGCACGACCATGCGGAGGCGTCGTCGGTCACGCGCGTCGCGATGGGCGCGTTCGTCGCGATGGCGCTGGCGGGGTTCTCTGTCGAGCGCGCCGTGCTCGCGAACGACGAGCTCGTCTCGCTCCGCGCGCTCGCGAAGACTGGGCCCTTCGACGAGCGCCTCGAGCTCGCGCGTGCGCTTCATTCGGCGTGGACGTCGCATCCCGTCTACGCCGGGTTCGTCGCGCTCGCGGCGCTGCTCGCGCTGACCTCCGTCGTCCTCGCCGCTCGTGAGCTCACCCGTGTGCCGCGGACGGCCGGGTCGCGCGCGGACGCAATGCGCGCGCTCCTTGGGATCGCGGCGATGATCGGGATAACGACGCGTGCGGAGGCGCAGGTCCATGGCGCGATGGCGCGTTCCACGGCCTCGCCGTCGTCTTCGATGGCCACGATGAGCGCGATGAGCGCCGGGACCGAGCTCCCGATCGCGCCGGGGACGCGGAGCCTCGACGAGCCGGATGAGCAACCGGTGACGTTGTCGCGCGAAGAAGAGCCGCCCGTGCGGAGTGAGCCGGCGCCGCGACCGCCGCAGATGCTCGTCGTCGATCGGCGCACGCCCACGAGCGCGATCCTGACGGCGGTGTCGCGTTCGAAGCTCCTGCGTTCGCTCTTCGTCGAGGCGGCCTCCGATCGAGTGATGGCGGAGGTCGGATCGGCCAGGGCGCTCGTCGGCGCTCCGCGCACAGCGCTCGCCTTCGAATGGTTCGACGACCCGTTCTTTCTCCGAACGAAGGTCCACTCGCCAGAGAGCCATCCGTTTCTCGAATGGACGTCGTCCGGAACGCTCCTCGTGCTCGATGATGGCGAGGTCGCACGCCTCGTCTATCGCAAGCACGGAGACCAGGGCTTCGCCTACGGCAAGACGCATGGCGTCTCGCTTCGACGCGATCTCGAGAGTCGAGCAAGTCGCGGGCGTGTCGCGGCGGACCTCGCTCGCGAGATCGGCGCGCACGAGCTGAGGGCTACGAAGGTGATCGTGCTCGCGCCACATCCTCGCGGTGATGCGCAGGCGCTCGTCGACGCGATCGTCGCCGTTGGGGATCTGATCCCGTCGGCCTTCGTCGTCCTGACGGGCGACATCGAGCCGATGAGCACCGCGATGACGGGCGGCGTGCTCGTCTCGCCCTAGACTACTTCGCCGGCTTCGAGGACTTCTTCTTCTTTTTGCCAGACGACGCATGACGCTTGTGCGTCTTCTTCTTCTTGCCGTCGGCGTGCGGTGTCTTCTTCGTCTCGCGCGAGGCGACCGCGCTCTTCTTCCCCTTCGGCGTCTCGGCGGGGGACGCGGCAGGGGGCGCCGCGGCGGACGCGAGGATCGCCTGCGCCGGCTGGGCGTTCGCGTTCGGCGCCGGCGCGGGAGCTGGCGCCGGCGCTGCCGGATGAGGCAACGCCGGGACGGCGACGGTTGCGGGTGGTGGTGGTGCGGGTGGCGCCGCGGCGCTGGGAGCAGCGCTCGAGGCGGCCCCTGCGGCCGACCCGGCGCGCTCCACCGCGATGAAGGCGGCCACGAGGGCGAACGCACCTACGAACGAGACGACACATCCCCGCCAGGACAGCTGCATCGTTGCGCCGCGAAGCAACAAGCGCACCGTCTCCTACGCAGCTTCATCTGTCGAGAATCACACGCGGCAGAGACGAACCAACCGCAGCCCGAACGAGGAGGCGAGTCCTCATTGCCGCCGCGTCGCCTCATCGCGGCCTCTGCCGAATTCCGCGTCGACTTCGGCAGAGCCCCACGCCGGCCTCTGCCGAATTCCGCGTCGACTTCGGCAGAGCCCCACGCCGGCCTCTGCCGAATTCCGCGTCGACTTCGGCAGAGCCCCACGCCGGCCTCTGCCGAATTCCGCGTCGACTTCGGCAGAGGCGTGATTGCCGGCCTCTGCCGAATTCCGCGTCGACTTCGGCAGAGGCGTGACTGCCGGCCTCTGCCGAATTCCGCGTCGACTTCGGCAGAGGCGTGATTGCCGGCCTCTGCCGAATTCCGCGTCGACTTCGGCAGAGGCGTGATTGCCGGCCTCTGCCGAATTCCGCGTCGACTTCGGCAGAGCGGAAAAGATGAAGAAAAGATGAAGACAAAATAGAGAAACCCCCGAAGGACCATTCCCCGGGGGCCAAACCGTCGCGCCTGCCAACGCGAGCGGGTTGTTTCCCTAGCTACGAGCCACGTTCCGTTGTGGATCGGGCTGCGCGGAGATTTTTCGAACGGCCTATTTTGCCGGCGAATATGCATGAACTGGGGCGGCGCTCGCCTCGCCCGCGAGAAAGTTCGCCACCTCGATGCCACCCGCGATCCGGCCCGGCGGGCAGTGCGTAAAGGGAGCATGACGACGCGCACCTGCCTTGCGTTGGCCACGCTGGTCCTTCTTTCGGCTGTTGGCTGCAACAACAACTCCTCTTCGAAGTCATCGAGCGCCGGCTCGGACGCTACGCAGACCAAGACGACCACCGCGACCGCGCCCACCGCGACGACCGCGACGACCGCCGCCAAGCCGGTGGCCGACGATGACGCGAACCTCCCCGCCAACATGCGCCTCGGCCTGCAGAAGCTGCCCTCGACTTCGAGCAGCGTCGACAAGGCGATCGACGACGCGCAGACAGCCGTTCGTTTGAACTTCGCGAAGGACGATGCGTGGGTGCTGCTCGGACGCGCGTGGGTTCGCAAGGCGCGCGAGAGCAACGACCCCGGCTTCTACTTGAACGCCGACGCGTGCGCGGGCGTCGTGCTCGATCGCAACGCGGATCATTCGCCTTCGCTTGGTCTTCGCGGGCTCGTCTTGCTGAACGGTCACAAGTTCGCCGAGGCGAACGACCTCGCGCAGAAGGTCCTCTCGAAGCACCCGGACGATCCGATGGCCTGGGGTACGGCGAGCGACGCGCTCCTCGAGATGGGTCGCTACGAAGAGGCGACGGAGGCGACGCAGAAGATGGTCGACCTCAAGCCGAACCTCCCTTCGTACAGCCGCGCGTCGCACCTTCAGTGGCTCCACAACGACGTCGCGAACGCGAAGGCGACGGTGCGCGCGGCGCTCGACTCTGGGCGTGACGCCAAGCGCGATCCGGAGCCGGGCGCGTGGGTGCTCGTCCAGGCCGCGATGATCTTCTGGCACGAAGGCGACTACGAAGGCGCCGAGGCGGGCTTCGACAAGGCGCTCGATCGCGTCAGCGACTACGCCCCGGCGAACGTGGGCAAAGGCCGCGTCGCGATGCAACGTGGTGACCACAAGCGCGCCGCGGAGCTCTTCGCGCGCGCGTACAAGCAGAGCCCCCTCGCCGAGACCGCATGGCTGCTCGGGGACGCGCGCGAGGCCGCGGGTGACGCGGCGGGCGCGGCCGACGCCTACGCCAACGTCGTCTCGGAAGGTCGCCGTACCGATCCCCGCACGCTCTCGCTCTTCCTCTCGACGAAGAACAAAGACGCCGCGGAGGCGTTGAAGCTCGCACGCGAAGAGTACAAGATCCGCAAAGACATCGTCACCGAGGACGCGCTCGCGTGGGCGCTCTATCGCAACGGCAAATTCGACGAGGCGAAGGCGAGCATCATGCGCGCGCGCCGGTACAACACGCCCGACGCTCGCCTCGTCTACCACGAGGGCGCGATTCGCATGGCCGCCGGGGAAGCGAAGCGCGGCAAAGAGATCATCGCGATGGCGCTCAAGATGAACAAGGCGTTCGACGCGACCGCTGTCAAGGAAGCCGACGCGCTCCTCCACGACACCGTCGCGACGCGCTGACCATCGAGCTTCGGAGCGGCCTCGAGCCTCAAGGAGACGGGCAGCTCGTCCCTTTGGCCTTGCAGTCGTTCGAGCCCGGGCCGTTCGGATTGCCGGGGGTGCGGCAGCCGCTCTGGCCTTTGCATTGGTTTTTGCCTGCGCAGCAGTTGGCGTTGGTCGAGGTCGGGCTGGGGCGAGGCTTGCGTGCGCGGGCGGTGGAGCGCGCGCGCGACGTGTCGTCGGATCGATCGCACGACGTGCCGAGGCCTTTGCACTCGTTCAAGCCGCGGCACTCGTTCCGCTCGCTCGCGCAGCCGCCTTTGCCTTTGCACTCGTTCTTGCCGCGGCAGCAGTCTTTCGGGGACGGCTCGTCGCTGGTCGACGCGAGCGCAGGGCTCGGCGACCAAGAGGACGCAGGCGAGCTCGACGCCGAGGCGCTCGCCGCTTCCATCGGCGCGGCGATGGTCGGGCTTGGCTTCGTGCAGCCGCCTGCTGTCGCGGACAGGGCGAGCGCGAGGCCCGCGAAGAGGCCTTCCACCGCGGCGCGCGTGAGGAGGAGGCGCGTGCTCTTCGAGGTTGTCGTGGCCGGCGTGGAGGTCATGCTCCGGCGAGGCTAACGCCGGACGGGACCCGCGGCGAGCCGTTCACGCGCCGAATCGGACCGCTCCGCGGCGAGCCTCTGTTCGGGCGGCCGTTCGCGCGTTTACCTCGTAACGAGATGCTGGCGGGAAGAGGCGCGAAGTATTCGAGGTTACGCGGGGCGATGGAGCATGTGTTGTCGCGTGCCTACCGAGGCGGGCGATTCGGGCTTCCGCAGGCATGGCCGGCGAAGCTCGCGCATGCCTCGGGGCTCGTCGAGTACGTGCGGACGATTCATCATCGCGTCACGGCGTCGAACAAGACCCCGCTTCGCATCGCGTTCGCGTCCGATTTTCACGCTGGGCCGACGACGCATCCCTCGGTGCTCGACGCGGCGGTGGATGCGATCGTGAACGCGAAGCCCGACGTCGTCTTGCTCGGAGGCGACTACGTCCTCTTCTCGAGCGACCACATCGACGCGCTGGCGTCGCGGCTCGCGCGTCTGGCAGAGGTGCCGCTCGGTGTGTATGCCGTCTTGGGAAACCATGACCTCTGGGCGGACGACCGCGCGATCGCGTCGGCGCTACGAAAGGCCGGCGTCTCCGTCCTCGTCAATGAGCGAAGGCGGCTGCCGTCCCCTTATGACGATATCGCCCTTCACGGGCTCGACGACCCGTGGACAGGATCCTTTCATTCGCGTGCGCTGGCGCGAAGCGAGAGTGATTCGACGATTGCCACGAACATCGTGCTCGTTCATGCTCCGGAGGCCATGCCGCTGCTGCGCTATCACGCATTCGACCTCGCCGTGTGTGGGCACACGCACGGCGGTCATATCGCATTACCGGGCGGCGTCCCGATCGTTGCGCCCGGGCCGCAGAGCCGCGTCTATGCGCATGGCCGCTTCGATCTCGACGATGGGCCCTCGCACAAGCCAAACCGCACGCTCTTCGTGAGCCGCGGCGTTGGTTCCAGCGAGTTGCCATTTCGCTGGAACGCCACGCCGGACGTGCTCGTGATCGATGTCGCGTGCGCTAACGTGCAATCTAACCTGCAATGCTAACCGACAATCGCTAGCGCTTGATTTGAAGATCAGGCGCGACCTCGGACGGCGCGGGCTCACGTGCTCGATTCGTATCGTTCGTGTCGGGCGTCGTCCCGCCCGGCTGCGATTCTTGTGACGGCGCGGGGGAAGGGGACGGGGTCGAGAAGGACGTGTCGTCCGAGGAGGACGGCGTCATCCCCGCGGCGCGCGCCGCCCGATCGAGATCGGGGAGCTGGCTGCTGCTACCAGCTTTCGTGTCCGTCACCGGCTGGACGTTCTTCGCGGGCTGCTTGGCCGGCTGCGCCTTCGGCGCGGCATGCGGCGCTGGCGGCGTCGTCGCGGTGGTGGTCTTCATCGGAGGAGCGGCGGGCGTCGCCGCGACCGGCACCGGCGCCGTCGGGAGATCCGCCGGCGTCATCGTGCGCTGCACGGTGGGCGCGGTCGCCGTGTCGGTTACGGCCGTCTCGGGACCAGGCGCGACAGGAGGCGTGGGCGTCATGTCGCCGCTCGTGATGTTCGTCGTCGAGACGGGCTCAGGTCCCTTCGCTTCCTTGTTCGTCTCCGGCGCGAGGAAGAAGAACGTCCCTGCCGCGGCGACGCCGACGAGAAGAAGCGACACGGCAGCGAACGCGATGCCGCGTGCAGAGCTGCCCGAGGGACGAACCCAACCCTTGCGCTCTTCGAGATCGCTCATCAGCGGCGTCGCGGCCACGTACGGGACGGACGCGGGCGCTTGGCCATTCGGGCTGAACCACTGCGACTCGAGCCGGCTCGAGACTGGTGGGCGGGTCGAGCTCGGACCCGACGTCGTGATGGAGGCTGGGACGGGCGCTGGAGGGGGCGCGTCCGCGCCATCGTTGCTCAAGAAGCTCGCGTCGATGTTGCGGATGTGAGCCATCGGGGAGGGACGAGGCATGCTCGCAGCGCTCCGCCGCACGCCGCGCACGCGGGACGGTCGAGCCGGCGGAGGCACGCGTTGCTGGAGCGATCGGTCGACGCCGAGCGCCGTTCCCCCTTCGTGTTGGTCGAAGGCCGAGGAGTCCGTGAGGAGCTCCGTCGCCGTGGTACGCGTCGGGTTCGGGGGCCGGAGGGCGCTGTCGTCGCGGCTCCCCATGATGAGCGTGCTGTTCTTGCGTCGCATGATGACGTCCTTCTTCTCTCTTCTTCTTCTTTCTCTTCGTTCTCTTGGTTGGTTCGTGGCCGCCTAGACGTACTGGCGATGGAACCAGCGACCGCTGATGAGGCCGATGAAGGCCACGAAGAGCGCCGACCCGAGGACCGACCAGACGATGGGGAACGTGGTCCCGCCGACGTTGATCGCGAAGAGCTCAGGCAAACCAACGAGACGCGCGACCCAGGTTCCAATCAGCGCGCCGACGAAGCCGACACCGATGGAAGCGAGGAAGCCGCCGGGGAACCAACCTGCGATGGCCTTACCGGCAGCGCCGCAGATTCCGGCAATCACGAGGAGGATCACGAGCTCGAGCAGAGACATTGTCATTTCATCCTTTCGCCAAACCAGAGCAGCAACGGGCATACCTGGCCGTGATGCCGCTGCGACCTCGAGTGGATCTGGGTCGAAAGACGCCGAAAACGACTGAAAACAGGAAGGTTCGAGCGTCAGAACCGGCGCGCAGATCCGTGCCAACGCCGGTGGTGCGGTCAGGATGAAATCCTCGAAATGCCGACCCCTGACACCCATGTGCCCTTTTTCCCCGGCACTTGCGCTATCTCTTCCTTGAGTGCAGCCGAGCGAGCGCGTCACGCGTAGTCACGACATGGGGATGAAGACGAGCCACGATGCGGCCGTGCCCAAGCTGCTCGCCGTCGTCGCGACCGCGCTCACCGCGATGCTCGCGGTCACGTTCTACGCGCCGAGCGCCGAGGCGCACGCGATCGGACTCTCGACGGGTGAGTACACCGCCAAAGGATCGAGCCTCGTCGGCAAGCTCGCCTTCGCGCGTGGGGAAGCCGCGTCGCTCGCGCCCTCGATCGACGCCGATCACGACGGCCACCTCACGCCCGTCGAGGTCGAAGGCGCCAAGTCCGCGCTGAAGGCGCACATGATCGATCGCATCAACGTCAAGAGCGGCGGCGGCGCCTGCACGTCGACGATCACCGACGCTGCGCTCACCGAGCAAGACGGCCTCCTCGTGTCGGCGCGCTGGGATTGCCCGAAGGGCGCGACGCAGTTCGAGATCGAGGTCGCGCTGCTCGATGATCTCGCGCGTGGCCACCGCCATATCGCGCGCACGGTCTCGGGGACGAACGCGCACGACGAGGTGCTCTACGGCGATCAGCGGCGCTTCTCCGTCGCGATGGAACCTGGAGCCGGCGGCGCGGCGAGCGACGCGAAGAGCACGGACGGCGCGCAAGCGGTCACGCCGCTCGCGCCGGGTGGCGAGCATTCGTCGATGGGCTTCTGGTCGTTCTTCAAGATGGGGATCGAGCACATCCTCACGGGGTACGACCACCTCGTCTTCATCCTCGGGCTCGTGCTCGCGCGAGCGCGCCTACGCTCGCTCCTCACCGTCGTCACCGCGTTCACGCTCGCGCACTCGATCACATTGGCCCTCGCCGTGCTCGGCGTGTGGGCGCCGAGCTCACGCATCGTCGAGCCGGCGATCGCGCTCTCGATCGCGTACGTGGGCATCGAGAACTTCTTCGTGAAAGACGCGAGCAAGCGGTGGCGCATCACGTTCCCGTTCGGCCTCATCCACGGATTTGGCTTCGCCGGAGCGCTCCAAGAGATCAACTTGCCCCGCAGCTCGATCCCGACCGCGCTCGTGTCGTTCAACCTCGGCGTCGAGACGGGCCAGCTCGCCGTCCTCGCCGTCGTTCTCCCGCTGATCTTGCTCCTTCGCGACCGATCGACGTGGTTCGAGCCGCGTGGTGTTCAGGTCGTGAGCGGCGCCGTCGCCCTCGCCGGCGGCATCTGGTTCGTCTCGCGTCTCGTCAGCGGCTGACCGCCTACGCGCCGAAGCGAATCGCGCCGAGCTTCTTGACCGTCCGCGCCGCGGCGAGCGGATCCTGACCGAGCTTGGCCTTCTGCGCGAGGATGCCGATCTGCGCGCGCGCCAGCATCGAGATGAAGTCCATCGCCATGCGTAGCTGGTGCTCGAACAGATCGAAGAGGTTCTCGGTGTGGCCCCAGAAGCCGACGATCGGGGTCTCGGCGACCGCGTCGTACCACCGCGGTCGACCGGCGATCGCCTCGATGCCGCCGACGCCGGTGCCGGTGCCGTAGCGAAACGCACGGCCGTCGGCGGCGCGGCAGGCGATCGAGCCACCGACGAGAAAGAAGACGCGCTCGCCGGAGTCTCCTGCGCGCCAGAGCACCGAGCCTTCGGGAAGCCGTGCCTCTTCGACCTGACGCGCGAGGACGGCGAGCGCGTTGATGTTCGCGGTCGCGAAGCCCGACGTCTTGCGAAACATCAGGATGCGCTGCGCGAGATCGATCGTCCCCGAGGGGATGGCGCCGACGTCGACCGCGCCAAACCCGAGCGCCTGCGCAGGCATCTCTTGGAACTCGAGCCAGAGGCGCTCGGCGAAGTAGCGGAGCGTCGCCGCGAGCAGCTCGTAGTGGTCCGACATCAAGTCGAGGAGCGCGTCGGTGGGGAGCTCGAGCGCGCGGACCTCGGCGTGCGCATGCGCGTCGTACGGCGTGGGCTGCCGTCCGAGGATAGGGAGAAAGCCGACAGTCTGCGGCGCCTTGATCTCGCCAAAGGGTGCGCCTTCGCGCGTCAGGTCGAGCGTCCCCTCGGTGAGCAAGTACATCGCGTCCATCGGCTCGCCTTGGTGGAGCACTTGCCGGCCGCCTCGAAAGACGCGGTCGCGCATGGCGTACGCGAGCTCCCGCACGATCGGCGCCGAGAGCATCGTCGCGACCGGGATCTGGCGCAGGTGGAGCATGCGCGTCGTGAGGTCCGTGGTCATGTGCTCCCGCCCTCGATCGTCGAGGAAGAGGAAGAGGGCGTCGTCGAGCCGCCGCCCGCGAGGGTCTTCGCGCTGAGATCGCGGACGAGCGCCGCGCTCGACGCGTCGCTCGCGAGGTCCTCGGCGTCCGCCCGCATCGAGTCGGCGATGCCGAGCTCGCCCGCGTGAAAGAGCGCGAGCGCGCCGAGCTCGCTGCCATGACGCACCATCGCGCGGAGCAGGGACGTGTACGAGGTCTCTTCGCGCTCGACGTCGCCTTTGACCTTCGCGAGGCGCGCGAGCCTCACGTCGTCGGTCACGTCATCGGTGAGCGCGAGCACGAGATCGCGGAGGGGAGGCTCGATCACGTTCTCGAGGAGCTCCCGAGCGCTCGCGCGCGCCTTCGCGTCGGCGCTCTCGAGGCCACGCTGGATGCGCGGGAATCGCTCGAGCGGATAGAGGAGCGAGAGCACCAAGAAGAGGCGATCGACGCCTTCGATCTCTTTGTCGCGAAGGAGCCGCTGCACGAGCTCCGCGCCTGGCAAGAGCGCCGTCTTCGCGTCCTCGCTTCGAAGGAGCTTCGCGTGCACGAGGCGAAACGCGAGCGCGCGCGCGACGGCGGCGATCGTCGAGGTGGCGAGCGACACCAGCTCCGCTTCGGGGATCGTGATCACCGCGCCGCCCGACTGCTTCGTTCGAAGCGCGCGCAAGAGGCGCGAGCGGAGCGCAGTGTCGGTCGTGGTGGTGACGTGCTTCATGAGGACGCGAAGAGCGTCGGGGGAGGGCGACCGCGCGAGCGCAGCGGCGACGCGCCAGCGTACCTCGGGACCGACGTCGTCACGTTCGAGCGTCGCGTCGAGGAGCTTCACGACGCTGTCGCCCATCGCGCCGAGCGCCTCGATCCCCGCGATGCCGGCGACGCGATCGGCCAAGAAGTCGATGAGGATCGGGCCGTACGCCGCTCCGCCGAGCGTGCTCATCGCCATCGCCGCGAGCTTGCGTGTCTCGCTGTCCGGATCGACGAGGAGCCTTCGAACGATCTCGTCGAGCAGCGGATCGCTCGACGCTCCGGACTCCATGAGCGCACGCGCGAGCGCGCGCCTCGACGGAAGATCTCCCTCCAAGATCGAGGTGAAGAGGACGCGCGCTTCGTCCGACGAGAGCTCTCCTCCCTTCGCGAGGAGCGCCACGAGCGCGGTCGCGCGCACTTCCTCGTGAGGCGAGGTGAGGCGCTCGCGCAAGAAGGCGGGATCCGGATCGACGGCCGCGCGTGCGCGAAGCGCGGCGGCGCGAATCTCGGGGTCAGCGTGATCGATCAAGCGATCGGCCACATCGAGGAAGTCACGGCGCCCTTCGCGAACGAACAGCTCGAGCGTGCGGAGGACGATCGGCTTCGAAGGATGAAAGAGGACGAGCGAAGGGATGAGACGACCGCGATGCTGCGCCGCCAAGAGGTCGAGCGCGCCGAGTACCTCCGCGTCACGCCTGCTCGAGAGGGCAGCGATGAGCGCTTCGAGCGCGCTCATGTCGAGCTCGGGCACGTCGGACGAGAGCTCGACGCGGCCGCGCCTCAACGTCTCGCGAAACACGTCGAGGTAACGCGGGCGGATCGACCACGCGAGCGCGGTCCACCCGAGCGCCAAGGCGAAGATGCCCGCGGCGACGACGAGGCCCACGGCTTCCTTCGTCACGAGCGTCGCGACCGCGAGCAGCACGACCGAGATCAACGCCTGGCCGCCGCGCTGCCCCACGAGATCGATGATCGGCTTCGCGCGCGAGCGCACGGAGTCCGCGATCGGTACGAAGAGCAGCTCGGTGGTCGTCTTGTGGAGCGAGTAGCGGAGCGCCCCGTCGGCGCCGCGAAGCCCGAAGATCGCGTAGCCGGCCGCGTTTGCGAAGAGGCCTGCGCCGAGGAACGCCGATCCCGCGCCGAGCGCCAGCAAGACCGGCATGACGTAGAGCGCGCGATGAATGCCGAGCCAGCGCACGAGCACACCGACGCCGATCGCCTGAGCGAGGAGTGACGCGATGTTCGTCGAGAGCGACACGGTGGCGAAGATCGATCCGAGCTGCGCTGGGGCATACGCGCCGGCGATGTGGCGCTTGAAGAGGAAATCGATCGCCGTGCCGGCGCATCCCGCGAGGAGCGTGAGCAAGAGAAGGCGAAGGAGATACGGATGCCGCGTGACGTTCGCGATCTCGGCGCCGAGCGACGAGCCCGCCTCGGCGGCTTCATCGTCGGCTTCGGCGAGCGCGCGCGATCGCGGCCGATGCACGGGCGTCGGGAGGAGTCCCGCTGGCCCGAGCGCGGTGACGACGAGGATGAGCGCGGCGGCAAGCAAGAGATGACGCACGTCGAGGATCGCGAGCGCCGCGCGCGCGAGCGCCGAGCCGAGCACGGCGCCGAGGACCGCTCCGGTGCCGATCGCCCCGTAGAGCCGCTTCGCTTGCGCCACGTCGAAGAGCGCGCCGAAGCGAAGCCAGAGCTGTCCGGCGACCCAGCCCGCGAACATCCCGCTGAACACGTAGAGCGCGTAGAGCACGTAAGGAGAAGGCGAGGCCGCGGCGACCCAGAACCCTGTCGTGATCGCCGCCGCGCCGATCATCGAGATGACGACGGGATCGAGCTTTCGCTTCGGCGTCGCCTTCGCCGTCTCTTCGGCACGCCCTCGACGCTTCTTCGAGGAGGCGAGCGCTGCGCTCGAGCGCGTCGTGACGACGCCGAGCGCGGCGATCGCGAGGTAGAGCCCCGGCAAGTGCGTGGCAGGGATCCGCGCGAGGAAGAGCGCGTCGCGTGCCGTCTCGATCAACGTGTGCGCTGCGGTGACGCCTAGGAGCGCGAGGAACGCGAACGTGGCTCCACGCCGCTCATCGGGGCGAACGTCGAAGAGCGCCGTCAGCGCCAAGGCGCGTCCCTCGTCATCCCCCACGCCTCCGATCGTCGAAGTCGTCGATGAAGGGATTCGAGTTGCCCTGCCGCTCTTTGATGATGCGATTGCGCTCGCGCTCCCAATCGTCGGGCGGGTCTTCGGCGCTCCACTTCTCGAACATCGCGCGATGCGCTTCGTCGAGGAGGTGGCGCTCGGGGTATGTCTTGTTCATGTAGAGCGACGCGCGGGCGAGATCGCCGCGTACCTCGGCGCGTGGAAGGAAGACGCCGTGGTCGATGACGCTCGCGCATGCCCCGAAGCGGAACACGTTGGGGTCGGGCTTGCGTGAAGCGTCGGGGAGCCCCATCGGGAAATCGCTGCGAAGGCCGTTCACCTCGCCGACGACGGGGAAGAGGTTGTGCATGTCACCCTCCATCCGCGCGAACTCGGCGGAGCGCTCGGCGCACTTGCGACCCTTGTAGCGCTTGCCCTTGCCGTCGACGCAGCGGTCGTCGCCGTTCGTCCATTCGGTGAACGTCTTGCCGAACCACGACGCGGCGATGGCGTGCTCCCACTCGATGCGCGCGGCCCGCGCCGCGTCCTTCGCGACGACGTACTTGCACGCCGCGAGATCGACCTTGAGGCCTTTGCCTTTCTCGGGCGCGAACGTGCAGCCGCAATAGAGATCGATGCGGTGCGCGTCGTAGATCTGCGTGAGGTTCTTCTTCGCCTCGTCGAAGGTGCGGATGCGCTGGTTTCCGTTGGGGCCGATCGGCGCCGGCGAGGGCGGAGGCGGCGGCGTGTCGTCATCGGCGTCGTCCGAGGGCGAGGGCGAGGGCGCCGAGGTGTCGTTTCCTGCAACACGGGGTTGAGGAGGTGTCGAGGTGCACGCGGCGACCGCCATCACAGTCGGAGGGATTCCAAGCGCGAGTCGTCGGATCAGACGGACCATTCGTGCCTCAGCATACCCGGCTCGTGACGGTTCGTGCGCGCGGTGCCAGATTGGCGCACGCAGGCGCGCGGCGCATGACGAAATGAACCAAGAAAGAAGGCGCTGTCTGGATTGACAGGAGGAGCGCGCGGGCATTTTCTTCGTAGGCGATGAAGTGCACGACGAGCCCTTGGGTTGGTTGGTCTGGTCTCACGTTGATCGTCGCGTTCGCGGCGCCGCTCGTGGGATGCGCCGAGGCCCAAGAGCCCGCGCGCGCGCCGACGTACGCGCACGAGCCTCATCAACGACAGGTCATCGTCCTCGACGAGGAGTCGATCGGTACGTCGAGCACGCCGCCCGTTCGCCGCGCGCCGCCAGAGCTCGACGACCTCGATCCGACCTCGATCCGTCTCTTTCACGACGTGCTCGCGCCCTACGGCACGTGGACCGACGATCCGCGTCTCGGTCTCGTGTGGATCCCATCGCATGACGGTGTCGGCGACGTGTTCGTCCCGTATGGCACGCACGGGCGATGGACGTTTCGCGAGGTCGCGACGCCGATGTCGGTCACGCCCGCGCAGGAGTACACGTGGGTCAGCGATCTGCCCTGGGGCTGGGTCACGTTCCACTACGGACGATGGGCCTACACCGCCGATCGCGGCTGGGCGTGGATCGCCGGCCGGCGCTACGCCGGCGCGTGGGTCGACTGGCGCTCTCCGTCACCCGCGCACGCGGGCGCGGACAAAGCCATCGTGGGTTGGGGACCGACGCCGCCGTCGCATGTCTGGCAGATCTCGCCGGGAGCGTATTCGCGATCGCACGTGTTCGAGGTCGACCCGCGTGAGGCGCGCGTCGTCGCCGTCTCGTTCGGCGCGTTCGCGACGCCGTACACGTATGCGCACGCGCGTGACCTGTTCGCGCCCGACCTCGGATCGAGGCTGCTCTCCGCGAACGCCGCGCTCTCCGTCGCGTACAAGACCGAGCCATCGCTCGCGCCGAGCCCGACCCAGCTTGGTCTCCCGTCGAGTGAGGTCCCTGCGCCGCCCGTGATGGACCGAGGGCTTCAGCAAGCGTGGATGCTCGCGACGCCGGCGACGGCGGCAGCCATCGGCAAAGGCCCCGAGCTCGGGCCGCCGCCGCGGCTACGAACGTGGGTCGCGGGTGGGCCGCGCTACTCGACGATCATTCACTGATCGTTCATTCACATCGATCAGCTACGCGAGCCGACCGTCTTCTTGTGCGCGCCCGACTCGAAGGGATTGCGTGAGAGGATCGGGTTCGCGCTCTTCGGCGTGCTCGCCGGAGCCGCGATCGCTGGAGTCGTCGTATCGGCGCCCGGTGCCTGAGGCGCAGCGCCGGGGTTCACCGGTGCTGGAGCGAGGAGGCTTTGGGTGATGAGGACGGCGCTCGCGCCGAGACCCACCCAGAAAGCTCGCCATGCTGTTCGAATCAGGCGGTCCATCGTTCTCTCGAATTCTCAACGTTCGCAGACGCTCGATCGTGACAGTCGATTTGGAGAATCTGTGTCACGCAGCACTTTTCTGTGATGCGAGGCCCGTGCCACGTGCTCCGGTCCTTGGAAACTTCGACAAATCAAGCCTTGGGTTTATTTCCACGCTGCCAGCGTGTCAGCGTCGTGGAAGGGCGCCCACGCCCTGCGCGTCAGGATGTCATCACCAAGACAGCTCCCTCCCTCAGTCGTCCGAGAGCCCGCTTTCTTTCAAAAAAAGGGACACCTGTTGGATTCCCGACAGAGCTTATCCGAACGCGACGCATCCAGACGCCCAGTACTTTCTTCCGACGGCAAGGACGGTCCCGGCCGGGATGACGGCCCCGGCGATCCCGCCGGCCGTGCACCTCAACCCAAACGCGCACGCGGTCACGAGCGCGATGGGCATGGCGCCCGCAGGCTACCTCTCACCGACGCCGTCTTCTCCTTTCTCCCTCGAGGGCGGCCGCGATGACGACGCGGCGCTCTTTCAAGACGCGCGCGTGGGCTTCTCGCATCTCGTTCCAGGTCGACCGGTCGTTCAGCCGCCCGCGCAGCTCACGGCCACCGATCCTCCGGCCGACGCCGTCCTTTGCTTGCAAGATGCACCCATCACGATCCGGTATCGACTCGAGCACCCGAGCGTCGCCGCGCCGACGACGAACGAGCTCGCGCGTCTCACCGCCGAGCGCTACGCGTCCTGGCGTGCGCAGGCGCACGTCCATGTCGAGCTGACGAACCCCACCTGGCTCCTCTCGTGGGGCGCCGAGGCCGCCGCGGTCGCGACGTACGACGTGGCCTACCACGGGCCGCAAGGAGAGCCGGCAGTGCCTGGTTCCCTCGCACGCGAGGACCTCTTCGTGCTCGTGCGCCAAGGCATGCTGTACGTCGTCACGTGGACGTATCCGTCTCGGCTCGTCGAGGAGCCGCTCTACGCGTCGTTCGCGTCCGTCGCCGAGGCGACGATGATCTGGGATCCGCTTCGCTGGGAGCAACGCGGGCGCGTGTGGCCCGAGAGCGCGTTCCTCAGCCCGGGGATCAACGGCGCGATCAAGCCGCAACACGACAACCTCGCCCGCGCGCTGTCACGCGCGGAGCTCAGCGAGCAAGAGCGCACCCATCTCCTCGTCGTGCTCTCCGGAGTCGTGAGCGGCGCCGGCGCGCCGTGGGTGCAGCTTCGCCCGGACATGCTCGACGCACATCGTCACGCGCTCACGTCGGCGCTTCGCCATCCGCAGCTTCGCGCTCACCTCGACGTCGCGTGGAGCGACGTGCGAACGGCGCACGACCTTCGCGGGCTCGCGATCCTCCTCGGGCGCGCGCTCGATGCGCAACGTCGTTCGTCGCGACCGGCGCCGCCGCAGACGCCCTCTGCTCCGCGGCCGCCGCAGCTCGCGCATCTCACGCGCGGCTGACCTCACCGAGCGCTCAGCGCGTGGAGCTCGCGATCATCGCGCGCCGTTCGTCGTCCTCCGCGGCTTCCTCCGCGAGCTCGTTCAAGGCCTTCGCCAGCGCCTCGTCCGGAGCGCCGCTCGCCGCCGCGTCGAGCGCGACGCGAAGCTTGGGTGATGCCGTCGACTCGGCGACCACACGCACGCGTGACTTGCCCTCGTCGTCGAGGCCTTCGCGAAGCACGAGGGCAGCGCCTGCGCGCGCGTCTTCGGGCGCCGTCGGATCTTCGATGAGCTTCCAGAGATCTTCATCGCGCACCACCGCCGCGCGATAGCCGCCGTCGGCCCCTCGGAGCTTCCGGAGGGCGTCGAGCCAGGCGCTTCGGGTGCGTGAGCCGCGCGCGACCAGCGCAGACACATCCGCGACGGGAGATCGGTTTTTGAACGCCGCCCACGCTTCGAGCATGCGGGCGAGCACAGCGTCGCGATGTTGCTTTGCGTACGCGCCGCGGCGTGAGCGCGACGTCGACGTGGAGATCGTCTCCGACGTTCCGTCGGTGAGCTGGATGAAGACCTGGTGCTCGTTCAACGAAGTGATGCTCGCGACGCGCGCCATCGGGATGAATCGCCGCTGCCAGAGCCACGACACGAGGATCCCATCGACGCCGACCTCGATCCGCGACGGCCATGAGCCCGCGAGCACGATCGGCAGAATGACGAGCGGGAAGAGCATCGGCATCACCTGGACGCCGAGCGAGGTCAGCACCACCGCGAGCGCAGCGGTCGCGCCGATGGAGCCCCAGATGAACGCCAGGTTACGCGCCATCGAAGAGTGCATCGGCGAGGAGCCGCGGAAGTCTGCGCGCTTCGCCGTCGGATCGAGGTGGAGCGCGCGCAGCATCTGGAGCGCGACGTGCTCTTCGGCCTCGACCTCGAAGAGGAGCTTCTTCCCTTTGTCGACGAGCTTCAGCGACGAGCCGTGCGATCGCTTCTTGTTCGGATCGCGCGGCGCGCGCGGCTGGAAGAACCCGTTCGCGATCTTGTCGCGCGGCACCTCGAGCTTGCCGTCGACGAAGACTCCTTCGTGCGCGATCGTCACAGCGTGATCTTTTCGGATCGCGCTGAGGTTGTGCCGTCGCTGCGAGGTCGTGAGGAGGAGCCCGATGACGAAGAGGTGAATGCCGAGGAATCCGGGCGGGAAGACGCGGGTCATCGCGCCGACGAACAGCAGCGGACCGAGGATCATGAGCGCACGTGAGACGAACGTCATGACGGGGCTGCGTTCGAGGACGGTGAACCTTCCGCTGACGCTGGGTCGTGTCTCGTGTGCGGCGGCGCTCGGGTCGGTGTTCATCAGAATCCTCGGATCGAAACGCGCAGATGGATCGCGTCGCATCCATCTTGTGTCAGCGCACGCATCTCTTGCGCGACATCGTTCTCAACATACCTGCGACGTCACTGGAAAGCAGCACTGTAAGCGGCATCACGGGCGCGCTGTTTTTTGGACTGCTAAGCTGCCGCGTGGCCTCGAGAAAGATCGCACCTGCAGCTGCATTCGCCGTACTCGGTATCGTGAGCTCGCTGAGCTCGGTCGCGCACGCAAGCCCCGGCATCACGGGCTACTCGGGCAAGCCGTACAACGGCGTCACCGACACCTGCAAGACGAACTGCCACGGCGGAGGCGGCGCGGCGCCCACGCTCGACATCACCGTCCCGACGTCGATGAACGCCGGAGACGTGGGTGACGTCACGATCGTCATCAACGGAACGCGCACGCGCACGTCGATGAACGCAGCGTTCACCGACGGCGTGAAGGCGACGGCGGGGATGAACACGAACATCCCCTTCCCGAACGAGACGCCCGACGAGGTCGCGGCGGTCACGCCCCCGCCGAACGGCGCGACGGGCACGTACAAGTTCAAGTTCACCGCCCCGAACAAGAATGGTCCGATCACGCTCTACATCGCGGCGATGTCGGCGAGCGGATCGGGCTCCGGCGGTGACGGCGTCGCGATCGCGACGCGCACGATCACGATCAGCGGGGCGGTCACGCCACCGGCGGACGGCGGCGCATCCTCGTCCTCGTCCTCGTCGTCGTCCTCTTCTTCATCGGGGAGCACGTCGTCGTCCTCGTCCTCCGGATCGACGTCCTCGAGCGGCGACGGCGGCGCGAGCTCGTCGTCGGGCGGCGACGGCGGCGACGACACCGCCTCGTCGTCGGGCACAGCGTCGCGCCGGCATGCCACGCCGACGGAGGATGACGGCGGGTGTCACGCATCGGCTGCGTCGATGTCGTCGTCCTCCGCGGCCGGACTTTGCGGCCTCGCCCTCGCCGCGGTCGTGTTCGTGCGCAGGCAGCGACGTCGCTAGCGTCGTCGCTAGCGGATGTCGCAACGAGGGCCGCATTTGCCCTTCGCGCTCCCGCCCGTCTTGATGCAGCCGCCGTGACACTCGAAGTCCGCGGTGCAATCCGCGCCCGTCGCTTTGCGTGACGTGCAGCGATTGAGGATGCACTGCAGATCGCCGGAGCACACGCCGGCGGGGCAGGGCTCGCCCTCCTTCGGCATCGCGCGCCTCACGCACTTCTTCTCCGGCGGCGGTGTCCCCGATGACTTCGGTCGCGGCTTGTGCGCCGCCGGTGCGCCCGTCGGCAAACACTGAAGGCCCTCGACGCAGTCTTGCGTCACCTGGCAGTCGACGCCTTCGCCAGCCGCCATCGCGCAGCGGTGCTTCACGCAATGGTTGGTCGCGCACTCGGGATGCTGCTTGTCGAGGTCGTTCTGGCGAACGTACGTCGCGAGCGTGTCGACGGTGCCGCCGCAGAGCTCGCCAGGGAGCTTCGCTTGCCCGCATTTGCCCGCCTGGGTGGGGCCTGCGCCTTTGCAGCGGAGACTGCCCTGGCACTCGAGCGACGAGCGGCACTTCGCGCCTTCACCGAGGAGCCCCTTGACGATGTTCTGGCACTCGGACGGAGGGCCTGGCGCAAACGGGCCGACCCAATCGCATCCGTCGAGCGTCTTGTCGAAGGCCGCGATGCACTTGTCGACGTCGGCCTCGGCGATCTCGACCGCCTTGTAACGGAGCGCCGCGCTCAGCGTGCGGATGCACTCGGAGGTCACGACGACGCCGGTGGGCATCGAGCAGCATGCCGCGCGCTTCTTCTCGGGCATCTCGGTGAGCCCTTCGCAGAGCTTCTTCGCGAGCGGAAGCGGCGGGGCGTTCGGCTCGATCGGGTAGACCGGCTCGACGTCATCACCGCTCGACGCGGCGGCTCCTCCCTCGGCTCCGCCGTCCGCGCTGGCGAGCGCGGCGTCGGTGGCGGCGGCGTCGAGCGCAGGATCCTTCGACGGATCTCTCTTGCACGCGACGACGCTGGCGATCGCGAGGATGGGAAGGAGGACAGAAACCGAGGCTGCGACCTTGGCAGCGATCTCTTTCATGATGGGGGCAGGCACGCTACCAGGTCTACGCGCGGTGGACCCTCGTGGATCGGCCCCCCCAACCAGCGCGAAAATGCGCCGTTTTGCGGGCTTTTGTGACGCATCACGAAGGCTCCGGGCTCATTTGTGGAGCCGCGTCGCGCGGAGCCTCCGCCCGCTCGCGCAGCGCGTCGAGGTCGTCCATCAGGCCCTTCCGCTCGGCCGCCAGCTCCGACAGGCGCTCACGCCGCGTCTCGGACGGCGCGAGCATGCTCGAGCGCGCCGCGATGCGGTCCCAGCGATCGAGCCACGCGAGCGCGGCGAAGGGGCAGGCGAGGAGCGTCACGGTCGCGAGCACCGCCAGATCGGCGGGCAAGCGCACGACCGCGATCGTGATCATGATCGCGGCCCACACCGGATAGACGACGAGGCCCACGCCGAGCTTGTAGGTCGAGGAGACGTCGGGATCTCCTTTGAGCTTTCGCGTGACGAAGCGCGGCAGCTGGTACGGCAGCCAGTAGACGACGGTCGCGATCAGCGCGAGCGGCAACGTCGCGACCATCGCGCCTGCGCGCGCGATGCGGGCCGTGTCGATCCGCGGCGACTTGCCATGCTGCGCGCGCGCGACATCGAGGTCGAGCGTCTCCTCCTGTTCGAGCTTGTGCACGTAGGCGCGGAGGCGCCCCTCGATCGCTTGAACGTCTTCTAGGGCCACCTTGCTGAGCACACGCCGCGCTTGCTCGATGCGCCGGCCGACGCGATTCATGTTCGCGAGCGACGTATCGTCGGCGTCGTGCGCGAACATCTCGGCGACGCGAATGACGAGCATGCGCTCCTCCCACGTCGACCCTTCGACGAGGAGCTCGGAGAGATCGCGTTCGATGACGTCGGTGATCTCCTTCGCGAGATCGGCGCCGGGGAGATCGTCGACGCGTCGCACCGGGCCGAAGAGGACGAGCGCGCGCGAACGAAAGACCTCACGCTCTTCGAACTCGAGGGCGACCGCTTGAAACGTGAGGTGTGCGGCGTCCGGCTCTGCGCTCGCGCGCGCGAGCATCCGTCCCGCGCCGGTGCGAAGGTTGAGGAGGTGGGGCTCGTTGTGGCTCGTGCCCTCGGGGAAGATGAGGATGTTGCCGCCGCCGACGAGATGGGTCGCGACGCGCGCGAAGACGGCCTCGTTGTCGCTCTCGCTCTTTCCTGGGACGTCACGCCGGCGAATGATCGGCACGGCGCTCACGGCGTCGAGCAAGAACGTGAGCCCAGGGATCTTCCAGAGCGTGCTCTTCGCGACAGGCGAGATGACGCACGGCGCCTGGGTGAGCACGAGGATGGGATCGACGAGGCCGTTGACGTGGTTCGCGGCGAAGAGCCTGCCGCCGACGTCCGACCTCGGCACGTCGCCGACCACCTCGATCTCGCGAAAGTAGATCCGAGCAATGCGGCGAAAGAGCAGGAGGAGGGAGGACCTGACCGCAGATGCCATGGAAGGGTGAGCCCATCGTCGCCCGTTCGCCGCTGGCCACGCAATGCCAACGGAGATCGGCGGGGTGGACGCCGAGATGTCCTCCTCGCGATCGGACGCGGCACCTGAAATTCATGCCTTTCACACGAGGTTCACACGGCGCTCCTTTACGGAACTTCACGTTTCGCGATGCGGATGGCCGGTCGAGACCGCTCGTCCAAGAGGTACAGTCATGACCATGGCGTATCGCTCACGCTCGCTCCGCACCTCCTCCTTCGGTCTTCTCCTCGTCACGCTTTCCTCTGGCGTCGCCGGCGTCTCCGGATGCGGACATCAAGGCGCTCCCGCGGCCACCCCCAAGCCCACGACCGCCGCTCCCGCCATGGCCAAAGAGCAAGGCGCGAAGACGCCTTCGTTCACCGCCGCGAACATCGACGCCGCGATCCATGAAGAATGGAAGAAGGCGAACGTCACGCCGGCACCTCGCGCAGACGACGCGACGTTCCTTCGCCGCATCTACGTCGACATTGTCGGGACGATCCCGCCGCCCGACGTCACCACCAAGTTCCTCGCCGACACGTCTCCCGACAAGCGCGCGAAGATGGTCGACACGCTCCTCGCGTCGCCGGAGTACGCCGAGCACTGGATGAACTACTGGGACGATGTCTTGATGGGCTCGGACCCGAAGGGCGCCGGCAACATGTCGGATCGCAGCGAGCTCCGCGCCTGGCTCCGCGCCCGCTTCGCCGAGAACGCGCCGTGGAACGCGATCGTGCGCGAGATCATCTCCGCGACCGGTCAAAACAGCGACGGCGGCCCGAAGACGAGAGGCGCTCAGATCAGCATGCAGCCCGCTCGCCTCGGCGCGCCGACCACGCCGGCAGCGCAAGACGAGGAGCCGGTGAAGAGCGCTCCGACCGGGCCGGTCAACGGCGCAGTCAACTGGACGCTTCGCTTCGAGAAGAACCCGCAAGACATCGGCGGCACCGCCTCGCGCATCTTCCTCGGCGTGCAGATCCAGTGCGCGCAATGCCACGATCACAAGACGGAGGCGTGGAAGCAGGAAGACTTCCGGCGCTTCTCGAACGCGTTCTTCCACGCGAAGATCGACCCCCTCGACAAGGGCAAGCCGATGGGGATCCGCCGCGTGGAGCTCGAAGACTTCGCCGGTGTCCCGCCGCGCTACGCGAAGAACGCCGAGCTTCAACCGATCGCGCGTGCGAAGGCGACCGCGCTCGACGGCACGAGCCTCGACAAAGGCAAAGACACCCGCAAGGCGCTCGCCGCCTGGATGACGTCGAAGGACAACAAGTGGTTTGCGAAGGCGTTCGCGAACCGCATGTGGGGCCACTTCTTGGGTCGCGGCTTCTGGGATCCGGTCGACGACATGAGGCCGTCCAACCCGCCGACGATGCCCGAGCTGCTCGACAAGATCGCCGCCGACTTCGCGGCCCACGACTTCGACATCAAGCAGCTCATTCGAACGATGTGCGCGACGGAGGTGTACCAGCTCGCCTCGAGCGCGCAGGCAAAGACCGGCGAAGACCGGGAAAACAAGCTCTGGGGCCGCTTTCACCTCGTCCCGCTCGGCCCCGAAGAGCTGCTCAACGCGATCGTCCGCGCGACCGACCTCGACGTCACGGCGCAGCGGGCAGGGATCAAGGATCTCGACGCGCTTCGTCTCCAGATCGTGAAGCAGTACGCGTTTCTCTTCGACACCGACGAGGAGAACGACGAGCCCGACTACTCCGGCACCGTCAGCCAGGCGCTCGCGCTGCTCAACGGCCAGCTCGTGGGGCAGAGCACGCGCGCGCTCCCTGGCTCCGTCGTCCAGGCCGCCACGTCGGGCCCCGGCACGGACGCCGAGAAGGTCGATCTCCTCTCCGTGCGTGTGCTCGGTCGTCACGCGACCCCCGAGGAGCAGGCTCGCCTCGTGAAATACATCGAGACGGCGGACGCGCGGAGCGCCGACGCCGCGAAGGCGCCGCCGTCAGCCGCGAACAAGAAGAACACCAGCGCCACCATCGCGGCGCTCAATCGCTTGGGTAACCGTCGCGGCGCGGCCGCCGCCGCCTCGCCGAAGGTCGCCGCGTACGAGGACATCGTGTGGTCGATGCTCAACTCGAGCGAGTTCACCTTCAATCACTGAGCTTAGGAGCTTCGCCATGACCCGTCATCAACGCCTTCAACGCAATCAAACGAATCAACGCCATCCGGACTCGATCGTGATCGATCGCCGGCAGCTCCTCCGCGCCGGCATCACGGGTGGTCTCGGTCTCGTCGCGTCGACATGGCTCACGAGGCTATTCGGCGCCGATGGCCTCGCCCGCGCCGACTCGTCTCCCGCGGCGCTTCCCAAGGGCAAAGCCAAACATCTCATCGTCCTTTGGATGAATGGTGGCCCGAGCCATATCGACACGTGGGATCCCAAACAAGGCAAAGTGGCGGGCCCGCATAAAGCGATTAAGACCGCCAATCCTACGTTGATGATTAGCGAGCATCTGCCGCGCCTCGCGGCGATGGCGAACAAGCTCGCTGTCGTGCGCGGGATGACGAGCAAAGAGGGCAATCATCAGCGCGCGCAATACCTGCTTCATACCGGTTATGCGCCCAACCCCACAGTTCAACATCCTGCGTTCGGCGCGTGGATGAGCAAGCGAATGGGTGAGCCAGCCTCGGGCTTGCCCGCCTTCGTAAGCCTCAATGGTCTCAGCCATGGTGGAGGTTTCTTTGGCGTTCAACATGGCCCCTTCGTCGTGAAACAAGGCGGGGACATGCCCGCGAACGTGGACAATCCGGACGTCGACGACGCGCGCTTCAAGGCGCGCCAAAAGCTCCTTACGGACATGGAGCAATCGTTCGCCGCGAGCACCGGCGACCCGAAGGTCGACGGTCGCCGCGATCTGTACACGAAGGCCGATCGCTTGATGCATGCGTCGGCGCTGGAGGCGTTCGATGTCTCGAAGGAGCCCGAGGCCGTCGTCAAATCGTTCGGCGCCGCGCCATTCGGCAAAGCTTGCCTCACCGCCGCGCGTCTCGTCTCCGCGGGCGTGCGCGTCGTCGAGGTCACGCTCGACGGCTGGGACACGCACAAGAACAACTTCGATCGCACGAAGACGTTGATGGGCGCGCTCGACCCTGCGATGAGCGGCCTCCTCACCGACCTCGAGCGAAGGAACCTCCTTCACGAGACCCTCATCGTCTGGATGGGCGACTTCGGACGCACGCCGCGCATCAACGGCGACGACGGCCGCGATCACCATCCGGGCGCGTGGTCCGCCGTCCTCGCCGGCGCAGGCATCCGCGGCGGCGTCGTGCACGGCGAGACCGACGCCGAAGGCGACAAAGTGGTCAAAGACGCCGTCCCCGTCCCCAACCTCATGGCCACGATCGCGACCCCGCTCGGCCTCGATCCCGACGACACGGTCGTCTCCCCGATCGGCCGCCCGATCGCGCTCACCGAGCACGGCACCCCGGTCAAAGCCCTTTTGACGTAGAGTCCGGCGGGCTCACAGGGTCCCATGACACGGCAGTGATCGAGGCGACTAAGGCGTGTCCCTATTTCTTCTCTCCTCTCGCCCGTGCACGTGCCCGTGCCCGTGCCCGTGCCCGAAAAGAGGACGCAACTTTGGTCGGAAGGCGGCCGATACGGGTACATGGTCCTCGATCACGAACGACTGGACGTCTACCACCTGGCGCTGGACTTCCTGGTCTTCGCGAACGG
>JBGAFW010000027.1:0-120338 GCA_044227045.1 Labilithrix sp.
CCGCGATTGACCGTCGGGATGCGGATGAGATCACGAAGAAGCTCGATGCAGACCGAGCCTTCGGCCTTCCAGTCGATCGCCGCCTTGGTGCTTTTGCTGCGTACGTCGTCCGCCACGATGGAGCGGACGATAGCCTACCCCACGCACCTTTGCGATGATGCGTACGCCTCTTCTTCCCCGCACATGAGCTCGCTCGCTACGAAGCTTCTCCCAAACACCAGCGCGCGCGAGCTCGCCTTGCGGTCGCGCGCGTGGCGCGGGGCTCTCGGAGGGATCGAGGCAGACGCGCTCCTCGTCGTTGGCGCGCTCGACGACGCGACGCCCTCCGTGATCGCAGGCGCCTTCGACCACGCGCACGTCCTTCGTCGAGGCAGCGGCGGCTATCCGTGTGAGGTCCAGCGCGGCGTGGTGTGGCTGCAGCTCGTCCTCCGCACGACCTACGCGCTCGTCCCCGACGCGTCGATCGACAAGCTCCTGAACCGCTACGTGCGCCCGCTCTCGAAGGCTCTCACGAGCTTCGCGAAGACGCCGGTGAGCTACTTCGGGCGCGATTGGATCAGCGCGCGAAAGCAGCCGCTCGGCTTCGTCGGCTTCGCGCACGACGCTCGGACGAACCAGGCGATGTTCGAGGCGATCGTGGGCGTGACGGCGCCGATCGCGCAGGGCGAAGGGGACGACACGACGTCGTTCGCGGGGAAAGCGCACACGACGCTCCACACACTCGCGAGCAGCGAGGCGAAGCCGCCCGACCCTGACGAGGTCGCCAAGCGCATCGCCTTCGAGTACGCGGCGCTCGCGACGAGCGCGGGCGGTCGCTTGATCGTTCTTGATGGTGAGCTCCTAGCGCCGGCGCCAGCGAGCGAAGAAGCGGGCGACTTCGCCTGGAGCGCGACGAGGCCCGAGGCGATCGGCTTCGTCGGCGCGGGCGCGCGCCCGGGTGGACGACTGCGCGTCGGCGGAACGCTGATGGCGTCAACCGACGCGATGGAGCGCCTCGAAGAGGCCGTGAGCGCGCTCGGGCCGTCTGCGGGCGATGTCGCGATCGGCGAGGTCGTCGATCGAATGCTCGGGCGCGATGGCGCCTACGTGTTCGGCGTGCGCAAGCTCACGTCGATCCGCGACGTCATCCTCGAGGCATGCACCGCGCCGCCGGCGTGACGCGCTCAGAACATCGCCTGCAGCACGCCCGAATACGACACGATGTGCTTGGCAGGCGCGGGCGCGCCGAAGTCGTGCACGTTGTCGATCGCCCAGTCGAGCTCGTTCATGAAGCGAAGGTTCGGCGAGATCTTCGCGACGAGGAGGAAAGCGTGCGTGTCGCGCCCGTTGTTCTTGATGTCCGAGCTCGGCGTGTACGTGTCGAAGCGGTAGCCGACGACGAAGTGGCGACCGAAGTCTTGCTCGAAGCGAACGTAGAGCGCGCGCTGATCGAGGTTCTCGACGTCATCCGTGATCGCGGCGCGGATCTTCGGCACCGCGAACGCGTAGTTCGTCCCGACGTCCATGTTCTGGCCGACGGTGAGCTCGGCGGAGAGACGTGTCTCGCCGATGTTTCGGAGCAGCCGGTACTTCGCGGAGGCCTCGTAGTTCACCGCCCACTTCGAGAACTGCTTGAAGCGAAGCTGCTGCGTGTCGACGACCTGCCCGCGACCGAGGTAACCGCTCGCGCCGAGCGTGACGAAGCCGAGGCGGTAGTTGACGTACGCGATGAGATCCTTCGAGCGATTGAGATCAGGCAGCGCGGTGAGGGTCTTCTCGCCGAGCGCCTGGCCGTTCACGATCGCGAGGTCGACGAAGAGGCGGTCGTCGAGCGTGATCGTCTTCGCGTGCACGCCGTAGTTGCGCTCGATCGGGAAGGCGTTCTGGATGAACCACGTGCGCTCGATGAACGGACGAACCATCGAGATCTCGAGGATCTCCGCGCGGAACGGCGTGAAGAAGAGACCGGCGGTGAACTCGGTGCGAAGGTCACGCGTCCAGCGCGCGATGCCCGTCGCCTCGGCGTTGCGAAGGATCGTGCCGATGCCAGGCCCGACGCCGCCCGCAGGCAAGCCGTCGATCTGCAAGAACAGACGCATCACGTCCGTCTCGTAGGTGGTGCGCATGCGCGCGCGACGAACGCGGAAGAACGTGCGGTTCGTCGTCGTGCCGTCGGGGTTCGCGATCGTGTCGTTGGGCCCGATGTTCGGCGGCAGCGCGCCGTTTGGCTGCACGTTCGGTGACGCCGACGCGTTGAACGACGACGTGATGAACTGCGGCTGGATATAGGCGCTCAGCGTGAGGTTCTTCAGGATGCGAAGACGATCCTCGAGGCGCCGAATGTGGTGCTCGTCACGCTGGAGGCGGTTCTCGAGCGCACGCATCCGTGCGTCTTGGCGCTTGTCGATCTCCTTGTCGCCAGCGAGGACGACCGTCGGCGGCGCAGGCGGCTCGCTCTGCGTCACGTCCGTGCCGGACGTCGAGGTCGGCGGGCCGAGCGGTGCGGTCTTCGGCAAGAGCGGCGGATCGGCGGCCTTCGCAGGGTTCTGCCAGCTGTCGTCTTCCTTCTTCGGCGCGCCGGCGTCGCTGTCGGCGCTCGGGCTCGACGACGACGGCTGCCCCTGCGCGTGCGCGGGGGACGTGATGGCGAGCAGCGAGCCGACGACGCTTAGCGTGGCCGCGAAGGTGGTGACGATGCGTCCCAATCGCATTGGGCGCATTATGCACGCAACGCGCGGCGCCGTGTCGTAGGAAGATGCCTCGCGCGCGGCCAGCGTCTACTGGCTGCGTTCCCAGACGCGCGCTTCGCGGAAGATGCGAACGAGCTCGGGATCGAGGTGCTGATCCTTCACGCCGTACTCGAGGATGTCGATGGCGCGCTCGACGGGGACCGCCTTTTTGTAGGGGCGGTCGCTCGCGGTGAGCGCGTCGAAGATGTCCGAGATGCTCATCATCTTCGACTGGACGGGGATCTCCTCGGCGCGCAGTCGATTCGGGTAGCCCGTGCCGTTGAGGCGCTCGTGGTGCGCGCCCGCGATCTGCGGGACGCGGCGGAACGCCTTACCCCACGGGATGTTCGACAGGAACTTGTAGGTGTGTACGACGTGGCTCGTGATCTCGTCGTACTCCTTCGGCGTGAGTGAGCCGCGCTTCACGCTGAGCGCGATCGTGTCCTCCGGCTCGAGGAGGAACTTCATCTCGCCACGGAGATCGAAATACGTCTCCTTCGCGAGCTGCTCGATCTTGGCGAAGTCGCCGGCGGCGAGCACGGTGGGCTCGTTGGCCTGCAGGATCGTCTGCCAGGCGAGATCGACCTCGGCGCGTCGTTCGGTGTGCTCGCGGTCGAGCGCCTCGAGCTCGCTTCGCGGGGCGCCGCGCTCGATCGCGGCGAGCTTGCGACGAAGGACGTCGGCCTCGAGCGAGCGCGCGACGAAATCGAAGCGGGCGCGAATCAGCTCGAGGCTCTCGTCGTAGAGCTTCTTGGCTTTGACGAGCACCTTCTCGCGGACGCCGATCTTGCCGAAATCGTGGAGCAGGCTCGCGTATTCGAGCTCGCGCAGGTCTTCGCGCGTGAAGTGCGCGTCCTTGTAGGCGCCGTGCGACTCACTATCGACGACCTTCGCCAGCTCGACGGTGAGGTCGGCGACGCGGCGTGAGTGACCGCTCGTGGTCGGATCGCGCGACTCGATCGCCTCGACGCTCGCCTTGACGAAGCCTTCGAACAGCCGGCGGATCTCGTCGTAGAGCATCGTGTTCTCGAGCGAGACGCCTGCTTGCGCGGCGACCATGCCGAGGAGCTCTTCGCTGCGCTCGTCGAAGGAGACGACCTGCTCTTCGATGTCTTCCTTCGAGTAGAGCTTCTTCTCCGGATCCTTCTTCTTGTTGATCAGCTGGATGACGCCGATGACCTCGTCGCGCTGCGAGACGAGAGGCACCGTGAGCATCGACTTCGTGCGGTAGCCGATCTTCTCGTCGAACCGGCGATCGAAGCCGTAGGGCGCTCCGGCCGGGATTTCGTAGGCGTCGGCGATGTTGATCGCCTTCTTCGCGAGCGCGGCGCTGCCCGCGATCGAGCGGTTCGAGAGCGGCATCACGAACTCGCTCGAGTCGTAGTGCACAGACTCGTTCTGCGAGAGCTTGAAGCGAAGCATCGGGCCACGCGTGACCATGCTTCGCGCGGGCTCGTCGCTCTGGGCGTCGGTCGTCTCTTCGGCGTGCTCGACGACGTAGATGCTCCCCGCGTCCGCGCCGGTGACGAAGCGGCTCTTCTCGAGGATGACGCCGAGGAGCTTGTTGACGTCACGCTCCGTCGTCATCGCGCGCGCGATGTTGATCAGCTCGCCGAGCTCGTAGCGGTAACGGCGCAGCCACTTGCCACGACTCTCGGCGCGTCCCTTCGCCTCGAGGAGCTCGAACGCGCGCATGCCTGCGAGAAACAGCTCGTCGAGGGTGGGCGTCGCCGACACGACGCTCGCGAGGCCGCGGTTCATCGCTTGCTGGAGGTCGACCTCGCTCGGGTAGCCAAGGAGGATCAGCATCGCGGTCGACTCGGCGAAGCGCGACGCGAACGGCTTCAAGAGATCGCGACCGCGCTCCCACACCGCGGCGGGCGCGACGACGACCATCAGGTCGTCACGTGTGACGGCGACGAGCAAGGGGTGAGGCTGGGTCGCGACCTCGTTGGCGAGCCGTGTGTCGCTCTTCAGCTCGCCGAACAGCTTCGACATCTGCGCGACGAGCGGCGCCTCTCCATTGCTCTGCTGTTGCGCTTGCTGCGGCTGCGCCTGCACGTCCGACATGATGTGTTCCTAACCCCGCCGTCGAAGGTATCAGAAGCCTTGCGCGCCGCGATAGTTCGGGGCGCCACGGCCGGACCTTCGACGGGAGATGCCTTCCCGGCGAGAAAGCGCTAGCAAAGCTCTCGTGGACCCCCTCCCGAAGCACGACCTTGCCAGCATCCGGATGGATTACGCCCGAGCTGGCCTCGAAGAGCGCGATCTCGACCCGTCTCCGATCAAGCAGATCGAGCGGTGGCTCGCCGATGCCATCCACGCGGAGCACCCGGAGCCCACCGCGATGAACCTGGCGACGCTCGATGAAGACGGGGCGCCGTCGTCGCGTATCGTCCTGCTCAAGGGCGTCGACGAGGGGCTCGTCTTCTTCACCAACTACGAGAGCGGCAAGGGCAAAGCGCTCGCCCGGCACCCTCATGCGTGCGCCAACCTCTTCTGGGTGCTCCTCGAGCGGCAGGTGCGCGTGCGTGGCGTCGTCGCGAAGGTGTCACGCGAGGAGTCCGAGGCGTATTTCGCGAGCCGCCCGCGTGAGAGCCAGCTCGGCGCATGGGCGTCGGCGCAGAGCACGGTCATCGCCGGCCGCGCGGAGCTCGAGAAGCGCCTCGAGGAGACGCGCGCGCGCTTCGGCGGCGGACCGATCCCCTGTCCCTCGCATTGGGGCGGCTACCGCTTGGTGCCCGAAGCGATCGAATTCTGGCAGGGGCGCACGAGCCGCCTTCACGATCGCCTCCGCTACACGCGCGCCGGCGCGGCCGAGTGGCGGATCGAGCGACTGTCGCCCTGAAATCGGGAGGTCTTCCGCGACGAAGACAAAAAAATTCGGGGCGCGCTCCCTCGAGAGCACGCCCCGAACCCCTTCCCCCCTCTTTGGAAGCTTTGAACGATCAGGTCTCGGTCGGGTTCGCGAGCTTGCGCGACCAGACGATCGCGTCCTTGCGCTCGCCGCGCACGACCATGTGGTTGAGCAAGAGACCGGTGCGGCGGAAGCCGTTGAACACGAAGGCCGTCGCGAGCGCGAGGTCGTCGCTCGGCGCGATCGAGAAGCAGCTCACGACGTTCTCGGCGAGGAGCTTGTCGCAGATCGTGCGGAGCGCCGAGATCGTCGAAAGGCGCTCGTGCTCGGTGGACGGCGCGGTGAGCAGCTCGAGGAACGCGTTGCCGAAGCAGGACTGCGACTCGGTCGACGTGATGAGCTCGAAGTTGCTTCGCGCGGTGACCTGGAAGTAGCGGCGCTCGACGTCACGCCCGAACGGCTCGAACGCCGTCATCGCGCGGCCTGCGCGAAGCGTCTTCTCGAGCGTCTTGTGGATCTCGGACTCCTTCATCTGCGCGATCTTCGTCGGCGGGAGCGGGCGATCGAGGAGCAGCTTCACCTGCTTCTTCGCCTGCGCGAGCGTCTTCTCCGCGAGGTCGTGGTTCGGCGACGGCTTGTCTTCGATGACGTCGTCATCGTCGTCGTCGTCGGTCGATCCGTCGAGCGGGCCGAGGTTGGCCATCAGCGCGGCGTCGTCGACGGACGAGCCGAGGAGGAACGCGTCGCTCCGCTTGTAAAAGCCGGGGATGCTCGCCTCTTTGGCGAACCCGAGCTTCACCCACGTCGAGACTTCGTCGCGCTCGACGAGCGTGTAGACCTTCTCGATCCCTTCACGCTTCGCGAGCTTCAGCACGAACACGCGCTTGGCGTGGCTGGGTCCTGCGCGAAAATCGATGACCCGCATCGTCTTCGTGCGGCGGTTGAGGAGGAGGCAAAGCGACACGGCGTCGTTCTGCACGAACATCTCCTCGATGCGGTTTCCGAGCCCCGTGGTCTTGTTGGGGCCTGGCCGGGCGTCGGTCTTGACGACCCCTCGTGCCTCCGGACGTTGCCACTTCTTCGCGTCGACCCGTTCTCCCCAAGAAGCCCTAGCTACCATCGCAGCACCCACCCTCTGGCGTTACGCAGTGCGATGGCGCCGTCGTGCAAATCTGCCTTCGGCCCCACCCGCACATTTCAACAATGGAAGGCCCGTTATCATGGTCAGCCGCAGAACAGAAGCCACCTTTCGTGGACTGTTCTCCCCATTTGTCCGTATTGAAACGGCCACGATGCAAGGTTGAAACGCAGCTGTTTCACCCAGGTCCTCCACCGGTCTTCCACAAAACCCCCCACACGAAGCGAGAAAGCCGATTGGCACTCTGCGGCATTCGGAATGACGCGACGCGTAGACGTTCGTTCAACGCAGGAGGTCGATCTCGGACGAGGAGACGCCAAGGAGTCGCAAGGCCTCGTCGAGTCGCGTCGCTTGGACCGAGACGAGCGTCGGCATCCCGCCCGAGAGGCCGAGCAGCTCGAGGAAGCTGAGGCCGCTGTTGAACGGGGCCGCCAAGGTCATCGTCTCGCCGTCGACGACGAGCGCGATCGAGGCGCGCTCCTGGCCGAGCAGCAAGAGCCCGGTCTTGTCGTACCGAGCCTTCTTCGTCCCGGACGACGCCTTCGCCGTCAAATCGAGGAACGCGATCGACGTCACGAACGGGAGTTTCGGCTTCGGGATGTCGATGCGTCGATAGCCGGACGCAAGATCGTGCGTGACCTTCTCGACCGCCTCGAGCTCCTTGCCGGCTGCGTCGATGGTGGGCCAGAGCGACTCGTCCGCCAGGCCGCCGGCGAGGTGACGCACGATGAGCCCGAGCAGCGCGATATCGCGCGGGCGGCCGCGGATGGCGCGATCGAAGCGCCGCGCGGTGGGGCTCGGGACGCCGAGCCTCGTGTCGATCGCGCGCGCGTCGTCGTCGGCTCCCGGGTACGGCTCGAGGCCCTCGCGAAGCCATTTTGCGGCGCTGCAGAGCCCGTCGAAGTCCGTATGGCACACGATCGTGTCGACCTTGCCGATGCGTGCGCAGAGCTCGGGGGTCACCATCTCGGGACACGCGCCGTGCTCGGCCTTCGTCGCGAGGACGAAGCGCGCGTCGGCTTTGTACTGTGCATGCAACGCGTGGTCGTGGTGATCGACCCACGCCGCGAGCCGAGGGCCGAGGCCGTCGATGAACGGCTTCGTGATCTTCTCGAAGCCTCCGCCGGAGGCCTCCGACGCAAACGCGACGTCGAGCACGACGACGCGGCCATTCACCGAGCTCGGCTTTGGCAGCTTTCTCGGGGTCGCGAACGCGAGCTCGGCGCGGATCATTTGAGAAGGGCCCTCTCTTCGAGTAGCACACCCGACGTGGCAGCTGCCGAAGAAGACAAGGCGATCACGGTCGAGACGCTCGCACGCGCGCTCAAGCTCGAACGTCGCGGCGAGCACGATTTGCTGCCGGTCGTCGTACAGGATCACGTCACCGGCGAGATCCGGATGCTCGCGTGGGCCACGCTCGAAGCGGTGCGGCTCACCCTCGTGACCGGCAAAGCGACATTCTTCAGCCGCTCGCGGGGCGAGATCTGGGAGAAGGGCAAGACGAGCGGCAACGAGCTGGATGTCGCAGCCGTGCTCGTCGATTGCGACGCCGACGCCGTCGTTTACTCCGCCACGCCACGCGGACCGACGTGTCATACCGGCGCACCAAGCTGCTTCTTCCAGCGCCTCGGGCCTGCCGGAGCGCTCGAGACGCCCACCGAGGAGACCTCACCGCAGACGCTCCTCTCGCGGCTCGACGAGGTCCTCGCGCGGCGCAAGGCGAGCACCGCCGAGAAGAGCTACACGCGAAGCCTCTACGACGGCGGCGCGGAGAAGATCGGCGCAAAGCTGCGTGAAGAGGCCGACGAGCTCGCGCGCGCGGTCGCCAGCGAGGAGCCTTCGCGCGTCGTGAGCGAAGCGGCCGACGTGCTCTTTCACGTCATGGTGGCCCTGCGTTCGCGCGACGTCGGGATCGCCGACGTCTTGCGTGAGCTCGAGCGAAGGACGGGCACGAGCGGGCACGACGAGAAGCGATCACGCTCGCCGGTCGTGAAGAAGGACGGGTAGTCAAGCCGGGTTTCCGGCATCTTCCGTCAAACCCAGGTTCTTCGCGGGTCCAGGCACCTCGATGGGAGCGCGACGAAAATCGATAACGAGGTCAAATCGCTGGTTTGACACCATTTCTCATCGGAACCTATCCTCGCTCATTCCATGGGTTCCGGCACGGCGCAGAAAGTCCTCGTCTTCGAGAGCGACGCCACGTTCGCAGGCGAGCTCCGAGCGGAGCTTCAAAAATTGGGATGTACGGTCCAAGTCGTCGATGACGGCAACACCGGACTGCAACAGGCGACGACGGCGAAGCCCGATCTGATCCTGCTCTCGATCGAGCTGCCGCGCATGAACGGCTTCAGCGTATGCAACAAGCTGAAGAAGGATCCGGCGCTCAAAGACGTCCCGCTCATCATCATGTCGAGCGAGTCGAGCGACGAGACGTTCGAGCAGCATCGAAAGCTGCGAACGCGCGCCGAGGACTACGTCCACAAGCCGATCACGTTCCACGATCTCCTGGCCCGCATCCAGCCGCTCATCATCCTGGGCAACAGCGGTGGTGGTGGCGGCGGAGGCGTCGTGATCAGCGAGGCGCCGCAGTCGATCGACATGGAATCGCTCGACGACAGCGAGATCGTCATCGAGGAGATGACGTCGAAGCCGCCGCCGCGCATGTCGTCGCGCCCGCCGACTCCCTCGGAGCTCGAGCACCACGCGAACGGCAACGGGAGCGCCTCGCTCGACGCCGCGCTCACGCAAGAGTCGCCTGCCTCCGAAGCGCCTCCACCGGTCGTCCCTCGCCGGAGCGAGCGCCCACGGAGCGAAGCGCCTGCCGCCGATCACGGCGATCCCGAGCGCGTCCGCGAGCTCGAGTCAGCCGTGTCGGAAGCCGAAGGTCGCATCCGCGAGCTCGAGAAGCGTCTCGAGTCCGCGCAGAAGGACGCGGATCGCGCGCAGAAAGACGCCGATCGCGCGCGTGAGGCGGCCGAGGCCGCCCAGGCGGTGGCGGCCAGCGTGAGCGACGGCCCCGACACCGCGGAGCTCGCGCGCCTCACCCGCGAGAACGAAGAGCTGAAGCAGCGTCTCGCGCAGGCGCCGGCTCCGGGAAAGACCGGCGGCGTGTCGAGCCGCGAGTTCCTCGACCTTCGCGAGGCGCTGAACAAGAAGGACAAAGAGATCCTCACGTTCCGCGAAGGCCTCTCGAAGAAGGACAAGGAGATCGTCGACATTCGCGAGCGCTCGATCGCGCTCGAACGCGAGAAGAGCGATCTCGACGACAAGGTGCTCGCGCAAGAGCGAGAGCTCGCCGACGCACGCGAGAAGATCGACGCGCTGCAGGCCGACAAGGATCAGGCGAAGAAGGCAGGCGAAGACTTCAAGCGCCGCGCGACACGCGCCGAGCAAGAGAGCGAAGGCGCGAAGAAAGAGCTCGCGCAGCTCAAGGAGACGCACGCCGAGGAGCTTCGCGGACGTGACGAGACGCACGCTCGCGAGAAGGGTGAGCTCGCGCAGAAGCACACCGACGAGATGGCCGCGCTCGAGACCGAGCTCGAGGAGTCGCGCGAGCGCGCGGTCAAAGAGGCCGAAGAGCGCCGCACCAAGGAGCTCGCCGAGGCCGCTGCGGACAAGGCCAGCGCCCTCGCCGCCGTCGAAGAAGCCAAGACGCAAGCGCTCGCGGCCGCTGAAGAGGCGCGCACCCGCGCGATCGCGGAGCTCGAGGCGAAGCACAAAGAAGAGCTCGAGCAGAAGATCAACGAGCTGCATCGCGCGCATCAAGAGGAGCTCGCGAGCACGCGCTCCGATCACGAGCGCGTGGTGGAGGTGCTCCAGAAGAAGCACGCCGACGAGAAGGCCGAGACGCAGCTTCTCCACGACAACGCGCTCGCCGATCTGAAGTCGCGTGTCGAGGGAGAGCGCGACGCGAAGGTCGCGGAGGCTCAGCGCGAACGCGACGCGAAGGTCGCCGAGATCCAGAGCGAGCGTGACGCGAAGGTCGCCGAGATCCAGAGCGAGCGTGACGCGAAGGTCGCCGAGGTCACCGCTGATCGCGACGCACGCGTCAGCGAAGCGGAGCAAGATCGCGATACACGTCTCTCCGAGCTCGAGGCAAAGGCCACCGCGGAGCTCTCCGCGCTTCGCGAAGAGGCACGCCAGGAGATCGCCTCGGTCAAGGAAGCGGCCGACGCCGCCGTCGCGAAGGCCGAGCAAGACGCGTCCTCCGCGATCGCGTCGACCAAGGAAGAGACCGCGCAGCGCATCGCCGAGATCGGCGCATCCGCCCAGGCGCACAAAGAGGCGGCCGACGCGCGCATCGCGTCGCTCGAGCGCGATCTCGAAGCGACGAAGTCCCAGCTCGCCGAGCGCGAAGAGCGCGTGAACGAGCTCGAAGGCCAGCTCGCGACGCTGCACGAGCAGAAGAACGGCCTCGAGAAGGATCTCGGCGCCGAGCGCGATCGACGCATCGTCCTCGAGGCGGATCTCTCGACGACGAAGCAGTCGCTCGAAGAGACGCGCGGCGTGCTCGCCACCAAGGCGATCGCGCTCGACAAGGCCACGACGAAGATCGAAGCGGACAAGGCCTCGCTCGATCGCGCCAAAGACGCCCTCGCCGTCGCGCTCTCGCAGATCGAAGAAGCCGAAGGCCGCGCCGGCCCCTGACGCCGCCTTCGGGAATCGGGAACCCTTTCGCGTCTTCGTTGTCACGAACCGGCGACGTGGTCCGACGTGACGACGCCGTGGTGCGTCGACCGCGGCGAGAGGAGCTTTCTTCCATGGCGTCCCCTGTTTCACGTCCCGCGGCCTCGAAGATCCGCGCCTTAGCCACCACCCTCGCGACGGCGGTGATGACCCTGGGGCTCCTCACGACGACAGGGTGTGGGGCCGTCCAGCACGCGGTCATCGGGACGGCGATCGACATTCCTCCGCAACCGTCGCGTCCCGAAGAGGCCGGCGCACCGAGGCCCGCCGCCATCACGGCGCCGCACCAAGCGGGCGCGTCGACCTCGAGGTTCGTGGTGCGTGCGGAGGAGTCGCACCTCGGGATCACCGTCGGTGATTTGTTCGGGACCTACCACGCTCGCCTGACGCGCTACCGCGGGCAGATCGTTCTTCCAACCGACGACGGGCTAGCGCGCATGAAGCTCACGTTCGACATGGAGTCGGTCCGCGCCGAGATGGGCGTCGTGACCGCGACGCTCCAGTACGAGTTCCTCGAGATCGAGCAGTACCCGACCGCGCACCTCGACGGCATCTTGGTGCCCGTCTCCGCCTGCACGGCGCCCTGCCAAGGCGCCCAAGACGTACGGGTCGAAGGGACGCTCGAGCTGCACGGCGTGAAGCGGCACATCTCGTTCAAAGGCAAGCTATGGCGCGACGACGCCGGGCTTCGCTTCACGTCGATCTTCGATCTCAATCGCCACCCGTTCGGCATCCGCCGGCACGACAGCTTCGACTGGATGGCGAAGGACGACTTCCGCGTCGAGCTCGCGCTCCGCGGCACCCCCGAGCACGTCCGTGCCGAAGAGATCCCCTGAGACAAAAGCGAAGAGGCGCGCCTCTTTCGAAGCGCGCCTCTCGCAGGCTAGCTCGGAGCTAGGTCACTTCGGGATGCTTCCGCCACCGCACTGGTTCGGGACGCCGCCGCCACCGCAGCTCTGGCCCGTCGGGCAAGGACCGCAATCGAGGAGGCCACCGCAGCCGTTGGCGACGAAGCCACACTGCGCGTTGGCTTGCTGGCAGCTTCGCGGCGTGCAGTTCGGCGCGCCGCAGATGCCGGCCTGACCACCACCACCACAGGTCTGGCCTGGCGGGCAGGGACCGCAATCGAGGAGGCCACCGCAGCCGTTGCCTGCAGGTCCGCAGTGGATGTTCTGCGTGTTGCAGTCGATCGGCGTGCAGCTGTTCGAGCCGCAGAGGTTCGGGCCACCACCACCACAGACCTGGCCGGGCTGGGTGCAGGGTCCGCAGTTGACGGTGCTTCCGCAGCCGTCGGGGACGATGCCGCACTGCGCGCCTTGCGAAGCGCAGTCCTTCTTCGTGCAGGCCGGCGTCACGCATGCGTTGTTGATGCAGAGCTGGCCATCGGGGCAGGTCGGGCAGGTCTGGAAGCCGCCGCATCCGTCGCCGGCCTGACCGCACGCGATGTTCTGCGCGGCGCACGAGAGCTTCGTGCACGTGGGAGGCGGAGGAGGCTGCGTCGGCTCGATGCACGACGTGAGGTCGAAGAGGAAGAACGCGAGGACCTTCTCCTGCGCCGTGAGCGCCGGAAGCGGGTTGCCGCACTCGGCCGGGAACGTCGTGCCGTTCGTGTTTCCGATCGACACGTGGAAGTCGCTGTAGAGGACGCGACCGCACTGGTTGGCGGATGCGGCGCCCCACGGCGTGTTGAACGTGTAGTGGAGGACCGCGACCGGCGGGCTCGGGTCTTGGTAGTACGAGATCCACTCCTCGGCGCCGGTCGAGACGGGACGGTCAACGTCGTTACGAGCCTCGGTGATCGTGAGGCGCGGCGGGTTCGTCGCCGTGAGCGCGTTGACGAGCGGGTCGGCGAGCCACTTCGAGAAGAGGAGGCGCTTGCCCGGGGTCTCGTCGACGAGCGCCGAGACGGGTGTGTCGTTTCCGCCGACGCTGAGGAGCGGGTTACGGCTGTTCGCGTCCCACGCCGCCGTCGACGTCGCCGGCTGCGTTCCACCGCCCCAAGGCTGGTTGGTGTAGAGGTACACGTACTCGTAGTGCGTCGAGAAGACGCGACCGCCCTTGTCGGCGTACGCACGCACGCGGTCGAGGATCGGCTGGCCTCGGTTGTTGGCCGCGCCAGCGCAGCTCATGATGACCGCGTCGTACTGGTCGAGGTGCGCTTGCGTGTCGGTCAACGCCGAGTCCGTGCGCGGCGTGTTGTTGTCGATGCGAGCGCCACCCTTCGCGCTACCGACGTCGTTGTCGCGGTAGAGACGGATGCGTCCGCCAGCGTTCGTCGCCGTGCCGGTCGGGTTTCCGAACTGGCTCTGCTCGATGCCGAGCTTGCGGAACACGCACTCGAGGCCGTCGACCTGACCGGTCGAGATCGCGATGAGCGGGATGTTGTCGCGCGAGTTGCCTTCGAACTGGCGCGTGGGCAGGCGCGTCTGCGCCGCCGTGAGCGCGGTCGTCGTGCAGGCGGTGCGCGCCGGGATCGTCACGAGACGACGCCAGCGACCGAGCTGGATGACGAGCGGGAAGTCGACGCCGACCGGGACGTTGTCGAGCGTGAAGTTGCCGTGCTCGTCCGACTTGACGGTCACGCCACCGAGCGGCGGACCGCTCGACTGCACGTTGCACTGCTCGCAGGTTCCGCCCGCGACGCCGTCGGTGAACGCTTGGACGCCGTAGGGGAACGTCGTCGAGCCGTTCGGGATGTAGATCGTCGCGTCCGGGAGCGGGAGCGTCCCGTTCGGCGCGAAGACCTTGCCGGTGAGCTTGGTCTTCTGACCCACCGCGCACGAGTCGTTCGGTGCCTGCGCCGGGCAGAAGCCCGTGCAGCCGGTGCCGGCGTCTGCGCCCGCACCACACTTGTTCGGACCGCCGCCGCCGCAGATCTGTCCTGCGACCGAGCAGCCCTTGTTCGCGAGGCTACCGCCGCAGTCGAGGAGACCGCCGCAGCCGTCCGCGATGTAGCCGCAGTTTGCGCCTTGCGCGGTGCACGTCGTCTTCGTGCACGACGGCGCTCCGCACTGGCTCGGGACGCCGCCGCCACCGCAGGTCTGGCCCGCCGTGCAGCCGCCGCAGGTGAGGATGCCGCCGCAGCCGTCCGCGACCGGTCCGCACTCGCCTGCGTTGCAGGTCGTGCGCGCGACGCACGCGCCGCCGTCGGGGAGGAGGACGCCGCCGTCCGGAGCAGACTGGCCGCCGCCGCACTTGCTCGGTCCACCACCACCACAGATCTGAGGAGGCGTGCAGGCCTTGCAGTCGAGCGTGCCGCCGCAACCGTCACCGGCAGGTCCGCATCCGATGCCGAGATCCTGGCAGGTCTTCGGTTGGCAACCTTGCGTGCCTCCGCAGACGCTCGGGACGCCGCCGCCACCGCACGTCTCCAGTCCTTGGCACTTGCCGCAGTCTTGGATCACGCCGCCGCAACCGTCACCGGCGGGGCCGCAGTTGATCTTCAGATCGGCGCACGTGAGAGGCTTGCACGTGCCGCCTCCCGAAGAAGACGCACCGCCTTCCTCTTGCGTGCCGAAGCCGTTGCCCGAGGAGCCGCTGCTGCCACCACCGTCTTCGGTGCCGCCGCTACTCCCGAACTCGCTTCCGCCCTCCGATCCACAGTTTGCGACAGCTGCAGCAGCTGCGCTCAGTGCAAGGCCCACGATGACAGCACGAAGCTTCATTGATCCTCCGGCAACTGCGTGGCTCGCCCCACGCGTTCCCCATCTCATCTGCCTGTGCACGGATCCCAACTTTCCGTGCGCGACAGAAAATACTTCGACTTTCTATCCTACTCGACTCGACGCCAAAGTGATCTTGTTCTCGACATTTCTGTAGGACAAGTGAGAGCGACTCTCGCCTCGCCTCGCCTCGCCGCGCCTCGCCTCGCCGCGCCTCGCCTCGCCGCGCTTGGCCAGTACGCGACACCCCACGCGTCTTCAGTGCCGTTTCGCTCCTTGGGGCAGGCGAAGACGGCGCAAAAGAAGCGCGGTGAGCTTTACGCACCACGCTCCCCAGTCGCGGAGCGTGTGGTGTGAAGCCAAGAAAGAAAGAAGGGGTGAAGACGCCCCGCTTGTACAGTGCACGGTTTGGACCTCGAGCATGGCCCCGAACAACCCGCGCTAATCGCGAAATTCCGGCCGAATTCGAGGGCTAGAGCCGTCGGCTACTTCGTTGGCAACGGCGCAAATTCTTGGCCCATACGACTCGGCGATCACGTCTCGAAATCCCTCAGAGCGGCGTCGCACGTCTCCACACGCGCGCGTGACGGAGTCCGTCGGGATGATCGTGACGAAGAACAACGCGTCTGCTTCAGGTGCGGGCGGCGAGCTTCTTCGCCTCCGACCGGGCGCGCGCGAGCACAGCATCCCTGTCGAGTCGCTCGTGGATGTGGTCCTGGACGACGACGTCGCCGTTGACGACCACATGGACGACGTCGCGCGCCGTGCAGGCGTAGACGAGGCGTGAGTAGGCGTCGCCGCCGGGCTCGACGTGAGGGCCGTCCACCCGCACCACGATGAGGTCGCCGCGCTTGCCGACCTCGAGGGAGCCGACCTCGTCGTCGATCCCGAGCGCTCGCGCTCCGTCGATCGTCGCGAGGCGAAGCGCTTCCCGCGCGGGCAGGGTCGTCACGCCGGTGCGGACCTTCGCGAGGAGCGCGGCGTGGCGGAGCTCCATCCACGGATCGAGGTTGTTGTTGCAGGGCGCGCCGTCCGCGCCGAGCGCGACCACCACCCCGCGCCGCCGTAGCTCGTGCACACGCGCGATCCCGGAGCCGAGCTTGAGGTTCGCGCTCGGGCAGTGAACGACGCGCGTCCCATCACGGGCCACGCGATCGATCTCTTCGTCGGTGAGCTGCACGCCGTGCGCGAGCAGCGTGTTCTTTCCCTTGAAGCCCCACGCGCGGAGGACGGCGATGTCCTCGTCGCCGAGCGCGTTGCGGACGGCGATGCGCTCGTCGGGATGCTCGGCGACGTGGCTATGAAGCAGCGCGCGCTCGGCTTTGTTCGAGGTCTTCTCGTTCGCCCGCGCCGACGTCTCGCGAAAGAGCTTCTCCGTGCACGACAAGACGAATCGAGGCGCGTAGGCGTAGCGGAGTCGGCCGTCGCCTTGTCCGCTCCACTCTTTGCGAAGTCGATCCGACTCACGCAAGCTGTTCTTCGTCGTCTCGCGCAGACCCTTCGGGACGCCGTCACCCGCGTCCATCATCGTCTTGCCGCCGAAGACGCGGATGCCGGCGTCGAGGCACGCATCGAACACGGCGTCGTAGCCGTGCACGGTCCCCATATCGAGGATCGTCGTCGTGCCCGCGAGCATCATCTCGAGGAGGCCGAGGCGCGCGCTCGCGCCGAGGGACGCTTCGGTATGCGCGGCCTCGAACGGCCAGATGCGGTGCTCGAGCCACGCGAGGAGCGGGAGGTCATCGGCCATCCCGCGGAAGAGCACCTGGCAGAGATGCACGTGCGCCTGGATGAGTCCAGGCATCACGACGCAGCCGCGCGCGTCGAGCACCCGCGTGAGCGATCGGGTGTCGAGCAAGCGCTTCGGGATGTCGCCGATCGCAACGATGCGCGATCCGTCGACGAGGACATCGCCTTGGATTGGTTCGGTGCCCTGCTCGTCGCACGGCACGATTGTTCCCCCACGAACGAGGACCTTCACGCGACTGCGTACTTTACGCGGTTTCGATGGCCCGTGTCGCGTTCCCGTTGTACTTTCCCGCTGCGAACGAACCGTCACGATCCGTCACGAAGCGTCCGTCATGCCCACCCGCATCCTCGTAGTCGACGATAGCCCGACCATCCGAACCGTCGTCTCGACGATCCTCGAGCGTCATGGGTACGAGCCAAAGGTCGCCACCGACGGTCAGGACGCCTACGAAGCCCTCGCGAGCGGCGAGGTGAAGGCGGACCTCGTCCTCGTCGACTTCGTGATGCCGCGCATGAACGGCTACCAATTTTGCCGCGCGCTTCGCGAAAATACGGAGCTGACGACCACGCCGGTCGTGCTGATGAGCGCGAAGGGCGATCGCATTCGGGATCAGTTCGTCGAGCAGACGGGCGCGCTCGACGCGATCACGAAGCCCTTCGATGCGCAGGCGCTGGTCGCGGTGATCGAGAACGCACTTCGTAAAGTGAATACACATCGGGCGAGCTCTGCGAGGCTGCCGGAGCTCGAGGGGGACGACGTGACGGGGGTAGGCCGGCCATCGAATTTCATGACGCCGGGGGCGACGCAGCCACCGGCGCCCGTCGAGTACGAGACGAAGCGCACGCACGTCGCGCAGATCGTCGCGCAGAAGCTCGCGTCGATCGCCGCGCGCACGACGGTGGAGAGGCCGGAGCTCGGCGGCACGGCGCTCACGGCGGCGATCGCGGAGAAGCTCTCGAACGAGGCGATCCTCGAGATGATGGAGGCGATCGGCGACCTCAATCGACGCGAGCGCGACAAGTCGCTCCTCTCGGGCGACCTCGGCGTCGTCCCGATCGGCGCTGTCCTCCAGCTCCTTCAAGCGGAGAACCAGACCGGCGTGCTCGTGTGCACGAGCGGCGGCGCGGAGGTGCGCGCGACGTTCCGCAACGGCTTGATCGATCTCGTTCAGTCGACCGGCGCAGGCGATGAGTTTCGCCTTGGGCGCTTCTTCATCGAGGAAGGCGTGCTCTCGCCGAGCGAGATCGAAGAGATCACGCAGAAGACCGCCGCGATGGCGAAGCTCGAGGCGCCGATCGTGATCGAGGCGCCGTCACCGCTCGCAAGCGGCGCCGCGTCGGCCCTCACGGCGACGAGCGACGAGGCGCCGAAGTCGGCGATTCAGATCCGCGAGAGCGACTCGCCCAAGCCCGCCTCGCCATCGCAGATCCCAAGCTCGAACGAGCCGGCGCCGAACACGCTGCCGTGGGGCCAGCGAATCTCGGCGGTGCCAAGCACGGTGCGGGACGACGTGCATGGGATGATCACGCTCCCGGGCAACGCGGTGGCCGACGTGCTCGCGGCGGTGACGGCGCAGCAGAAGCCACGTCCTCTCGGCACCGCGCTCCTCGCGGCAGGAAAGATCGTCGAGTCGCAGCTACGCACGGCGCTGACGAAGCAGTCGAGTGAGCTGCTCTACGAGGTGCTCCGGTGGCACATTGGCCGATTCGAGCTTCGTCGTGAAGCGCCGAGCGAGCTCGCCGAGAGCGCGCGGCTCGGGATGCCGGTCGCCTCGGCGGTGATGGAGGGGTTTCGTCGCGTCGACGAGTGGCGCGTGCTCGAGCGCACCCTCGGCAGCTTCGACAACGTGCTCGTCCGTGACGACGCCGCGTTTGGCGCGCTCGACATCCAGTCGCTCCCGATGCGCGAGAAGGCGGTGCTCGACGCGGTCGATGGCGATCGTACGATCCGCGCGATCGTCTCGGCGAGCCATCTCTCGAGCTTCGACGTGTGTCGCATCCTCGTGCAATTCCTCGAAGCGCGCGTCCTACGCCGGCGCGCGGCGTGAGCGGCGATGACGAGCTCGAGGCGAGGCGGCGTGGTGTTTCGGGTCGACGGGGCGCTGTCGTTCTTGCCGGCCGACGTCGCCATCAAGGTGATGCCCGTGCCCGAGATGGCGCGCATCCCTGGCGCACCGCCTGAGCTTCGCGGCGTCGCGCTCGTCGAAGGCGACATGATCCCGGTGATCGCAGGAGGCGTCCACGCGCAGATGATGCACGACGAAGGCGCGGCGGCGATGCTCGTCTGCGTCGTGCTCGGAGAGCGCGTCGGGCTCGTCGGGATCGACGTGGTCGCGACCGGGCATTTCGTGGCCTCGTCCGAGACCACGGTCGAATGCGACGCCGGCGTGGCGTCGCTCTTCGACGTGAACGAAATCATCGCGACGGTGCGCGAAGGACGTTGGGCCGTCTAGGCAACTGAGTTACTCATTCCGTTGGCGCTGCGAAGAGCAGACGAGGGGCAAGGGGCAAGAGTGATGGCCGGGTCGGGCGACAAACCAAAGAGGCGGCTGTTTCGACTCCTTCGTCGTGGAGCGCGTGGAGGCGACGAGAGCGTCGCGCGAGGCGCGATCTTCGAGACGGAGCTGTGGTCCTCGCATCAGCGCGCGTCGGTCGCCGTCCGTGAGACGGGAGAGGCCGCGCAACGGATCGCCTCGCACGTCGCCAAGCAGCGCGGCGTCGTCGACGCGCTCGCCGATCGCGCGCGCGGTGTCTCGACGCGCTCGACCGATCTCTCCGCGATGTTCGGTCGATTGAAAGAGACGTTCTCGCGGCTCGAGCTCGTCGCGTTGAACGCCGGGCTCGAGGGCGCTCGCCTCGGCGAGGGACCTGGGCATGCGCTGGCGCTCGTCTCCGACGAGATTCGCGCGCAGGCCACGCGTGGATCGGAGGCATGCCGCGAGCTCGGGATGTCGCTCGGCGAGATCGGAAGCGAGCTCCTTCAAGTGCATGGCAGCCTCGATCGCGCGCGAGAAGCGTCGGCGGAGGTCGCGCAGGAGGCGGCGCGCGTGGGCGGCGCGTCGGCCGACGCGGAGCGCGCCCTCGCCGAGATGGGTGATCGGCTGAAGAAGTCGACCGGATCGGATCCCGAGACAGCCCGCGCGATCGCCGACGCGACCGAGCATGCACGCGCGCTCGTCGCCGCGCTCTCGTCGCTGAGCGGAAAGGCTCCGCAGGCGTTGGTCCTCGCGGCGCTGCGGCCCGTGCTCGATCCCCTTCTTCGCTTGCTCGATGGTGAAGACGACGAGGACACGGAGCGCTGAAGGAGCGCGGGAAGGTTCGTCAGTGTCTTCGACCCGAGATCCCGAGCTCACGCAGATCCTCCTCTCGGAGCTCACGCGTCATCTCGCTCAGATCGAGCAGCTCGTGGCTCAGCATGAGCAGACGGGTGAAGCCACCGTCGAGACGCTCGAGACAGCGCGGCGCACGGTGCATGCGCTCAAAGGATCCGCAGGGCTCGCAGGAGAGCCCGAGCTCGCGAGCACGATGCAGCGCCTCGAGCGGCGGCTTCGCGAAGGTGATCTCAACGCGCTCACCGAGACCGCGAAGGCCGTTGGGCGTGCGATCAAGCAGCTTCGCGCCGGCGAGCGCGCCGCGCAGTCGGGAGGCGAGTGGCCCACGCCGCCGCCGGATCTCGCGCCGGGCACCCTCGATCCGCTCGTTCGCGTGCAGTACCTCGCCGAGGTGACCGATCGCCTCGCGCGGATCGACGACGCGATCACGAGCTCGGCGACGGATCTCGAGGAGCCCGCCGCGGAGGTGTATCGAAGCCTCCACACGATGAAGGGCGCCGCGAGCGCAGTCGGTGACGAGCCGATGACGTGGTTTTGCCATGGCCTCGAAGAGCGTCTTCGCGTCGTGACGTCGTCGAAGACAGGCGCCGAGGTGGCCTCGGCCGCGCTCGCCGAGGTGGCGACGTGGCGATCGATCCTCGGCGCGCTCCTCGACGATCCCGAAGGTGCGCTCGCGATGCTGCGCGGCGTACCCGCGCGACCGCGATCGATGTCGCTGTCGGGAGGGACCTCGACGCGGCCGTCGATTCGTCCGAGCGCGCGTCCCGATCTCGATCGCATGTCGGCCTCGTCGTCGCTCGACGCCGAAGGCACGATCCGCGTCTCGGCGCACTCGGTGGACCGGCTCCTCGATCATGCCTCGGGCATCACGGTGGCGCGCGAGCGCGTCGCGTCGCGCGTGCTGGGCGCCGCCGAGCACGCCCGCACGGCGCGGAGGCTTCGCGCCGATCTCGCCGAAGCGCTGCGCCTCATCGGACCGCCGCGACCCTGGGGCGCGCCCGCCGCGGCGCTCCGAAGGATCGAGCGCGCGTCGCAGGCGCTGTCGACGATGGGCGACGAGCTCGACACCGCGGCGGAGCGGCTCAAAATCAGCGATCAAGCGCTGAAAGACGACGCGAACGCGGCGAAGAAGATCCTGACGACGATGCGGCAGACGCCCATCCGCGGCATGTTCGCTCGCCTCGCCGCCGCCGCGCATGCCGAAGCTCGCCGGACAGGACGATCGATCGCCGTCCGCACGCAAGGCGCGGACGAGCCTGTCGACCGGCAGATGGTGGAGGCGCTGGTCGAGCCATGCTTGCAGCTTGCACGTAACGCGATCGCCCACGGGATCGAGACGCCCGAGGCGCGCTCCGCGATGGGCAAGGCGCCCGAGGCGACGATCACCTTCGCCGCGAGCCGAAGTGGCAATCGCCTCTCGGTGTCCATCTCCGACGACGGCGCCGGCGTCGACGTCGCCGCCGTCCGTGCGCGCGCGGTCGAGACGGGCGTTGTCACGGAGCTGCTCGCCGAGGCCGCCGACGATCAGACGCTCCTCGAGCTGCTCTTTTTGCCGGGTTTCTCGACGCGCGGGCAGAGCCCCGATCTCCTCGCCGGCCGTGGCATCGGGCTCGACATCACGCTGGCGAGCGTGCAGCGGGTCGGCGGATCGATTCGTCTCTCGAGCAAGCATGGCCTTGGCTTCGAGGCGCGCATCGACGTCCCGATCGAGAGCGGGCTCATCCCCGTGCTCTGGGTCACGGCCGACGGCGTCGAGCTCGCGATCCCCGCGATGAACGCGAAGAATGTACGATACATGGATGTCTCGGATGCGACGGGCTCCGCGCCGAACAGCACCGAGCGGCCTTCGCTGGTGAGCCTCGACGCGGCCGATGGGAACAAGCCTGTCCCGCATCTCGCCGCTTGCCTCGAGCCTCGCCTCACGCCCCGTCCGATGTTCGCGCTCGACCTCGACGTCGGCGATCAGGGCGAGCCCTTCAGCGTGGGCGTCGACGCGGTCGGTCTCACGGAGGAGGTGCTTGTGCGACAGCTCTCTCCTCTACTGTGGGGGATCGGGCCGTACGCTGGCGCGATCGTCCGCGGCGATGGATCGATTCGCTTGGCGATCGACGTCCACGCGCTCGCCCCACGCGCCCGTGCGCTCGGTCGAGTCCCGGAAGGACGCATCTCCGAGCCGCCGTCTCGCCCGCCGCCGTCTCGTCGATGACCTCCGGCGGCGCGTGCCACGTTGCGCCGCGCCGGCGAAAGCACGCCTCGATCGTCAGCGCTCTTCGCGTGTGAACCGCGAAGAACCGCGTCTCTCGGGCTGGATCGCACGTTGCCAAGAGGCAACCCATGCTCGAGAAGAAGAAGTCGAAGCCGATCGCTCGGGGCTCCGCCCGCAAATCCCCGCTCGCGCCTTCGTTCGTCGTCATCTTGACCACCGCGGCCGCCGCCGGGCTGGCCCTCGGACAGACCGCGTGCAGCGACCTGCTCGACGCCACGGGCCTCGCGCCAGCAGAGCCAACCCCGCAGCCGCAGCCCGAGCCATGCGGCGCCGGCTGCACGAACCCACCTCCGCCCCAGCCGATCCCGCCGCCGAAACCAGACTTCGGCGCAACCGTGTCCCACCCCAACGCCGCTCCGCTCGGCGCGGCGAGCATGATCGTGACGACGCACGGCGCCGCGAAGGCGGTCATGACCGATCCGGATCGCGATCGCGCGGTGATCGTCGATCTTGCGACGAAGGCGGTCCACGAGGTTCCGTTCGAAGCCGGCGCCGAGCCCGCGCGCCTCGTCGAGGACGCCGACTCATCGCACGTGCACGTCGTGCTGCGCCGCGCGGGCGCGGTCGCGACGATCGATCTCGCGACCTCGGCGATCGTCGCCACGCGCGCGGTGTGCTCGGCTCCGCAAGGCGTCGCGCGCCTGGCCGATACGCTCTTCGTGACGTGCGCGGGCGGCGAGCTCGTCTCGCTCCCGGCGAAGACCGACGGCCAACCGACCACGCTGGCCACGCTCGATCGCGATCTGCGCGACATCGTCGTGAACGCGGACGGGACGCTCATCCTCTCGCGCCTCCGCTCTGCCGAAATCCTCACCGTGCGCAAGGACGGATCGCTCATCGCGCGCTCCACGCCGCTCGAGGCCACGTCGCCCGCTGATCCCACCGCGTTCGCTGGGTGGCGGCTCGCGCCGGGCGACGCGTCCGCAGGGCGTCAGGCTCTCTTCGTGCATCAAGCCGCGTCGAACGAGGTCGTCAACGTCGAGACGCCGCACGCGTACTCGGGCACCATGCCGTGCGCGGGCTTCATCCGAACGCGCATCGCGTCGATCTCGGCGTCCCCGACCAACGCCCCGACGATCGCGGAAGGCCCCGCGATCGGCGACGCGGTCGCGGCGGTCGACGTCGCGTCGTCACCAAACGGCGACTGGATCGCGCTCATCGCGGCGGGCAATGGTCACACCCGCGAGCTTCCGCAAGTGCATCTCATCGCGTCGTCCGAGCTGCCAGCGATCTCGACGGTGACGAGCAAGATCAACCCACCCGTCACGGCAGGCGATTGTGTCGCGCAGCCGCAATCGATCAACCCGTTCGCGTCGATGTCGAAGGACCCCGTCGGACAAGCGGTCGCTGTCGCGTTCACGCCGGCCAATCAGCTGGTCGTCTTCACGCGTGAGCCGGCCGCGCTTCACATCAACACGGCGAGCAAGCTCGAGCCCAGCGTCTATGCGTGGTACACGATCGCGCTCGGCGGCGGCAGCGTGGAAGACACCGGCCACGCCGTCTTCCACAGCAACACCGGCGGCCGCATCGCGTGCGTCTCTTGCCATCCCGAGGCCGGCGACGATGGCCGCGTATGGACGTTCTCGAACACCGGCGCTCGCCGCACGCAGACGCTGCTCGGCACGATCAAAGACACGGCGCCTTATCACTGGGGCGGTGACGCCCCGAGCATGCACACGTTCGCCGAGACGGTCTTCAACCAGCGGATGGGCGGACAGGTCCTTCGCGGAGATCAGGTCGGCGCGCTTCAGGGCTGGCTCGAAGCCACGAAGACTCCGCCGGTCGACGTCCCCTCCGACACGGCCGCGATCGTGCGCGGCAAGCAGCTCTTCGAGAGCAGCGCGGTCGGATGCGCCTCGTGCCATTCGGGTCCGAAGCTCACGAACAACCAGACGGTCGACGTCGGCACGGGCGGCGCATTCCAGGTACCTTCGCTCCTCGGCGTCAGCGCACACGCGCCGTTCCTCCACGACGGCTGCGCGAAGACGCTGCTCGATCGCTTCGGATCGTGCGGCGGCGGCGACAAGCACGGACACACCTCGGGCCTCACCGAGGCCGAGAAGAAGGACCTCGCGACGTACCTCGAGAGCCTCTGAGAGCACACGCGCGCACACGAAAACGAGGACATGCGCGACAGATCGTCTCCCGATGCATCGGGCCCGCGACGGAGAGCCGGCAGGATGGCCATTCGACGGCGCATGAAGGGTGGAGTTTTTCGTCATCGGTCGGCGACGACCTGGGGTGGGCTCACCGCGATGGGCCTGGCGTTCCTCTTCGCGTGCGATCCGGTCGCCAATCTCGGTAGCGGGGGCGACGGCCAAGGCGACGATTCCATTCCGTTGCCCGGTGAGAGCCCGCTGCCCGAAGGCTTCGACGCGTCCGCCGGCCCGCCTAACGTGCAGCATCCGGACTTCGGCCCGACGATCACGCAAGCGAACGCCCCGCCCGCGCTCGGCGGCGCGAGCCTCATCGTGTCACGCGACGGGACGCTGGCGATCGCGACCGATCCCGATCGCGATCGCATCGTGCTCGCCAACCTCGTGACGAAGGCGGCCCAGTCGATCCCCCTTCATGCAGGCGATGAGCCGAGTCGTCTCGTCGAAGACGCGAACCATCACGTGCACGTCGTCCTTCGCCGCGCCGGCGCGATCGCGTCGTTCGATCTGAGCGCGCCGTCGATCGCCGTCACGCGCCGCAGCGCCGCTTGCGCTTCGCCGCAAGGGATCGCGCTCTCCGTCAACGCCGCCGCGCTGTACGTGGCGTGCTCGTCCGGCGAGCTCGTCACGCTCCCCACGACCTACGACCCCGCGCCCGCCACGCCCGAGTCGGCGACGCTGCTCGCTCGGCTCGACCGCGATCTGCGCGACGTCGTCACGGTCACCGACGGCCTCATGATCAGCCGGCTTCGCAGCGCCGAGGTGCTTCATGTCTCGACGAGCGGGACGATCCGCGATCGCTTCGTCCCGAAGAGCACGTTCTTCACCGGCGGATCGCTCGAGGGCGGCCGCGAGCTCGTGCCCTTTGTCGCCTGGCGCATGATCGCGAGCAAAGCGGGCACGGGCGTCACCGTGCTGCATCAACGCGCGCAGAAGGCCCCCGTCGAGGTCGAGACGCCGAGCGCTTACGGCGGCGGCGGGGGCGTGGGCTGCGGCGGGATCGTCAACACCGCGACGACCTCGATCGAGCTCGAGGGCACCTCGCCGGTGGTCAAGTCGAACGCGCTCATCCACAACGCCGTCGCTCCGGTCGACTTCGCGCGTTCGCCCGACGGCACGCGCTACGCGATCATCGCGGCAGGCAACGCGCACACGAAGGGCTTCACGCAAGTGAACATGGTGTCGAGCGCGTTCAACGATCGGGATGGCTGCGAAGTGACGCCGACGACCACCGATCCGCCAGGCCAGGCGGTCGCGGTCGCCTTTACGCCTGCGAATGTCGCGGTCGTCTTCACGCGCGAGCCAGCCGCGATTCACGTGGAGCGAGACACGGTGAGCTGGAGCACGATCAACGCAGGCGGCGAGAGCCGCGAAGACACCGGCCAAGCGATCTTCCACAGCAACGCCGGCGCCGGGATGGCGTGCGTGTCGTGTCATCCCGAAGCCGGGGATGACGGTCGCGTGTGGGATCTCTCGACTGGCTCGCGCCGAACACAATCGCTGAAAGGGACGATCGCAGGCACCGCGCCTTATCACTGGGGCGGCGACGCACCGAACATGAACACGTTCGCGAGCGTCGTGTTCAAAGGACGTATGAGCGGACAGGACCTCAGCTTCGAGCAAGTCGGAGCGCTCCGCACCTGGCTCGAGCACGTCCCCGCCGCGCCGTCTTCCGCGGCGTCGGACAGCGCCGCCGCCGCGCGTGGCAAGACGCTCTTCGAGAGCAAGACGGTGGGCTGCACGGGCTGCCACAACGGCCCGATGCTCACGAACAACGACACGGTCGACGTGAGCACGGGCGGCTCCTTCCAGGTCCCGTCGCTCATCGGCGTCGTTCATCGCGCGCCCTACCTCCACGATGGCTGCGTCAAGTCGCTGTCGGATCGCTTCACGAATCCGTGCGCGGGCGGCGACAGCCACGGCAATACGTCTCAGCTCACGAAGGCGGACATCGCCGATCTCGTCGCGTTCCTCGAGACGCTCTGAGCCATCCGGCTATCATGACGCGGTGACAGAGCCCCCGCGAGGCGCTCCTCCACACGCGGAGGACGCGATCACGATCGAGCCCATGACGGAGTCGGACCTCGACGAGGTCCTCCCGATCGACCTCGAGGCGTTTCATCCAAACCCGAACGAGCAAGAGGCGCCGCGCACGCTCCGCGAGAGGCAGCTTCGCGAAGAGCTCGTGCGTCCGTTTGGCCGCGTCCGCGTCGCGCGCGATCGCGCCTCGCGAGAGATCGTCGGCTACGTGCTCTTCTGGCACGTCACGGACGAGATTCATCTCCTCAACGTCGCGGTGGATCGCGGCAAGCGCCGGCACGGATCGGGGCGCGCGCTGGTGAACGAGGTGATCGCGTACGCGCGATCGAACGCGGCCGCGAAGATCCTGCTCGAAGTGCGAAGGAGCAACGAGCCGGCGATTCGCCTCTACGAAGGGCTGGGCTTCGAGACCTTCAACGTGCGCGAGCGCTATTACTTCGACGGCGAAGACGGCATCGAGATGATGCTCACGCTCGCCTGATGGCCCCTGCGACGCCGAGGAAGGCTCTGCCGAAGTGCGCGCCGACTTCGGCAGAGGGAGCGCTGGGGCTCTGCCGAAGTGCGCGGGGACTTCGGCAGAGGGGATCGCCGGGGCTCTGCCGAAGTGCGCGGGGACTTCGGCAGAGGGAGCGCTGGGGCTCTGCCGAAGTGCGCGAGGACTTCGCCAGAGGGGATCGCCGGGGCTCTGCCGAAGTGCACGAGGACTTCGGCAGAGGGGATCGCCGCGGCTCTGCCGAAGTGCGCGAGGACTTCGGCAGAGGGGATCGCCGGGGCTCTGCCGAAGTGCGCGCCGTCGCCAAGCTCGGCCGAATCGCGGATCTCCGCGACGACATTGGACGGCGCCGGGCCAAGGCGTTTCGGTTACCTTGGTCTGATACGAATGCGTCGCTCGAGACTCCTCCTTTCGCTCACGTCTGCGGCTCTTCTCTCGGTGACGGTCCTCGCCGGCCCGCACGACGCAGAGGCACAACCCTCCACCTCCCAGCCGGCGCCGACCGGGCCGCTCGCGGCAGGGATCACGGCCCTGAACGCGAGCGACTACGCGAAGGCCGAGACGGAGCTCGGTCAGGTCAAGGGGCCCGCCGAGGCGGAGGCGAAGGTTTACCTCGCCCGCGCTGCGCTCGAGCAGGGCAAGCTCGCGGACGCCGAGAAGCATCTCCAGGCGGCGTCGGCCTCGGGCTCGGCGACGGTGAAGACGAAGGCGACGGTGCTCCGCGCCGAGCTTCTTCTCGCGCAAGGAAAGACGAAGGAGGCGATCGCGCTGCTCGAGCCGCTGAAGAGCACGAAGGGCGTCGAGGCGCGACGAGGCAAGCTTCTCCTCGGCGAGGCGCTCATCTCGATCGGCAAGCGCGCCGACGCCGACGATCCCTTGAAGAAGGTGATCGAGGATTACAACGACGGCACGATCACACAGACCGACGCCGAAGGGCTCGCGCAGGTCGGGCGCGCCGCGTTCCTTCTCCGGAGCCCAAAGGACGCGAACACTGCGTTCAAGGAGAGCGAGCGCGCCGACAAGAAGCGCGTCGAGACGTTGCTGTGGGAGGCGGAGCTGTTCCTCGACAAGTACGATCCCGGCCACGCCGCCGAGGTCACGAAGGAGGCGCTCGAGCTCGCGCCAAAGCGCGCCGACGCCCTCATCATGATGGCGCGCGTGAAGCTCGAACAGACGCTCGACTTCGACGACGCCGAGAAGCTCGTGAAAGAGGCGCTCACGATCAACCCAAAGCATGTCGGCGCCTACGCCGTCCGCGCAGGGCTCTTCCTCCGCGACATGGACATCAAGACGACCGACAAGGCGATCGCCGACGGGCTCGCCGTCAACCCGAACGATCTCGAGCTCCTCAGCCTCAAGGCCGCCGCGCGCTTCCTCGACGACGACACGAAGGGCTTCGACCAAGCGAAGAAAGACGTGTTCTCTCGAAACGGAGAATATGCACGCTTCTATGGCATCGTCGGCGAATACGCCGAGTGGGAGCACCGCTACGACGACATCGTCGCGATGATGCGAGAGGCGACGAAGATCGATCCGGACGACGGCAAGGCATGGGCCGAGCTCGGCCTGACGCAAATGCGCGCCGGCGACGAAGACAAAGGCCTCGAGGCGATCAAGAAGGCGTGGTCGAAGGACAAGTTCAACGTCCGCGTCTTCAACACGCTCAACATGTACGAGCAGCAGATCCCGACGCAATACGAGCTCGTCACCGACGGCATCTTCAAGGTGCGCTACGCCAAAGACGAGAAGCCGGTGATGGAGCGCTACGTCCCGCGCATGCTCGGTGAGGCGTGGGCGTCGATGAAGGCGCGCTACGGCTTCGTCCCGAAGGTGCCGGTGCAAGTGGAGCTCTACGCGAATCGCGAGCAGTTCAGCGTCCGCACGAGCGGCCTACCGAACATCGGCATCCAAGGCGTGTGCTTCGGCGGAATGATCGCCGCGATCAGCCCGAAGGCCGAGCCGTTCAACTGGGGCAACGTCGTGTGGCACGAGCTCGGCCACGTCTTCGCGATCCAGCTCTCGAAGAACCACGTGCCGCGCTGGTTCACCGAGGGCCTCAGCGAATACGAGACGATCGCCCGCCGCCCCGAGTGGGCGCGAGAGCTCGATCCCGAGCTTTACCAAGCGATCACGCAGAACAAGCTCCCGGGCGCCGTCGACATGAACCGCGCCTTCACCCACGCCAACGACGCAAGCGACGTCACGACCGCGTACTACGCCGCGAGCCAGATGCTGATCTGGACGGTCGAGCGCTTCGGCATGAAGGGCGTCGTCAAAGCCCTCGAGCTTTGGGGCCAAGGCAAGCGCACGCAAGACGTCATCAAGACGGCCTTCGGCGTCACGCCCGAGGAATACGACAAGGGCTATCGTGAGTGGCAGCTGGCGCGCCTCGCCCGTTACAAGAACCAATACGTCTTCACGCTGAAGCCGCACGACCTCGACGACGCGAAGAAGGCGGTGAAGGACAAGCCCAACGATCCGGACGCCCACGTGCAGCTCGCGATGTCCCTCATCGGCGCGCGCAAGCTCGAAGATGCGAAGAAGGAGCTCGACGCCGCGCTCTCACTCGACCCGAAGCATGGCGACGCGCACTTCGTCTCGGCAAAGCTGGCGCTCGGAAAGAAAGACGCCGCCACCGCCGAGAAGCACCTGGACACGATGAGGTCGAACGGCAAAGACGGCTACGTCGTGCACTCCCTCCTCGCCGACATCGCGGAGAGCAAGGAGGACAAGACGAAGATGCGCTACCACCTCGAGGCCGCCTACAGGCTCGACCCTTCGCAGAGCGAGCCGCTCAAAGGTCTCTACGACCTCGCGCACGAAGCCAAGAAGGAAGGCGACGAGCTCGATCTCCTCCGCAAGCTCGCGCAGCTCGAGCAACACGACAAGAAGATCTGGCGAACGCTCCTCGAGAAGCTCGTCGCCAGCAAATCATGGGACGAAGCCCGCAAGGTCGGCGACAGCGCCGTCTTCGTCGACGTGATGGGCGGCCCGACGCACCTCCTCTACGCCCGCGCGCTCGCCGCCCAAAACGCCCACGACAAATCCATCTTCGAGCTCGAGACCGCCCTCCTGACGAACATGAAGGACAAGGACAAAGCCCCCGTCCACGGCCTCCTCGCACAAGAATACGCCGCCATCGGCAACAAGCCCGAAGCCACCAAGCACCGCGACGAAGCGCTCAAGCTCGACCCCGAGAACCCCGAGGCCAAAGCCGCCAAGCTCTGACCCGCGCGCGAGCAGCGGAGCGCCCGCAGTGAAGCGCCCGAAGTGAAGCGCCCGCAGTGGGCGATGGCCTTGGTTGACCAAGGCGAATGGGGCAAGCTCTCGCGCGACAACACCCTGGTTGACCAAGGCAGAGCGGAGCGCGTCGACCTTGAAAAGGGTTGCTCTTCCAGCGACATGCCACGCGCCGATGGTCGAGCGCCCGCAGTGGAGCGCCCGCAGTGGAGCGCCCGCAGTGGAGCGCCCGCAGTGGAGCGCCCGCAGTGGAGCGCCCGCAGTGGAGCGCCCGCAGTGGAGCGCCCGCAGTGGAGCGCCCGCAGTGGAGCGCCCGCAGTGGAGCGCCCGCAGTGGAGCGCCCGCAGTGGAGCGCCCGCAGTGGAGCGCCCGCAGTGGAGCGCCCGCAGTGGAGCGCCCGCAGTGGAGCGCCCGCAGTGGAGCGCAGGAGGCGATTCACCCTTGTTGACCAAGGTGAATGGGGCAAGCTCTCGCACGACATCACCCTGGTTGACCAAGGCAGAGGGACCTTGAAAAGGGTTGCTCTTCCAGCGACATGCCGCGTCGGGCCGTCTCTTTTCACGGCTTTGGTGGCTCGGGATGTTGACTTGCTGCCGGGCTGCGTCAAAGTCCGCGCGTGCGATCGACTTTGTCAGGAATTACGGTGCTTTTCCTGCTTGCCCTCGCGGGGTGTGGCGCGGACGAAGAGTCGCCGAGCGTTGGCGCGCCGGACACCAACGTCGCGCCTGCGTCGGCGTGCGCCGAAGGGTTTGGCGAGCTGCCGGGTGGTGCTGGATGCGCGCCCGTGCTGCCAAAGGATGCGTGCGCGGCGGGGACGTTTGCGCAGATTGGCTCGATCGAGTGCGTGCCTGTTGGCGTGACGGAGTGCGCGGCGGGGTTTGCGAAGGATCCGTCGGGTTGGGGTTGCACGCCCATCCTCGCGGAGGTGGCGTGTACGAGCGGGCGCGAGAGGCTTGGGTCGACGAAGTGCGAGCCGGTGAGCGATTGCGGTGGCGCGTTCCCTCCTTCGTCGTCGGGCGCGACGCTCTTCGTGAGCGCGGCGCTGAGCGATGCCCAGGTCGACGCGACGCACTTCAAGGATCTCGCGGAGGCGGTGGCGGCGGCGCCGGCGAATGCCGTGATCGCGGTCGATGAAGGGACGTACGTCACGAAGGCGTCGCTGAAGCTGAAGGCGAAGGGCGTTAGCCTCGTCGGGCGATGCACCGACAAGGTCGTCGTGAAGCAGACTGAAGGGGTCATCGGCAGCGGCGTCGAGATCGGGCTCGTCGACGGGATCACGATCAAGAACCTTACGTTTCGTGGGTTCAACGGCGCGGTGTCCGTGCTCGGCGGGAAGGCCAAGCTCGACTCGCTCGTCATCGAGGATGGTCTCCTTGGCGGTGTGATCGTCGCGAACAGCGGCGCCGACGTGAGCCTCTCGAACGTCGTCGTCCGCGGGACGAAGGTGCGCGCGGACAACGACCAAGCCTTCGGCGTCTTCGTGTCGAACGGCGCCAACGTGACGATTCAAGACAGCGTCTTCGCCGGAAACGAGTTCGTGAACGTCGGCGCTGCGAAGCCCGGCACGAAGGTGACGCTCTCGCGGTCGATCGTTCGTGACGGCAAGCCCTTCGGCGACAAGCCCGGGTTTGGGATGGGCGTCTACGTGGCGGAAGGCGCCAACATCACGATCGACGAGAGCGCGATCACGGACAACAGCACGTCGGCGGTGGACGTCTTCACGCAGGCGGGCCCAAAGACGAGCGCCACGATTCGCCGCTCCGTCGTACGCGGCACGAAGTACGATCAAGTCAACAAGATCGCGCGCGGCGTCGAGGCGACGGGAAGCAACGTCGTCCTCGAGCAAACGACCATCGCGGGCAACGCGCAGGTCGAGATGCTCCTCTCCACCGGCACGAAGGCGACGATCACGAACACCACGCTCCGCGGTAACCCGCAGGCCAACGAGGCCGATCGCGGGGCGCTCGGGTTTTCGAACGACGGGACGACCACGACCGCCAAGTCCCTCGCCATCATTCTTCCTCGCGCGGGGATGGAGATTCAAGGGACGAGCAAGGTCGACCTCGATAGCTCGCTCATCCTGTCGACGCGGGCCGCGCCCACCGTCTACGAGAACGATCACTGGGTCGGGGTCGGCATTTCGGTCGAGAGAAAGGCCACGTTGAAGATGACGGCGTCCACCGTGCAAGACGCTCGCATGGCCGGCATCCTCGCGACCGGCAACGTCTCGCTCGAGGGCACGTTGATCCGCGGCACACGTCCGTCGCTCGACGGCTTCGCGGGACGCGGCTTCTCGATTCAGAACGGCGGCGTCTCGGAGCTCGTGCGGTCGGCCATCGTCGACAACGCCGAGGTCGGCGTCATGTTGATGATGGACGCGGCGTCTCTCTCGATGCTCGACTCCACGATTCAAGACACGAGCTTCGACGCCGCTGGCGAATACGGCATCGGTCTCGGTATCGGCGGCGAAGCGGTCGCCACGATCGAAGGCACCACCATCACCGGCAGCAAGGGCGTCGGCATCCTCTGCTCCGAGGCCGGCGCCAACGTTCGCCGCGCCACGATCTCGAACAACACCGTCGGCGTCCACGCCCAAGACGGCAGCTCCCTGTCCGAAGGCGACGGCGACATCGATCCGCGTATCCTCAAGATCTCGACGGACACGCGCTTCATCAACAACACGACAAAAGCCGGAAATGCCGTCGTCGCCATCCCCGACGTCCTGACGCCGAAATCGGCCAAGCCTCGCTGACCAGCCACGTTTCGACGCGTCACGACACACCCCACCGCGTCCAACGCGCCCCGACGCGACACGCCAAAAATAATCACGACCGCGTGTCGACACGAGCCGTGAGCGCTGCGTAGTCTGCCTCCTATTTCGCGAAATGCGATCTGTGGAGGGAATGACCCATGAATGACCATCACGTCACGCCAGCGCACATCATGCAAATCGGACTCGGCTTCTGGGCGTCGAAGACGCTTCTGTCGGCCGTCGAGCTCGAGCTGTTTACGATCGTCGCGTCGGCTCCGATGTCGGCTGCGCAGATCGGCGACCGGCTTGGGCTTCATCCGCGAAGCCTTCACGACTTCCTCGACGCGCTCGTCGCCTTGAAGCTCCTCGATCGCGAAGGCGATGGCGTGAAGGCGCACTACCGCAACACGAAGGAAGGCGCGATGTTCCTCGACAAGAAGAGCCCGGCCTACGTGGGCGGGATCCTCGAGATGGCGAACAGCCGCCTCTACGGCTTCTGGGGATCGCTCACCGAGGCGCTCAAGACCGGCCAGCCGCAGAACGAGATGAAGCACGGCAAGGGGAGCCCCTTCGAGACGCTGTACGCCGACGAGAGCCGTCTCGAGCAGTTCCTTCGCGCGATGCAGGGCATCCAGATGGGCAACATCATGGCGCTCGCCGAGAAGATCGACTTCGGCAAGTACGGGACGCACTGCGATGTCGGCGGCGCGAACGGCACGCTCGCGTCGATCGTCGCCAAGCGCCACCCGAAGCTCGCGTCGACCACGTTCGATCTTCCGCCTGTCGAGCCGATCGCCAAGCGCCACGTCGAAGCGATGGAGATGTCGTCACGCGTCAAGGTCGTGAGCGGCGACTTCTTCCGCGATCCGCTCCCGAAGGCCGACGTGATCACGATGGGCAACATCCTTCACGACTGGGATCTCGAGCAGAAGAAGATGCTCATCAAGAAGGCCTACGACGCCGTGAACCCCGGCGGAATGTTCATCGCGATCGAGGCGATCATCGACGACGCGCGCCGCGAGAACGCGTTCGGCCTCTTGATGTCGCTGAACATGCTGATCGAGCTTCCCGGCGGCTTCGACTACTCCGGCGCGCAGTTCGATGCGTGGTGCCGTGAGGCGGGCTTCGCGCGGACGGAGATCATCCCGCTCGCCGGTCCGAGCAGCGCCGCCGTGGCGTACAAGAGCTAAGACCCACGCTGGCGTGGCCGACCCACGCTGGCGTGGCCGACCCACGCTGGCGTGGCCGACCCGCGCTGGCGTGGCCGACCCGCGCTGGCGTGGCCGACCCACGCTGGCGTGGCCGACCCACGCTGGCGTGGCCGACCCGCGCTGGGGTGGCCGACCCGCGCTGGCGTGGCCGACCCACGCTGGCGTGGCCGACCCACTGGCGTGGCCGGGGTTGATCGACGACGACACTTGTTGAGAAGGGTGAGTTGGGCTCTCGACTCGAAACTACCTTGGTCAACCAAGGTGATTCACCACGTCCGCACGCGAACTGCGATGTGGCCGCCCGACCGAGCGGCGTGCCACCCCGATCGAATTGGCGAACACCCTTGTTGAAAACGTCGCTGCAGTCGCGCGCCAGAAGGACGCCGACGGAGATGACCCACGCGTGCGCGCCACCTTGGGCGGCCAAGGTAATCGGCCAGCAACTTCGTGCCGACCCACGCTGGCGTGGCCGCGCAAAAACGCCTACGGGTTGAACACTTCGTCCGGCGGCTTTTGCGTCGGCTGCGGCTTGGCCGGCGGCGGCTCGCTCGGAGGCTTCTCGGTCTCGGACGGCTTCGTGGCGGGCTTCTTCGTCGCGACAGGCGGTGACTCGCCTCCGGCCGGCTTGGCGGCGGGCTTCTTCGCGACGGGCTCCGGCTTCTTCTTGTCGTCCTTCTTCTTATCGTCCTTGTCCTTGTCGTCCTTCTTCTTGTCGTCCTTGTCTTTGTCGTCCTTCTTCTTGTCGTCCTTGTCGTCTCTCTTGTCGGCGGAGGTTCCGTCGTCCTTGCCGTCGCTCCACACGAGCTTCAGCTTCGAGGCGAGCTCCTCGGCTTCCTTCGCGTACTTGTGAGCATCGGAGGCCATCGAGTCGACGGCATCGACGGCGGCGGACATCTCGCGTCGCACCTCGTCTTTGTGCTTCATCTTCGTCTCGTCGGCCTTCGCGACGCCCGCGTTCTTCTTGTCGTCGGCCGCTTGCCGCTTGAGATCCTCGCCTTTCTTCTCGAGCTCCTCGAGGCGGGCCGCGGCGACGTTGAGGCGGCGCGCGAGCTCGAGCTCGGCGCTCGTCGTCTCGTCGACCGCGCGACCGACGGCCGGATCGCCCTTCTTTTCCCTGGTCGCAGCGAGGATCGAGCCGTTCGACACACCGGGCTTGAGGTTCAGCACCGTGACGATGGGCTTGCGCGCCGCCCGCGACTCTTCACCCCAATTGGCGGCGGCGACCTGCTCGCGATGAACGGTGTCGAAATACGGATCGTAGCGGCCGTCGCCCGACGTGTAGAGCTGCCCCTGCCCCATCTTCGTCGGCGTGTTGATGAAGTCGCAGCCTGAAAGCGGCGCCGTCATGCATGCCCCGAACGCGAGGAGCAGCGCGGCGACGAACGATTTGGTTTTGGACTTGAAGGCTGGAGGAGAGACCACGGACCCTACATGCTTCTTGATCACTTGCAGGTGATCGGAGTGGCGTGCACTTCGTACGCTTTGCCCTTCGCGGTGAGGAACGCGACAGCGCCGCGGCCGTCGGAGGTGACCGCGGCGGCCGGTTGCCCTGCGTTCACGCCCGACGCAGAGATGGCGAGCGGCGATCCGGACGGCGAGCCGTCGGCGCCGATCGTGAGCGCGCGCACCTGGTGATTCGAGACCGGACCTTCGGTCCACGCGAGGAGGAACTTGCCTCCGCCGAGCGGCGCGATGCTCGGCGACATCGCTTGGCCGCCGAGGCCGCCTTCGGGGATGGCGAACGGCGTGGCTTCGTCGGTGGTGCCGCCGATCTTGAGCTTGGCCCAGCGCACCTTCCACTCGTCTTGTGCGCCCGTGCGATCCGCCCACGCGGCGATGATGCGATCGCCGCTGACCGCGATCGCCGGCGAGCCTACTTGCCCGAGGCCTGCGATCTTCGAAAGCTCGCCGTCCGCCTCGAGATTGCCGTCGCCCTTCGCGCTGCCGATGTGGATCGCGTTGCCGCGACGGAACGCGATCGCGATTCCTTTGCGATCGGACAGCGCGACCGCGCGAAGCGCTTCGACGGGCGTGTCGCCTTCGAGTGAGAAGAGCTTCGCGTAGCTGTCTTTGCCGTGCGGCGCCCAAACGATCGCGCCCTCGGCGAAGCCCACGTCGATCTGGCTGTTGCCCGAGACGACGCGGCGGCCTGCGATGCGATCTCCTTTGCGATCGACGTCGGGGAGCGCCGCGAGCTTTCCGCCGACGAGCATCGGCGTCACGCGACGCGCATCGCCGCCGATGGGCTTCGTGCGCACCGAGCTTGCGGGGGCGAGCGACGATGGATCGAGCGAGGTGACGAACGCATCACGCGCGGATGGCGCAAAGCCGAGCGCGAGGTGATGGTTGAGCGCGTGCGCCTCGATCCCGCTTTGAATGACGGCCTTCGGCGCGATCGTCTTCGATTCGCCTGCGGTCGTGCAGTCGCCGAGCGTCGGGCCCGCGGTCGCCTTCAGCTCCTCGGGTGGAGGTGGAGGTGGAATCGAGCCGATCACCGCGGGCGTGGACGCGGGCGCGGCGCTCGCCTGACTGCTCGGCGCGGCGCTACCCACCTGACCCGAGCTCGCGAGCTTGTCCTTGTCCTTGTCTTTGGACGCGGTCGACGCTGACGTGCCGCTCGCCACGCTGATGATGCCAGCGACGAGCATGATGAAGAGGAGTAGCGCGCCTGCGAATGTGCCGATCAAGAGCGGCTTGTTCTTCGGCGGCTTCCCGGAGCGAATCGCCTTGATGTCGTCGAGGAGGACCTGCGGGTCGAAGCGCCGCTTCGGAAGACCGAGCGGAGCGTCATCGCCCATGCCCTCGTCCGTTCCAAGACCGCCACCATCGACGATGACTGGGTTCGTGGGTGGCGGCAGATCACCGCTGCCCATGTCGAGCGGAGAAGCGATCACGCCGTTGTTCGGTCGCGAGCCCATCTCCCCTTCGAGGAGCATCGAGCCGCTGAGCTCCTCGATCATGTCGTTGGGACGCGGCGGAGGAGGTGGCTTGCTTGGTCCTGCTTTTCCGGCGGCTGCGTTCGCGCCGAGCGCGCGCACCTCGGCGGGCGCAGGAAGACCGATCGCCGTCGGCAAGCTCGAGCCCAATCGTGGCGCGGAGCCCTGTGCAGCGGGGACCGATCCCGAGCCGGAGACCGCGACGACCGGCGAGGATCCGGTCGCAGCCGGGATGTGTGCCGATCCACCAAGCTGCGTCTTCAGCTGTTGGCTCGACGACGGATTCGGAGGCGCCATCGACGGCGCCTTCACCGGCAGCGGGACGTACGCAGGCGGAGGCGGCGGCTCTTGCTCGGGATGCGCGCCGTCGGCGGGCGCGGCCGGCGCGATCGACGAGGAGCTCGCTTCGTATTGTTGCTGCACCGCGAGCATCGCGAGCGGAGGCGGCGGGATGTTGAGCACGACGCCGTTCGCGCCGCCGTGCGATGCCGAGGTCAGCTCGGGGACGTCTTGTGCGGGCTGCCATGCAGGCCAGCCTGATCTCCACACCGGCGTGTTCGGTGCGATGAGGCCACCCGCGAGCGCAGCACGCAGCTCATCGAACCGCACCTTGCGCTGCTGTCCGTCGGGATCTGCCCACCGCCACAAGTCGTTCGCCATCGAATCGCCGCCGGTCGTCCGTTCCGAAAGCCATGATAGCGCGGACAACCCGCATCGCGCGCTCTCTGTGTTTTGTCGGTGGCGTGGGGGGAGGCCGGGGAAATGACAATCGAGCCGACCACTGTAGCTTCATGCCCAGCCTGTACCTGCGGACGTGCTGGCACAGCAGAGGCCTGCACATTTGTCGGGGTTTTGAGCGCTGCACACACTACGCGCGCTCGCGCGAAGACGGCCGCGGGTCACGCGAAAGATCGCGCCAGGACGAGGCCAAGCACGACACGAGCGCCCACTTCATGAAGTGCCGCGGCGCACGTGTCGAGGGTCACGCCGGTCGTGCGCACATCATCGACGAGGAGCACCCGTGAGCCCTTGATGAGCTCAGGCTGACGAACACGAAACGCTCCGCGCAAGTTGACGAGCCGCTCCGTTCGATCGAGGAGTGCTTGCTTTCGCGTGTCGTGCGCTCGCGTCATCGCCCACGGCGCCATCCTCACGCCAAGCCGCTCCGCGATCGGCGCGGCGAGCAACGCGGCTTGGTTGTAGCCGCGCTCCGCGAGTCGCTTCGGATGAAGAGGGACCGGCACGACGACGTCGACCACGTGCCGCAAGCGCTTGGCGGTGCTCCACATCGCGAGGCCGAGCCGCGGGGCGAGATCCGCGCGGTCGCCATATTTGAAGCGCATGATCGCGGTGGAGATCGCGCCGCCGTACTCGAAGGGCGCGACGCAGCCGCCGGCCGTCGTCTCCCACGTCGGGATCGGGTTCACCGAGGCCGCGCACGCCGGGCAAAAGAGGATATGCGGACCACCGAGACGCACGTCGCACGCCGCGCATCGGGTGGGCCCGACGAGCTCGCCGAGGAACGTCGTGATGCCGCTCGCGATCGACGCGATGGAGAAGGAGGAAGAGGAGGATGCCGTCACGAGGCATCCATCGGCCGGGTCGCTCAGATCGTTGCGTCTTCTCGATCGTCGTCGCGATCTTTTTTGGATTCACCCGTCAAATCGCGCGAAGACGGGGATGGCGCGGACGTCGACGACGAAGACGCAGGGAGCGGATGCTCCTCGGCCGTCATGGCAAAGAGGATGTGGTCCTCCCATTTGCCCGCGATTTGCAGGTAACGCTCCGCCAAGCCCTCACGACGGAAGCCGAGCTTCTCGATCACGCGCAGGCTTCGTGGGTTGTGCGGCATGATCGCCGCTTGGATGCGATGCAGCTGCGCGGGGCCGAACGAAAAATCGAGCACGGCCCGGATCGCTTCGGTGACGATGCCCGTGTTCTGGTGATCGACATCGACCCAGTATCCGAGGTAGGCGCTGTGCATCGCGCCGCGCTGAACGCCGTTGAGCGCGACCTTGCCCACGAGCTGCGCCGGATCGCTCCGCAGCGCGATCATCAACGCGAAGGCGCGACCGTTCTTCCATTCGCGCCGTTGGCGGAGCACGGAGTTCGACACCTCGGTGATCGACGTCGGATCTTCACCGGGGCGGGGCGCGGGGTTCCACGGACGAAGGTGCGTCTGGTTGTGACGGAGAAGCCTTCGCAGCTCACCGATGTCCGTCGTGCGCGGCGGCCTGAGCACGAGGCGCGTAGTCAAGAGGCGCGTGGAGAGCGGCGGGATCATGAGGTGAACGAAAGGAGAGGAGCGAACGGAGCGAGATCAAACCGGACCACGCGGGTATAGCCCGCATCGCGCGATCCGTCACGCGAGGTCGCCTGGCCTATTTTTGCCTGCGAATTTGCTTCGGATCCGGAGGCGGCGAAGACGGCGGCGAGGCCTGCCGGAGGCGCTGGTGCTCGCGCAACCGGGTGTCGAATTCCGCGGCCTCGCGCTCCGCCATCTCCTCGTTGATGCGCTCCTCGATCCACGCGTCGGCGTCCTTGCCTGCCTCACGAAGCTCGGCGCGTCGCATCGCGCGCCGCTGCGCCGCCTCGGGCGAAGGATCGAGCACCCGGATCTGATCGAGCTCGCTCACGCGGAGGCGCCGCTGCTCTTCGTCCTCGCGTGCGCGCCGCGCGTCGTCTTCGTTCGTCGGGTCGACCTCGGGCGCGCCGGCCTCTTCGTCGTCGCGATGACCCGAGAGCCATGCGGAGGCGCGCGCGATCTTGGCGTCGGCTCGCCGCGCGGCGTCCACGCACGCGCGCGAGCCACGACGCACCTTCGCGCCGAAGACCAAGGAGAGCAACGTGAGCAGGATCGGGACGGCGGCGCCCACGACGGCCCAGACGACGATGCGCGCGGCGAGGAGCGCGATCTGGGCGACGAAGCGTGGGAGGAACGGCGCCGCGCGACTTCGGCGGAGGTGCCTGAGCCGGCTTCGCTCTTCGCGGGCAGCGCGCTTCTCTTCGCGTTTCTCTTCGCGCCGTCGATGGCGCTCCTCGCGGCGCGACAGGTGCTCTGCCGGCGGCGCCTCCGAGCGCGTGGTACGCGATCGCTCGTCGGATCGAGCACGAAGGAACGCGAGCGCGTCATCGACCGAGTCGATGCGGCGATCCGGATCGGGCATCAGCATCGCGCTCAGCGCACGAACGAGCTCGGGCGGCGTGCTTCGCGGCAGCGCGCGGGCGACGTCGATCCCGAGGCCTTCATGCGGGAGATCTTCGGGCTCTTCGCCGGTGAGCATCCACAAAGCGGTCGCGCCGACGCCGTACACGTCGGACTTCGGCGAGGCTCGCCCTTGGAACTGCTCGGGAGCCATGAAGCCAAACGTGCCGACGATCGTGCTGCCGCCTTGGAGCTTCAGGCGATCGCGGACCGCGCCGAAGTCGACGAGGGCAAAGGAGCCGTCAGGCCGCCGGATGATGTTTCCGGGCTTGATGTCGCGATGCACGATGAAGGGAGTGCGCCCATGCAGGTAGCGAAGCGCATCTCCGATGTCTTCGAGCATGCGCTGCACCTCTTGCGGCGTCCACGTGCGTCGCTTGCTCGCCCGGAGCGACGCGAGGCTCTCGCCCTCGATCTTCTCCATCACGAGGTAGAGCGCGCCGTCTTCTTCGAAGTGCTCGATGTATTTCGGCAGCCGCGGATGATCGAGCTCTCGTAGCGTTCGTGCTTCGCGCTCGGCGAGCTCGACGTCTTTCCACGCCTTCGCCTTGCCGACCCGAAAGCACTTCACCGCGACGAGGTGCGCGTTTGGAGGAGGCGGCCGCGCCGAGCCCTCCTTCGCGCCCGACGCGCTCCGGACGTAGCGTTCCCATTGCTCGACGAGGCTGCGCTCCTTCTCGCGAGCGCTCACCTTCGCGCCGCGGTCGATCGCCTCGTAGGTCTCGCCTTGCGTCCCTTCTCCGAGCTTGCGCAAGAGGACGTAGCGACCCTTGCCGATCGTCCGTTCGTTCGAGCTCGGCTCGGGAGCAGACGGAGCGGTCGAGGGAGTGACGACCGCGTAGCGACCTGCGTCGGTCGCCTTCGGAGCGTCACTCTTTCGATCGCGATCGGCGCCCACGAGAAACCTGACTAGACGCTATAGCGCTCCTACCGGGTCAACGTCGATCGTGGCCCGTACCGTGCGCGGCAGGTCCTGAATCGCGGCGTGAATCGCGAGCGCTCCGGCGCGAAGACGCTCGCGCGACGCGCTGCGCAGCATGACGCGAAAACGAAAGCGATTGCGCACCTTCGCGATCGGCGCAGGCGAAGGACCGCGCACGTCGAGCGGCGAGCCGATGCCGGTCTCGGCCCTGACGTCCACCGCCACGCGCGAGGCTGCGCGCGCCGCGCGAGCGAGCACCGCCGCGGCGTTCTGCGCCTCCTTCTCGTCGAGCGCGTCGATGCGCGCGAGGACCATGCGCGAGAAGGGCGGATAGCCGAGCTCGCGTCGATCCTTCAGCTCGCGATCGAAGAAGCCCATCACGTCGTGCTTCACCGCGAGCCGGATCGCGTGGTGATCCGGATCGTACGTTTGGATCAGCACCTTGCCGGGCGAGTCGCCGCGGCCCGCGCGGCCGGCGACCTGCACGAGGAGCTGAAACGCGCGCTCGGCGGCGCGAAAATCGGGGATCGAGAGCGCCGCGTCCGCGTTGATGACGCCGACGAGCGTGACGTGCGGGAGGTCGTGCCCCTTCGTCACCATCTGCGTGCCGACGAGGATGTCGACCTCGCGCTCGCGTACGCGCGTCAGGATCTTCTCGACCTGCTTGCCGCTCGCGACGTCACGGTCGAGGCGAGCGACGCGCGCCTCGGGGAAGGCCTGCGCGAGCGTCTCTTCGAGCTTCTCGGTGCCGAGGCCTTCGAGCGCGATGCGGTCGGCGCCGCACTTCGCGCAGCGCGTGGGCATCGGCGCTTCGAACTCGCACCAGTGACAACGCATCTCGTTCGAGCGGCCGGCCGCGCCGCGGCGATGAAACGTGAGCGCCACCGTGCAGTGCGGGCACGACGAGAGCTCACCGCATGCCTCGCAGCGAATGCTCGGCGCGAAGCCGCGACGGTTCAAGAACAGGATCGTCTGCTCCTTGGCCGCCAGCGTGGCCTCGATCGCGCGATGGAGCACGGCCGAGATGCGCCGGTCTCCGGTGGGCCCCGGGCCGATCCGCCGGAGATCGACGATCTCGACCGCGGGCATTTCCTGCGCCCTCGCGCGATCGGGGAGGAGGATCTTCGTCGCCTTGTTCGTTCGTGAGAGCTGCTCGCTCTCGAGCGACGGCGTCGCGCTGCCGAGCACGACGACGCCGCCGGCGAGGTGCGCGCGAAGGATCGCCATGTCGCGTGCGTTGTAGCGGACGCCCTCCTCTTGCTTGAACGAAGGGTCGTGCTCTTCGTCGACGATGACGAGGCCAAGATCACGCACCGGCGCGAAGAGCGCGCTGCGTGCTCCGATCGCGACGTCGACATCGCCGTTGCGAAGGCGATTCCACATGTCGAAGCGCTCGCGTGGCGTGAGCCCCGAGTGGAGGACGGCGACGTCGTCACCGAACCGCGCGCGAAAGCGCCCGACGAGCTGCGGGGTGAGCGCGATCTCGGGGACGAGCATGATCGCGCCGCGCTTCTGCTCCTTCACGCGGGCGATCGCGCGCAGGTACACCTCCGTCTTGCCGGAGCCCGTGACGCCGTGAAGCAAGAACGTCGACGCCGCCCGCGCGTCGAGCGCGGCGGCGAGCGTCTGCGTCGCGGCCTCTTGCGCCTCGGTGAGCGCGGGAGGAACGTCGCGTTCGAGCTTGTCGGCGAAGAACGGATCACGGATCGCCTCGCGCTCTTCGACGCGCACGAGGTTTTGCTCGACGAGCTTCTTGATCGTGTTTCGCGCGCCGCCGAACTGCTCGGCGAGGCGAGACATCGGGAGGTCGCCGTGTGCGCGGACGACCGCGAGGACTCGCGCCGCGTTGTCCTTCAGCGAGGTCTCGACGACCTCCGTGGCGACGACCCACTGGACCTTGCGCGCAGAGACGCCCTTCTTCGGCGCATCGAAGAGCGACGGCTCTTCGACCGCGAGGGCAGCTTCGCGATCGACCGGCGGCAACGCGAGCTTCACCACGTCGCCGATCGGCGCGAGGTAGTAGTGCGAGATGCGTCGCAAGAACGCGACGAGGTCTTCCGGGAGCGTGACGCCCTCGAGCACGTTGACGAGCGGCTTGCACTTCTTCGGCGGCTCTCCGCGGCGCGTCTCGACGACGACGCCGATGATCTTCCTCGACCCGATCGTGCAGAGCACACGCCGGCCCGACGTCACCGACGCCGCGAGCTTGTCCGGGATCGAATACGTGAGCGCTCGCGGCACGGGGATCGGCACCGCGACGTCCGCGAGCAGGATCTCCGCTGTCGCCTGCGCTAGCTCGCTGGGATCTCGTTGCTCTGTCGCCGGGTCTTCCATCGCTCGCGGTTCACGCAGACGGATGACCCTAGCGCGTGGCGAACCAAATCAGGGCAACGATGACCGCGATCGAGAAGAAGCCGAGGAATGAGATGACGCCGCGCTTTCGCGCCCACCGCATCAGCTCATCGTCCGAAGCTGCCGCATTTGCCGCGGAAATCAGAGAAGGCGAGCCCGTCTTGGTCGTTGCCATGTCTGCCGTCGCCTTCTCGTTGGGCTCTTCTGTGCCCTCGCTCGGAGCGTTGGCCTCGGTCTCGCCCGAGGTGCCTTGGCCTGTGGTGTCGCTCATCTCTGCTCGGGGCGCGCTCGGTTCTTCTGCCACCTTCGCCTTCGCCTTCGGCGGAAGAGCCGACGGTGACGGCTCGAAGAAGAGCGGCGCGCTCTCCTCTTCGGGGAGGACTTGAACGACGTCGTCGGCCGCCGCGTCGACGATGCTGCTCGGCAGACGCGGCGCGAGCGGAACGACGACGCTCTCGGAGCCGTGCGCCGCCGCCGGTGAGGACGACGAGTGGCGCTCGAGCGCCGCGCGGAGCGCCGACGTCGACGAGCGCGGAGGAGGGATGCTCTTCGGCAAGCGGCTCTCGCTCGCGCGTCGCTCTTCGATGAGCGATGTGCCGAAGGTGGACGAGAGCCATTCGCCGAGCTTGAGGCGGCTCGCGAGGAGACCTGCCTTCGCGAGGTAGCCCTCGAGATCGCGCTGAAAGGCGCCTGCCGACGCGTAGCGATCGTCCTTGTTTGGTGCAAGCGCCTTCTTGACGATGCGCTGGAGCTCGTCGGTGTGGGGCAGCCCTTTGTCCGGGATCGGCGGGATGTCGGCGAGGCGAGCCTGCTCGAGAAGCGGGATCTCGGTGCGCGGCTTGTAGAGACGGCGGCCGGTGAGCAGCTCCCAGAGGATGATGCCGGCCGCGAACACGTCCGCGCGTGCGTCGAGCGGCTCGCCACGTGCGTGCTCGGGGCTCATGTAGCCCGCCTTGCCTTTGAGCGCCTCGCTCGCCTCTTCACGAACCAGATCGTTCGCGGCGGCGATGCCGAAATCGCACAGCTTCACCTCGCCTTCGTACGAGATGAGGATGTTCGAAGGAGAGACGTCGCGGTGCACGATCTTCTCGGGCCGCCGGTGCGCGTAGTCGAGGCCTTCGAGGATGTCGGCGACGATCCCGAGCGCGTGCTGCGCAGGCAGGCCTTCTTTCGTCTCGGTGCACTTACGAAGGAGCGCGTTGAGGTCGAAGCCTTCGACGTACTCCATCGCGATGAAGAGGCGGCGCTCGAGATCTCCGTCGGGCTCGTCGTGGCGACCGAGCTCGAGGACCTGAACGATGTGGCGATGGCTGAGACCCGCGGCGAGCTTCGCCTCGTGGATGAGCATCTCGGCAAACTTCGGATCGTCCGAGAACGCGGGGAGGATCAGCTTGACGACCGCGAGGCGTGTCGCGCCAAGCTCGGTCTCCGTGCGCGCGAGAAACAGCTCGGCCATCCCGCCGCGACCCACCGGCTCGAAGAGCGTGTACGAGCCGATGCGTCGAGGGAGGGTGCGCGCGCGCGACCCGGACGCGGGGACGGTGGATGACGCGCTCGCGTCCTTCGTCGGTGAGGACGCCGCGGCTTGTCCCGCCGCGCTCTCTTTGTCCTCGACTCGGGCCGTCGTCGTCATGAACGCCTTCTGGTAGCAGATTTCGCCCTGTGTGCGAGGCAGGTCAAGTTGCTGGCATTAATGGCCAGCCTACATTGGCCTACACGTCCCAGAGCGGCAAAAGCGGGACGATCGCGTAGTCGAAGAAGAGCGCCTGCCATCGCTTCGTCCCCTCCTCGGTCATCTCCTTCGGCCGGACCATGCGCACGCGCTCGCCTGGGTCGAGCGTGACGAGCTCGTCATCGACGTTCGACAGGGTGCCGTCCTCGGCGACCCGAAACGCCGAGGTCGACGCGTCGTCGCCACAGCGCACGAAGAGAAGCCCTCGCACGATCACGGAGAGCTCCGGGTGATCGATGTAACGTGCACGCAAATCGTCGTAGCGGAAGGAATGGTCCTTCGTCGCGAGATGAAGCAGCACTTCGACCCGCAAGCGATGAATGTGGGTGACCTCGAGCACCATCGCCGAGAACGCCTCGAACGCACGCGCGACCTTCCACGGATCATCTCCAGGAGACGAGCCGCTCGACGCCCGTGCCGGCGGCGCGTGCTCGATCGATCGACCGTGCTCGTCGACGAGGCGCGGCGGATGCGGCTCGCTCGGATCGAGGCTCAGCTTGTGACGTTGCGGAGAGAACGTCGTCGTCGGCGGGTCGACGCGAATCGAAATCGTGCGAGGGCCGTAGTCGAGCTGAATCACGCGATCGGGGATGCTCCACAGCGTGGGGGTGAACGTCTCGAACGAATCGATCATCGTCCTGCCACGGCGCGCGGACACCGCGGAGAGGCTCCGATCGATCCGCCGCGTGAGCCAGCGAGGATGGCGCATGCTGATCCGCACGAGCTCGCGCACGGCGGCCTCCGTGCGCTGGAGCCCGAGGGTCTCGACCACCTCGCTTCCATGCATGCGTGGCGAGAGGCGTCCGAGGAGACGATCCGCGTCGACATCGCCGTCGAGGTTCGTGAAGATCGCGAACGACTTCAGGAGCCAGTCGCGGCGGCGGTAGTCGAAGTCGCCGTGCGACTCGCGCTCGCGTTCGGAGACGGACGCGAGCGCCCACGCGAGATCGAGCAGGCTCTCCTTCGTGCACGCCCGTTGGATCTGGTCGATGCACGCGGAGGGAAACCGCGCGTCGAGGACGAAGAGGAGCTCGATCAGCGCAAGGAACGCGTCGTCAGGGAGCGCGCGCGCCGTCGCCACGAGCTCGGGACGCGGCAGCTCCTTGGCGAGCGTCGCCAACAGCTCCCGATCGGCGTCGCCGAGCGCGTTCGGAGGGAAACGCTCCGGAGGATCGTCCGCGAGCCTTCGATCGAGGCGCGCGGCGACCTCTTCGCCGTAATGCCGCCGGGTCGTCGCGATCACGTCGTGACCTCCCGCGCGCACCTCCCGCAGCGCCAGATCGATGGGAAGGGTCGAGGTCTCTCTCTTCGCCGTGATGGCCGGGACGAGGCCGACCACCGCGGCTTCGGGGTGCCGGTGAAGCCACAGAAGCGAGTCGGTGCAAAGGATCGTCGTCGGGCGCGTGCTCTGTCCCGCCATGCGCCGCGCGAGGAGCTCCGCGACATGCGGCGAGTCGAGGTCGTGAAGGAGCGCGGGATCGAACCGGCTCTCGAGCCGGTCCATCACCTCCACGAGCGCCGCGCTTGAATGCTCTGCCCTGACGGCGATCCGCGGCATCGTCGACGCGCTTGGTCGCTCCGCGATCGCGACCCGCCAGGGCGCGTCGCGAAGGATCGGCGGCGCCGCGCTGCCGTCGTGCTCGCGCGCTGGCGTCGAAGCTCTCGGCGACCCGAGGAGCTCTTCTGCGCGCGACCACACGAGCACGTCTTCCTTCATCGAGAGCTTCGGCACGAGCACCTCGCGCGCGAGCTCGGGTGGTGCGCCGCGTAGCCATCGGGTCGCGATCGCGAGCACAGGACCGCGACGCGCGAGACACGACGCGAACGCTCGAGCCACAGTGTGACTCGGCGTGGCCTTCGCGAGCGCTTCGGCGAGCCTCCGCGCGCGCGTGCCCGAGAGCGAGCCAAGCGCTTCGGCGAGCACGCGCGCCGAGGCCTCTGTACCGAGGTTCTCCACGAGGACATCACGCACCTTCGACGAATGGAGCTGCGGAGCGGCGCGCGACGCTTGCTCTTCGTCGAAGATGATCGTGCAGAGGTGGTCCGTCGACGGCATGAGCGCAGGCGTCGCGAGCGCTTCGTCGACCGCGTCACGGATCCAGACGCGATCGCGGAGGTCGAGCGCCACCGGCGCGACGGACACGAGGAGGTTCGCCATCACGAGTCGCTCGCGGAGCGACGCCGCGGCGACGCGCACCTCGGCGAGCCGCTCGTAGAGCGCGAAGAGCTCGGCGGAAGGTCGCCGCGGGCGGAGCGACCAGCGCGGCAGCGGGTCGTCCGTTCGGATGTCCTCGAGATGGAGACCGCGACGCCACGAGTCTCCGCGCGCCACACGGAAGAGAGCGCTCCGCACCTTCGCCTCGAAGAGGACGTCCGGGTCGATGAGCGGCTCGAGCGGCGCAAACTCGCCGAGCGTCGAGACGAGGGCCGCGACGGTGTCGACGTCGCGAATCACCTCGGGCGGATCGATGCGAAGCGACGCGGGCTGGTCACGAAAGAGCCGCTCGCACGCGCGCATCCGTCGCGCATGAGGCTCCGTCGCCTGCGAGATGCGGTCGACGTAGAGAAAATCGATCGCGCCGGTGCGCTCGGGGATCCGATGGTGGATCCACGCGAGGAGTCGCCGCCAGGCACGAACGCGCTCGACGCTCACTAGCTCACCTCGTGGTCGAGCTGATCGAGGAGGGGGATGATCTCGTAGTCGAAGAAGAGCGCCTGCCACCTCGCGCGGACCTCGGGACGCAGCTCCTCGCGACGAGCGAGCCGCACGAGGTCGTCGTCGCCGAGCAGGACCGCCTCATCGTCGACGTTCGCGAACGTGTCGTCTTCGGCCACGCGAAGGGAGCGCACGCCGGCGTCCCCGCCGCTGTCGTCTTCGCGCACGAACAGCACGCGGCGGGCGAACGGCGCGAGCGGCGTCGCGAGGTAACGCGCGCGCAGCGCCGGCACGCGCCAGCGATAGCCCACCGCGAGCGCATGCGTGAAGAGCGCGACGCGATCGTCGTGGAGCCGCGCGTGGTCGTCGAGAAAGCTCTCGAGCGCCTCGCGCGAGCGCGCGACCTTGTACGGATCGTCCTCGATCGCGGGCGGAGGGAGCTGTCGAAACGGACGCCCGCTCGTCACGTCGACGAGCTTCGGCGCGCCAGCGAAGAACGGCGACGCCTCCGTCGACGCGTTCGTCGTCGTCGTGGTCGGTCGTGACTCGTCGGCGACGCGAAGGCTCACGTTGAGCGAGGCACCGTAGTCGACCGTGACGGTGTCGGGGCGCAGCGGATCCAGCACGTCGATCCACGAGACGCCTCGTCGTGCGCAGGCCCGATCGATCGCGACACGAACGCCGCGATGGCGAGCACGGCGATGCATCGCGCGGATCGCCTCGGGGGTGCCAAGTCGCTCGAGGAAGCGAAGGAAGGGCTTCGCTGGCCACCGCGCGCGGAGTCTTCGGATCATCACGCCGGCGCGCTCGCCTTCGATGAGGAGCGCGATCACGAGCGGGATCCTGCTCACCCTGCTCACCTTGGCCAAGGTCTCGACCGACTCGTACGCGCATGCGAGATCCCACGCGAGATCCTCGAGGCTCTCGGGCGTGCAGGTCGCGCGGAGATCTTCGACGGTCTTCATCAGATCACCCTCGCTCGACGTGCGCACGTGCTCGAGGAGCGCACGCGTCGCGCCGCTCGAGACGTGGCGTCGTCCGCGAACGAGCGTGTCGGACGCGCGAGATACGGTCGCGAGCCGAGGGGACGCGAGCGATGGCCAGAGGACCTCGGTCGCGAACGAGCTTCGCGCGAGCTCCGCCATCGCGAGCCGGGCGACCTCGCCTTTGCGCTCGATCGCGCGCGCCAGGGCTTGGGCTCGAGGCAGCGTGTCGTCCCTCGCCGCGAGGAGAGACCCGAGCGTGAGCGCGTCGCGATGACGGCGCTTCGCGAGCGCGTCGCCGATCGCTCGAGAGATGCCGTCGCCGACGTTGCGGAGGAGCATCGAGAAAGCTCGTCGGGTATGGACCCGCTCGACGAGCCACGCGGCGGCGTCCTCGTCGAAGACGATCTCGCAGAGGTGATCCCAGTCGATCGGCATCGCTGGCGAGGCCAGCGCAGCGACGACGGCCTCGTTCGACCACGCGCGGATCTCGTCGTTCGCCCACACGGTCGCGGGATCGTCGGCGAGGACGCGGACGATCGTGAGCCGCTGCCCGAGCTTCGCGCTGGCCCATCGCTCGCGCGCGACATCGATGTACTGTGCACGCGTCGCGCCGTCGAGGGTGCGTCGCTCGTCTCGGAGCGTCCACCGCGGCTGGATCCCAACCATCCCGCGCAGGACATTGCCTCGGTAATCGGGATCGTCGCAGAGCATCACGCTCTCGATGACGCCTTCGAAGTACAGGCGCGGCGGCACGAGCCGCGTGAGCGGGTCGCACCGTCCCATGACCGTCAGGAGCGCGGCGACGATCGAGCTCGTGAACGCCGAGGTCGGCGGCGCGACGTCTGGCGACGAGGACAGGAGCGCCGCAGAGGCGGCCATGAGCCTCGAGAGATGCTCGAAGACGAGCACCTCACGCTGCCGACGGACGAACGTGTAGTCGATCGCCTCCTCGACCGGCCATCGCGCCGCGGTGAGCCGCGTCGGTCGCGCGCCTGCCGTATGCACGTCGCGAGCGTGTCGCGTCCTCGTCGCGAGGAGCGTACGAAGCGCACGCCAGGCCTCGTCGCGATCCATCACGGCGCCGTGGGCGCGGCAGGCTCCTCGAGCTGCGCGATCGGCATCACGAGACCGTAGTCGAAGAAGATCTCTCGCCAGCGCGCGACCTCGTCCGCGCTCGACGCGCCTGGCTCGAGCAAGCGCACGCGGTCCGTCTCGGCGACCAGGAACGCGTTGTCGTCGATGTCGGCGAACGAGCCGTCTTCGGCGACGCGAAACGCCTTCGAGGCGGGATCGCCTTCGCGGACGAAGAGCAGGCCTCGCGACAGGTGCGCGAGGAGCGGTGCGGAGAGGTAGCGTGTTTGCAGCTCGGGAAGCGACCACGTTCGACCGCTCGCCATCGCGCGACCGAGCAGCTCGATCCGCCGCACGATCACCGCGGCGACGTCTTCGACGATCGTGCTCCACACCTGCTTCGCGCGCGCCACCTTCGCGGGGTCGTCGGTCTTGCGCACGGCCGGCAAGCGCCGCGAGAGGTGTGCCTTCGCCCCGCGCTTGCGTGACACCGGCGCCGTCCGCGCGGACGCGTCATCGACGACGAGCGCTGGCGCGAGGTCTTCTGTCCAGCGGATCTCGAAATGGCGCGGGCCGTAGTCGATGACGGGGCGACCGCTCTTGACGCTCGCGCCGACGCGGACCGGGTCGGGTAGCACGCGCTCTTCGAGCTCGTCGCGATCGAGGTTCTTCAGCGCGGCGGTGATGTCGAGCTGATGGTGCACGCGCGTGGCGAGGTCGGAGCTCTTCTTGTCCTTCTCGCGCAGGAAGATCGTGAGGAGCTCGAGCACCGCGGCGTCGGCGCGCTCTTCCTGTTGGGGATCGTCCTTCGCGTCGCCGACGCCGATCTGCCCGAGCAAGTCCACGATCTCGGGCCCATTGAACCGTGGGGTGAGGCGGCGCACGACCTCGACGTTCGCGAACGGGACGAGCGCGCTGAGGAGCCACAAATACCGCTCGTTCGCGGCGCGCCGGCGCCATGCCCGCCGCGCCGTTCGCTGGCGAAGCTCCCACGCGCAGGCGAGATCCCACGCGAGCTCGGCGAGGCTATCGGCGTCGAACGCCGCGCGCACTTCGGCGATGCCGCCGTGCGGATAGCGCATGTCACTGAGGCCGATGAGCTGAAGGAGCGCGCGAAATGCACGCGTCGAGATGCGCTTGCCGTTCTTGAGGCGCGGGCGGGCGAGCGTCTCGAGCGGCACGTCCTCGATCGCAGGCAAGCTGCGCGGCAACGTGCTCGCGCGTGGATCGACCTCGATGATCTTCATCGCCTCCGCGGCGAGCTCTTTTCCGTAGTGCTTCTCGAGGATCGCGGCGACGTCGATGTTCCACGCGAGGAGGCGGCGATAGGTCAGCTTGACGGAGTGGTGGTAGAGGTGCGGCAAGAGCCCGACGGCGGCGTGCTCGGGGTTCTTGCGCAGCCACTGCAGCGAGTGCACGCACGGGAGATCCGACCTGCCTTGCCAATCGAAGGGAGCGATCCGCGCCGCGACGAGGTTTGCGATCCGCGGAGACGAGATGGCGGGGATCAGCTCGGGGATCAGGAAGCGCTGAAACGCCTCGATCCCGCGCACGCCGATGCGATCGAGGACGAACGCGTGCGTGCTGCGACCGCCGTACCACTGGCCGCTGTTCCAGACCTCGAGCAGCTTGTCGTCCGTCGCTTCGTTGATCTGGTCGGGCGTGAGCTGCGCCTTCGCCGTTTCGACGAGCCTCGGATCGACGTGGACGCTCTCGGGCATCTCGGGCACGACGGCCTTGCTGATCGCCTCCGTCGTCGGCTCGTGCGCCTGGCGCTGCTGCGCCTCGGCGAGCGCGTTCGGCTCTTGCCATGGCGCCTTGACGAGCACGAGAGGCAGCTCGTCATCGCTCGCCTCTTCGACGTCGGCCTCCGCCTTCGCGCGCTCGACGTGATCCATCCGCGTGAGCAGGTCCTGCGCGATGAGCGCGATGCGCGAGCTCCCCGCGAGAGCGGCCTCGAGCGCCTTCCGCGCGTTCGGTGATCCTCGCTCGAAGTACGAGGCCGCGATCGGTCGCAGCGGCTTTCGTCCGAGGCAGGCGACGAGCGCCTCGGCCGCCGCCAGATCATCCATCGACGCGAGCGCATGCGCGACCTCGGCGGCATGCTTTTGCGTCAACCCAGCCTTGAGGAGCGGGATCGCGCCCGTCCCGAGGTTACGCCCGAGCGCGACGTAGTCGATGGTTGTGGGAGGCACGCGCGCGGTGAGGCGTTCGGCTTGCCCGAGGTCGCGTACGATCTCGCAGATCGCGAGCGGGGCGATCGGGAGCTCGGGGAACGCGAGCAGCTGCTCGACGACCTCGTGTGCCCACGCGGTGTTCTCCGGGAAGACGCGCGCGAGCGTCCATCGTTGACCAAGCGTCGCGGTGGGCCATCGTGCCTCGGCGGCCTTACGGCACTCGGCGATCGTCTCTTCGGAGCACACGCTCGGATCGAGGTGGAGGCGATCGTTCAGCCAATGAGCGTACGCGTAGCCATTGCCAGGCTGGAGGATGTAGCCCGATGGCGGCGCCATCTCCCATCGCGTCTGGAACGTCAGGCTCTCGAGCGCGCCCTCGAGCAGCGTGAGCGCGCCGACCATGCTGCCGATGTAGCTCTGAATCGCCGGGACGAGCACGAGGAGCACCGAGAGCGCGGCCGGATCGAAGGTCTCGGGACGAGTCGGCGAGCTGAAGAGCTTCTCGCACGCCTCCATCCGCGGGACGAGCGTCTTGTCGGAGACCGAACGTCGCGTCGCGCAGAGGACCTCGAGGCCCGTGTAGCCACCGTTCGCGTACGCGGCGAGGTCCGCGTGAAGGCGCGCCCACTTCTCGTCCATGATGAGCGTCTTCCCTCGCTCGCGATGCGTTGGCGTGGAGTCAGCTCACTTCTGCCACGGCGGCTTGAAGCCGCCCGCATCGAACCGGAGACCTCCCGCGTCGAAGCCCGGGATCGGCGGGATCGTCAGCGTGGGGGTCGGCGTCGGCGCAGCGCCACCGTCCGTCTTGACGGCGCCCGCATCGACCGGCGCCGCGGCGTCGGCGGTCTTCGCGCCGGCGTCGGTCGTCACGGGACGAACGGGCGGTATGGGCGTCGTCGTGTTGAGCGGCGCCGCGGTCGTCGTCGCTGTGGGCGGTGCGGTGTCGGTCGTCGCGGGGTTCACCGCGGCGTCGGCCGCAGCAAGGGCGACCGCCCCATCGGCGCCAGCGTCCGCGCCGCCCTTCTTCAACATGTCGCAACCGGTGGTTGCGAACGGCACGACTGCAGCGACGAGGAGAAGAGCCGGGATGAACCGCTTCATGAGGATGGGCCGCAGCATAACGCACGGGTGTCGCGAAACGCACGCCTCTCGAGCGAGCGCCCAGGCGGCGACACCCTACGCAATGCGCGGTCAGGCCGCGGCGCTCGCGACGCGTGACCAGGCACGCTTCGCGGGAATTCCATGCAGTTCGAGGCCGGGCACGATGACCTGCTCGACGGTGTCGAAGAAGAGCTCCCGCGCGGAGAGGCCGCTGCACAGTCCGAGGATGACGCCCTCGGGCGGCGGGCGCGACGACTCGGGAAGGTGACTCAGCTCGTGCTCGACGAGGTGATCGAACGCGACCTCGAGGTAATCACCGAGCCGCTCCTTCATCGCGTCGTCGATGTGGGGCGCGAGCTTTCCGAGCGTGCGCCATCCGAAGCGTGAGTGCCCGACCTCGTCGGCGTAGATCTTCGTGAGGAGATCATGAAGCTCGCCCTCGGGCATCTCGATGCGCTCGGCGCCGATGAGCGACACGGCGACGGTCTCGCTGAGGCAGCAGATGCTCAGCATGTTCCGGAGCGCCGCCTCGAGCGGACCGCTCGCGTCTTCGTGCTGCGGATAGGGATCGCCGTCGGGGATCTCGGCGCGCGCCTGACCGCCGAGCGCCTCGACGACAGCGCCGCAGAGCACGCCATGGCGGCGCTCTTCGTTCGCGAAGCCGCGCACCTCATCGACCACCTCGTGCACGCCCGCCTCGGCGAACTGCTTCGCGAGCCCATCGAACACGCGGGCCGACGAGTGCTCGTTGATCATGCGACCGGTCCACGTCCCGATCGCGGCCTCACGGAGATGCGGAAGGTCCGCGATTGCCGGCATGTTCTTTCGCGCTTCATCGCGGAGATCGAGCGTCGTCGTCATCACGCCACCGCCTTCGCGTTGGCGCGCGCGAGGAAGGCCGCGACAGCGGGGTTCCTTTTGACCGCGCGGCCACGCCGCATCGACGGAGGACACGGCGGTCCCCAAGGCGTGCACGCCATCCCGTGGCCGTTCGCGAACGCGGGCGACTCACCGGCGTCGACGTTGACGGTCGCCGGATCGTACGCGACGCAGCACGCCCAACGATGGGCCGAGCTCGCGCCTTTGTCGGTGAGCTCCTTGTCACAGCAGGCGACGACGTCGGCGCTCGCGGCGACGGGCTCCCACTGGTACGTGTCGGGTCCCGGAAAGGCGGACGCCAGGACCGACTCGCAGCTCGGCTTCGCCGGGCCTGCGTCTTCGTGACAGGGCTTCTTGGAGGACTTGAGCGCGTCTTCGGTCGATGCGCGTTCTTCGCCGCCGCTGGCTTCGTCGTTGGCTGCGGCGCATCCGCTGACGAGCGCGACCGGAAGAGCCATCGAAAAAGCCACGCGAGCAGCCGCACGGAGCGCGGCGAGATGCACATCACGATTCATGTCGAACCTCCTAAGGATGCGCTGGCTCTGCCGCCGCGTTCGTCGCGACGGCCGCCTCACGCATGGGTTGGTGGTAGCGCGAGGCGCCGTAGCGACAATCAGTATGATGTGAAGGTCGGTGTATGGTTGAGCGATACAATCGTGGTTGTCCCGTCGTCAGGCGAGAAAAAACATCGAATTGTCGACTATCTGTGTCCTCCCGCTTCCTTCCTCGTGGAGTCGTTGGCATAGTCCGGCACCGACGTACGCGATGACGAACACCGAGCACGACGACGACGAGAATCGGCCGAAAGACGGCGAGAAGAAGGGCGCGCCCGGCGGCAAAGCGGACGCGGACTCGATCACCGGTGACGCCGTCAAGCGCCCGCATGCGCCACCTTCGTCGCGGCTCGGGCGGCTCGCGCGTCTCGGCGCGCTCTCCACGCGGGCGATCCCGATCGCGACCGAGGCGATGAGGCGCGCGGCCTTCGGCAAGCGCGACGACGCCGAGGCCGAGCGCGAGGCGCAGAAGCGCGTGCTCGAGAACGCGAAGAAGACCGCCGACGCGATGCTCAAGACGCTCGGCGAGATGAAGGGACTTCCTCTCAAGCTCGGCCAGATGGCGTCGTACATCGACGGCCTCGCGCCGCCCGGTTACGAAGAGAAGTTCCAAGAGGTCCTGAAGAAGCTCCAGGCGAAGGCGCCTCCGCTCTCGCGTGAAGCCGCGGACAAGGTCGTCCGCAAGGAGCTCGGTCCACCCGATGAGGTGTTCGCCGAGTGGGAGCCCGATCCGTTCGCGGCCGCGAGCATCGGTCAGGTGCATCGCGCGCTCACCCATTCGGGCGATCAAGTCGCGGTCAAGGTGCAGTACCCGGACATCGACAAGGCGATCATCAACGACCTCAAGAGCATCTCGATGCTCGAGTCGATGATCGCGCCGGTGGGGCGCAAGTACCACACGAAGGAGACGCTCGAGGAGATCCGCTCCGTCTTCCTCGCCGAGCTCGACTACGGGCTCGAGGCGGACAACGCCGCGCTCTTTCGCCGAATCCACGAGGGCGATCACGAGATCGTGATCCCGAGGGTGTGGAACGCCTTCTCGACGAAGCGCGTGCTCACCACCGAGCTGATTCGCGGAGAAGACTACGCGACGTTCTGCAAGCGCGCCTCGCAAGAGGAGCGCAACGCAGCGAGCGCGACGATCTGGCGATTCATGTTTCGCGCGCTCTTCAAGCATGGCGCGCTCTACGCCGATCCCCATCCAGGCAACTACCGCTTCCTTGGCGGCGGCCGCGTCGCGTTCCTCGACTACGGCTGCGTGAAGCGCATGCCACCGCATCTTCTCGTCGGCACGAAGCGCTACATCACGACCGCGATGGATCGGGATTGGCCGGCGTTCGAGAAGGCGTGCGTCGAGGTGCTTGGCTACGATCCGACGGACGAAGAGAGCTTCAAGCTCTTCGTCGACTACTCGAAGATGGTGCTCGAGCCGCTCACCACCGACGGGGAGTTCCGGCACACCCGTGAGGTCGCGCGCGAAGCGGTCGCGTTCCTCGTCCGTGGCGGCAAGAAGATCATGAAGCCAAAAGAAGGCGAAGTCTTGCCCACGCTTCCAAAGCCGATCAACATGCCGCAGGATCACACCTTCATGAATCGCCTGCAGTGGGGGCTCGCGAGCGTCATGGCGGGCCTCGACGGCGTGGGGAACTGGCGGAGGATCGCCGAACCTTGGATACGCGGACCGTACGTCGAGATCTGAGCGCACGCGTCGCCGCCGCGCCCGCGTCGTCCCAGGAGCGTGAGGAGAAGGCGCTCCGATCACGCACGTACGGCGATCCGCGCGCAGAGAACATCCTCGTCCACGGCGACAACCTCACCGCGATGCGCGCGCTCTTGCCCGACCTCGAGGGCAAGATCCGCTGCGCGTACCTCGATCCTCCGTACAACACGGGGCGGTCGTTCGAAGAGTACGACGACGACCGCGCGCCCGAGGAGTGGGACGCGATGATGCGACCTCGCCTCGAGGCGCTCCGTCCGCTCCTCGCAGAAGACGGCGCGGTGTTCATCGAGATCGATGACACGCAGCTCGCGCCGCTCACGATCCTGCTCGACGCGGTCTTCGGCGCGAAAAATCGCGTCAGCACGATCACGATCGTGCGCAGCGCCTCGACCGGTCACAAGGCCATCAACGCAGGCCCCGTCCACGTGAGCGACTTCTTGCTCGTCTACGCGAAGAACAAGAAGAAGTGGCGCTATCGCCCGCAGGTGCGCGTGCGTGAGGGCTTCGACACGGCGTACTCGACGTGGCTCGACAACCCGGACGCGAAGCCGGCACGCTGGACGTTTCGTCCGCTCAAGGCCGCCGTCGCCGAAGCGCTGGGCTACGCGTCGGCGCGTGACGCCACGCGCGCGCTTGGTCGTGAGGTGTTCCTGGCGCGCGTTCATGCCCACGCGCTCCGCAAGGCGCGCCACGTCGTGCGCTTCGCGCAGCCTCGCTACGAGGCGATCGGCATCCTCGCCCAGCGCACCGTCGACAAATCGAAGGCGGCGCCGTCGCGCGTGTTCGTGCTCGAGCGCGAGAAGCATCCGCCGTTCATCGTGCGTGGGGGCAATCGCATCCTGTTCCTCGAGGACAAGGTTCGCGACGTCGACGGCTCACCGGCGATCGTCGAGCCCCTCACGAACGTGTGGGACGACGTCCCGTTCCAAGGCATCGCCCGCGAAGGCAACGTCGTCTTCTCGCGCAACAAGAAGCCCGAGCGCCTCGTCGCGCGCGTCCTCGAGATGGCGTCCGATCCGAACGACTGGGTGATCGATCCATTCCTCGGAAGCGGGACCACCGCCGCGGTCGCGCACAAGATGGGGCGTCGTTGGGTGGGCATCGAGCTCGGGGATCATCTGCGGACGCTCGCCGAGCCGCGCCTGAGGCGTGTCGTCGACGGCGAAGACCCGACCGGGGTGACGGCGCCTTACGGCTGGAAAGGTGGAGGAGGCTTTCGTGTCATCGGCGCCGCGGGTTAGTCCGATGCTCGCGCGGCTCGCGCTCGCGGCGGGCGTCGTGCTCGCGGCTGCGTGTGGCAACGGACCCGCGCGTCCGACCGACGGGCAGAACGACGCGTCGTCACGCGCGGCGGGGGATGGCGCCGCGGAGGCGAGCGCCGCCGATGCCTCGTCACCTGATGCCGCGATGGGAGCGCTCGCGTGGCCGGACGCGATCCGCGCCGCGCGCTTCAAGGAGGCCGACGAAGGGCTCGCGAAGCTCTCGGCCGCCGAGCAAGCAAAGCCCGAGGTGCGGCTCGCGCGCGCACGCGTCGCGATCGGCCTTGGCAAGCACGAAGGCGCGATCGCCGCGCTCGACAAGCTCGACGACGATCTGCCGCTGCTCCGTGACCTGATCGCGAAGATGCGTGCGCAGGCGATGTTCGAGGTCGGTCCGTTCGACAAGGCGGCCGAGCACTTCTCGTCGCGTCGAGACGTCGCGTCGTGGGCGCTCGCGGCCGAGGCGTGGGAGAAGGCGTCCGACACGGCAAAAGCCCGCGCCGCGTGGGAGCGAATCATCAACGCGGCGAGCGCGGACAAGAAGGCGCGCGTCTACGAGGAGCGCGCCCGTCTGCGACGCATGCAGATTACACGTTTGAAGGACGGTGACGCCGCGGCAGGCGCCGACGCGCGATGGCTCACCGTGAACGCGCTCGACGACAAGACGTTCACCGAGGCGGCCGAGCTCCTCGAGAAGCTCACGCCGCCGCGCCTGCTCACGTCCGACGAGCTGATGGCGAGATCGCGGGTGCTCGCCGACGCGATGCGCACGGACGACGCGATTCACGTGATCGATCGCGCTACCGGACGCCTGCCTGCGATCCCTGCGATCGACATCTGTCGCGCGAAGGCCGAGGCGCTTTGGAAGGCGCGCACGCGTTATCCGGAGGCCGCGGTGGCGTACCGAGCGTGCGCGGCGATGGGCGGCGCGCACGCCGCGGAGGACATGTTCCTCGCGGCGCGAGCGTTCTCGCGCGCAGACAAGGACGCCGATGCGCTGCCGGCGTTCAATCAGGTGATCGCGCAGCATCCCAAGACCACCTGGGCCGATCAGGCGGAGTTTCACCTGGCGCGCACCCACGCGCTCGCGGGGCGCTGGAGAGACGCGGCGTTCGCGTTCGATGAGTACGTCGCGCACTGGAAGAACGGCAAAGAGAAGCGCGAGGCCGAGCGCTATCGTGCGCTCGCGCACCTCGTCAGCCGAAACGACAAGAAGGCGCGTAAGCTGCTCGAGGATCTCTCGGGCGGCGCAGAGGATCCGATCACGAGCGCGCGATGGACCAACCTCGCCGCGCTCGCCGCGCTCCGTGACGGCGACAAGCTTCACGCGCTCGCGCGGTGGGCTGACGTCGTGCGAACACGCCCGCTCTCGTATCCGGCGCTCGTGGCGCGCGCGCGCTTGAAGGAGAACGGCGGCGCGATCCCGACGTCGATCGAGCCTGCCGAGAGCGGGACGAGCGACGCGATCCCGATCGAGCTTCCGCCGCCGGTGGACATGCTTCATCGCATCGGCTTCGACGCCGAGGCGGAGGACGCGCTCCGCGAGCGAGAGGCGGTGGTCATCTCGAAGACGCCGACGCGCGGGACGGAGGCGCTCTGCGCCGCGTACGCGACGCTCGACCGGGCGAAGCGCCGCTACCAGCTATCCCTGCAAATTCCTGCACAAATGGTCATGACGGCGCCCGGTCCGAAGAACCGCGGCGCGTGGGAGTGCATGTTCCCGCGTCCGTACGACGGGATCGTGCGCGCGGCGGCCGCACGCTCGCGCCTCGCGCCAGACCTGGTCTGGTCGGTGATGCGACAAGAGAGCGCCTTCGATCCGGACGTGGTGTCACCGGCACGCGCGGTGGGCTTGATGCAGCTCCTGCCCGAGACAGCGACGACGACCGCGAAGGGCGCGACCCTCGAGCACGACGACACGAAGCTCGTCGTCCCCGCCCAGAGCATCCTCCTCGGAGCGCTTTATTTGCGAGAGATGCTCGACAAGCTCGCGGACAACACGACGCTGGCGGTCGCGGCGTACAACGCGGGGCCCGAGGCGATCCAACGTTGGCTCGCGCACGCGGCGAAGAGCCCCGAGACGCTCGATGTCTTCGTCGAAGCGATCCCGTTCATCGAGACGCGGGGCTACGTGGCGAAGGTCCTCGGAAACCTCGCGCGCTACGGTTATCTCGATCGCGGCGAGGCGGGCGTGCCCTCGATCAGCCTCGAGCTGGGCAGCTTGGCGTCGAAGTAGCGGCAAATCGCCCGCAATTCGCGCACGATCGGCCCGGTCCTATGTGACTCGAGGGGGGTGATGTGCAGCAAGACGCACAAATCGGGTAGAGTCGTCGCCTCCGTGCTCGGTCTCTTCTTTGCCGCGGTGTTCATCGCGCTGAACGGCTTCTTCGTCGCTGCCGAGTTCGCGTTCGTAAAGATTTCGACGACGCTCGCTGGCACGAAGAAGGTCGCGCGCGAAGATCCGCGGATCGAGCGGGCGCGCGCCATCGTCGCGCGGATGGATCGCTACCTGTCCGTCACGCAGCTCGGCATCACGCTCGCGAGCCTCGGCCTTGGTTGGATCGGCGAGCCGGCGCTCGAAGAGCTCGTCAACCGAGGCTTCGTCGCCGTGCTCGGGCGCGAGCCCGGCAAGATCGTGCACATCATCGCGGTCGCGCTCGCGTTCACGATGCTGACGTTCAGCCACGTGCTCTTCGGTGAGCTCGTGCCGAAGCTCGTCGCGATCCAGCGCTCCGAGAAGCTCGCGTACACCTCCGCGGCTCCTCTCCAGATCATCTACCTCGTCTTCAAGCCGCTGCTCTTCATCCTCGAGAAGGCGACGCGGGTGGTCCTTCGCGCGATGGGGATGAAGACGGACATGGCGGTCGAAGGCGCGCTCTCCGAAGACGAGGTCGTCGGCATCCTCGCCGCCAACGCCGCGCGCAGCCCCGGCGGCAAAGCCAAGGCGGAGCTCGTCGAGCGCGTGCTTCGCTTCGCGCATCGCACGGCACGCCACGCGATGGTGCCGCGCGTCGACGTGTTCACGATCCCGATCGGCACCGCGGGCGAAGAGGCGATCCGGCAGATTCGAACGCACCAGTACTCGCGCGTGGTGCTGACGAAAGAGCATTCGGTCGACGAGATCGCCGGTTACCTCTACGCCAAGGACTTCCTCGTCGATCCCGCTGCGACGAAGCTCGCCGACCTGACGAGCGTGCGCCGCGAGATCCTGTTCGTCCCAGAGACGCAGAGCCTCCTCGACGTCCTTCGAAACATGCAACGTGCACAGATCCCGATCGCGGTCGTCGTCGACGAGTACGGCGGCACGAGCGGCATCGTCACGATGGAAGACCTGCTCGAGGAGATCGTCGGCGAGATCCGCGACGAGCTCGACGTCGAGGTCGCGCGCGTGGCGCCCGTCGTGGGCGAAGAGAACGCATGGGAGACCGACGCGCGCGCCACGCTCGAGGAGCTTCGCGGGATCGGCGTCCAGGTCGACGAGACCGAGTGGGCCGAGACGGTCGGCACCGTCGTCCTCGGCCGGCTCGGTCACATCCCGCGCATCGGTGACAAGGTGCAGCTCGGCCCCGACGCCACCGCCGAGGTCACGAGCGTGAGCCGGCGCCGCATCATGCGCGTGCGCGTCCGCTGGAAGAAGCCTGCTGGCGAAGACTCCTCGCCGTAGGATGTCGATGAGTCGAAACGTGAAGATTGCACGCATCGTCGCGCTGCTCGCGACGCTCGTCTCGATCTTCGTCGCGACGCGCCTTCAGCTCTCGAAGGACCTGACGACGCTCTTCCCAAACACGCCGGAGGCCGCTGCGCTCGCGCGCGTATCGCGTGCCTTCGGTGGTGGAGACGTCGCGCTCGTCCTCGTGCGCGCCGATGATCCCGAGCTCGTCACACGCGCCGCGATGACCGTCGCGGCCGAGCTCCGCACGTGCTCGTCGGTGCGCTCGGTGATGACCGCGGCGAACACACCCTCGGCGATGGACCCTACGGAGGCGTGGCGATTCGCGGGACCGGCTGCGCGGGATCGCCTCGCGCGCGCGGTCACCGAGGAAGGCATGCGCGAGCGGCTGCGCGAGACGCGGGCGCTCCTCCTCGCGCCGGGAGCAGGGGACGCCGCCGAGATGATCGAGCGCGATCCGCTGCGGCTCGCGATGATCCCGTGGCAAGATCGGATCGAGGTCGCCGCTGGCGCGAAGGCGCTCGATGGCCAGGGTGACTTCGTCACGAGCGACGGGCGCGCGCGCCTCGTGGTGATCGAGCCGCGGGGTCGGGCGTTCGAGTCGGGCGAGGCGCTGCGCTTCACGACCGAGGCCGAGCGGGCGATCGCGCGGGCGCGTACGACGCTCGAGTCGACATCGACGTCGACGTCGACGCTCCGCATCGATCTCACCGGTGGTCATGTCGTCGCCCAGCAGACGGAGGCGATGATGAAGAGCGACCTCCAGAAGAGCGGGGCGCTCTCGTTCGTGCTCGCGTCGGTCGTCTTCGTCGTCACGTTTCGTCGCGTGCGGGCGCTCCTCGCGGTCCTTCCTCCGCTGCTCGCCGGCACGCTGTGGACCACCGCGCTCGCCGCGACGATCTATCCACACATCAGCGCGATCGCGACGGCCTTCGCGGCGGTCGTGATCGGCGTCGGCGTCGATACCGGCGTGCACGTCTACGGACGCCTGCTGCATGCGCGACGTGAAGGGCTCACCCCGAGCGCCGCGGCGGACGTCGCGCGTCGCGAGACGTGGAAGCCCACGCTGAGCGCCGCCGTGGCGGCGGGCGGCGCGTTCGGGTGTCTCCTCCTCTCGGACATCGAAGGAATGCGCCAGCTCGGCGTCCTCTGCGCTGCCGGTGAGATACTCACGGCGGTCGCGATCCTGATCGTTGTCCCCGAGGTCGGCGCGCTTCTCGAGCGAGGGCCACCGCCGAGCTCGCCGGCCGAGGCATGGCGATGGATCGCCGAGCTCACGCGAACGAAGACGCGCGCGATCGTCGCGCTCGCGGCGGTCGCGCTCGCGGTGGCCGCCGCGTCGAGCGCAGGGCTGCCGAAGATCGATCACGCCGTCATCGCGCTCGAGGCGCGCGGTGGCAAGGAGCGCGCGTTGCCTGCGCTCGCGACCTACGACGAGATCTACGAGACGTTCGGGAGCGCGAAGGGCCAGCTCATGGTCGTGTCTGCGGACGCGGACGACGCGCGCGCACGAGCTCGCGCCGACGCCGTCGCCGAGGCGGCCGATCGTCTCCTCGCCGGCGAGACGATCCTCGGCTACGACGCGCTCGCACGTCTCGCGCCGTCGCCCGAGCTGCAGCGCATGCGGCTCGCGGAGCGCGATCGCCTCGATTTGCCGTCGCGTCGCGCGATGCTGTCGAAGGCGCTCGTCGACGAGGGGTTCGCGATCGAAGGCTTCGCGCCGGCGCTCGAGGCGTTCGCGCATCCATCGACGAACACGACCGATGTCCTCACCGCCGACAACGAGTGGCTACGCCGCCGCTATCTCGCGCGTGATGCTCGAGGCGCGATCGCGGTCACCTACGTGCGCCTCGGCGGCGCGAAGGCGACGAGCGGCTCCGAAGAGAACGCGCGCGTCCTTCTCCGCGCGGCCGACCCAGGAGCGGTGTTGACCAGCTTTCCGGATCTCGAGAAGGGGCTCGTGCGGACGCTCTCGGCGGATCTGCCGCGCGTCCTCCTCGCGGCGCTCGCGGTCATCGTCGTCATGCTCATGCTCACGCTTCGGCGAGCCTCTCGCGTCGTGCTCGCTGTGGGCGTGCTCTTCGTCGAGATCGCGATCGTGATCGCGCTCTCCCGCGTGCTTCACATCCGGTGGCATGTCTACGACGCGCTCGTCCTCCCCGTGCTGCTCGGGATCACGCTCGACGAGGTGCTCTTCTTGCTCGCGGCGGCCGAGCGAACGGCTCAGGGAACGAAAGACGACACCATCGTGAGCGCGATCCTGGAGCAAGCGCCGCTCGGCACGACGACCGCGCTCACGACCGCGGCGGGCTTTGGAGCGCTGATCGTGTGCCGCTTCGAAGGCCTCGTCGACGTCGGGAAGGTGGGCGCGCTCGGCTCGACGGTAGGTCTCGTCGTCGCGCTGCTCGTCATCCCGGCCGTCGTGCGGCTGCTCCGTGGCGCGGCGGCCTGACTCTACGCTCCGCGGATCGCCGTGAGCACGTTGGTCGCTGCGTGACGGAGGCTCTCGGCCATGTGCGAGACCTCGGTGGCGGTACGGTGCACACGGTTCGCGGCGTCGGTGGTCTCTTGCGCCGCTTGCGCGACGAGCGTGATGCTGTGGGAGACGTCCTTCGCGCCGACCGCGGATTGCTGCACGTTACGGCTGATTTCACCGTTCGCCGCGCGCTGCTCGCCGATGCTCGCCTCGATCGAGGAGGTCACGGCGTCGAAGCCTTGAATCGAGCGATCGATGCGGGCGATGGCGTCGACACCTTCGCGTGCGGCGGTCTGAATCGATGTCACCATCGTCGCGATCTGATCGGTCGCTCCTGACGTCTGCCGTGCGAGGCTCTTCACTTCGGACGCGACCACGGCGAACCCTTTGCCCGCCTCGCCGACGCGCGCCGCTTCGATCGTCGCGTTCAGCGCGAGCAAGTTCGTCTGCTTGGCGACCTCGGAGATGAGCTTCACGACTTGGCCGATCTCGTTCGAGGCGCGGGAGAGGTCGGCCATCACGAGCTTCGTGCTCTCGACTTCCTTCACCGCGGTGCGGGCGATCGTCGTCGAGCTGTTCATTTGCCGCTGGATCTCGGCCGCCGTCACGTTCAGCTCTTCGGTCGCCGACGCGACCGACTGAACGCTCGACGACATCTGCTCGGCGGCGCTCGCGACGGTGGCCGATTGGTTCGTCGTCGCGTTCGAGGAGTCCACGAGCACGCCGGCCGTGTTCTGCAGCTCCGTGGCGGAGCTGGCGACGACCGTGATCGCGCCGTTGATCGCCTGCTCGAACTCGTTGGCGACCGCGAGGCGCTCTTCCCTGGCGCGCTCGAGCTCCTTCGCTTGCTTCGCCATCTTCTCGGTGGCGGTGTTGATCAAGATGGCGGCGTCGCGGAACGTGCCGGGGAGGCCGCGGAGGATGACGCGCCGGAAGAACTTCCCGTGGCTCGCGTAGTCGAGCGTGGCCTTCGCTTCGCGGACGAACGCGTCGGTGATGTCGAGCAGGTGGTTGAGGCCGTGCACCATCTTGCCGATCTCGTCGTCCTTCGCCTCGTAGCCGAGGATGCGCGCCTCGAGGTCACCGCCGGCGATGCGCTCGCACGCCTCGGCCATCGTGTTCGTCCACTTCTTGTACAACGCGAGCTCGGCCTCGAGCGCCTCGACGCGAGAGCCCTCGGAGCGCGGCGGCTGGGAGCGGTGGGAATGGGAAGGTGGATGGAAGCTGGTGCTCGTCGTCATGGTGTGTTCCGGGCTTTCGTGCAGTTGTCGATTCGGGGAAGAGTGGGCGCGTGCGCGCTCGTCGGGATCGCGACGAAGGGAGCGCAGCGCGTTCTTGATCACAGCGCGAACATCAGCTCGTCGTAAGACATGCCGCTGCGCTCGAGCATCGCCTTCAAGACGTTCGTCGAAGACGCGATCTGGTCGCCCTTGGCGGCGTGCTTGCGCTCCTCCTCGAGCAGCTGGCGATAGAGCGGCTCGATCTTCGCGAGCGCCTTGCGGTCGGGCGTGCGGCGGTTCGAGTGGTGACCGATGATCTCGCCGGAACGGCCGAACGTCGGAGTGACGTGCGCGAGCACCCAGTAGTGGTCGCCGCTCTTCGCCATGTTGATGACGTACGCGAAGATCTCTTTGCCGGAGTCGATCGTGTCCCAGAGAAGCTTGAACACGCACCGCGGCATGTCCGGATGCCGAATCAGGCTGTGCGGCTGGCCGATGACCTCGTGCTCCGTGTAGCCGGAGATCTTCAAGAAGACATCGTTCGCGTACGTGATTTTTCCTTGGCGATTCGTCTTGCTGACGATGATCTCTTCTTCATCGAACGTGCGCTCGATGCCGGTCGGCACTGCAGCTCTCATGGGTCGGGATCTCCTTGTCGAGTCGGGCTTGCTCGCAGAAAGTCGAGCAAGGCGCGTACCCCGCAGATAGGCGCAAGCGTTGCGTATTCGGCGCTCGGAAAGGGGCGCTGGGCGCAACGGACGCGCGCTTTCCACCCGACCGCCGCGAGCCTCGGGCCTTCGTGTCAATGGGCTGACGGGCCGAGCGGGCGAGGCCATGTCAACCGCTCGACAGAAGGCAAACCGATGACGGTCATGGCCGAGATCCGGGCAAGTGCGGCAGTCCCGGCGAAATCGAGAAGGCGGCTCCCAAGTCGCCCGACACTGAGCTAGATCAGCCCTTTCCGGATGGCGAAGGCTTCGCTCAGCAATACGTCGGCGACGGGCGAAGAGCCGCGCGATGGCCTCGCGCGGAGGGAAGAGGTCGACACCGATCCGCTCCCGTCGATCCTTCCGTCCGAGGGGGTCGTCGTCACGCGGCTCAGCGCGATCGCAGCTCTCGCGCTTCGCGAAGATGAGCGTCGCATCGACATCGCCGACGTGCGCGGCTCGGCCGACGCGGCCATCCTCGCGAGCCTCGTTCGGGATCAGGCGGCGCCGCCCGTCGTCGTCTTGACCGACGACGCCGAGTCGGCGCGGCGCCTCGCTGGCGACGTCGCCTTCATGCTTGGGCCCAAGGCGCGGGACCTCGTCCTCACGCTGACGATGTGGGAGTCCTCGCCGTTCGCCGACGTGAACCCCGACCGTCGCGGATCGATGAGCCGGATGGCGACGCTCGCGCATCTCGCGAGCGGCCGGCCGTGGCGCGTCCTCGTCGCGCCAGCCTCGGCGCTCGTGCGGAAGCTCGTGCCGCCCGACGCGGTGAAGGCGCACACGCACGAGGTCGTGCTCGAACGAGAGCTCCAGCGCGATCTCCTCGTGCGTGACCTCACCGACGCCGGCTGGATTCGTGTCCCCGTCGTCGAAGACCCGGGGTCGTTCGCCATTCGCGGGTCGCTGCTCGACGTGTGGCCGCCCGGCGAGCCTGATCCGCTCCGGATCGAGCTGTACGGCGACGACGTGGTGTCGATCAAGCCGTTCGACCCGACGACGCAGACCACCAAAGCGGACGCCGAAGGCAAGACGCCGCGCGCGAGCGTCGCCTTGCCCCCCGCGCGTGACGCGATCCTCGCGCGCGACTTCGTCACACGCGCCAAGCGTCGCGTCGCGAACCTCACCGACATGATCGATTGGCCCACGACCAAGACGCGCGTCCTCACCGACGACGTCGCGACCGGTCGAGCCTTCTTCGGCGCAGACGGCTTCCTCCCGGCGTACTACGAGGCGCTCGCGCCGCTCGTCGACTACGTCCCCGCGAACGCGCGCTTCGTCCTTGCGTCGCCTCCCGAGATCACGCGTGCGATCCGCGATGAGCTCGAGCGCGCCGAGCAAGACGCGGCGGCGAAGGCGAGCGAGCCGAGCTTCATCGTCGCTGCGCACTACCTCAGCGAAGACGAGGCGAGCGCGATCCTCCATGCGCGATCCGTCATCACGCTGAGCACGACCGCGATCGTGGGAGGCGCTGGAGAGGGAATCGCGGCCTACGAGACAGCGCCCCAAGATCCGCTCCGCATCTCCGCCTCGGATCACGCGGACATCACGCGCGCGGTGAAGGCCGCCCGCGCGTCCAAAGGAAAGACGAACGCGATCGCCCCCGTCGCGCGACGCATCACGCATTTCCGCGATCATGGTCTTCGCGTCTTCTTGACCGCGCGCGCGGAGATGCAGGCCGAGCGACTCTGCGCGCTCCTCGAGCATCAGGGCGTCTCGTGCCGCGTCCGTGCGCGTGAGGCGGTCGACCCGCTTCGCCCGCAGGAAGAAGCCGCCGAGTCGCGTCGCGGCGCCGTGGGAGAAGAGCGCGTCGACGCCGACGTGATCGTCGGGCCGCTCACGAGCGGCGTGATCCTCCCGGGCGAAGGCCTGGTCATCATCACCGAAGAGGAGATCTTCGGCGGCCGCGCTCATCGTGCGCGAGAGAAGAAATCACGCGACGCGGCGCGGCCGTTCATCGAAGACCTCCGAAGCCTCAACGTCGGCGACTACATCGTGCACGTCGAGCACGGCATCGGGCGCTACCAAGGGCTCGTCCATCGCGACGTGGGCGGGCTCACCGTCGATCTGCTCGTCGTCGAGTATGGGGGTGGCGACAAGCTCTATCTCCCGGTCTATCGCCTCAACCAGATCCAGAAATACTCGGGCGGCGAGGCGGGGGAGCCGAAGATCGATCGCCTCGGCGGCGCGACCTTCGCGAAGACGAAGGCCCGCGTACAGAAGGCCGTCCGGCAAATGGCCGATGAGCTCCTCCGCCTGTATGCGGAGCGCCAGGCTCAGCCTGGCGAGGCGTTGCCGCCGGCCGATGACGACTACCGCGCCTTCGAGGCGACGTTCACGTTCGACGAGACGGACGATCAAGCGCGCGCGATCGACGAAGTGAACAAGGACCTCGAGACGCCGCGTCCGATGGACCGCCTCGTGTGCGGCGACGTCGGCTTTGGCAAGACCGAGGTCGCGCTCCGCGCCGCCTTCCGCGTCGCGATGAGCGGACGTCAGGTCGCGGTGCTCTGCCCCACCACCGTGCTCGCGCAGCAGCATTTCCGCACGTTCGAAGCGCGCATGCGTGACTACCCGGTCACGATCAAGGTGCTCTCACGCTTCCAATCGAAGAAGGAACAAGACGAGGCGCTCGCTCAGCTCAAGGAAGGCAAGGCCGACATCATCATCGGCACGCATCGCCTCCTCTCGAAGGACATTCACTTCAAGAACCTGGGCCTCCTCGTCGTCGACGAAGAGCAACGCTTCGGCGTCACGCACAAGGAGCGCATCAAGCAGCTTCGCACGAACGTCGACGTGCTCACGCTCTCGGCCACGCCGATCCCGCGCACGCTCCAGATGGCGGTCACCGGCATCCGCGACCTCTCGCTCATCACCACGCCACCGATCGATCGGCGCGCCGTACGCACGTTCGTCACCGCCTACGACGATCAGGTGCTCAAGGAGGCGATCGGCCGCGAGCTGTCGCGTGGAGGCCAGGTCTTCTACGTCTACAACCGCGTCGAGGGCATCTACGACAAGGCGCAGCGCGTCCATCAGCTCTTCCCGAACGCGCGCATCGGCGTCGCGCACGGACAGATGAGCGGCCCGCGCCGTCGCGCCGCCCAGCATGGCAACAAGGAGCGCGAGAAGGAGGTCGAAGGCGAGGTGCAGTCTGGCGCCGAGACCGCGCTCGAGAAGACGATGCTCGAGTTCGTCGAGGGTCGCTACGACATCCTCGTCGCCACGGCGATCATCGAGAGCGGCCTCGACATCCCGCGCGCGAACACGATCATCATCGACCGCGCCGATCTCTTCGGGCTCGCGCAGCTCTACCAGCTCCGCGGGCGCGTCGGGCGAAGCAAAGAGCGCGCGTACTGCTACCTCATCGTCCCGCCGCCCAACGCGATGACCGAAGACGCACGCTCGCGCATCGAGGCGCTCGAGCGGCACACGGAGCTCGGCAGCGGCTTCAAGATCGCGTCGCTCGACCTCGAGCTCCGCGGCGCAGGCGACATCCTCGGCGCCGAGCAATCAGGAAACGTCGCGAGCGTGGGCCTCGATCTGTTTTGCCAGATGCTCGACGAGGCGGTGCACGAGCTTCGCGGCGAGGTCGTCATCCACGACGTCGATCCGGAGCTCTCGTTCGACGTCACCGCGCTCCTCCCCGACGACTACGTCACGGACGTCGGCGTGCGCCTCTCGATCTACAAGCGTCTCGCGAGCGCGATCGACGAGGCCGAGGTCGGCCAGATCGCGATCGAGATGGAAGACCGCTTCGGGCCTCCGCCGGCCGACGCGAAATGCTTGGTTCGCCTCATGACGCTCAAGTGCGAGCTCCGGAAGATGCGCGTGCTCGGCTGCGAGGCGACCGCCAAGAGCGTGACGCTCCACCTCCGCGACGACACCCCGCTCGACCCGCAGAAGATCCTCGCGTTCGTCAAAGAGAAGAACACGCCTTACAAGCTGACGCCCGACATGAGGCTCACGCGGCGCTTCGACGGCTCCGGCAACGGGCTCATCAACGCCGAGGCGATGCTGGTCGAGCTTTCCCGCTGCTGGCGCGAGTAGCGCGCGCGAGGCCTGTTTTCCCGCATTCGCGCAGAATCTCGGGAATTTGCGCGGGCGGTTGAACGAACTGCCGCGCTTTGGGAACGAACAGCGTGCGGGAGTCGCTTGCAGGAGAGGAAGGCGTTTTTCGTCTACCGTTTCTGTCGATGGGCGGTGACGGGGAAGGACGCTCGAACGTGCGGCGCATCGCGACCGCGGCGCCCTCGTCCTTGTCGCCCGCCGTGCCGGCGCCTTCGTCGGCGACGGCGCTCGCCGAACGTCTTCGCCGCGGCGACATGTCGGCGCTCGCCGCCGTGTACGACGATCACCACGAGCACGTGCGTGCGTACGCGCGCCGGCTCGTCGGCGATGACGGCGCCGCCGAAGACCTCGTGCAGGAGGCCTTCCTCGCGCTGCCTCGAGCGATCAAGTCGTTTCGCGGCGACGCGTCGCTCCGCACCTTCATCGTCGCGATCGCGACGAACCATGCCCGCCATCACGTACGAGCGGCCGCACGACGTCGAGCCGCGCACGCGCGCAGCGTGGAACATGGCGGTGAAGCGCCCTCCCCGGCGACGCCCGAGGAGCAGACGCGCCAGCGCGAGCTCGCCGAGGCGCTCACCCGTGCGCTCGACGCGCTGCCGTTCGACCAACGCGTCGCGATCGTCCTCTGCGAGGTCGAAGAGCGAACCTCGGCCGAAGCCGCCCGCATCGTCGAGGCGCCCGAGGCGACGATCCGAACGCGCATCTTCCACGCAAAGAAGAAGCTCCGCGAGCTCCTGGCCGAACGAGGCGTGCGATGAGCGATCGTGACGATCGCGAGACGGGTCACGACGACGACGCGCTCCTCCGCGACGCGCTCGCCGCGCTTCGCGACAGCAAAGACGGGCGCGCGACCGACTTCGGCGCAGCGACGACGCGTCGCTCGGTGATCGCAGGCGCGATGAAGCACAGCCGGCGACGCGTGCTCATCCTCCGCGTGGTCGCTCCGCTCGCTGCCGTGCTCGTCGTCTCGACGGCCTTCGCCGCCGCGACGGGCCGACTTCCGCGTGTGATCGCGGTGCTCGCGGAGGTCGCGCGCGGCGAGGCGGATCGCGACCACGCCCGCGAAGCTCCCTCCCACGCCACGAGCGCACCCCCCACGTCGCCGGTCGCGTCCCTCGCATCCACCGCGCCGGCGTCCCCGCCACCGCAACCTCCGCCTTCGAGCATGACGCCGTCCGCGCCTCCACCCGCGAAGAAGATCGCGAGCGCGTCATCGACCGCCATCGCCATCGCGGCTGCGCCACCACGCGACGTCGCCGACCCGGAGGAGACCGCGTACCGCGCCGCGCACACGGAGCACTTCGTCAACCACAACGACGTCGAGGCGCTTCGCGGCTGGGACGCCTACCTCGCGGCATACCCGAGCGGCCGCTTCGCGCCGGAGGCTCGCTACAACCGCGCGCTCACGCTGGTCCGCCTCGGCCGCCGCGACGAAGCCAAGGCGGCGCTGAAGCCCTTCGCCGACGGCGCGATCTCGAACGGCTATCGCCAGCGAGAGGCACAACGTCTCCTCGACGCGCTCGCGACATCGCCTTGACCGCTGCGGCAGCAGCACAGGTTGGCGCTTGCTCTCACGCCGGCCGAGCACCCTTTTGCGGTATCGTGGCGGCCGATGGCGCGTGTCCTTGTTCCGCTTCCCGATCACGATTTCGACCTGACCGAGACCGCGGTGCCTTGGAAGCTCTTGCGCGAGGCGAAGCACGAGGTCGTCTTTGCGACCGAGCGCGGTGAGAAGCCCGCGTGCGATCCGCTCCTCGTCACGGGGGTGCTCTTCGGTCAGCTCGGGGCGAAGGAGGTCCCGAAGGAGTACTACCGCGAGCTCGAGGCGAGCGACGCGTCGTTCGCGAAGCCGATCGCGTGGAGCGAGATCGAGCCTGACGCGTACGACGCGCTCCTCTTGCCTGGCGGACATGCGCCGGGGATGCGGCAGTATCTGGCGAGCGAGGTCCTTCAACACAAGGTCGCGATGTTCGCGCGGACGAACAAGCCGATCGCCGCGATCTGTCATGGTGTGCTGGTCCTCGCGCGCGCGAACGATCCCGACACGAAGAAGAGCGTGCTCTTCGGCAAGAGGACGACCTGCCTCCCGAAGTACATGGAGCGCGTCGCGTACTACCTCACGGGTTGGAAGCTCGGTCGCTACTACCGGACGTACGATGCGTACGTCGAAGACGAGGTCAGAGGCTCGCTCGAGAGCCCGTCGCACTTCGAGCGTGGGCCGCTGAACCTCACGTCGCATGGGACGCGCGATCGTGACGACGATGCGTTCGTCGTCGAGGACGGCAGCTACCTCTCGGCGCGCTGGCCGGGGGACGCGTTTCTGTTCGCGAAGAAGCTCCTCGCGCGGCTCCGCGAGCGCGCGACATAAAATGCGATGGAATGTCGAGCTGTTACAAAAATAGCGATGACGGCGTCGATCCATGGGTTGGCCGTTGGTCGTCTCCTCGGGCGCCGCGGGGAAACCTTCGTGGACGCCCGATCCGCAACGCGATCCCTACCCACCTCTCGACGGAGCCACTGCCATGCGTTTCATGCTGATGCACAAGAACGACGCGAACACCGAGGCCGGAATGAAGCCTTCGGCGGAGATCATCACCAAGATGGGCGAGTTCATCGGCGGTCACGCCAAGGCCGGGCGCCTCGTCGATGGCGCCGGGCTTGGCGCGAGCAAGACGCGCACCCGCTTGGTGTTTCGTGGTGGTCAATGCACGACGAAGAAGCATGGCCCTTACGCAGGCGAGCACGAGCTGCCGGCAGCGATGCTTCTTCTCAAGGTTCGCACGCGTGAAGAGGCGATCGGATGGGCGGAGCGCTACGGCAAGATCCTCGGCGATGGCGAGATCGAGCTCGGCAAGGTCAACGAGGCATGGGACCTCGGCTTGATGCCAGAGCCCGAGAACGCGCCGCTGCAGATGCTCCTCATCGAGAAGGCCGACAAGGACACCGAAGCGGGCGGTCGCAGCACCGAGCAGAAGGCGGCGCTCTCTCGTCTTCAGACGGAGATGACGAAGGCCGGCGTGCTCGTCCGCTCGACGAAGCTCCAGCCGAGCTCCAAGGCGAAGCGGCTCGTGTTCACCAACAACGCGATGCGCGTGATCGATGGCCCGTTCGTCGAGACGAAGGAGCTGATCGGCGGCTTCGCGGTGATGGAGCTCAGCGGAATGGACGAGGCGATCGAGCTCTGCAAGCCGTACGCAGCGATCCTCGGCGGCAACTTGGAGATCGACCTCCGGGGCATCGACATGGACGCGTGATCGGAGGCGCGGTCAAGCGGTGACGCTCGACGGCGGGGACTCGACGGAGCTGTCGGCGCTCTCATCCTCGTCGTCTTCCACCTCGGAGAGCGGCTCTTTCTCCTCGACGTCTTCGTGGTTCGTGAAGCGCGCGTTGCCGAGGCCGGTGCCCATCGTAAGGACACCCCACCGCGAGACGTCGCGCATGAAGGGCGCCTCGCTGAGGCCTTGAACGACCGCGTCGTTGTGCATGACGATCTGGGTCTCGTGGCCGTTCAGCTTCGGGATCTGCGCGCGGATCCGCTCGGGGAGGTTGAAGCGGCTGCTCTCCCAGTTGCCCGGTAGGTTCTGGCCGCCTCGCTGGATGCTTCCGTCGGCGTCGATGACGCCCGGGCAGCCGATGCCGATGAGCGGCATCAACGTGAGGTCGTTCTTCGAGGCGATCTTCGCGAGCGACTGCAGCATCGCGACGAGCCGGTCGACGGCTTCCTCGCGCGTGGGCTCTTCGTCGCAATGCCGCCAAAGCTCGGATGTGTGTACTCGACACTTCGAGAGATCGCCGCCCTCTTGCAGCCGGAGCTCGAGGAGACCGGCACGGATGTTCGAGCCGCCGATGTCGACCGCGAGCATCGCGGCGCGGCTCCCGGCGCCAGAGAACAGCCATGACGGGGCGAGGTGCGCGGTGCCGATGAGGCCCGCCTCGTCGGGGTGATTGCGGATCGGGACGAGGTCGACCGCATGACCGGCGGCCTTCACCAGCACGGCCGCGCGTCCGATCGTCACCTCGCCGACGCGGCTCTCGCGGAGCCCGCCACCGATCACGATGCGCTGTGTGTCGCGCCACGCCTTGAGGCGCAGGAAGCGCTGCGTGACGGTCGCGAGCTCGCCGGCGAAGTCTTCGATCACCGAGTGGATGACGCCGGCCGCGAGCGGGTCGCCTTCCTGGAGGACGCGGTCGAGCTTCTTCTTCGAGATGTCGGTGCTCGGCCTCCTCTCGCCGAGCGGATCCTCCTCGTCGATCTCGCGAAGGCGCTCGCGCCACTCCTCGAGGATGGCGCGGAACGCGCGGTTGCTCGCGCGATCACCGATGAAGCCCTCGCTGTCGCGGAGCTCTTCGTTGTACGTGTCCACCTCGAGGAGCGGCAGCGAGGCGGCGCCGCTCCGCAGCACGAACGCGGGCTCCGTCTTCTTCGTCTTCACGACCACGCGCGTCTGCGATGTTCGACCCATGTCGACACGTTTGCTGGAAGCGTGCCGCAGGCGCGAGGTCGGCATCATCACGTGAAAGCATCACCACTTCGCGGTGATCAACGCACGCGAACGCAGCACAAGAAAAGCGCTGGGCACGGGGAGAGTCGACCGACGGATCTTCGTTGGGCGTGCGCGGCGGCCGTGCGTGTCAGATCGTCCCACCGCCGTTGCGGCATTGCGTCTCGAGCGCACGAACGACCGCGGGCGGGCTGCCGTTCGTCCGCGCCGCGCGCGCCTGAGCGCAGGCCGGGGGCTCCACCTTGTTCGGCGTGGGCGTCGGCGGAGGTGTCGGCGTGGGCGTCGGCGTTGGCGGAGGCGTCGGCGTCGGCGTGGGCGTCGGCGTCGGATGTGGCGTCGGCGTGGGCGTGGGCGTCGGCGTGGGCGTGGGCGTCGGCGTCGGCGGCGGCGTCGGCGGCGGCGTGGGCGTCGGCTTCGGTTTCGGCTGCGGGCCTGGATTGGGCAGCACGTTCGGGCCTGGAGGAAGCGGCGCGGCCGTGTTCGTCGGCGTGGGGACGGTGGCCGTGTCGGGCGTCGCCGGCGTCGTCGGCGTCGTCGGCGTCGTGGTGCCTCCGCTGCTTCCGAGATCGATCGGACCCGACGGTGACTTGCTCTTGAACGCGCCGGTGCCGACGAGGATCGCCAAGATGCTGAGCACCATGACGACGCCCGCTGCGCCGAGGATCACGCCCTTGTTCATTCCTCCGCCGCCGCTCTGGCTCGGAGGTGAAGCGGCAGGGACGCCGCCGGGCGTGGCGTACGCGTTCGCTTGGTACGGCGCGGCGATCGGCGGAGCGTTCGCGGTCATTCCCGGCGCGCCCGGCCCAGAAGGTCCACCGTACGGATTCGGTGGCGTTCCGTAGCCGCCGTTGTTCGCAGGCGGGGCACCATAACCACCAGGGCTCGCGGGCGTCGCCGACATCGCGGCCATCGCCGACATGTCGAGCGGCTCACCGATCTGCGTCTTTCCCTTCGCCGCGACGCCCTCTTGCGGAGGAGGCGGCGGCGGCTGGTTGTACGCCGCGGCAGCGCCCATCGCGCCCATTGCGCCCATCGCGCCCGCAGCGCCCATGCCCGCCGGCGAAGCAGGCGCGCCCGCGTCGCCGACGCGTGTGGAGGCCTTCTGCGCGACCTCGGCGGGGCTCGCGCCGGACCGGCCGCAGAAGCGCTCGACGAACTCGGTGATCGTCGCGAAGCGCTGATCGCTGTTCTTCGCGAGCGCACGCATGACGGCGCTGCGCATCGACTCGGGGAGCGCGGCGCCGTTCGGCGCGGCCTCGATCGCCTTGGGCGCCGCCGTCATGTGGAGCGTGGCCCATTCGAAGGCGGTCTTCGCGTCGAAGGGGAGCGTACCGGTGAGCATCTCGTACGCCATGACGGCGAGCGAGTAGACGTCGCTGCGCGCGTCGAGCGGCTGTCCGGTGAACTGCTCCGGGCTCATGTACGGAGGCGTACCGAGCACCATGCCCTGCTGCGTGAGCTTCGCCTCGTTGCGGTCTTCTTCGCCGCTTCGCTTCGCGATGCCGAAGTCGAGGACCTTGACGAAGTCCTTCTGGCCCGCGCGCTCGGTGAGGATGATGTTGTCGGGCTTGAGATCGCGATGGATGATCCCTTGCGAGTGCGCCTCGGCGAGCGAGCCGCCGATCTGCGTCACGATCTTCTCGACGCGATCGGCCGCGATCGGTCCGTCCTTGTCGAGCACGTCGGAGATGCTTCGACCCTGGACGAACTCCATCACGATGAAGAGGAGGCCGTCTTCGGTGGTGCCGAAGTCGTAGACCTGAACGGTGTTCGGATGCTCGAGGCCCGCGAGCGTGCCCACCTCCCGCTGGAAGCGCGCGCGGATCTTCTCGTCGCGCGAGAGGTGCGAGTGCAGCGTCTTGATCGCGACCTTGCGGACCTTCGCGCCGAGCATCTGCTCGCCGACGTAGACCGCGCCCATGCCGCCCTCACCGATGAGGTGGATGACCTTGTACTTGCCCTGAAGGACGCGCCCGATCAGCGGGTCGATCGCCGGTTGCATCGGCAGCGCAGCGCCGCAGGAGCCGCAGAACGGCGGCGATCCGACGACGTTGTTTTTGCACGAGGGACATTGCATGACGCGGACTCTCGACTCGACAGAGGCCAGCTCGAGCGAGCCATCAGCCTACCAAAGGTTTGACGAAACCGGGCGACGGACCGCACAGGCATTTACCCTTCTTTTCACGGGTAAATCCGCCGCAATTCGCCTCGACGAACGCGTGTGCTCTGCTCGCCTCTAGGGCGTGCCGCCGTTGTTCCGGCATTGCGTCTCGAGCGCCTTGACGACGTTCGGTGGGCTGCCGTTCGTGCGCGCCGCGCGGGCCTGCGCGCACTGCGGCGGCTCGGGCTTGATCGGTGTCGGTGTCGGGACGGGCTTCGCCGACGGCTTGGCCGACGGCTTCGTCGTGCCGCCGCTGCTCGACGTGTTCGTGTTGTTGTTGATGACGACCTTGCTCGTGTCGAGCGGCGCCGCGGACTGCACCGGCGTGTCCGTGTTCACCGCCGCGCTCGAGTCGGTGGGCGCTGCGCTGGCGCTCGCCGTCGCCGACCCGAGATCGATCGACGTGGTGGTCGTCGTCTTCCCTTTGCTCTTCATCGCGATGCCGATGCCGGCGCCGACGAAGAGAAGAAGCGCGAGGCCGCCAAGACCGATGATGAGCATCGGCGGACCCTTCTTCTCTTGCGTGTGCGTTGGGCCAGCGGGCACGACCGCCGGCGCGCCGCCGCCCATGTTCGGGCCTGGGCCCATCCCGCCCGCAGGTGCGCCGCCCATCGGCGGAGGGCCACCAAAATCCATCGGCGGGCCGCCGCCCATCGCGGGCGTGCCCATCTCGGTCTTCACGCGAGGCGAGGCGCCGCCGTCGCTGACCGGTCCGCTTTGCGGTCCAGGCATACCGCCGGACGCGCCGAGCATCGCGGTGCCGCCTGCATGTCCGCCTGCCGCGGCGACGGCAGGAGCCGGACCGGAGGCCGAGAACGCGTTGAAGAACTCGCGGACGTTCGCGAAGCGCTCGTCCTTGTTCTTCGCGAGCGCGCGCTGAATCGCCTGGCGCATCCCTTCAGGGACGTGCGCGCCGAGCGGCTGTCGCTCGATCGCGATCGGCGGCTCGGTCATGTGCTTCGAGGCCCACTCCCACGCGGTGTTTGCCTCCCACGGGAGCTTTCCGGTCAGCATCTCGTACGCCATGACGCCGAGCGCGTAGATGTCGGAACGAACGTCGACGGGCTGCCCCGTGAACTGCTCCGGGCTCATGTACGGCGGGGTGCCGAGCACCATGCCTTGTTGTGTGAGCTTGGCTTCGTTCGGGTCGTGCTCGCTCGATCGCTTGGCGATGCCGAAGTCGAGGACCTCGACCCAGTCTTTCTGTCCGGCGCGCTCGCAGAGGACGACGTTGTCGGGCTTGAGGTCGCGGTGGACGATCCCGTGGTTGTGCGCCTCTTCGAGCGAGCCCACCACCTGCTTCATGATGTTCTCGACGCGCGGAGGGGGCATCGCGCCCTCCTTCTCGAGGATGTCCGCGACGCTCCGGCCCTGGACGTACTCCATGACGATGAAGAGGGTGCCGTCCTCCATCTTCCCGAAGTCGAAGACCTGAATCGTGTTCGGGTGCTCGAGCGCCGCGACGGTGCCTACCTCACGCTCGAACCGGGCGATGATCGACTGATCGTGCGACAGGTGCTTGTGGAGCGTCTTGACCGCGACCTTGCGTTTGGTGCTGCCGAGCGTCTGCTCGCCCAAATACACGCAGCCCATCCCACCCTCACCGAGGAGCTGCAGGATTTTGTATTTGCTGTTGGCAATCGTCTGTCCGACGAGCGGATGTTCGCTGCTGCTCGGTTCGACCTGGGTCATTGGCAGAAGGGTCGCACAGGTCGAGGGATTTTCCGAGGATCCAAGGTGACTCATCGTCAAAGTCATGGATCTACGGCCAGCAGAGGGTCGCCGGTCTAACCTGATTTTCGCGCTTTCCGCTTGTTTCTCGGCGAAAAGGAAGAGCTCTCGACGTTGTTCTTCACGCCGCTCAACGACCATCCACACGGGATGTACGTTTTTGCGCAACGGGTCGCGTTCCCGGTCGATGGACCGGCACCATGCGCAAATCCGTCCTCCTCGTCGCTGCGTCTGTCCTCACGTTTGCCGCCACCGTCCACGCCAAGCCGCCGGTGACTGCGACTCGATCGTCCTTCGCGACGTCGAAGGAGTCTCTGCCTCCTCTTCCACCCCCGGCAACCCCGACGCCATCCCCGCTGCCCCCGACTCCCTCTCCGGCCGCAGCCAAGGCATCGCCAGAGACACCTCCCGCGGCGCGCCGCGGATACGAGGAATCGCCCACGGGACCGACCTTCGATTTCGGTATGGGAGGGCGCTTCATCCAAGGGGCTCTCTCGCAGGAGTCGTCGAGCTTCAACGCCTTCGGCTTCGCCATGCGATTCCGCGGGGGCTACTACATGACGCGGCACATCGGTCTCCTCGCTGGGCTCGAGGGGAGCTTCGGCTTTCTCGGCAAGGGGTGCACGGGTGGTCGTGACGCAACGTGCGCAGCGTTCTCGGTCAGTCTTCCTGTCACCGCTCAGTACGCCTTCGCGAGCCGGACCCGCGGCGCCTACGTCGAAGGAGGGCTCTCGTTTCTGAACGTGCAGCTCTTTACCGCTCATCCGACGTCGTCGGAGACCCAGGTGGTGACGATGTTTTCGCCCGTGGATCTCACGCTCGGTGCGGGCTACCGCATCGACATCGCCCCCGAGCCGAAGGCCGGACAGACGGGCGCCGTCATAGAGCTCAGCCTCCGCGCCGATATCGGACAGTATTGGAGCGGCTCGTTTCGTGACGGCGCGGGCTCTGCGAGCGGCTCGGTCGCGCCGGGTGATCGTGCCTTCCACGTGGCGGCCACGTTGAATGCGGCGCGACGGTTTTGACACTTCGCGTCGAGCGCAGCGAAGAAGAGCGCGCGCTCGACGTTAATTCTTCACGCCCGCGTCGTCGCCGAAGGCGCCTTCGGTGGGCGGCCACGGGAGCGGCCAGCGCTTGTCGTTCGACCGATCCCAGAGCTCGAGCCGCGTCCCCCGCTTGGTCGCCGGGAAGACGACGCCGATGCGGGTCTTCAGCTTCGGCTCGAAGCGAGCGGGCGCCTTCCAGCCTCCCGCGTCGGACTCCGGCGCGCCGAGCATCGGAAAGTCGAAGCGCACGCGCTCGATCAACGTCGGTCCCTCGTAGAGCTCGAGGGCGAAGCGACCCATCACGCGAGGCGTCGCGTGCGCGTTGCCCATGTCGATCTTGTGAACGGCGACGAGGAAGACGTCACCGCGCTCCCAGCGAAGATCGAACACCCACTGGAACTTCTCGTTCATCGCAGGCGGGTCGGGCGGGATCCTCGCCGCCGCATCGCCCGTCGCCGCATCGGGCAGCGCCTTACCGGCGTCGGCGGGATCGGCCGACGCACCCGTCTCGGACGCAAGCGCGAGCAGCCCTGCGCCAAACGTGGCGGAGGCGAGCACGAGCGCGAGGCGGCGTGCGGTATGTGAGCTTCGTGCGCTTGGATTCACGACGTGTCTCTATGCGACGAATTCGTTGACTTGGCAATTCATTCGATTCACGCGAGCCCACCGATTATCGCGCGTGGAGCGCCGTGCCGATCGCTTCGTCCCAGCTCTTCGCGTCGCCGCCGAGCTGCGTCCAGAGCGTCGCGAGCTCTCCCGGAACGGGCGACCGCGCCTCGATCGGCTCGGCGTTCTTCGAGGGCACGATCACGCGCGCCGCGTGGAGCGCGATCCGTGACGGGGCGAGGATGTTTCCGTTCGCGAGCGCGATGCGCATCGGCCCGCCGTAGTCGCGATCTCCGACGAGCGGCGCGCCGGCATGGCTCGCGTGGAGGCGGATCTGGTGCGTGCGACCCGTCATCGGATCGACCGCGAGCAGCGCGTACACCGTCGCGTCGCCTTCCGAGCTCGCCGACGCGTCGCTCTCCACCGCCCCAAGGGCGACGCTTCGGGCGATGATGCGCCAGCGTGTGCTCGCGGGCTTCGGGTCTGCGCCCGGGATCTCGCGAAGGCGAGGGTTCTTCGAGCGGCCGATCGGCGCGTCCCAGAGGCCGCCGGTGCCGATATGTGCATTCTGCACAGAGGCGAGCGCGACGTAGCGGCGCTGGTATTTGCCTTCCGCGCGCGCTTGTCGAAGACGCGCCTCCGAGACGGCGTCGAGCGCAAACACGACGACGCCGCTCACCTCGCGATCGAGCCGGGACGTGATCCGCAATGTCTCCGTCTTCTCTCCGATCGCCTTGGCGACGAGCGCGACGAGCGAGTGCGACGAGCCGGCATGATCGGGGACGGTCGGGAGGCCGGCCGGTTTGCTCACGGCGACGAGGCCGTGCGCGTGAAAGAGGATGTCGATCTCGGTGACCGCCGCCTTGACCGAGCCGAGCGGCGCGCGGCTCGTGCCGCTGCTCGTCCGTGCGCCGGCGCCGATGACGTCCGGTCCGATGCGAACGACGTCGCCCGGACGAACGGGCTGATCGGGGCGAAGCGCGCGCTTCTTTCCGATGAACACACGTCCTTCGCCGATCGCGCGAACACCCTCTCGGGCGCGATGAACGATCTCGCCGATCGTCGCGCCGTCGCCAGCACGCACCACCCAGACCTTCTCTCGGCTGCTCTTGGGCCCTGGTGAATTCATGCCCTGCCCTCCCCCGTCGATCACGGTTACGTCGTCTTTGCCGGTGCGTCGATCTTCTCGACGACGCCCGCGTCGCCGTCGAGCCGGATGCGGTCGCCGGTCTTGAGCGCGCGGGTGATCCCGTCGACGTTGACGACGCTCGGCACGGCGAGCTCACGCGCGACGACCGCGGCATGGCTCAGCGGTCCACCGAGCTCCGTCACGACGCCGGCCGCGATGCAGAAGAGAGGCGTCCAGCCGACGTCCGTGGTGTGAACGACGAGGATCTCGCCCGGCAAGAGCTCGCTCATCTGCGAAGCCGAGAGGAGAACACGCGCGTTCCCCTCGACGACCCCCGAGCTCGCGGCGGTCCCCTTGAACGTGGTCCCGCCCGACGGTGGAAGCTGAACGTGAGGCGGCGCGCCGATGAACGTACGCGGCGGATCGGGGCGCGCTTGGTCGCGGGCGTTCTCGGCGCGGCGCGCGCGGACGAGCGGCGCGAGATCGGTGCGCGAGGCACGAAGCGCCTGAACGATCTCGTCGACGGTGAGGAAGAACACCGTGTGGATCGGCGAGGCGTTGTTCGCTTGCTTCGCCGCCGTGAGCCGTTGCCAATCTTGCGCGAGCTCCGGAACGAGCCGAAGCAGCCGTCGATCCGCGTCGAGCGCGACGTCGCGCATCATGCCGAGCACACGCGTGACCCACGTGCGCATCCGCTCGCGAAGACGCGCCGCCTTCTGCGCACGCGCGACGAGGTGGCGCACGGCGGTCTGCTCGGCGAAGTTGAGCCGCTTGAAGAGGCGCTGCATCTCCGAGTCGGCGCCCGCCTTCGCGCGCGCGAGCTGCGGCTCCACGTCCCGTGCGTCGCCGCGAAGAGCGACGCGAATCATCGCGAACACCGGACGCGGATCTTCCTTCCATCGCGGCGTCGAGATCTCCGCCTCGCGGACGGCGCGGTCGCCGTAGAGATCGAGGAAGCTCACGAGGGCGCGCTTGGCGGGCCCGTCGGGCAAGGCGTCCATCGTCGCGCCGTCCTGCTCGAGCACGGCGCGCGCCGCGAGGTCACGACGCGCGAGGTTCACGATGCGCATCACGCCGATCGCCGGGCGTGCGCTCTCGAGATCGCGGATGCCGCTCGTGAGGTCGTGGGCGAGCCGCTCGACGTCGTGCGTGGCCGTCGTCTCGCTCTTCGCGACACGCATCAAGAGCTTCTTCAGCAGCATGTGCGTCCCGAGCGAGCTCGACGCGCACGTGAGCATCACGTCGCCCGTGCGCTCGAGCAGCTCTTGAACGTCTCGGAATTTCCGGCCGACGCCTTCGTCTGGGAGGATCGCGAGATCGAGCGCGTTGTGATCACGCAGCGCGCGCTCGGCCTCGTCTTCGAAGCGGGCGACGTGGTCGTCGAGGCGAAGCTGTTCGCGGAGGAGCCGCGTGGTGGTGAGTGGGAGCTTCGCGTAGAACCCCGTGCGAGAGACTTCGCCGACCTGATGCGCGAGCTCGTCGCCGCCGGAGCCGCCGCCGAGATCCACGAGCGTGCGTGGGTCGAGCCACGGCACTTGCGCGGCGATGCGCATGAACTCGGTGAGGTTCAGGTAGAAGCGACCGTGCACGTTGCCGACGAGCACGGCGCTCTTCGGGACGGTGCAGCCGAGCGTGCCGAACGCCTTGCGAAAGCCCGAGTCGCTGTAAGCGCCGGCGACCGACCACGTGAAAGGCGTCGCGACGCCCGGCAGCGCTTCGCCGACGTTCACGCTGCTCCACACGGTGCTCTCGTCGCCGCCTTCCGGGAACCCGAGGCCCGTGACGTGACGCGCCTGCACCACCCAAACGCGATCGTCTTCGGCCGCGAACTCGACGTCCCACGGAACGTTCTCGAGCGCCTCGAGCTTCGCGGCGACGTCGACGAGCGCCTTGATGTGCGCGTCGGAGAGCGCCGCCGTGTCGGGCGAGGCGACGTCGATCTCTTCGAGGCCGTTCGGCCCGACCACCGTCGCACGAGCCTTTCGCGCGATCGTCTTCTCGACCACCTCCCCATCGGGTGCGACGCGGAGCATGTCGGGCGTCGTGACGCCGTCGACGACGGGCGAGCCGAGACCCACGCCTGCGTTGATGATGCGCTCTTTGTCGGTCGCGCTTCCAGTGCGCACGCCTTTGCGCGTGAACATCACGCCCGCGCTGACCGCGCGGATCATCGGCTGGATGACGACGCCCATCCCGACATCGCGGACGCCATGCGCGGAGAGGTAGCCGAGCGCGCGACCCGACGCGATCGATGCCCACACTTGGCGGACCGCGTTCGCGAGATCGTGCGCGCCACGCACGCCGAGCACGGTCTCGGCGAGCCCCGCCATCGAGACGAGCGCGCCGTCTTCGTGCGTCGCGCTCGAACGCACCGCGAAGCCCCAAGGCGCGCGCGCTTCGTTCGCGCGCCAGAGCGCCGCGAGCTCGTCGGCGAGACCATCGGGTAGCGGCGCGTGGAGGATCTCTTCACGCGCGTCGGCGGCGCGTGCGTAGACGGCGCGACCAGACGCAGCGCGCAGGAGCGAACGCGGCTCGCTCGACGGAGACAGCTGGCGAACGGCCGCGGCGAACACCTTCTGCGGAAGCACCCACGTCTCGGGGACGAGGAACCCGTTCTTCTTCAGCCAGACGAGGCGCGCGGCCTTGCCGCCGACGTACTTGCGGTCGGCGAGCTTCTCTTCGCGAAGGAGATCGTCGAGCGACAAGAGCCACGACGAAGACGAGCCTCTCTCGTCTCTCGAACGACCCTGCTTTGGGAGCGATGCCTCCGCCATGTGTGTAGCGTCGCATGCTACTTCAATTCTTGGACGAGGCGCCCTTCGGATCCGCGCAGCAGCGAAAGCCGGTTTGGTAGAACGGAAACGACTCGTGGTGGGCGGTGGTCATCGGGCGGCAACGCGCTCGCACCGGGCCCCAATAACCGCCCTTGCTGCCGCTCTTGAACGGCTTGCCGCTCTCGTTGACGACCCACTCGTCGACGTTCCCGGTCATGTCTTGGACGCCGAACGGGCTCGTGCACTGGGGTCGGGTGCCGCTCGCCTCGCCCTGCCACAAGCGCGCGACTTCGGCGGCCGAGCGCGCAGGATCGATGAGCGCCTTCTCGTCGACGCGAGGCAGTGACTTGTCGATGTTGCATGCCTTCGCGTCGCGCTTGAGGCCGTAGGGGTAGGGCAAGTGCTTCGCGCCTTCGCATGCGAGCGTCCACTCGCTGTCGCCGCAGAGGCGCTTGCCGGCCGCGCGGCAGATGTCTTGCGCCTCCGTCCACGTCTTCATCACGATCGGACGGTCACCCTGTTTGTTCGGGTATTCGAGCTTGTCGATGCAGAAGTGCTTCTTCACGAGCGGGAGCTTGCATGGGCCGCTCGGCGCGAACTGGGCGCATCGCTCGACGCCGTTGTGCTCCGACACCATGTAACGGAGACATTTCTGCTCGAGGTCCGGGCAATACTTCCCCGACACCTCGATCATGTTCTCGAACCCGCACGGCCCGGCGACGGCGCCGTCGGTGCTGCTCGAAGCGGAGGCGTCGTCTTCTTCGAGGCCGTTGGCTGGCCCCGCGACCGCGGTGGGCGCCGTGGCCGCGAGGATCGCGATCAGCCCAAAGGCTCCGGCGAGGATCGGAGAACGAGAACGCAATCGCGACATGATCGAGATCCGGCAGCAGGCGAGCTGTGCATCGTAACCGCGCTCAGGTGCGGGAGAGAACGCGATCGTGCCAGAGCAGCATCTCGATCGATCCAGGTCCGCGATTGAATGGATAATCGTGCGGCCCCGGAATGTCTTCGAAGTCGTGGTCGATGCCGGCCGAGCGCCACGCCGCCGAGGCGCTCTTGATCGCGGCCTTGAAGTAGTCCTTGTTGCTCGTGAGGAGACGAAGCTTCAGCGCCTTGTTCTTCGTTCGCGCCGCGCGCGCGAGATCGGTGAATTCCGGCACCTGGTCTTCGCCGATCGCGGGCTGCAGCGTCCCCACCGCGCCGAACGCCTCGGGGTTGCCGAGCCCGATCCGGAGCGCGAGCGCGCCGCCAAGCGACACGCCGTCGATCCCGATCGACGCAGGCGTCCCGAGCACGGGCAGATCCTTCTTCGCGCGCGGAAGGATCGAGCCCACGAAGTAGTCGCTGTACTCCTTGAGGTCTTTCGGTTTTCGGAGATCGACGTCAGGCGAGTACGGACACACGATCACGACGCCTTCGAAGGGACGCTTCGCGAGCGCGTCGTTGTGCTCGGCGAGGCGCTTCGGCTCGACGAACGTCTCGAAGTCGTCGGTCGTGAGCGGCGGAGCGCACACGCGCTCGATCGCGCGAAGGAGCGCGTAGTCCTTCGGCCAACCCATCACGCCCGCAGCAGGGCCTTTCAAGGCTTCCCCTCGGCCATGGAGCGCGAAGAGAAGCGGCAGCCGCTCCTCGCTCTTCTTCCATGCGGGGACGATCGTGACCGCGCGGCCGTCGTCGCCGATCGTCCACGTGTCGGTGATGACCTCGCCGCGCTTTCCGACGCCACCTTCGGGGATCGACGGCGGAGGCGGCAACGCCAGATCGGTCGAGCCGATCGAAGCGCTGCCTCGTGGTGGCTCGGCGCGGCCGCTCTCGCAACGCGAGCACGCCGCGACCGTGAGCGCGGACGCACCACCGATCAAGAGCGCACGCCGCGAGAGCTCCAAACGCTAGTCCTCGGGCGGCTTCGGGATTTGACCGGTCGACATGCGGACGAGCTCCGCCATCTGCGGGTCGGTCGCCATCTGATCGCGGAGCGCGCGGCGGATCTCGTCGAGCTGCTCGGGCTTCAAGGACGACGCGAGCCCGTGCGTGGCTTCGTTCACCTTCAGATCCATGTAGCCGTTCACGTCGATCTCACCGGCGCGAAGGCGCGCGAGCGGGGACGCGGCCGAGGTTTGATCGACTCCACCGACGTGGGCCTTCTCGGCGCTCGCGGGGCGATCGACCGAGAACGGTTTGTCGACGGGCTTGCCCCCCGAGGTAGGTGACGTCCCGCCTGCCGGCGAAGAGCCATCTGGAGATATCGGCGGACGTCCGCCTTTGCCAATTCCATCGATGCCCATGTGGAGCTCCTCTCGATTGTATCACCAAGCCTGCAGGCGAGATGGCTCGTGTGTGTTCCGCGGTCGTCGCGGCAGGTCGTCCCGTTCGGGAGTCAGCGAATGTTGCCGATCGCGGTCTTCACCGTGTCGTGCTCGGCCTTCATGACGTTCGAGATCGCCGTGAACGAACGATTCTGCGCGTTCACCGTCTCCTGAACCTGAAGGAAGTACATGTTCATGTCTGCGCTCTGCTGGAGCGACGACTCGATGCTCGACTGCTCGCCGGGCGCGGTGGCTCCGCTGCCGAGGCCGGGGGTCGTGATGTTGGTGCCGCTCGCGCCGATCGACGTCCCGCTCGCGAGCGGGCCCTGCGGTGATGCGCCGCCTCCACCCGTGAGCGATCGCGGGCTCGCGCCCACCGTCGCGGGCGAGGTCATCGGCACGCCGAGCGCGCCGTTGCCGCCCGAGGCGCTTCGAATCGCGACGGCCATCACCGGCGATCCAGGGAGCATGCGCATGGCGGTCTCGGCCGACTTCACAGCCGTGTTCGAGAGCACTTCACCGAAGCGCGAGGCTCGCGGCGGCGTGGGCGTGACGCGAGGAGCGGTGGTGGCGACGGAGACGTCGGGGCGGGCGGCGATCGTGCGGCTGGTCGGATCCATGATGCGGTCTTCTTCTTCCTGTTCGTGGTTCGAGGATGGGGCTGTTCTATTTGGGCCGTGCACGTGCTTCGGCCGTTCGCTCGAGGCGTTGCGTAAAAACGAACAGGGCGTGAGGTTCTCGAGAAAACCCTGGAAAAATAGGGTTTTGGCTCGGTCGTTCAAGGGCCGGTCGCGCAGCGGAGCCGGCACTCCATGAGCGCATCGAAGCGGCAGAAGTTCGACGAGATCGCTGGCAAGAGGCTCTCGGGTCCTTTGCAGCCGAACTGGCAGCCGTTGCCGTTGTTCGCGGCCGGCTCGGCGTTCACCGCGTAGCCGTCGGTCGTGCACTTGCCGTCGCCGCACTGCGCTTTGTCGGTGCGGCAAGAGCCGACGACGTAGTCGGGCGGGCAGAGCCATGTGCGCTTCGTCGACGCGTAGTCGGGCTTGCGACCTGTCCCGCTGTCGATGTGCTCTTGCCGGGCATACGTCGCCTTGCCCGTGCGTACGCGCGACGTGATCTTCACGCTCTGCGTCTTCGGCGTGATCGGCGCGGTCTCGTCGCGCGGATGAAACTGCAGCGTGTCCTCGCGCGTGAGCGCATGGCATCCGGTGGTCTGCCCCGAAGGACGCCACGTCAACGGAACGTCCGCGCTCCCGAGCGCAGGGACCGCGAAGGTGCGCTCGCCGAGCGTGGCGCGGAGATCGACCGACGCGCGGTTGACGACATGGACGAGCCGCGTCTCTTCGTGATCGTAAGGCACGTCCCCGAAGTCGAGCACCTCGGGCGACACCTCGGGCGCGGGGAACGCCAGCTTGCACACGTCGGCGAGCGGGTAGATCGCGTACGCGATCGGGACGGGGTTCTTCACCTTGAAGGTGAGGGGCTTCGCGGACGAGGCGCCTCCGGCTCCTCCGGCTGGCGTGATCGCGTCGAGCCCCTCGATCTCGAGCCCACCGACGACCGTCTGATGAACGCGCGCGTCGCCCGCGGCGATGCGTGCCCGCACGAATTCGAGCGCGGTGCCATGGAGCTCGCCGGCCCGAACGCGCATCTCGTACGAGATGAGCCCGCCGGACTTCACGGCGCCGATGAAATGCGAGGCGCGTCCACACGTGCACGCGTCGCCTTGAAACGCGACCTCGTCGGCCGCCTTGAAGAACTGCGGGTCGAGATCGCGCACGAAGGCGACCGCGACGAGGCTGAGCGTCCGCTCCGATCCTGCGGCGCCTACCGAGAGCCATGGCGCGAGATCGGCGTCAGCGGCGACGAGCGCAGAGTCGACCGCGACGCCGATGTACGAGAAGTCGATCGTCGTCGCGTCGACGGGCTTGGTCGTCGTCGACGCGTTCGCCGCCCCGCCGCGCTCTTCGGCGCATCGCGTCGGGAGAATCGAGAAGGATCCACCCTCGAAGCGCTGGACCCCGCGACCTGGCGCCATCGCGCTCGTCGGATCGAGCAGGTACTCGTGGCGCACGTTGCCGAACGTGCTCGCCGCGGTAAGAAGGCTCTTCGCGCGCCCGCACTCGGCGGCGTCGAGCCCAGCGCACGCACCTGCGCCTGGCGCGGCAGGCTTTGGTGGCGTGGTGATGTTCGGACTCGAAGGGCAAGCTAGGAGCGAGAGCGAGAACGCGAGAGCGACCGAGCATCGAGCCGCGACATCCACGCGTGAGACGCGTGAGCGCGTGCTCAAGGCTTCGAGCTCCATGCCACGCGCGCCCGTCGCGCTCGCCGATCGGCGATCTGCGGACCTTCGTCGTTGAAGTAGAGGAGCGGCCCGTCGAGGACGAGCGCGACGTCGAGCGAAGGAGGTCCGTCGAGCGAGAGGAGCGACCCGACGCGCGGCGGCGAGGCGCCCATGTCGATCGCGTCGAGCGAGATCCCGTCGATCGTGCTGCGCGCGACCACCGCGCGAATGGCGTTGCCACCCACTCCGCCTGCGTCGATCGAGACGGAGGTCGCCGCGCCGTCGCCCGCGAGCGGGATGTGCATCGGCTTGTCGGAAGGCTTTCCTGCGGCGTCGAGGCGGGTGAAGAACGCGCCGTAGCCGCTCGCGGTGGGCGTCTCCGATCCGATCGGCGCCTCTTCGATCCATGACACCCAGACGGTGCTGGCGTTCGCCGCGAAGTGTGGCGTTCGCGAGTGCGCCGCGGTGGGGAGGAGGCGTTGCTCGTCGAGGGATCGCTTCGCGTCGCGCATGCGAACGGCCGAGACGTAGATGTCCGCGATGCCGTCGCGCGGGCTCTCGCGCGGATCCGCCCACGCGAGCCACACGGCGTCACCACGAGCGAGCGCGACCAGATCGCTCGCGTCGCCTGGCGCGTTCGTGATCCGTTCTTCGCGCGCGACGCGACCGAGATCCATCGAGACCTTCGTCGCATACACCTCGCCGTTGCCGTCACGCCCGTCGACCCACGCGACGATCCAGCCCTTCTCCGCCCACGTGATCGTGACGTCGCTCGCGTCGCCCTTGATCGTCGTCAGCTGCACGTCGTTCGTGCGGCGACCGTTCTTGTCGATGCGTGTCACGTGCACTTCGGGATCGCCGTTTTCGCGGGCGACCCACGCGATCGCGCCGCCGTCTTCGGGCTTCTCGGCGCCAGCGATCGCGACGCCTCCGACCGTCAGCGCGCGCGTGCTGATGACGTTCGGCGCTCCCGGCGTGCCGTTGTCGTCCACTGCACGTGTCGACAACGTCACCGCCGTCGTCTTCGCCTCTTCGCCCTTCGCGCTCAGCGCGGCGAAGATCGTCTTCGGACCGAAGTGCGCGGTCGCCATGTCGACGACCGTCTCGCCGGTGATCACCGCGGTGATGTCCGAGATGCGTGGCGCGTCGGGTGATGCCGCCGCCGCCGCCGGCTTCGCGGCCGCGACCTTTGCTCCGCTGCTCGCGCCCGCGGAGCGTGGCCGCACCGCCGCGGTGCGAATGCGCGACGGCGATCCTGCCGGGCCCGGTGAGGCCGCGAGCGTGAAGCATGCCTCTCCGTCGCACGTCATCCCCCAGCCGAGCGTCGCGGGATCCGCCTGGAACGTGAGCGGCTCGCGCTGCACGATCGCGTTCTGCGCGTCGAGCCGGAGGACCGTCGCGACCGCCTTCGCGTTCGCGCACGTCGGAGCGTCTTGCTCGCAATCGGGCGTCGTCGCGAGCATCGCGAAGCCCGACGCGGTCGCCGCGAGCTCGGGCTGCCCGCGTCCGACGACCTCGAGCGAGACGGGGCGCCTCCCGAGGGTCAGGCTCGGCAACGCGAGGCGCGAGACGTGAACGCGCCTTATCTCGCCCTTTCGACGCGTGGGCGCCTCGTACATGACGGCGACGCCGGCCGGCCCGCTCGTGAGGCCGAGCAGCGAGGCGCCCCCACGTGCGTCGGCGATCTTGCGCGGACCTTCGACGACCACCTTCGCGCTCTGGGCTGCGTTGGGCGGCGTGTTCGCGACGGCGTTCTCGTCGAGGAGGAGCGTCGCCGCGGCGACCGTGGGCTCCTCGCCGGTGCGATCCGTCCACGCAAAGACGAGGCGCGCGGGGTTGCTCGTCGTGTCGCGCGTCACCTCGACGTCGCCGCTCACGATCGGCTTTGGCGTGATGACCATCGGCGGCGCGAGCGGATGCGCGTCGGCGTCGAAGCGTTGAAACGAGAGCGCGCCGCCGGGACGCGCTTGCATGAGCCGGCCGCCCGTCGCGCCCGCGCCGGCATTTCCAGTCGCGCTCGGCGCAGCCTTGCCGGACGCGTCGGCGCCCGCGACCATCGAGATGCCGATCCCGGTCGGGAGCTCGATCGCATGCCATCCGACGATGCCGCGCGCGACCCGCGTGGGCGCGCCGCGGACGCGTCCGTCGGTGTTCAACGGAGCGGCGACGAGGTTGGCGTCCCCACCGCGCGTCTCTTCGGCCCACAAGCAGAGCGCGCCTTGATCGGTCGGGACGACGTCGATCCACACGATGTCGTCGTTGGTCCGCGTGAGCTCGACGGGCTTCGCGCGCGGCACGCCGCTGTCATCGACCACGACGGACCACAGCGACTTGCCGCGATCGGTGAGCGACGTCCACGCGATCACGAAGCCGGGGGACGAGCCGCGCATCGGGCGAACGACGAGCGTGGTCGTATCGACCGAGACGTTCGCGACGACCGTCTCGCCGCCGCGCGGCGCGCCCTTCGCGTCGATCGGGACGACGAGCACACGCCGGCCAGACCCTTCGGCGACGGTGACCCACGCGACGAGGCCAGCCGCCGCGGCGCCCGAGCCGTGACGCGAGAAGAAGGGGCCGATCGTGCGCTCCGACACGGAGGCGAACATGAAGCCAGCGACCGGCGGATCGGGCCCGTTTGCTTTCGGCGCGATCATCCGCGCGTCGTCGACGCCGACGGCGCCGCGACCGTCTTTGTTGCCGCAGGCCGCGGCGCCTGCCGTGGCCGCGACGAGGAGAAGCGCCAACGCCGTTCGTTGGCGCGTGCTCTCCGAGCGGAAGCCCTTCGCGTTCGCCTTCGAAGATGCCGACGGTGGGGCTGCTCTCGCGCTCACGACTTCGCCTGCGCGCGCGTTACTGCACGAGCTCTTCGTAGGTCTTCGTGACGGTGATGACACCGGCGTGACTACGCGGAAATGGCGCGCCCTTCAGCGCGTCTTGCACGCACGTCTTGAGCTCGTTGTCCTCTTTCCCTTTCGTGGTCACGCCGAGCAGCTTGCCCTCCTGATCGATCCCGAACGAGACCGCAACACGCTCCCGCGCCATTTTCTTTCGCGCGCGGAAGTCACGGATGCAAAGCGAGATCTCGAGCTGCTTTTTGTCCACCGCGGTGGAGATCAAGCTCGTCGCGCCGAAGACGCGCCCTTCGCGCCGCTCGTGGGCGTCGCCCCGCCTTCGCCGTTGCCCGCCGCGCAGCCCGTGGCCATCGCCGCGGAGATCATCAGCGCGATCAGCGTGCCCACGACCACGATGCCGGCGCTCGTACCAAAAGCGCACCCACGTTTGAGCCGGCCGATCGTCATCCCGCTTCCTCTCGCTCTCGCGCGGAGGCTACCACACCCGACCAAGGGCGTACGGATCGCTGGCCGTCAGCCCGACGCGCGGAGGAGGCGGCTGATGTGCCGGCGCTCCCAGTCGAGCGCGCGCTCGAATTTGCGGAACTCGCGCTCGCGCTCGAGGAACTCCGGCGGGTGCAGGACGCGCCGCATGACCTGACCCTTCGAGGTCGCGATGTTCGAGCTCGGTTGCCGTGCGTTGCCACGGGCCGACGGGATCATGTGGTGCAGCATCTCGTGGTAAACGACGTACGCGACGAAGTAGCGCGGCACCCACGAGCGATCGAGCACGGGGTGAATGCGGATGAGGCGCTCGAGGCTCGAGTAGCTTCCGAGCTTGATCGCCTGGCGCGGCTCGTGGCGCTTTCGCGTGGTGCGGCGGCCCCAGGTGAGCAGCGCATGGCAGCCGCGGTTGAAATATCGCTCGTTCAGCTCGTTGAAGATCTGCGTCAGATCGTGATGCGTGCCCTTCGTGTGGAGCGGAATGGCGCGGGCGCGGCGGCGGGCCAACCGGGCGCCATTCGCCTCGATGTAGTGGCCGACGAGGAGGCTCGCCTCGCGATCGTCGCGCGCCACGTAGCGGACGAGGGCATCGATGACGCGCGTCGGCGCGTCGAGGAACATGTGGTGGATCCGGGCGTAGAGCACGCCGTTCTTCACCGAGTGCGAAATGATCGAGTGACGGTTGTCCGTGATCGAGAGGACGACGACGCCGCCCGGGAACGCGGACTTCAGCCGGCGCTCGAGCGACTGCCTCGCGCCCTCGTGGACGAAGAGCTGCGGCGACGCGGACGGAAGAAGGAGCGCGAGCTGCGCGCTGAGCCGATCTGGCACACGAATCGCTGCGGCTGGCACGCGGGCGATGGGACGAGCGGTGAGCGCGGTCGAAGAGCCACGTGACCAGCGCGGGGCCAGCCAGTGATCGAGCTCGGGGACGATGCTCTTCGCGCTCATCGGAGGGTTCTCCTATGCGGGGTAAGGGACAGGTCCCGAAGTGTCAAGGAAGTGTGATTTATGACGAGATACCGCATACTTAAACGAGGGGGTCAGAGCCCCCGATAGCGTGTGGGCCCGTGTACGCAAACCGAGATCGATGACCCTACGCGGAAGTCCTTGACCGGCAGTCGTCCGAGGGTCAGTGGCCGCCTCCTCGATGGCACGAGTGTGCCAAAAATGCGGAGGCAAACGAGAGAGGTGCGACACACCCGCCGAATCACGGTCGGGCGTTTCGTCACGAAGTGACACACTCGCTCGCCCGCGTGGTCACCGAGCGCGAGCTCGATGCAGCGGCACGTACACGCGGTCAGGAGGCGGTCAGGAGCGCTGCCAGACGAGCGTCTTCGGGTCGAGGATGAAGCGAAGCGTCCCGATTCGCTCGTTGTCGAGCCGCTGGTCGAGCGGCTTCACGCGGATCCCGACGACCATCGACTTGAGCATCCCTTGATCGGGGTGCCGCCCCGTGAGCTGCGAGACGAGCATCGAGAGGTCCGGCTCGTGTCCGACGATCATCGCGCGCTTTCGACCGCTTCGAACGAGCTCGTTGATGAGCGCGAGCGGGTCACCGCCAGGAGCCATCTCGCGACGAATCTCGACGGCGCCGAGCGAGCCACCTGCGTCTTTGGCGTCGCGAACCCGCTTCTCGAGATCCGTGATGGCAGCGACGATCTCTGCGGTCTGGAGTGCGCGAACGAGGGGGCTCGACAAGATCGCGAGCGGGGCCTCGTCCGCCTGAAGCAGGGCCTTGGCGACCGCCCGCGTGCGCTCACGTCCATCGGGCGTGAGCGCGCGGTCACCGTCGCGTCCCGTAGGCGAGCTGTCGTCCGCGGGCCCGTGGCGCATGACGTAGAGCTTCACTGCGGGTCATCCTAGCGTCTCTTGATCGAGCTGTGTCGGCTCAAATCTGCGCTGGCGGTCGGACGTGGCGGAGTCAGTTCGCGGGCTTCCCCGAGCGCTTGCCGTCGTCGTGAGCGCCGTTCTTCGTGGGGGGCGTGGCCGGCGGCGTCATGCGTACGACGGGTTTGCCGTCGGGCGCGACTTCACCTTTTTTTCCCTCGGATTTCGCTTCACCCTTCGCCTCGGCCTTCGAGGCGGGCGCATCCTTTCCGGCCGGCGTGGCCTCCTCGGATGTCGTGGTGCCACCCGGACCGCGCCGGATGTTGTGCTTCGTGAGGATCATCGACTCGAGCTTGTCCATGAGCTGCGGATGCTGATCGAGGTAGGTCTTCGCGTTCTCGCGACCCTGGCCGATGCGCTCGCCGTTGAAGGAGAACCACGCGCCGCTCTTGTCGACGATGCCGAGATCCGTCGCGAGATCGATGATGTCACCGGCCTTCGAGATGCCTTGGCCGTACAGGATGTCGAACTCCACCTCGCGGAAGGGCGGCGCCATCTTGTTCTTCACGACCTTGACGCGCGTGCGATTGCCGATCGCGACCGGATCCTTCTTGTCGCTCGCGGCCGCCTCTTTGATCTGGCCGATGCGGCGGATGTCGAGACGCACCGACGCGTAGAACTTCAGCGCGTTGCCACCCGTCGTGGTCTCGGGCGAGCCGAACATGACGCCGATCTTCATACGAATTTGGTTGATGAAGACGAGGAGGCAGTTCGATCGTGCGACCGTGCCGGTGAGCTTGCGGAGCGCCTGGCTCATGAGGCGTGCCTGGAGGCCGACGTGGCTATCGCCCATGTCGCCTTCGATTTCGGCCTTCGGAACGAGCGCTGCGACGGAGTCGACGATGATGATGTCGACCGCATTCGAACGGACGAGCATGTCGGCGATCTCGAGGGCCTGCTCACCGAAGTCGGGCTGGGAGACGAGCAGCTCGTCGGTCTTCACGCCAAGCTTGCGTGCGTACGCGGGATCAAGCGCGTGCTCGGCGTCGATGAAGGCCGCCACGCCGCCCATCTTCTGGACGCTCGCGATCGCATGAAGCGTGAGCGTGGTCTTGCCGCTCGACTCTGGGCCGTAGATCTCGATGATGCGGCCCTTCGGATAACCACCAATGCCGAGCGCGATGTCGAGACCAATCGATCCTGTCGGGATGGCCTCGGCGTCGTGATGGATCGATTCGCCGTCCTTGAGGCGCATGATCGAGCCCTTGCCGTACTCCTTCTCGATGCTTGAAACGGCAAGCTCGATGGCCTTCTGACGGTTCTTCTCCTCCATGACACGCTCCTTCTCGCTTCTATGCGCAATGCTGTCTAACTGCGTGGAGCTGAGAATCTATACTACTCTTCTGTTCAGTGTCAAGGGAGCTACATTTGCCGCGTTTCGCTATTTCGAGGAAGCGCTGTTCACCCTTGTTCAGTGCTTTTGTCAGGTCAGTACGAAGGCGGGTTCTTCGTGACGAAGGTGAGCCCTTCTTCGACGTATTTCACGACGTCCGCTGGGGCGCCCACGGAGGAGTCGAGGATCTCCATCGTCCGGGTGTCGAGGAGGATGTCGTGCGGCATCGCGGAGCCGTTGACCCCGATGGCCGACAGCCGGCGCGCCCGAACATCCACGCCCGTCGAGAAATTCGTCTTGTGGCGAACGACCCAGTCATCGAATTCGCTCTCCGACGGGCCTTTTCCTGCGGTGGCGCCGCTCACGACAACCTCGAGGAATACGATCCCCCTTGTTTTTAGCTGTTCTGCGACGCTCACGGTCGCCTCGAGCTCGCTCGAGCAGATCGAGCACCACGTCGCGGCGAGCTGAAGGTGAAGCACCTTGTGCCGCTTCTGCTCGGGGTCGTAGTAGTCGGCGAGCGAGAGGTTCGTGAGCCCCGCCGCTCGATTTCCGTCCTTGTAGCCCTTGAACGTGATGTTCGGGATGCGATCTCCCGGCCGAAACGCGGTTCGCTCGAGCCCGCCGATGTGGTCCGTCGGGTACGCGACGCCGTCCGGATTGACCTCGATCGGCGGCAGGTCGGGGTCGCTCAGCTCCTCCGGATCGGACGAGCAGCCCGTGGTGGCTCCTCCGACGAAGGCGAGACTCGATGTGGACGACGCAAGCAGAAGCAAGAAACCGCGCGCCACGGCAAAAAGAGCGTTGGACCTCAAACGAATAACCGGCCTTTCACTCTTATTTTGCCACGCTTCGCCGTTCCGGCATCTAGTGTCGTCCAACCTTCCGAGCGCGGCAGTGAGCCCAACCCAAAGCCGGATGTCGATGCGATGACCGACCTCCTCTATCATCGAGACTCACGAAGAGCAGTACAGTACGGGCAGGACGAGCAGGAGCAAGGCGAAGAGGACGTGCAGTACCGCGGCGGAGGATCGGGCTCGGGATCGCGATCAGGGATGGGATCGCGCGATGGAACGCATCAGCGCACGTTCCAGTCGCGTGAGATCGTCTGGCAGACCTTCGAGTCCCTCGCGCGCGAGCTCGACGCTCCCATCGACGAGCTCGTCAACGACGCGATGGAGGCGTACGCGAAGGTCCGCGGCTACCCCAAAGCGGACTCGCGCGATCAGTACCCGCCGCCCTCGATCGAGCCGCATCGCGATCCGCTCGAAGAGACGCACGACGCGCCGGCCGTATCGGCGCTCGATCGATCGTACGCGCCGCCGCGCGCCGCCGCGCCAATCCCCGCCGCCGGTCGCCCGGCGCCGCCCACGCCGCCACCACCGCCGATGCAAGCGGCAGGCGGCTGGGACGACGACGACGATCTCGCGCGCACGGCCGCGCGCGGATCCTTCCAGCGTCCTCAGCGAGGCCAGAGCCTTCGTGAACCTGCGGGTGAATCGGAGCGTGGTGGCCCGCGCTTCGCCGCCGCGTTCGCGCGTCCGCCGGGAGCACCGATGGCCGCGCCTCCGCCGTCGATGCGTCGCATGTCGCCGATGCCCGCGCCTCCCGCATCGGCGCCTCCGCCACTGCCGCGCATGATGCCGCCCACGACGATGCCCATGCCCGGAGCGCCTCGTCATCAAGAGCGCTCGGAGTGGGATCGCGATCGCGAGTCGCCGCACCAACAAACCGCGATGAGCCCGGGCGCCTCGACGAAGCGCCTCGTCCTCACGTACCAAGGACGTCCGTACGCCGTGGAGAAAGAGCGCTTCCTCATCGGCCGGTCGAAGACGCAAGCGGATCTGCGCCTCGATGACCCGAACGTCTCGCGCCAGCATGCGGTGATCGAGCGAGCCGGCGCCGCGTGGTACATCGTCGACCTAGGATCGACGAATGGCGTGAGCGTCCACGGCGATCGCGTCGCGCGTCGCGCGCTCCAAGACGGCGACCTCGTGACGATCACCTCGCACGAGATCCGCGTCAGCCTCCGCTAGGACACCCGAGCGACCACCCCAAAGGCTGCCCACAAAAGAGGCCCCGCGCGGTGCTGTCAGATCGGTGCGCCCGCGCCGTCGAGAAGAGAACAGCGGAGTCTTCTTCATGATGGCGACGAGCTCGAAATCACCGCCTCCTTCGTCTTGGCCGTACCCAGCCACCACGCAAAGCGGAGGCAGCGCCGGCGGAAGCGGTCGTCGCGCCGAGGTCAAACGCGTCGAACGATCGTTCGAGTGCACCGAAGATCTCTGGAACGCCTTTCAGGCGCGCGCCGCGGAGCTCGAGTGCGGCGTGGATTGGCTGCTCAGCGAGGCGATGAAGCGTCTCCTCGAGTCGGGACCTGGTGCGTCACGTCGCGAGCCGAGGCAGCCGGTCGTCCTCGCGCCACCGGTGACCGCGCGGCCGTCACGACCTGCGCCGCCGCCCACCGCCAAGAAGAAGACGACGCTGCCGCCGATCCCTCGTCTGCCGCGACCTCCGGAGCCTCGTCCGTCGGCGTCTGCGCCTACGCCGGCCCCTCCGCAGGCTTCACCGCCGGTGCTCGTGCTTGCGAAGAACGGCACGCGGACGCCGATCGATCGCGACGCCTTCGTGATCGGTCGCAGCGGCCGCGACGCGCACTTGGTGCTACGTGATCCTGGCGTCTCGCGGCAGCATGCCATCGTCGAGCGGCATGGGAGCTCGTACGTGATCGTCGACATGGCCTCCACGAACGGCGTCAGCGTGAATGGCTCGCGGATCTCACGCGCGATCCTTCGACGTGGCGATCGGATCGAGATCGGTCCGTTCGAGATCATCGTCGACGCGGGCGATCACTGACGCAGGGCCACCACTCCTACCCCTCTCTGCCTCGACGCGAGTAGTATGCCCGCTCGAGATGATCGACATCGCTCCCGGCCGCAGGCATCTCTTCGCGACGTCGGCGCTCACCGCCGTTGTGCTGCTCGCCACGGCGTGCGACGACAGCAAGAAGGCCGCGCCGCCGGAGCCGCCGTCGCCATCGGCGTCTCCGATGCCCACGCTCGGCCTCGACGCGGGCGCCCTCATCGATCCGATCGATCCACCCGCGCCTGCAGGTGATCTGAAAGCGGAGCTCGATCGGTTCGTCAATGTCGACACGTGCGTCGCGGAGCGCGCCAAGCTCGATCCGCTCGTCGGCGACGCGCTTGGCGCGATCGGCTACGAGACGTTTCTTCGCGACGCATGCCGCCTGCTCGAGGCGGCGAAAGACAAGAAGCGCGAGACGTGTGACAAGATCGACTCGAGCGCGCTTCGTTCTCGCTGCCAGAGCTGGGTCGCGATGGTCGCGCAGACGCCCGACGCCTGCCCGATGCAGTTCGAAGGGATCGTCACGCGGGGTCGCAACCCGAGCTGCGTCGCGATCGCGGCGAAAGATCCACGCCTCTGCGCCGGCGAAGCGCGCGTGATCCAGCGCGGGACATGCGAGGCGCTCACCTTGCGCGATCCGAAGAAGTGCGAGTCGCTTCTCCCGAGCCATCGCGCGCTCTGCCAGCGCGAAGTGGAGCGATGGAAGTCGGTGCTCGCCACGCCGCTCGAGGGCCTCGAGCCGCTGCCGGTGCCGAAGGGCAAGCTCACCGTGCGAGGATCGAACGGCACGCCCGATCCGCCGTCGACCGAGGTCGACCTCAGCTCCGACTTCGCGCGAGGCGTCGTCGTGGTGGTCTCGTCACGCGGATCGCAGACGATACCGGGCGCTGGCGATCGCCTGCGCGTCGAGCTCGGGACCGTCGTCGAGAGCGAGGCCGCGCGCATCGCAGCGTCGCCGCAGAAGAAGCCGCGGGTCGGCCTCGCGCTCCTCCTCGAGCCTGGAAAAACGACCGCGAAGCCGGCGCTGCAGAAGCTCGAGCTCGAGCTACCCGGCGAAGCGACGATCGTCTCGCCTCCGTCGGCGTGCGATTGCAAGATCACCTCGGCGCGCGCCTCGACGACGCGCGGCGGAGAGGCCGCGATCTCGCTCGAGGGCACGTTGAACGGCGCCGGCGCGAAGACGTACAAAGTCACGATCGATCTCCTCACGTTCGTTCGCGATGTCGTGCCCGAGCAGCCCGGGACGCGCGTGCTTCCGCCAATTCACCCGACGCTCCCCGGCCTCGGTGCGCGCCCCGCGACGACGTCGGACGGCGGTCTCTGACGGGGTTTCTCGCCACTCGGCCCATCTTTTGGGCTCTTTTGGCGATCCCGCTATGATCGCCTTCGTACGACCGGCCACATGCTTGGCCTTGGAGGCGTCTTATGAAATCCCGCGTGCTCGTTTCGACCTTGGGCTCCACACTGGCCATCACATCCGTCCTCGTCGCTTGCGTGGGTGGTCCTGGCCAGCTGCCGAGCGACAGCGAGCAGAACCCCGACGTCGAGAAGGCCGCAGCGAGCGGCAGCGGTAGCAGCAACAAGAACAGCGGAAGCGGAAGCTCGTCGAGCACCGGCAGCAGCCAAGGATCGACCGGAAGCGGCGGAGCGGTCGTCGACGCGAGCACCATCCCGCCCGTGCAGCAGCAGACCATCGCCGCGTCCGAGTTCGATCGCTCGTGCGACACGGACCTCGACTGCGTCCCGATCTTCCAGGGAACGGTGTGCTCACCTTGCCAGTGCCCGAACGGAGCGATCGCCGCGAGCTCGCAGAGCGACTACCAGACGAAGCTGAAGGAGCGCTCCGCATCCTGCCCGCCGCAAGGTGACGTGGCCTGCTCGCCCTGCTCGGCGACCCTCGTGCCGGTGTGCAGCGCGAGCAAACAATGCTCGCTCGGCACCAAGAAAGACGCCGGCTGATTGCTTCACGCGCGCGGAAACGGCGGAGTTGCTCGAAGACGCGCTCCGCCTCCGCGCTTACTCGCTTTCCACGCGCGGACGATCAGACGCCGATGAAGAGGCGGTGCGCGAAGTTGCGCTCGAGGCGCGCGCGCAGGACCTTGTCCGCGGCGAGCTCGATGTCGTACTCGATGCGCTTGAACTCGAAGCGCTTCTTGTCCGAGTCGTAGACGGTGAAGCTTGCACGGTTGTCGAAGTCGCGCGGCTGACCGACCGAGCCGACCGAGACGATGTACTTCTTGTCGGGCGCGAGCTCGAAGTCGACCGCCGGCATCTCCTCGACGCTGCTCTTCGTGAGCGCGAAGACCTTGCAGAGATGCGAGTGACCGATGAGCGTGATGTGCCCGAGCTTGTCCCAGAGCGGCAGACACTCACGTGCTTGCTCGGGAGCGAAGATGTACTCGAACTCCTCGAGGCGAACGGGTGAGCCGTGGCAGAGGAGGACGTCGACATCCTCGAGCTTGTGCTGGTACGGCAGCGCCTTCAGCCACGCCATGTTCTCCGGCGAGATCATCGCCGCGTGAACGTCGAGCGCGTGGCGTGCGGCCTCGTAGTAGTACGAGTAGTCCATGCGACCCGACACGGCTGCGTCGTGGTTGCCGAGGATCGTCACCTTCGAGAGGTCACGGACGAGGTCCGCGCACTCGTTCGGCGAGCCGCCATAGCCCACGGTGTCACCGAGGCAGTAGTAGACGTCGATATTTTCCTTCCGATACGCCTCGAGGACCGCAGACAAGGCCTCCAAGTTCGCATGGATGTCGCTGAAAATACCGATCCGCATGGACCTGACAAGGTAGACCGGCTTTCTCCTTATCGAAAGCGGATTTGTGAGGCGGGTCCACCTTTTGGGCCGCGCCTTTCGGAGTAGGGCGGTTCGTTGGGGATTCTCTCTCTTCTCGTCGGTCGCGCCGTCTCGGGGCTCACCGTGGGTGGTCTCACCGGGGACCATCGAGGAGCGCCTTTTTTGTGCGATCGGAGAAGGTAGGCGACGTGACGCGCGCGTAGGTGGCGAGCTAGGAAGAGGCAACCCAATGTCCACCGACGAAACGAACAAGAAGAACGGGGAATCGAACGGAGCCGGCAGCTACGACGCTGTGGACGAGGCCGAGGCCGAGGCGAAGACCGCTCCCCTCGAGCCGCTTCCGCCCCCGCCGGATCGGGTGGCCGAGCTGTGCGCCGCCTGCATTCGCTTCGTCGCGAGCAAGTACAAAGTCGCACTGGACGGGACGCCCGACACGCTGAGCCTCCTCGATCAGTACGTTCGTGACGCACGCGACGCAGTGCGTGAGCGCCCCGAGAGCATCGAGCTCGTCGCGCCGGCGGTGGGCGCCTACCTCGGGGAGGTGATGAGGCAGATGTTTCGGGCCGAGTGGTTCGCGGACGGAGACTACGGCGCGTGGCGGCTCTACTTCACGAATGTGTATCTTGCATTCAATCCGATCGGCATGGGACGCGAGGCGATCTCGATGCACGAGGAGGAAGGATGGAACGCACACCTCGTGCTCGATCCGGGCGAGCGCGAAGAGATCGCCACGCGGCTCGCGGCGATGCCGGACGTCGACGAAGAGGAGTACTACCTCCCGACCACGCGCATCGACGTCGTGACCGCCGTCGTCGAGACGCTTCGCGCGAAGGCCGAGGCCGCGGGCATGGGCGACGTCACGTTCACGAAAGACGACTACACGTAGGCAAGCGAGCCGACTCGAGCGCGTTGATGTCGAGCGGCGTCAAACAGGTGGATCGGCCGCCCCATGCTCTCGAATGGGGTTTCAATAGGGCTGGTTCGCACGAGTGGAACATCGCGAGCGGCCACGCCACTGCGCTTCACGGGATCACGAAACACAGCACGCTCGAGATATCGCACGGAGCGCTTCGTTCTGCGCGAGGCTCACTTCCCACGTTGAGATTCGTGTCCCTCCTTTTGTGATGTCCCTTGCGAGCCTGAGGTCGCAACGTCGGGTCGAAAAATCCAAGTGGACCGTCCGTTGCTTCGGGTAGGAGGCATGCACTCCACCCTCGGTTGTCTCGGTCTCGTTTCATTTTCAGTGATGTCGATCCTCGGGTGCGGAAGCACTGCCGAGGAGTCGGCCGTCATCCCCACGTCGGGTGAGCAAGGCGCACCCTCCGCCAGCGAGCCGACGAGGCCGCCCTCGATACCGAACCGCTCTGCGAGTGACGCTTGGCTACCAAACCAACCTGGGATCGCTGCGCGGGTGCAGACCGATCTCTACGATGGTGAGGCATCGACGGCCTGCGCAGAGCGCGTGAAGCATCGCGGAACAGCCACGGACGGCGCAACGAATTGGTACGATGCGATGATCTATGAAGACGCCTACGACCTCGTGGTGAACGGCGTCGTCCAGCACATTCGTGAGCTCCGTTTGGAGCTTCGAGACACACCCAACGTCTTCGCGGACCCAAAGGATGGATGGACGCGTGAGGATCAAGGACAAGACATCCTTCTTCTCCACGCGACGTCCACGGACAGCATGCCCGCGCCGTTTGGTTTGGGGCGCTACGAGAACGCGCCAGCCAATGGCGCGCCCTTCACAACCACGTGCTCTGCTTTCCGTGAATCGGGCGTTGGCGGTGGTGCTGTGTCCCCGCAACCAACGGCCACAGTGACGATCACGAGCCGCACCGCGCAGTTCTTCGAAGGTACCGTCGAGACGCCCCAACCAGACGGCTCGATGCGTCGGCTGACGTTTCACGCACGGAGCGCGCCACTCCCCAAAGTCGCGCAGATCTGCTGTTTGAAGAACTACTGACGGCGCACCGAGGTCATCGCGCGCCGCCGTCGACCGGCGGCGGAAGCGCGATCGCGCCCACCTGCGTCGTGCCCGGGACGGTCTGCGTGATCGGCGTATCGACCGCGTCACCCAAGAACGTCCGCCACTGCGCGACGTAGCGACCACGACGAAGGCCATGGAGCTCGCCGCGCGCTTGCGGCGCTGCCCAGGCGACCGGGATCCCGTCGAGGTAGAGCACGCGGAGCTCGAGGGTCGGGTTGACGAGTGTGAGGATGTCGCCGGCGGAGTCTTTGGCGATCGGCGGCTGCGGCGGTGGCTGGTTTGCGCCGGTGGGCGAAGGGACCGGCGCTGGCGGCGGCAGCTCGATGTCGTTCGTGCGCAGCGCGGTCAGCTCCTGCGCGCTCAGCATCGGCCCGATGCCCATCGTCGGGAGAGGCACCGGCGCGAACGACGCCGTCTGCGGCGGAACGTAGAGCGAGGCGAGCGGGATGTCCGTGCGCCGAAGCGCGCCCGTCAGCTCGAAGACGAGCGCGCCATGGCTGCTCGTCCATCGAAGCTCGGTGCGCACCGGGAGCTCGTCTTGCGCGCACAGCGCGATGCCGGGCGGCGCGTTCATCAAATCGAGCAGGAGGCGGCAGAGGAGCACGCCGCCTTCGCCTGCGCCTTCGAGCTTGCCGATCTCGAAGGTCGCGTGCGCGGCGCGCGTCGTGACGTCGGCGCGTCGTGTGCGAATGCCGATGCGACGGCCGCCTTCGTCACGCATGGTGACCTCGGCCGGCATGATCGGCGCGACGTCGAGCCGGCGTTCGCCGAGGAGCGCACGCATCGACCCCGGCGCGAGCGGACGGTACTGCGTGACGTCGGGCCACACGACGACGTGCCCATAGCGATCCGATCGCGCGCGGATCTCGGTGTCGGGGGGCAGCACGAAGCCGTGCCCCAAGATCGCGAGCCGCATTCGCGTGGGCGACAGATCGACGGCGAGCCGAAGCTCCGTCGCCTTGCGCGCCGCCTCGAGGCCGTTGGCGCTCACCTCTTGCGCGCGCTGCGGCGCTGGGAGGTCGAGGTGCCGGAGGACCGCCGAAAGTATGTAACCTACACTCTCTTTGCCTAGACCATCGGGCGAGAGCACTTCGTCACCACGAAACGGCGCCGGCGGCGGGCCTCCTTCGGCGATCACGGCGGTGGCCGCGCTCGCAGGCGCCGTCGCGGCGAGCGGCGCGGGCTGCGCGCTCGCTTGCGGGCTCTCCTTCGGCGCGCCAGGGTTGTCCGTCGTGGACGCGCGGCATCCCTGCGCCGCCATCACCGCTCCAGCGATCGCGAACGACGCGATGGCGAGCGAGAGGAGAAGCGAACGAGTGTCTTTTCTCATTGGCTCCTGCAAGCGGAGCTTAGCGCATCAGCAGATCGGGGACGATGTGCACGCGCTCGGCGAGCGGCGGGGCGCCGGGGAGATGTTGTGTGTCGACGAAGACGACGTCGGCGTCGGGGTTCATCTCGAGGAACGCGTTGCAGTTGCCAGGCTCGTTGTCGAACGCCGCGACAACGCGGCCCACGCGCGCGATCTTCGGGCCTTCTTCTCGCTTGAACGCCTCGTCGGGGATCTTCGCGTCGGGCTTGCAGACGAGCTCGGTTCCCACGACGCCGATCGGAAACCCGAGGTCGCGCAAGCTCTGGAACGAGCCGAGGCTCATGAACGGAAGATCGCGGCCGGTGAAGTAGACGATGATCGCGCCCGCGTCGTAGCAAGCCTTCGCGAGCTCGACGCTGCCGGGAACCGCGACGTCGTGTTTGAGGTACGCATCCGAGAAGAAGCGCGCGCGCCAGAACGCCTCCGCGCGCGAGACCATCTCCGGGTGCTCGACGCCGAGGCGCTGCAGCGATTCCGTGAGGAGATACGCCAGGCTCTCCGTGCGCGCCGCCGCGAGGGTCTCCGCGGCCGAGTGCGCCTCTTCACGAAGCTCTGCGGCAAGCTCCTGCAGGATCGTGGCCGTGCGCGGCCGGTTGTCCATGATCGTGCCGTCGAGATCGAAGACGACGACGGGGATCGGCTCGCCGGGCTTTGGCCTACAGCGCTTGACGATGCGTGCGTAGAGCGCGTGCTGGTCGGCGGGCGAAATGCGTCGGTACGTCGTCATGGGCTTGGCTGCAGCGTGAAGTGGCCGTGATTAGCACAGAGCCAACGGTTTTCGAAGCCGAGCTTTGCCGGATAAATGCTCGAGAAATGAGGCATTCGGTGTCCCCAGAGCACCCTCTCGTTTCGCGCGCCGAGCCGCGGCGAACGAGCCTTTGGGCAAGCGCCCGCGAAAGGCTCATCCGGCGGCAAGCCCATGCCCTGCCGACGAAGACGAGGCGCGGCCGCCGCTCTGCTATCGCCTCGGTTATTGCGCATGATTGCGCCGAGTGAGGTGTGCTACTTGATCTCGCAGGCCGGGATCCTCATCCTTCCCGTGACTCGTTTCCGACATGCCGGCAGAGCGCGATCACTACGAGACCTTGGGCGTGCCGAAGTCGGCCGGGCCTGATGACATCAAGGCGGCTTTCCGCAAGCTCGCCTCGCAGCATCATCCGGACAAGAACCCCGACGATCCGAAGGCGGCCGTTCGCTTCAAGGAGATCAACGCCGCCTACCAGGTGCTGAGCGATCCGCAGCGTCGCGCGATGTACGACCGCTTCGGTCATCGCGCCGAAGAGCCGGGCTCGCCGTTCGCGTCGAACGGACCGTTCGCTGGCGGCGTCGTCGACTTCAGCGAGATCGCGATCGACGGCATCCTCGGCGACTTGCTCGGCGTCTTCGGCGTCGGCAGGGGCGATCGCGGCGACTTGAAGCGCGAGCTCGAGGTCACCTTCGAGGAAGCGGCCTTCGGCACGACGAAGACGATGCGCTACGACCGCATCGTCTCGTGCAACGACTGCCGTGGCTCGGGATCGGCCAAAGGCTCACAGCCCGAGACGTGCAGCGCATGCAACGGACGCGGGCGCGTTCGCTTCCAGCAAGGCCTTCTCCCGATCGCCGTCGAGCGCGTGTGCCAGCGCTGCAAGGGTCGCGGCACCGTCGTCACGAACGCGTGCACCGGCTGCAAGGGCAGCGGCCTCATCACGAACGAGAACACGATCGAGGTCACGCTCCCCGCTGGCGTCGAGCATGGCGCGACGCGCGTCGTGAATGGAGCGGGCAATCGACCTCGCGCGGACCGGCCTGCGGGCGATCTCGAGCTCGAGATCAAGGTGCTCGCGCATCCGTTCTTCCGCCGCGCCGGAGACGACGTCGTCTGCAGCGTGCCCCTCACGTTCACGCAATGCGCGCTCGGAGCCGAGGTCGAGGTGCCCACGCTCGACGGCCGAGGCAAGCTCCGCGTCCCCGCCGGCACGCAGCCTGGCACCACGCTCCGGATCAAAGGCAAGGGCATCGCGCGCCGCGCCGGGATCGGTCGCGGCGATCAACGCGTCGAGGTGACGGTGGAGATTCCCACCTCGCTCACGGCTCGCCAGAAAGAGCTGATCGAAGAGCTCTCGAAAGAGCTCGGCGAAGAGGTCACGCCGCTCCGCAAAGGCTTCATGGAGAAGCTGCGCGACCTCTTCGGCGGCGACTCGTAGCGCGTACGATTGCCACGTGCTCGGTGATGGGAAAACCCCCTTGTCGTCGGCTTTCGCCCATCGAATCTTGGAGAAGAGCCAGGCCGCATTCTCGCGCACTCCCGCGCTCGAGGCGTGAATGCTGAAGGAGGTGAGCAGTACGTCATTGAACTCGTAGATCAGCGCGGTCGACGGCGCCGGTGCGCGAAGCTCGACGGTGACCTTGGGGATCTGCGACCCCTTGATGTAAGTCTCGAAATCCTTGACCGCGCCGTTCGCGAGCGGTTGGCTGAGGATGGTGTCGCTGAATTCCGGTCTGGCACTGACCCCCTGCGGCCTGAGCACGCTCTGCGTGAGTGAGGTTTGAATCGTGTCGGGGTGCGGGACCGCGTAATCGACCAGGACCTGGCCCGTTTGCCGAGGCATGTTTGGGTAGGTCTTGAGATTTTCGCCGAGCGGGTTCCCTTCGTAGAGTCGTCGCGCGTCGGCGGAGTACGTGCTCGGAAAGGCGAGCGTCGGTGGCGTCGTGATGGGGATGAACGTTCCTCCCCCCGCGATGGTGTAGCCCCCCGTCATCTGGGTTGGCGGCGCCGACCAGACGCCGCCGGAGAGAGCGACGGTCGAAGCGTTGAAGATGATGTGCTGCTGCGCGATGACGCCCGACGCGATCGAATGCGAGACGACGTAGCTGCTCGTCATGGAGATGGTGAAGGAGGGAAGGCTCAGGTCAGGTGCCGTCGGGAGCTCGCCGTTCTCGTTGGCGAGGAACAGAACCGCGCCGACGTTCATGGGTGTTCCGTCGAGCATGTTGCTGACGAGATCGCTCACGCCGTTCATTCCGATGAGCACATCGAGCGTTGGCGCCGTGATTTTGCCCTTCGGAAGTTGCCCCGCGGACGCAGCCAGCGCGGTCTGCCGCGTGGACGACAGATCGAGCTCGTAGATCGGAAAGTACGACGCGCCCCCGAGCGACGTCGGGCCATCGACGCCGCTGATCTCGAGGAGCCCGATCACGCGCTTCGGTGGCGGACCATCACCCGGAGGTCCCATCGGTCCCATCGGACCTTCCGGTCCTTGCGGACCCTGCGCGCCGTTGGCTCCCGCCGCGCCTTGCGGACCTTGAGGGCCGGTGGCGCCCGGCGCTCCGTCCGCGCCTGCAGGACCCATGAAGCCCATCGGCCCCATCGGCCCCACCCCGCCGATCGGTCCGATCGGACCCTGCGGGCCCTCGACACCTTGCGGTCCCATCGGCCCCGCGGGTCCCGTCGCACCCGTCGCGCCCGTCGCGCCCGTCGCGCCCGTGAGGCCGATCGGTCCCATCGGCCCTGCAGGTCCCATCGGTCCTGTCGCGCCCGTCGCGCCCGTGGCGCCTGCCGCGCCCGCGGGACCGACGACGTTCCACGCGATCGCGGTCTCGCCGTTGCGGCACGCGAAGGGCGGCGTCGAGACGATGCGCAGGTTTCCGCTGTTCGACTGCATGCAGGCATGAATCGTCGTCATCGTCACGATGACGGGAATGTCATCGTCGCGATCGCCGCGGCCTCCGTTGTCGTGCGCAAGCGCGATCGACGCGGGGAGCGCGAGCGCGAGCAAGCTTCCTGTCAGCACCTTCTTCGACATCGCCATGACTCTTCCTTCTCTTTCTTCGGACACACGACGCGCACCCTCGAAGCGCACACGCGTGCGCCCGGCCCGCCGTCGTCGAACGAGCAACCCCACCCTCGAGCTCAACGTACCGTCATTTCGAGCGCGCGCCGCCGCGTCACGGCTCGGTTGAACAAATGACCACACGTGGATGAGTCATTTTCGACAGATGCATGCGCTCGTCATGAGCGCGCAAAAGAAATGACCAAAGCGCCATCACGTCTTCACGCCGCCCGGTGGCTCGACCTCGCGAATCAGTCCGGAGGTTGACCGAGCGTGGCCTGCGCGGACTGCACGACGAGCTCGCGGCGCGAGGTCGTCTTCGTCTTGCGCAGAAGAGACGCTACTTGATTGGCGATCGTTCGAATGGATCGTGACCGCATCGAGGCGATCTCTTCGTTCGAGAGGCCACGTTTGAGGAGCTCGAGCACATCGCGCTCTGCCGCCGACAGCTTGAAGTCCGCGAAGCGCGCCCGTGGATCGCGCGTGAGCATCGCGGCGAGGCGAACGAGCTCGATCCGTGACGCGGCGCCGACCTTTCCCGCCGCGCTCGCGAGGTGCGCCGAGATCGTCGACGACGAGTGCCCCAACGCATAGGCGATCTGCTTCGAAGAGAGGCCGCGCGCTGCGTAGGAGACGACGTCGATCTCGCTCTTGGCGAGCGCACGAAACGGCTGCGCGCGCGTGGCATTCTCGACGAAGAGATAGCGGCTTCGCCCGTCCACCTTTCGCTCGACGAGGGTCAATTGACCGTTCACGAGCGCCGGCCAAAGATCGACGGCTTCGATCGCGTCGGGCGCCGCCTTTCCTCGCTGCTTTGCACGCTGCGCGCGACGAGCCGTCGTCGCGAGCACATGGTCGGGAGGCAGGTTCTTCGCCGCCGCACCGCCATCGCGAAAGACGACGCCTCCATCGGGGTCGACGATGGCGCGCACGACCTCCTCCCCGCGCCGGCGAAGGCGGTAGCTCGTCTCGAGGTGCAGCGCGATGTTCGTGAGGAGCGTTCGCGTGCGGCGATCGACGTGGATCGTTTGCTCGTGCCCAGCGAACAGCACCAACACCACGCCAGGCTCCGGGTGAACGATGAGCCCAAGCGCGTCGGTCACCCCGGCGCTCCGGCGCATGGCGTCCGTGGCGGCTCGTGTCGACGGCGCGACCTCACGCTCGATCTCGCTGTGCGTCGTCGCGAGGTGCCTCGGGTAGTAGTAGTGGCGAAAATTCTCCATGCCGAGGACGCGCATGCCATTGTCCGTGACGTTGAAGATCGGGCGAAAGCGCGGCTCGACGACGAGCGCCGTCGTTCGGGCAGTGTGAAGATCCGGCGGGTGCTCGACGACCGCGAGGGACATGCCCGTCGTGAAGACGGCCTTCGCCGCCTCGACGAGCTGCATGCCCCACTCGGTGTCGGTTCGCGGCTCGTGGTCGTAGGCGGCCTCGAGAAGCCCACGCCAATCCCCGCCGAGCCGAACGATGCTGTCTGCCTTCACCCCATCCCCCCGAGTCGTCATCGTGCCGGATGTAACGCACGTTCGATGCCGCGCCGTCATGCGTCGATTCCCGAGGATAACTGGGCGGATGAATGATGGAGTGACGAACCTTCGTCGTCGAACCTGACGAGCCGTCGTCGGCCTGCCAAACAAATGACTATGAAGTTTCGCCGGCACACCCGCCGCGCGTCGTGCACGATCGCTCGCAGCAAGCGAGCACGACAGTTGAAGGGGGACAGATCATGATCAAGGCACGCACGTTTGCGTCATGGGTTCCACTCGTCTTCGTCATGGCTGCCTGCTCGTCCGCGCTGACGGGGGCGGACGACTCCTCGACCAACGCCGGCGGGGCGATGCATTGCGCGCAGAGCAGCGCGGGATGCCGGTGCAGCGCGAGCTCCTTTGGCCTCTTGTCGGACGAGCGCCCCGTCGCGAGCTGCGATGGCGGCTCGTCCTCGGCGAAGACGCCTTACGTTTGCTGCTTCGATCTCGACAGCAACGGGGAGACGACCGAGTGCGAATGCGAGGCGTTCGTATGCACGAAGCAGGAGCACAGCTGCACGTGCCACTGGACGTCGCAGACGGGCAGCGAGGAGATCGCGGCGTCCGAGTGCACCGACTCGCATGCAGGACCGAACACGTATATCTACAAGGGCTTTTGCTGCGACACGGGCAGCGCCTGCGACTGCTACCAGCGCGACTCCGCGATCGAGAGCTCGGGCTGCGGGCGCGGTGACCAAAAGACGACGTGCTCGGGGACGGGGACGAAGCGCGACTGCCGCGTCTTCGGCTCGAACGCGCTGTCCGGGCACGAGCCTGCCTCCTCGTGCAATGGCCTCAAGTGGAAGAAGAAGTGACAGGAGCGTGCGGCGAGTCGTTCGCCTAGCTTCGCTCGGCGTGCGTGACGCGCACGAGGTCGCGGCGCGAGGTGGTCTTCGTCTTACGAAGGAGGGAGGAGACCTGGTTTGCGATCGTGCGGATCGAGCGTGAGCGCTTCGACGCGATCTCTTCGTTGGTGAGGCCGCGCTGGATCAGGTCGAGCACGTCGCGCTCGGCCTCCGAGAGCTTGAAGTCGACGAAGCGTGCGCGTGGGTCGCGCGTGAGCATCGCGGCGAGGCGCACGAGCTCGATGCGGGTCGCGGTGCCGATCTTCGTCGCGGCGCTGGCGAGGTTGGCCGAGATCGACGGCGTCGAGATGCCAAGCGCATAGGAGATGAGCTTGGTGGAGAGGCCGCGCGCGGCATGCGAGACGACGTCGACCTCTTGCTTCGACAGCGCGCGGAAGGGCTGCGTGCTCGGCGCGTTCTCGACGAGGAGGTAGCGCAGCTGCCCGTCGATCCTTCGCTCGACGAGGCTCAAGTGCCCAGCGATCAAGGCAGGCCAGAGCGCGATCGCGGCGGGCGCCGAGAGCGAGCTCTTTCGATCGCGCGCAGCGCGGAGCTGACGAATCGACGTCTGCGCACTCGCGTCGAGCGCGTCGCGTGCAGGCATGCCAGGCGCGGTGAAGAGGACCCTCCCATCGCGGTCGAGGATCGCCTTGACGACGTCGCTTCCTCGGCGGCGCAGCCGATACGCCGTCTCGATGTGAAGGCCGAGGCGCGTGAGGAGCGCGCGCGCGTTGCGATCGAGGACGATCGGTCTCTCATGCAGCGCGAAGAGGACGATGACGACGCCTGGATCGGGGTGAAGAATGAGGCCGAGCGCATCGGAGAAGCCCGCGCCTCGTCGCATCGCCGCGGCTTGCTCACGGTAATCCCGATCGAACGCGCGCTCGATCTCCTGGTGCGTCGTCGCGATGTGTCGCGGGTAGTAGTACTCGCGAAACTTCTCGACGCCGAGGTAGCGGATGCCCGCGTCGCTCATGTTGAACATATCGCGCATCCGAGGCTCGGCGATGAGCGTGGCGCTGCGGGCGGTCGAGAGATCGGGCGCGTGCTCGACGATCGTCATGCAGAGCCCGCTGCTCGTCGTGACCAGCTTCGCAGCCGTGCTCGTGATCTGCGCGGCCCAATCGTGATCGGTGGGCTGCGCCTCGTCGCGCACCACCTCGAGGAACGAGGTCCAGTCGCGATCCAGCCGAACGACGTGATCGGCGTCCATCTTTGTCGTTCTCTTCGCCAGCACGTCCTCTCGCACAGATAACGAGAAACGCGCGACGGTTCGAGCAAAAGAACGCGTCTACGTAGGATCACGTAGACGGGCGTCGGTGAGACCATCCCATCTCACTGGGCAGGTCTGGAGGCTCTCGGTCGATCCACCTCACGCTCACACATGGAGGCCGCGCGACGGGGAATCGATGAGTTGGCGCACGCGCCGGCTTGGCACATCACCTGCTGGCCAGCGCCTTTGCGGGAGGTCGCTGCGCATGAAGACAAACCTCGTGATCGGCTTGCTTGGTGTCGCGCTCCTCGTGCTTGGCGTGAGCCTCGTTGTCGTCAGCTAAGCGCCCACGCACGTTCCGGCTGGGGAAGAACCTCAGTCGCAGGCGGTCTGCTTGTCGCGGAAATGCGTGAGCATTCCGGGCAGACGCGCCTCCCAATACGACCAGTCGTGCGCCGCGCCGGGCGCCTTGATCCGCACGAAGTCGTAGCCCTTTTGCTGGAGGGCGGTCGCGAGCGCGTCGTTCACGTCGCAGTTGTCTTCGGGGCAGCCCGAGTCGAGGTAGATCCGTACGGGCTTCTTCGCCTCGGTCTCGGCGCGTGTGATGAGCGCGTCGTCATCCCAGAAGTACGAGCCGCTCTGCGAACCGACCCAACCCCATTGCTCGGGGTGCTCGAAGGCGCCGAACGTCGAGATGAGCCCGCCGAGCGACGCGCCGGAGATGCCGCGCGCCTCGGGCTTGCCGCAGACGCGTGACGACTTCGTGATCTTCGGCCAGAGATCGCTGACGAGAAAATCGATGTAGTCCGGGCCCTTCGCGCCGGCCGTGCCGAACGTGTACTGGTCCATGCGGACCTCCTGCGTCGGGAGGCCAACGAAGACGAGCACGGCGGCGAGATCGGGGCGCGTCGCATAGAGCTCGTCGGCCTTCTTCGCGAAGGCGCCACGCGTGAGCGACTCGTTGCCGTCGTGGAACACGATCGACGGGAGCTTCTTGCACGAGGCGTCGTCGTAGGTGGCGGGGTAGTGGACCCAGACGTCGCGATCGTCGTTGAGCTTCGTCGCGTGCACCTTGCCGAGCGAGATCATGCGGCCGCGATCGAGCGGGCTGTCGCCGGGATGCCCGACGGCGTTCATCTCGCCGAGCTTGCCGAAGCCGCGATCGATGCCGTCCCACACCACCGTGGTGGCGAGCGGATCGGGGACGAACGTCGTGCCGTTCTCGAGCAGCTTGTACTCGAAGCTCGCCCCATGCGGGATGCTCGTCTCGGCGGCGAAGAGATCCGTCTCGGGGATCAGCGTGAGCGAAGTGGCCTTCGTCTCGGTGTCCCAGTCGGAGAACGATCCGCTCACCTTCCACGAAGACGCGGTCGCGGCCCTGCGCGCGAGGAAGACGACGCGGGCGCTCGCGGGATCTTCGAGCGGCGTGCCGCCTTGCGCGGCCACGTCCGCGAGGAGCTTGTCGACGCGTGCTTTACGCGCTGCGGCACCCGCCAACGTCTTCATCTCGGCCGAGAACGCGTCGAAGAGCGCGACGGGCGCGCCATGCGCGACGTCTTTCCGCGCGCAGGACGCTGGCGCTGGTGGATTTGGCTCGCCCGAAGAAGAAGAAGAAGAAGAAGAGGAGGACGATGACGATGAGGATGACGGGGCGCTCGGTGGATCGCCTCCCGCCGACGTACCCGCCGCCGGTGCGTCATCGCCGCACGCGGCGACCACCGCCACCCCAGCCATCACGAGCGCAGGAGCCCACCTCACGCCGGAGTCACTGACTCCATATCTTCGCGCCGTCCAGGAAAAACCGCTCGAACGTCACTCAAAAGTGAGTTACGTGATGGTGCCGGCAGCGGGAGGGGTCTGAAACACCTCGCTGGACTGCTCGGCGAGACGGATCTTCTATGCCCGCGGTGACGCCCTCCGAAACAGAGTCCAAGGACGCGACGCACTCTCCTTCGAAGGGAGAGACGCCGCTTCCCGTCGACGACGCACGCGAAGCCGCGCCGCTTCGATGCGCGGCGCGTGGCATCAAGAAGGCGTTTGGAACGACGCCGATCCTTCGCGGTGTCGATCTCGAGATCCCGGAGGGAGCGTTCGCCGTGCTCGTCGGGCCGAGCGGATGCGGAAAGTCGACGCTGCTTCGCCTCGTCGCTGGGCTCGAGCAAGCCGACGAAGGGACGATCACGCTCGCGAACCGCGACGTCACCGATCTGCCGCCGCGCGATCGCGACGTCGCGATGGTGTTCCAGAGCTACGCGCTCTACCCGCACCTCACCGTTCGCGACAACCTCGCGTTCGGTCTTCGCCTTCGCGGCACGGCGCAAGCCGAGATCACGAAGCGCATCGAGGAGGCGAGCGCGATGCTCGGGCTCGGCAAGCTGATGGATCGCTTGCCGAAGCAGCTCTCGGGCGGACAGCGCCAGCGCGTCGCGATGGGCCGCGCGATCGTGCGCCGAGCGAACATCTACCTCTTCGACGAGCCGCTCTCGAACCTCGACGCTGCGCTTCGCGCCGAGGTGCGCGTACAGATCCGCCGGTTGCACGATCGCATCGGCGCGACCACGCTCTACGTCACGCACGATCAGGTCGAGGCGATGACGCTCGCCGACTCTCTCTGGGTGCTCAACGGCGGGCTCGTCGAGCAGAAGGGGCCGCCGCTCGAGATCTACGAGCGCCCTCGCACGAAGTTCGTCGCGACGTTCCTCGGCTCGCCGCAGATGAACCTCCTCACCGGCACGCTGATGAAGGAGAAGGACGGCTCGTTCTTCGCCGACGGGGGCGGCATTCACGCGCGCGTCGACGAAGAGCGCTTCACGAAGACGAACCCGTCCGCGCTCGAGCACGGGCGCAACGTGACGATCGGCGTTCGGCCACACGACATGTTCCTCGCGAAGGGCGACACGCCGAAGATCGCGGAGCTCAAGGTCGAGATCGTCGAGGCGCTTGGGTCGGAGGCCTTCGCGCATGGCTGGCTTCGCTCGAGCGGTCCCACCGTCATCGCGCGGCTCGACGCGGCCGACGCGCGCGACGTGAAGCCCGGCTCGGTGATCCCGCTCGGCGCCGCGCCGTCGTCGATTCATCTCTTCGACGCGATGACCGATCGGGCTCTGTTCGACGCATCCCGATGAAGCGCCGTCCGATGCTGCGCAGTAGCTCTCGGCGGGCGCTCCTCTTGCTCTTCGCGCTGGTGGCGCTCATCCTCGTCTTGCCAGCGTGTGGTGAGCCACCTCGCGGCGTCGTGCTCTGGCATCCGTACCAAGGAGGCGAGGCGGCCGCGCTGAAGCGTGTCGTCGCGCGCTACGAGGCCGAGCACCCGGGCATCAAGGTCACCTCGCTCGCGATCCCGTACGAGGCGTATCTCTCGAAGCTCGAGGCCGCGATCCCCCGTGGAAATGGTCCGGATGTCTTCATCGGCCCGCACAATCGCCTCGGCGAATACATGCTTCACCGGCTCGCTGCGCCGGTCGGCGACGCCTTCCCCGACGAAGACCTCGACTCGTACGAGCCGGTCACGGTGACGGCGATCACGCACGACGGAAAGCGCTTCGCCGTGCCGCTCGCGAGCAAGTGCGTCGCGCTGTACTTCAACACGAAGCTCCTGCCCGAGCCGCCAAAGACGCTCGAGGCGCTGCTCGCGAAGAAGGGGAGCTTCGGGCAAGGCGTGTACCCGCTCGCGTACGAAGCGCAGAGCGTCTACTACCACGCGCCCATCCTCCACGCGTACGGCGGTCAGCTCTTCGACGACAAGACCGGCTTCGCGATGATCGGCGTGCCGGCGGAAGAGTCGCTCGAGAAGGCGCGCGCGATCGTCCGCTCCGGCGCGATCCCCGACGAAGCGAGCGGCGATCTCGTCAAGCAGCTGTTCGAGTCGGGCCACGCCGCGGCGGTGATGAGCGGACCGTGGCTCGCCGGCGACTTGAAGGGATCGGTCACGTACGAGGTCGTGCCGCTGCCCGCGCTCGAAGGCGTCGGGCCGATGCGTCCGTTCCTGACGGTCGACGGCGCGTTCATGACGCCCGAGGGCGCGAAGAGCAAAGAGGCGCGTGCGTTCGCGCGCGAGCTCGGCTCGGGCACGTCGGCGTACGATCGCGCGGAGGTCGGCAAGCAGATCGTCGCGACGAAGGGATACTGGGACGCTCAGCTCATCGAAGACGCGAAGCGTTCACCCGAGGCGATGCGCGATCGACGCACGCAGCTCGCCTTTCACGACGCGGCGGCAGGCGCGGTCCCGATGCCGAGCGCGATGGCGGTCAACCCGGTGTGGGATCCCGCGAAGGAGGCGCTCCGCAAGGTCCTCCGTGGAGACGCGTCTCCACGGGACGCGCTCGCCGAGGCGAAGGCTCGCTACGACGACGTGATGCGCACGCCGGCGGAGGCGTCGTCGCCCGCGCCGCTCGCGATGGTGCTCGGGCTCGGCCTCCTCGCGATCGCCTTCGCGATCGTCAAGCGCGTGCGCGCGCCAGGCTTTCGTCGCGAGCTGCGCGCGTCGAAGCCCGCGTACAAATACGTCCTTCATGCCGCGATCACGATCTTGGTGCTCGTCGTCTTGCCGCTCGTGGCCGGCGCGGCGACGTCGTTCTTCGCCGGCACGCGCGAGGACGCGCACTTCGTCGGCCTCGGCAACTACATCGAGATCCTCACCGCGCGCGGCAAGCCGCTCCTCTCCCACGGTTCGTTCTATCTCACCCTGATCGTCACGGTCGTGTGGACGATCATCAACGTCGCGCTTCACGTCACGATCGGGTTGGTGCTCGGCATCGCGCTCGCGCGGCGGATGCTCCGGCTCCGCGCGGTGTATCGCGTGCTCCTCATCTTGCCGTGGGCCGTGCCTTCGTACGTGACCGCGCTCGCGTGGAAGGGCATGTTTCACCGGCAATTTGGGGCGATCAACGCGATCCTCATCGCGCTCGGGGCGGAGCCGATCAGCTGGTTCTCCAAGTTCTCGACCGCCTTCGCGGCGAACATCGCGACGAACGTGTGGCTCGGCTTTCCGTTCATGATGGTCGTCGTGATGGGCGCGCTCACGTCGATCTCGAAGGACGTGCTCGAGGCCGCAGAGGTCGATGGAGCGACGCGATGGCAAGCGTTTCGCCTCGTGACGCTGCCGCTCCTCCGGCCGACGCTGCTGCCGGCGGTCGTCCTCGGATCGGTGTGGACGTTCAACATGTTCAACGTCGTCTACCTCGTCTCGGGCGGTGAGCCAGATGGGACGACCGACATCCTCGTGAGCGAGGCCTACCGCTGGGCGTTCGCCCGCAACGCGCAGCTCGGCTATGCGGCGGCGTATGCGGTCATCATCTTTGGCTTGCTCGCGCTGATGTCGCGCGTGCTTGGTCGCATCGGCGGCGAAGGCCGTGACGAGAAGGAGCCGGCATGAGCAGCGACGTCAAGCCGCGAAAGCAGAGAGGCAGCACGATGGAGGCGATCGTGGTGCACACCGTGCTTCTCCTCGCCGTCGCCTATGCGCTCTACCCGGTGCTCTGGGTCATCACGTTGGCGCTCTCGCCGACGGGCAGCACCGAGCCACGCGTCCTCCCGGTGCCGCACGGCGCGCACGACATCACGCTCGACAACTTCCGCCTCGTCACCGGGATCGGCTCACCCGAGCCGGAGCGCGGATGGCTCTTCGCGCGGCAGGTGATGAACTCGATCGTCGTCTCGTTCGCGACGGCGTTCACCGCGGTCGCGATCGCCACGCCGGCGGCCTATGCGCTCGCGCGCTTCGAGTTCGTCGGAAAGCGCTCGGGGCTTCGCGGCATGCTGCTCACGCAGATGTTTCCTGGCGTCGCGAGCGCGGTGCCGCTGTACCTCATCCTCGACGCGCTTCATCTCCTCGACACGCGCTCGGGGCTCGTCATCGTCTATGCGGCGACGGCGGTTCCGTTCGCCGTGTTCCAGCTCCGCGGCGCGTTCCTCGCGATCCCCGTCGACCTCGAGGAGGCCGCGATGGTCGACGGCGCGACCCGCACGCAGGCCTTCTTGAAGGTCGCGTTGCCCGCGGCGAGACCCGCGATCGCGGTGACGGCGCTCTTCGCGTTCATGAGCGCATGGAACGAGTTCATCCTCGCCGCGACGCTCCTCGGTCGCGAGAGCGCGTTCACGCTCCCCGTCGTCTTGCAGTCGTACGTCGGCGAGTTCAACGCGCAGTGGGGGGCGTTCGCGGCGGGCGCCGTGCTCGTGAGCGTGCCGGTGATGGCGCTCTTCTATGTCGCGCAGCGTCAGCTCTTGAGCGGGCTCACAGCAGGTGGCGTGAAGGGCTGAGCGTGACGGAGAGGCGGCGCGTGACGTACGCTCTCCTTCATGCGCGTTGCCACCTTCCTCGCCTCTGCGTTCGTCGTCACGAGCACCATCCTCGCGTGCTCGTCGAGTGACTCCTCGTCGTCGTCCTCGTCGTCTTCGTCCTCGTCCTCTTCGTCGGGCGGAAGCAGCGACCTCCCGACCCAAGCGACGATCGACGGCGTCGCGGGCGCGGTGTGCGACCGCTTCGTGGCATGCGCGAGCGACTCGCTCGTCAAGTCGATCTGGGGAAGCACCGCGACGTGCAAGGCTCGCCAAGCCGCGCAGATCAAGCTGAACGTCGGGAGCCCTGGCTACAAGGTCACGGACGCGGCCGCGCAAGCATGCAAGAACGCGCTCGCCGCCCGAAGCTGCAAAGACGCGCTCGGCGGCGTCCAGCCGAAGGAGTGCGATTTCCGCGGGACGCTCGCCGATGGAGATGCGTGCGCGAACGATCAGCAATGCGCGTCGGGCGCGTGCGCGATCACCTCCGGGCAAACGTGTGGCAAGTGCGGACCTCGCGCCGAGGCCGGAGCGTCATGCGCGAACGCGCGCTGCGTCGAGGGGCTTCTCTGCAACGCGAGCTCGAAGTGCGCGGCGCCGGTGGAAGAGAACGGGACCTGCACGGCCGACGACGACTGCTCCGCGCTGCTTCGTTGCGTGAAGGGCAAGTGCACGGCTCCGCTCGCGAAGGACGCGACGTGCACGGTGGGTCAGGACGAAGTGCCGTGCGACGGTCTGAAGGGGCTCTTCTGCATTCCGCCGAGCGCCACCGCGACGCAGGGCACGTGCATCGAGGTCTCCTTCGCGCCCACCGGCGGCGACTGCGGCGTGACCCAGACGCCCACGATCAAGCTCACGGTCTGCGAGAACGGTGAGTGCAACGACACCACGAAGAAGTGCGAGGCGCACCTCGCCGATGGAGCGAGCTGTGGCGGCTCGGTCACCGCGACCTGCCAGAACCCCGCCGAATGCCGAAACGGCAAGTGCGCGCTGCGCGACCCGGCCGTTTGCAAGTGAGCCTTTGATCGATACCCTGGCGCTCTTTCCAGGGAGGTTGATCATGAACGAGGAAATCCTCGCGAGCGTTCGTGTGCTCGTCGCGATCGCAAAGGCCGACGGCAAGATCCACCAGAACGAAGAGCAAGCGATCGCGAACGCGCTCGAAGGCGCAGAGCTCCCGAGCGGGATCACCGCGCAGTCGCTCCTCGGCTCGAACGTCGACCTCGACGCCGCGCTCGCTCGGATCACGAGCCCCGAGCTCCGTACCCGCACGCTCTCGGCGGCGTGCGCGATGGTGTACGTCGATCACGAGGCGTCGCCCGAGGAGAAGCAGATGCTCGAGAAGGTGCGCAGCGCCTTCGGCCTCGAGCAGCCGACGGGCTTCGTCGAGGGCTTCAAGCGCGAGATGAAGCAAGACCTCCTGACGGGATCGATCGACAAGATCTCCGACGCCGCCGTACGTGACGCCGAGGTCGAGCACTGCGCCCGTCGCTTCGCGATTCGCTCGGCGATCCTCGGCGCGCTGCCTTTCCCGATGCTCGGTGAGTTCGGCGTGTGCTTCAACGAGGCGCGCATGCTCCGCGTCATCGCGTACATGTACGGTCATCAAATGGACGCCACGTTCTGGAAGGCGTTCGCAGGAAACATCCTCGGCCTCGGCCTCTCGCGCTTCGCCGTCACGTCGCTGATGAAGCTCGTCCCGGGGTGGGGAAGCGTCGTCGGCGCGACCGGCTCCTTCGCGACCACGTATGGCCTCGCGCGCGCCGCGAAGGCGTACTTCGAGAGCGGCGAGAAGGCCGACCCTTCGCTCCTCAAGGACGTCTTCAAGACGGCCAAGAGCGATGGGGTCGAGCTCGCGAAGGAGACGCGCGCGCAGATCGACGAAGCGAAGACGAGCTTCGAAAAGGAGAAGGCGAAGCTCGACGCGGATCTCGCCGCCGGCAAGATCAACGAAGAGCAATACGCCGAGAAGCTCGTCACGACCGGCGGCTGACCCCTTTCAAACGCGAGCGCGTGGGTACGGGCGAACGGCTCGTCGGTCTTTGGGGCGTTTTGGCGTCCGAAACGACTAGGCTGCCGTCCTCGCATTCCTCCCTTCGACACGCACGGCCCGGGTCTGTGGGCCGTGAGCTCGAGGGTTGGCTATCATCCAGCCCGCTCCTCATGCGCCGCGCAGTCCCTTTCTTCGCTCTCTCGTCCATCGCCGTCGTGGCCCTCGCGGGATGCTCGAACAAGAGCGACAGCGCACCGAAGGCACGCCCCGCGCCGCTCGTCGTCGTCGCGAAGGTCGCCTCGCGTGACGTGCCCCGCGAAGTGCGCGCTCCCGTCGAGCTCCGTCCGCTCGCGCAAGCCGAGGTCGGCTCGAAGACGCTCGGTTACCTCGACGCGGTGCTCGTCGATCGCGGGGACAAGGTCAAGCGCGGTCAGCTCCTCGCCCTCGTGCGACCGTCCGATCTCCCCGATCAGCTCGTCGCCGCGCGAGGGAGCCTCGCGCAAGCGCAAGCCAGCTCGAGCCTCGCGCAGAAGAACCTCGAGCGCGTGACCGGGCTCGCGCCGCG
>JBGAFW010000157.1:0-12873 GCA_044227045.1 Labilithrix sp.
TAGCCCTCGAACAAGAAAGAGAGCCACGAGGGGAAGCCCCCTCGTGCCCCGAGCGGAGGTACTCCTCCGCGAGGCGGGAGCTCGAGGGCGGAGCCCTCGAACCAGGAAGAAGAGTTAAGCGAGACCGAGCGGCGCCAGTCGCGCCGGCTCCTCATCGTCCTCACCCTCATCGGCGCGTTCTTCGTCGTCGAGCTCGTCGGCGCGAAGATCGCGCGAAGCGATGTCCTCGAGGCGGACGCATTTCATCTCCTGATGGACGTCTTCGCGCTCGGCATCAGCCTCGGCGCGATGCGTGTCGCGTCACGCCGCCCGAACGCGCGCTTCACGTACGGCTTGCGCCGCGCGGAGCCGATCGCGGCGCTCGCGAACGGCATCTTGGTCCTCGGCGTCGCCGTCGAGCTGGTGCGCGACGCGATCGAGCATCTTCATCACACGGGGCCGAAGCCGTGGTCGGAGCTGATGCTCGCGGTCGCGACCGCGGCGCTGATCGTCAACGGCCTCAACGCATGGCTTCTCCACGGCGCGATGGGCCATCACGGCCACGCGCACGGTCACGGTCATAGCCATGGTCACGGGCATGCGCATGTGCCGTCTCCGCACGATCATGATCACGAGCACGATCACGATCACGAAGCGCACGGCAAGGTCGCGCACGGGCAGCAGCTGAACCTCCGCGGCGCGTGGCTCCATCTCCTCGGCGACGCGCTCGGCTCCGTCGCCGCGTTCGGCGCAGGCCTCGCGATGCGCCTCGGTGCGCCAGCCATCGTCGACCCGCTCGCGAGCTTCGTCGTCGTCACGATCCTCGTGCTCGGCGCGCTTCGTCTTCTGCGCGACGCCGGCCTCGTCCTCTTCGAGGCTGCGCCGCCGCACTTGTCGGTCACGAAGGTCGAGAAGGTCCTCCTCTCGATCGACGGGATCGAGAAGGTGAGCTCACTCCACGTCTGGTCGCTCGGCACGGGCCACGACGCCGTCACCGCGCACGTCCGCTCGTCGAGTCATGACCCGCATCTCGGCGAAAAAGCCTGCGAAGTGCTCCGCAAGAAGCTGACGTGCGAGTACGTCACCGTGCAAGTCGACGTCGCCGACTGACCTCGCGATCAGCCGGCGCGATTCGTTCACTTGCAGACGTTGTCGATGCACGAGCCGTTGTTCGGGCACTGGCCGGGGCCGGTGCACGCGGCGGATGCTTCGGCGGAGGAGCGACACACGCCGTCCTTCGCGCAGTAGCCGATGCGGTTGTCGATCGTGCGGCAGTACTGGTCGTCGGTGCACGCGTACTTGCAGAAGCCACCGAGGCACTTCTTCGGCGTGGCGGCGGTGCCGCCGCATTGTGCGTCCGACGTGCAGTTCGGCTTCGGACGTGTGTCGATCACGCAGGCGCCTTGATCGCAGAACTTGCCGGCGCCGCACTCCGGATCGGTGGAGCAGGAGCCGCCGTTGCCGCCGCCGGTCGTCCCGCCGTCGCCGCCGCCGACCGTGCCGCCCGGCTTCGGCTTGCAGACGCCCTTCTCGCAGGAGAAGCCGTCGCTGCATGGAGCGCTGTCGCACGACGAGAGGCATTGACCGTCGGCGCAGATCTTCGAGTCGCCGCACTCGCTCGAGTACTTGCACGCGTTCGAAGGCGCGGTGCACGAGCCCGCGACGCAGGTGAGGCCGCCGCTGCAATCGGTCGCCGTCGTGCAGGGGCAGGGGCCGTTCGTTCCGCCGCAGGCCTTGCACGTGTTGTCGGAGAGGCAGGTCTTGCCTTCGCCGCAGTCGGCCTTCGTCGTGCACTCTTTCTTGGTGCCGGGGTTCGTCGTCGGCGGTGAGCAGAGACCGGACTGGCAGGTCTCTCCCTTCGGACAGGTCGCGTCGCTCGAGCACGCGGTCGTGCAGCCGGTGGACGTGCAGACGCCGTTCGCTCCGCAGCTCGCGTTGCCCGTGCACGACGGATGGGCGGGCGAGGTGGTCGGCGAGCAGCCGTACGCGTCGCACGTGAAGCAACCGGTGCTGTCGCAGTAGTAACGTCCCTCATCGCCGGGACCGCATCCCCAGACGATGACGCCCAGCACACCGAGAACGCCGATCACCGCGGGGCGAACAAGGGGGCGCGAAGAGAAGCGAGACGTCATTGATTCAGTCCTCCAGAAAGGTCCGTCTCCGGCTCCCTTGGTTCGAAGGGAGTGTCGAGAACGGACGCGATTCGTTCCTCCAGTATCCACGCGGCGTGCCATCAAATCCACGCCCGCGCCCTCAGAAGATTTCGGCAAAAATCGGCCATCGAATCCGCACGTCGCCAAAACCATACGACCGAAGTGCCGCCACGGGTGTAAACGCCGGTTCTCGTCCGCCCCGACTTCGTGTGTCCTTCTGCTTCCGGCTCCTTGAGCCCACCAAAGGGCTTTTCTCGTGTGGAAGTGAAGGTCGGGACGCCACGATCAACCCCAGCCGGGCCTCCGTCTACGACTCTCATCCGCAGCCACGGACCGACAAAACGCGGGCGTTGAACACCGGCGCGGTCGCGGCAACGAAGCGTTTGGCCTTCTTTTTTGGGGGCCGACCGGGGTCCTTCCAAAAGCTTTGGGGCCCTGGTTTGACGGCTGGCTGATCGCAGTTGCTTGACCCTGCGTGAACGAAACGGTACCTCGCGCTCATGGCTGCTCGTCGTTCGGGTTCTCTGGCTAGTGTCCTCCTCTCCACCGCACTTGCCCTTGCGTGCTTCCTCTTCGCAGGCGCCGCGGCTGCCGAGCAGAAGGTTGCCGTCATCGACGTGCAGCGCGCCGTCGCGAGCACCGAAGACGGGCTTCGCGCGCAGGCCACGCTGAAGAAGATGTTCGACTCGAAGCAGCAGGAGCTCAACAAGAAGCAGACGGATCTGCAGCGCCAGCGCGAGGACATCGACAAGCAGGCGAAGGTGCTCCCGAAGGACGCGCTCGAGAAGCGCATCAACGACTGGCAGAAGCAGATGATGGAGCTTCAGCAGATCTTCGTCGAGTACAACAAGGAGCTCGAGAAGAAGCAGAAGGAGCTCACCGATCCGGTCTTCGAGAAGGTGATGCAGATCATCAAGCGCCTCGCGACGAGCGAGAACATCGACCTCGTCGTCGACAAGGCGACGGTGGCTTACGTCCGCGGCGATCTCGACCTGACCGATCGCTGCATCCAGATGTACAACAGCGGCGGAGGTGGCGGCTCGGCGCCACAGGCGCCTGCCACGCCGAAGAAGTAAGTAGATAGCCGCGTGATCGGCGTCCCGCTCGCCCCACGTCCCCTCGAAAATCTCGCGCAACGTCACGGAGGCGCTCTCCGCAACGGCGCCAAGGGCGTGGTTCGCCGTCTCGTGCCGGTGCAGCGCGCGAACGCGGGCGACCTCACGGTGCTCCTTCATGCGCGTTACGTCGACGACGCGATCCGCGCGACCACGCGCGGGGCCCTGCTCCTCATCGACGAGGCGCTCGCGAAGCGCGGAGATGTCGCCGGGCTGCCCGGATGGTTTCATCCGCACGCGGCGTGGGCGATGGCCGAGCTGCTCGACGTCGGTGACGTGTCGATGGATCAACCGGTCATCGGCTCCGACTGCAAGATCGGGCCTGGCGTTCATCTTCTTCCGCGCGTCGTCATCGGATCGCGCGTGACGATCGGGCCGGGGGCCGTGATCGGGGCCGCGGGCTTTGGCTTCGTCACCGGACCCGACGGCAAGACGCGCGCGATCCCGCAGCTTGGCGGCGTCGTGATCGAAGACGACGTTCACATCGGCGCGCTCTGCACGGTCGCGTCGGGCACGATCGGGCCGACGATCCTCCGGCGAGGCGTGAAGCTCGACGCGCAGGTGCACGTCGGCCACAACTGCGAGATCGGCGAAGACACCGTGATCGCCGCGCAGACCGGGCTCGCCGGCTCGGTGACGATCGGACGCGGCGTGATGATCGGCGGTCAGGTCGGGATCGCCGATCACCTGGTCGTCGGAGACAACGCACGCATCGCCGCGAAGAGCGGCGTCATCGGAGACGTCGCGAACGGGTCGACCATCGCTGGGTATCCCGCCGTCGAGCGCAGCCGTTGGCTTCGCGGTCTCGCGGAGCTCTATCGTCTGGCGGCCGCGGCGGGGAGCGGTAGCGAGCCGCGGCCGCGAAATGAGAAAGCGGCGGGGAGCTCGCCACCTTCGAGCCGTCGCGCCGAGACGAGCGCACCGCCACCCGCCAACTTCTCGAGCCCTCCGTTCGATCCTTCGCGCGCTGCGACGATCCCCGCGCCGCCGAAGGACCACCGGCAGGATCCGGACGACACGAGCCTTCCGCACATCATTCCGCCGATCATTCGTCGCGGAGACGACTAGGATCGAGGTCGCAGGGATGGCCGGCAGAGAACCTCAACGCAACGAGCTCGACATCGAGCGCATCTTGCAGATCCTTCCGCATCGATGGCCCTTCGTGCTGGTCGATCGGGTGACGGACGTCATCCCGAACGAGCGCATCAAGGGACACAAGTGCGTGAGCATGAACGAGCCGTGGTTCCAGGGACACTTCCCGAAGAACCCGATCATGCCGGGCGTCCTCGTGATCGAAGCGCTCGCGCAGATCGGCGGTATCCTCGCGTACGCAAGCGAGCCGTTCGACGAGTCGACGAGCCTCCTCTACTTCCTCGGGATCGACAAGGCGAAGTTCCGCCGTCCCGTCGTCCCTGGTGATCGACTCGATCTCGAGGTGAGCATCGTCCATCACCGCACGAACGTGTGGAAGCTGAAGGGCGAAGCGAGCGTCGACGGAACGCTCTGCGCGCAAGGTGAGCTCCTCGCGAGCGTCGTCGATCGAGGAGGCTGAGGCTCGCGCATCATGGTCGCCGCAGCAAAAGGCATTCATCCGAGCTCGATCGTCGATCGTCACGCGGAGATCGCGGACGGCGTCGAGATCGGTCCGTTCTGCCACGTGCACGCCGGCGCGCGCATCGGGGCCGGCACGCGGCTCATGAGCCATGTCGTCGTGATGGGCAACGCCACGATCGGTGAGGCAAACGTCATCTACCCGTTCGTCGTGATCGGCGGCGACGCGCAGATTCGCAAGGCGAGCGCACGCCAGCAGGCAGCAGGGGTCGGGAACCAGGCAGAGTCGAGAGCGTCGGGCGCGGAGTCGAGAGAACGTGGACGCGTCGAGATCGGAAGCCACAACACGTTTCGCGAGAGCGTGACGGTCAACGTGTCGAGCGGAGAGAGCGGTCAGGCGACGACGATCGGCTCGCACAACCTCTTCATGGCGGGCTGCCATGTGGCGCACGACGTGATCGTGGGCTCGCGCTGCGTGATCGCCAACGGCGTGCAGCTCGCGGGGCATGTCGCGATCGAAGACTGGGTCGTCTTTGGCGGGCTCGCCGGCGTCGCGCAGCATCTTCGCGTCGGAGAGAGCGCGTTCATCGCCGCTGGAGCGATGTGCGAGCGCGACGTCCCGCCGTTCGTGATCGCGCAAGGAGATCGCGCGCGCGTCCGTGCGATCAACGCCGTCGGGCTCGAGCGGCGCGGCGTGCCACCGGAGTCGATCCTCGCGCTCCGAAAGGCCTACGCCGCGCTCTGGACCGCCAACGAGGCAGGCTTCGATCACGCGCTTCGTACGCTCGATCGATCCGATCCGTGGGTCGCCAAGCTCGCCGGGTGGCTCGAGGATCCGATCCGCCGCGTGCGTGCGTCGAAGCGTGCTCAGCCCATCGCGTAGGCCGTCGCGTCGTTCGTGTGCCGGAGCTGGCGCGCGCGCTTCGAGGCGAAGAGGCCTGCCACGGCGTCGGCGTAGAACATCCCGCGCGGCGTGAGCGTGAGCGCGTCGTCCGTGACGACGACGAGGTCTCGGCTCACGACCTCTCGGACGACGTCGGCGAAGTCCTCGACGACGTCCGTCCCGAAGAACGCCCGATACGCCTCGCGATCGATCCGCAGCGCCGACAGCGATCGCGTCACGTGGAGGAGCCGAAGATCGATCGGCGTGTAGGTGAAGCTTCGTGACGCGGCAGACCCGCGCGCGTCGAGGGCGCGGGTGTAGTCGTCCGCCGTAGCCTCGTTCATCCACTTGATCGCCGTGCGCGTGGCCGAGCCCGACGTGAACGTCGAGATCGCGCCCGGACCAAAGCCGATGCCGTCGTGCGTCGACGGCGTGAAGCTCGCGCGCTCGTAGACGAAGCGCGGCGCGCCTCGGCGCTCGAAATTCGTGAGCGTGGTCTGCTCGTAGCCGCTCGCGAGGAGACGCTCGCGAAGCGCGATCAACGTGACGCACGCCTGCTCGGGCGAGATGCGGTCCGTGAGCGGTGTGCTGGCGCCGATCGCGAGGGAGTCGACGAGGACGAGGTTGTAGATGCAGATCTGGTCGAAGCCGATCGCGATCGCCCGGTCGACGTCGCCGATCGCGGCCTCGAGCGGTTGCCCAGGCAAGTTGAAGAGGAGATCGCACGAGACCGTCATCCCGCGCGCATGCGCCGTCTTCACGACGGCCGCGAACGTCTGCGCGTCGCCAAAGGCCGTGCGCCCCATCTTCGCGAGCCACGCCGGGTCGAACGTCTGAACGCCGACGCTGAGTCGCTTCGTCTTCGATCGCATCCGCTCGAAGCGATCGAGCAGCGCCTCGTCGCGGGTGAGGAAGTAGCGCGCGGCGCCCTCGAAGCTCAGCTCTGCGTCGCGGAGGTCGAACGTCTCTTCGAGCGCGCTCGCGAGCTCCTCGAACGCGTCGGGCGGCGTCAGGTTCGCGGTGCCTCCGCCGAAGTAGAGCGCCGGGATCGTGCGCCTCGCGAGCTCGGGGAAGACCTCGCGTGTCGTTCGCACCTCGCGCGCGACGCGTGCCACCACCGCGCGCGCCGCGTCGTTCGAGTGCTTCTCGTGCGGGAACGTGCAGAAGCCGCAGCCGCGCACGGCAGGATTGCAGAACGTGTGAGGCAACACCCCGACGAGCACGGGCCTCGCCTCGTCGAGCTCGAGTCGACGCCATGGCGGGAGCGCCTGATCGATCTCGCGATCCGCGAGGAGCGGCGCCATCGGATAGCCATGAAGAAGCCGGTGCCGCTGCGGACGCGCCATGCGTGCGTCGAGGTCGCTCGTCGTGGCCGAGGACGGCACGAACGTCGAGGAATACGCGGGCAAATGGTGCTTTTTCTTGTTCTTCTTGGTCTGGACCAGCATCTGCTTACAGCGTAAGCTTACTGTGTAAGCTGTCAATGGCGTCCAAGAACAAAACCCCTCTCTCTCGTGAACGTGTCCTCGCCGCGGCGCTCGCGATCGTCGACGAGGAAGGCCTCGACGCGCTCTCGATGCGCCGCCTCGGTCAAGCCCTCAACGTCGAGGCGATGTCCCTCTACCGCCATGTCGACGGACGCGGGGCGCTGCTCGATGGCATTCACGAGACGATCCTCGCCGAGCTCGACGATCCTGGCGCGTCACCGACATGGATGGAGGCAGTGCGGGAGTACGCGCGTGCGTTTCGAAGCGTGCTCATCGCTCATCCTCACGCCATCATCCTGTTCGCGACGCGCCCGGCCGTCACGCCGGCCTCGCTCGACTACGTGGAGAAGAGCCTGACGGTCCTCCGCGGCGCGGGCTTCGGCGTGCTCGCCGCCGTGAGCGCGATGCAGACGGTCGTGACGTTCGTGGTGGGTCATGTCCTCTCGACGCATGCGGTGACGCCGGACGACGAGCAGACATCCCCGCCGTACTTCGAGCTCGCGCCGAAATTCCCTCGCATCGCGGAGGCCGCCGAGGTCCTCGCCGAGCACGACAAAGACGACGAGTTCGAGTTCGGCCTCGACGCGGTCGTCCTCGGGCTCGCCATGAAGCTTCACGAGGGCGACGACGACGACGACGACGCTACACGTAAGGCATCTTCGACTTCGGCGGCGCGAGCGGGAACGCGGTCTCGATCGCGATGATGTCATCGGCGGTGAGCTTCACGTCGCCTCCCTTGACGAGCGCTTCGACGTGCGCGGCGCGCGATGACTTCGGGATCACGAACGAGCCCGGCCGCCGCGTGAGGTAGGCGAGCGCGGCGGCGTGGGGAGTCACCCCGTGCGCTGCCGCCACGCCGCCGAGGACGTCGCCTTTCCAGCTCCCCGCGCGCGGGAGCTGACCTGTGTTGAGCGGGCTGTATCCGACGAACGCGATGTTGTGGCGCTCGCAGCAGATCTGGAGGAAGTGCTCGGCGTCGCGCTCGACGAAATGTCGAAGTTGCTGACGCCCCACGCGCGGATCTTTCCTTCGCTCTTCAGCGCCTCGAAGGCGCGGAACGTCTCCTCGAGCGGGAGCGAGCCGCGCCAGTGGAGAAGGTAGAGATCGATGTGGTCGGTGCGGAGGCGCCGGAGGGATTTCTCGCAGGCGCGCAAGGTGCCGGCGAACGTCGCCTGCTCGGGATGCACCTTGGTCGTCAGAAAGGCGTCGCCGCGGTATCCGGCGAGCGCCTCACCGACGAGCTCCTCCACGGCGCCTTTGCCGTAGATCTCCGCGGTGTCGATGTGGCGTGCGCCGAGCTCGATCGCGCGCCGAATCGCGAGGATCGCGCTCTCGCGATCGTCCGCTTCCATCTGCCACGTGCCGAGGCCGATGACGGGCACCTCGACATCGAGCGGACCAAAGCGTCGCTGCTCCACGACGCGATCTTATGCGGGCTATCGACGTCCTGTCGAACGTCGCCTCGTGTTCCATCCACGAACGAGCACGGCGAGCGCCGCGAGCGCGAAGAAGGGGGTCGAGGTCGTGGACGAGGTAGCGCCGCTGGCCGAGCAGCCACCGTCGTCGGCGGCCGCGGGCGGAGCGGGCGTCTCGAGGGGCGCCGCGGCGGTCTCCTTCGGCGGCGAGCTCGGCTCGGAGGGATGGCTGATCGTGACCACGCCTGCGTCCGGCGTCTTCGGATGAAGACCGAGGAGCTCTTCGTACGAGTTGATCAGCGACGTGTACGGCGGGACGAACACGTCTCCGACGCCGGCGACGTTCTGCTTGATGTTGAAGTGGAGATGCACCGTCGTGGGGGAGCCGCCGAACTGGTTCGAGACCTTGCCGATGCGCTGGTTCCTCTTCACCACGTCGCCCTCCTTCACCTGCACGTCTTGCATGTGGAGGAAGTCGTAGCGGGTGCCGTCCGCGACGGTCAGGTACACCGAATAGGAGCCGACGTTCGTGATCGTGCCGTCGTCGACGGCGACGACCCAGTGCACGCCCTTCTCGCAGGTGGCGGCGCGAATGTCTTGGCCTTGGTGGCCCTGACCCGCCGGGCAAAGCGGCATGTCCCAGTCACGCGTCTCGCAGTAGTCGTCGTGCCACGGATAGGAGAAGTTCTCCTTGTCGCACTGACCGCCGCCGGGGCCGCTCCCGCCGCCGCGTCCGTACACCTGCGAGTTCGCGAAGGCCGGGCCGCTCTCGATCGGAAAGCGCATCGTCGGCGCGTAGATCTTCGTGTCGCCGGTGCGACCCTTGCCCGACTTCTGCTCGAGCTCGCCGGGCGGCGCATAGGAGAACGTCGCCGAACCTCCGGAGGAGGATGAAGCTCCCGCGTCGGCTGCGCGCGCCGCGCCTGCGCCGAGGAGCAACGTCCCGCCGAGCGCGATCGCGATGGCTCGTGAGGAGAGGCTCATGGCTTCACCGTCCCGGTGCCTGCGAACGCGAGGTGCTCGACGATGTCGGCCACGAACGCCTCGCTGTCGCAGCGCGCGTCGGTGAGGACCTCGGAGCATTCGACGTCGACCGAGTACGCGGCGCCGTTCTCGATCCACGAGGCGGTGCGGATGCCTTCGTTGACGGAGAGGAAGCCCTTGCCGGAGCGCACCGTTCGATTGCCGGCGATGACGGGGATGTCGTCGTACTGATGCGCCGCGCGCTTTCCGTGGATCGAGACCGTCGCGATCGACGTGGCGTGCGCGCTCGTGCTCGGCACGCGACCGGTGAGCGCGTAGAACTCGGGACCGACGACGAACGTGGGACGTTCGAAGGCGACGTTCGTCGGCGCGAGGACAGGCACCGGCGATCGCGCGAGGAGATCGTTCGCGCGCTCTCGTGCGCGCGTGGTCTCTTCGGTGGTCACGAGCAGCGAAGCGAAGGCTCGCTCGTCCTTCGTAGCTGCCGCCGGAAAGACGACCTTCGAGGTGACGACCGTGTGCTCGGTGGTGGTGGCCACATGAACGGGCGCCGGCGAAGAAGACGCCGGTGACGACTCGCACGCTGCGCATGCCGCGCCGCTCGCGAGAATGAAGACGAGAGAGCTCCCCTTAATCACGCGTGTGTTTTCGCTATCCGCGCCGGTTCTCTCAAGTCTCGAATCGCGTCTCCGTTTGCCAGCGTCGCTTTTGAACGAGAGTGTGCGACGAGTGGGCTCGCGGTCGCTCCATGTATGACGCACGCTCACGTTGAGCGCTGCGGCTCTCTTTTCAAGTGAGCGAGAAGCGAACGACAGCGCCGATTCGCCGGGAAAAGAAGGCATCGAGATCGCGCACGACCGCGACGACGGGGTAGCCGCCGGTCGTCGGATGGTCGGGACTGAGCACGATGAGCCCCGACGGCGTCAGCTCGATCGCGCCCATCACCATCGGCGCCGACGAGCGACGAAGGCTTCGTGGATCGATCCGGTCGAGCACCTCGGCAGGCAGGGAGAGCCGCGTGCCCACGCGGTCGGAGGCGCTATCGACGCGAAGGTCGACGCCCGTGATGCTCTCGAGGACGAACCCGTCGACGTCGTCGACTCCTCTCGTGATGGCGATCTCGTCGTTCGAGAGAGACGCGCATGCGTGGTGGACGCGAGGGTCGCCAACGGCGCTGCCAGGAGCGCGGACGAGGCGATCGCCGCGCTTCACGATCGACCCGATGTTCGCGACGAGGAGGGCGCATCGGCTGCCGAGCACCAACGGCGCGTCGAAGCCGCCTTCGATCGCGAGGTAGTGGACACGCGATGGCCCTTCGATCACGTGATGGTCTCCATCACGGAGCCGGATCCGCTCGGCGTGTCGATCGCCCGCGAGCGCGAGCCCATCCCCGCGCGCGATCACCTCGATCGATCCATGCACCTCGATCGCGCAGGCGCCGCACGCGTTGCCGGCGACGGCATTCGCACGCTCGAACGCCTCGCGCACGAGCGGACCGCCGCGAGGAAATCCGCTGTGCATGTGACCGGGGCGCCCGCCGTCGACGAGCAAGGCGTAGCCACGAACGGCCGCGACCGCGAGGTGCGGCGCGCGCTCGTTCCCGAGCGAGCGTCGAGGCTCGGGCGGTCGCGCGTGCTTGGGTGACGCCTCCGCGCGCGCAAACCTCACCACGTCACCGAGCGCGATCGTCTCCGCCACGACCAACGGATCGAAGTCGATCGCGTGACCGAGGAGGTGCCATCCTCCGGGCGACGCGAACGGATACACACCCGTGTACTCTGCAGCGATCGCGACGCTCCCGGCAGGCACGCGTCTCCGCGGCTCGCTTCGCCGAGGCAGCTCGAGGGCGGGATCGAGGCCGCGCAAGTAGGCAAAGCCCGGGAGAAAGCCGAGCATCGCGACCTGGTAGTCGGGCTCCGTGTGCTTCGCGATGACCCACGCGGTCGTCTTCTTGGTTGCCTTGGCGATCTCGTCCAGGTCTTCGCCGTCGTAGACGACGCGCCACACGTGCGTGGCACGTTCGTTCGCCGCGAGCGCCGTGCCGTCGAGGACGCGCGCGATGAGCGAGGCGAGGTCGGCGTTGTCTTCGGGCGACGGCGCGTGGTCGAGCACGACCAGTCCCGACGTCTCGGCGATGACGACATCGGTGACGTCGCGCCTCGATCGAAGCGCGTCGAAGAGCGCGCGGCGATGCGGTATCGATGCGGTTCGAGGAAGATCGAAGCGAAGCGCGTCCTCCCCAAACGGCACGAGGCTCACCTCCACGGAGATCGGCTTCTCGTTCATCGGAGCGTCATGATCGCGCGAGCACCTCGCGGACAGCGCGGGCGATCGCGAGTGACGACGGCGTGTCGGCGTGAATGCAGAGCGTGTCGGCGGCGCCGCTGCTCGCGATGTGCCGTGCACGTGCCGCCGCGGCGACCGGATCGCCGATCAGCGCGCCCGGCTCACCGCGTGGAATCAGCGTGACGCCATCGCTCTTCACGCCGCGATCGGCGAAGGCCTCACGCAAGAACGGAACGCCTGCCTCCTTCGCCGCCGCCTCGAGCGCTCCGTTAGAGAGCCCGACGATCGTGACCGCCTTGCCAAGCGCGCCGAGGGCGCCGCTCACGCACGCCTTCGCGATCGCGTCCTCGGCGTGAGCGGCGTGGTAGAGCGCGCCGTGGGGCTTCACCGAGACGATCGTCGCCCCCGCGCGATCGGCGACGGCGCGGAGGCTGGCGCACTGCGACGCGATCTGTTCGGTGAGGAGCGCAGGGTCGACGTCGATCGCGCGCCGTCCGAAGCCTTCGCGATCGGCATACGACGGATGCGCGCCGACGCGCGTGCCGTGCCGCTGGCAGGCATCGACGACGCGCGCCATCGAGACGGCGTCACCGGCGTGGCCGCCGCACGCGATGTGCACGAGATCGGCGAGGGCATAGAGCTCTTCAGGCTCGTCGTCGTGCTCGCCTCCGTCGAGGTTGAGGAGCACACCTGCTCGGCTCGAGGAGACCACGTCACGACTCTACCTCATCGCGGCGGTGCGCCGAGGCGGTGCTGCAGTTTGCATCGAAGGACGAGCACAAGCGATACGCGCTGCGTGAAAAGGCACGCCCGCGCGATCTTCATTCGGAAACGCGGCGAAATCACGCTGTCGCGCCGCCGCAGATAGGAGCGAAGACGAGCGGATTCCTCGGTCAACAAACGCCAATGAAGACCGAGCACTTGCATCCGAGCGGAAGCCTTCTTACGGTCCCCGCCATGAACCACCATGTCGCCGGTCTCACGCGAAGGCTCTTCTGGAGCCTGGGCCTCGCGCTCATC
>JBGAFW010000028.1:0-115899 GCA_044227045.1 Labilithrix sp.
GTCGTCGCTGCGAGACACTTGCAGCTCGATCAGCTCGTCGCGATGAAGTTCCTTCGCAAGGGCGCGGTCGAGAGCTCCGAAGCGTCGATGCGGTTCCTTCGCGAAGCGAAGGCCGTCGTGAAGCTTCGCAACGAGCACGTCGCGAAGGTCTACGACGTCGGCACGCTCGAGAGCGGCGAGCCGTACATCGTGATGGAGCACCTCGACGGCTGCGATCTCGCAGCCCTCGCGAAGCAACGTCACACGCTCGAGGTCGGTGAGGCGGTCGAGTACGTGATGCAGGCGTGCGAGGCGCTCGCCGAAGCGCACACGCTCGGGATCGTTCATCGCGACATCAAGCTCGCCAATCTCTTCGTGACGCGTGGTCCCGCCGGTGGGCCGCTCGTGAAGGTCCTCGACTTCGGCATCTCGAAGACGAACCCCTTCGGCGAGTCGGAGCACGACATGACGCGCACCGCGTCGATGCTCGGAAGCCCGCGCTTCATGTCCCCCGAGCAGATGCGCGATCCACGCGCGGTCGACGCGCGCTCGGACATCTGGTCGCTCGGCGTCGTGCTCTATCGCCTCGTCGCCGGTCATCCGCCGTTCGAGGCAGACACGCTGGGTCGGCTCCTCACGATGGTCATGCACGAGCAAGAGCCGCCGCTGTCGGCCGTGCGCCACGACCTTCCGCACGGCTTCGACATCGTCGTCGGTCGCTGCTTGCAGAAGGATCCCAACCAACGCTTCTCGAACGTCGCAGAGCTCGCGTACGCGCTCGTTCCGTTCTCGGTCGATCCCGCGCGCGCGCGGAGCTCGGCCGACCGCATCGCCGCCGTCTTGAGCTTGCCGATGCTTCCGCCGATCACCGGCGACATCTCGATCCCGATCTCGGTCGGCGCGCCGGCGTCGAGCCGAAGCCACTCGGGTCGCATCAGCAATCCTCCGGGCGCGAGCGACACGGGCACGGCGGCTCCTTGGGCCGGCACGCACGGCGGCGGCTCCCGCACGCCGCGCACGGGCTCACGTGGGACGACGATCTGGCTGGGCGTCGCGCTCGCCGGCATCCTCGTCGGCTCCGCCATCTTCGCGAAGGTCCGCCGCGATCAGCAGCACGACGCCCAAGCGCAGCAGCGCGCCGAGCAGCAGCAAGCCGCCGCCGCGCAGCAGCTCCCCGTCGTCACCGCGACGATGACCGCGTCGCCGAATCCTCCGCCCGCGACGCAGCCTTCGTTCGATCCGAGCCCCACGCCCCCGGCCGCGGTCGTGATCGGGGCTTCGCCGTCCACCCAGCAGCAGCAGCAGCCCCAGCCCGTCGCGGCGTCCCCCCAGAGCCCGCCGCGCGGCGCCGCCGTCGTGCGCGGTGGTACGCGCAAGCAGCCCACACCGCCGTCTTCGCCGCGCCCGTCGACTCCGTCTCCGAAGTCGAATGAGGGTGACGGTATCCCTACGACGCGCGATTAAGCTTTAATGTGAGCGTGAGGGAAGCGTGAGGCTGTCTCGTCAGAGACTCGGTGTCGTCGGCGCCTGCAGCGCGATCGCGTTCTTCGCGTCCGCGATCGCCGACATGGCGACCGGGCGCGAATCGATCGCGCACGGCGCGGGCGGAGACAACGAAGGCGGCGCCGCCGCCGCCGAGTCGCTCTTCCAAGAGGCGCGCCGCTTGATGGACGCCAAGCGCTATGGCGACGCGTGCCCGAAGTTCGCCGCGAGCCAAAAGCTCTCTCCCGCGATCGGCACGCTGCTGAACCTCGCCGACTGCTATGAGAAGAACAACCAGCTCGCCAGCGCATGGGCGCGCTTTCACGAGGCGATCGCGCTCGCGCAGCGGCTGAATCGAACGAACCGCGAGCAGACCGCGCGCGAGCGTGCCGACAAGCTCGAGCCTCGGCTCATTCGGCTCACGATCCTCTCGCACGCGTCGAACATCGACGTGAAGCTCGACGGCAACCCGATCGATCCCGCCGTGCTCGGCACCGCGATTCCGGTCGACGCAGGCAAGCACTCGATCGAGGCGACCGCGAAGAACAAGAAGCCATTCTCGAAGGACATCGAGGTCAGCGAGAAGAAGAAGGATCCTTCCGTCGACATCCCTCCGCTCGAAGACGAGCCGAAGGAGACGAAGAACGAGGTCACGCCGCCGATCACCGAGCCTCCGAAAGAAGAGCGCGGCGGATGGTCCACCCAGAAGACGATCGGCGTCATCGCGGGCGCAGCGGGCATCGTCGGCCTCGGCGTCGGCGGGTACTTCGGGCTGAAGACGTCCTCGACGTGGAACGACGCGAAGTCCCACTGCAACCAAGACCTCGACTGCGACGCGACGGGCGTGAACCTCGCCTCGCAGGCAAAGAGCTCCGGCAACATCGCGACGATCGCGATGATCGCGGGCGGAGTGCTCCTCGTCGGTGGCGGCGTCCTGTTCTTCACCGCGCCGAGCAGCAGCGCGGCGGTCGGCAAGAACGGCCTTCGTGTTCGTGGAGGTGTCGGCCTCGGGTCGGTGGTGCTCGGAGGCCAGTTCTAGATGCACGTCGCCCGGCGGCTCGCCCTTACGGGCATCCTCGTCGGCTTCGTCGTCTCCGGTCTCATCGCGTGCAATGCCATCCTCGGCGTTCAAGACGTCTCGCTCGCGAAGAAGGACGGCGGCGGCGAAGAGGATCTCGACACCGGCGACGGAACGATCATCGACGACGACAGCGGTCCGGTCGGTCCGAGTCGTCCCAACGTGTTCCAAGCCGCGCTCGGCGATCAGCATTCGTGCGCGCGAAAGCCTGCCGGCACGGTCCGCTGCTGGGGTGACGACACACAAGGTCAAACCGGCGCAGGCGTGACGTCCGACGGCGGCGTGATCGCTCTCCCGGTCGACGTCGCGGGCGTCAGCGACGCGATCGACATCGCCGCGGGACGCAACCACACCTGCATCGCGCGCAAGAGCGGCACGGTGTCGTGTTGGGGCTACAACCTCGACGGGCAGCTTGGTAATGGCGAGTCGGCGAACCGCCACTCCACGCCCGTCGACGTGAAGAACCTGAGCGGCGCGGTCGCGGTCGCGGCAGGCGGCAACTTCTCGTGCGCGCTCCGCAACGGCGGGACCGTCGCCTGCTGGGGAGGCAACGGCAGCGGCCAGCTCGGCAAAGGCGACGAGTCACCGGCGCTCACGCCGGTCGCCGTCGTCGATCTCACCGGCGTCGCGTCGATCTCTGCGGGGCAAGCGCACACGTGCGCGGTGAAGACCGACGGGAGCGTCGCCTGTTGGGGCGATGGCCTCAACGGTCAGCTCGGATCGGGAAAGCCGGAGAGCAAGTCGTCTCCGGTGGTCGTCGGCTCTCTGCCCGAAGCCTCGATGGTGTCGGCGGGTGAGCGCTCCACGTGCGCGCTCACGAAGACGGGCTCGGTCTACTGCTGGGGAGCCAACGAGCTCGGCCAACTCGGAAGCGGCGCGACCAACGCCACCGCCAACCCTTCGCCGATCGTCGTCGCCAACCTGACCGACGCGGCGACGATCTGGAGCGGCCGCAACCACACGTGTGCGGTTCGAAAGTCGGGCGCGGTCGTGTGTTGGGGATCGGGATCACGCGGTCAGCTCGGCGATGGGCAGCCTCGCGTCGACGGCGGAGGACCCACGCCGCAGCTCGTGCAGGTCTCGGGCATCCAGAGCGCGGTCGGCGTCGGCGCAGGCGGCGATCACACGTGCGCGCCGACACGCACGAACGCGATCGTGTGCTGGGGCGACAACGATCGCGGGCAGCTCGGCAACGGCACGCAGAAGAGCGAGCTCTCGCCCGTCAGCGTCACTGGGTACCCGTAGGTCCATTCCGATTCGTAGGAGATCCACCTACACGAATCCGATTGCGTGGATTTCCCGCCAGTTAGGTCGCGGCACGCAATGTGCGCCTATGTAGGTATGCTTCTGCGACCGCTCTTCGCGACCCTCCTCGTGACGTGCGTCGGTGCCAGCGCGGCATGCTCGGCCGACGCCTCCTCGGACGGAACGGACGACGCGGAGTCGGGCGAAGACGAGCTTCGGTTTCGCGCAGGCGCGGTCGACAAGACGCTGCCGGAGGTCGACGCGCAGGGCTACGAGATCGATCTGAAGGTCAACGACGTCCCTGGTCACGAGACGTTCACCGCCTCGGTCAAAGGCAACTACATCGCGACCGCCGATCTCACGACGCTCACGCTCGACTTCGAGGGCAACACGATCGACGACGTGACCGTGAGCGGACGTCACGCGGAGCACACGCGCGACGGATCGAAGCTCGTCATCAAGCTCCCTTCTCGGATCGCGAGCGGCCGATCGCTGTCCACGCGCGTCACCTACCACGGCGATCTCGCGCAGGTGGACGGCGCCGACCCGAACGACTTCGCCGCGTTTGGCGGCTTCATGGTCAAGCAGCGCAACACCGAGGGCAAGCGCATCTACTCCTCGCTGAGCTGGCCCTACAAAGCGCGTCGATGGCTGCCGCTCCGCGATCACCCGCGCGACGCCGCGATGGTGGCGATCTCGGCGACGTTCCCGAAGGCCTTCACCGTGCTCGCGAACGGAAAGCGCGTCAGCACGCAGGACAACGCGTCCGACGGATCGAAGACGTGGCGCTACGAAGCGCTCACGCCGATGCCCGCCTACGACTTCCACGTGTCTGCCTACGAAGGCTGGTCCGTCCACGAGGAGCACGCCGCGTCAGGCGTCCCCGTCACGTCGTACATGTACGCGAACGCGTCGTCGAAGCAGTCGAAGATCTACGGTGATCTCCCGAAGGTGCTCGACTTCTACGAGGCCACCTTCGGCAAGTACAAGTGGGGCTCGGCGACGTTCATCGAGGAGCCCATCTTCGGTGGTGGAATGGAGCACGCGTCCGTCGTGAGCATGGACGAGACGCTCTTCCCCGACCCGGTCGAGGCGCGAAAGACCGCCTTCCACGAGCTCGCGCATCATTGGAGCGGCAACCTCGTTCACTTCCGGCAGTGGAACGACTTCTGGCTCTCCGAGGGCTTCACCGAGTACCTCACCGGCCGCGCGATCACGCACGTCGACGGCGCCGAGGCAGGCAAGGCGGTCTGGCGCGAATACCTCACGACGGCGCTCCAAGAGGATCGATCGAATCCCCATCCGCTCGCTCCGCCGGGCGAAGAGATCGACGTGCTCACGATCTTCGACGGCATCTCGTATCAAAAGGGCGCGCTGACGCTCCGGATGCTCGAGCACATCGTCGGCGAGCCGAAGATGACGGCGTTCCTCAAAGGTTGGTTCGATCGCCATGGCTTTGGCGCCGCGGTGAGCACCGATGACTTGCAGCGCGAGCTCTCCGCCGAGTCGGGCAAGGATCTCTCCGCGTTCTTCGCGTCGTTCGTTCGTCAGGGCTACCACCCCGAGCTACGCGTGACGTTCACCGCGAACGGCACCAGCACCGACGTGAAGGTCGAGCAGCTTCAAGACAAAGGCCCCGCTGGCGGGTTCGCTGGCTTCCCGCTCGACGTCGACCTCGTCGACGACGCCGGCCACGCCGAGCGCGTCAGCGTCGACATCACGGGCAAGACGTCGACGAAGCGATTCACGACGACGCGTCCGACCAAATCGATCGTCGCTGATCCCGACGAGTACGCCGTCGCCGTCGAGACCTGCGGTCAGACCGGCGGGGGCGAATGCAAAGCGAGCCAGCGCTGCGCGCCCCAACGCGCCGGTGTCTCGGCCTGCGTCCCGAAGTAGCAGCGCTCGGCCGCGCGAAACACGAGCACCTGTACGAACCTGCAGGTTTTCCGTGGGATCACGGGGTCGCGATGACCGTTGGTGGATGAAGTTAATTGGGCGATACTCGTCTCCTTCTCTATGCCGAAGAAGGACGACGCGGAAAGCAAGGCGACGACGGACGGCGAGCACGGCGAGCACGGCTCCGGCCACATCATCCAGTCGCTGCTCGTCAACATCGCCATCGCGCTCGTGAAGGCGGTCGCAGCGTTCTTCACGAAGTCGGGCTCGATGCTCGCCGAGGCGCTCCACTCCTTCTCCGATTGCGGCAACCAGGTCCTCCTGCTCGTGGGCGTTCGACAGTCGAAGAAGCCCGCCGACGACACGCACCCCTTCGGCTATGGGCGCGCGATCTATTTCTGGTCTTTCATGGTGGCGCTCCTGCTCTTCCTCGGCGGCGGCGCCTTCTCCATCTACGAAGGCATCCACAAGATCCGTGAGCCCGAGCCGGTCGAGCGCGTGTGGCTTGGCATCGGGATCCTCGCGGTGTCGCTCGTGCTCGAAGGGAGCGCGACGCTCTCGAACATTCGCGAGCTCAACAAGCGACGCGGCGACAAGGCGTTCGTCCAGTACCTACGCGACACGACCGACTCGGATCTCGTCGTGGTGTTCGGTGAGAACTCCGCGGCGGTGCTCGGGCTGTTCTTCGCGATCGCCGCGCTTGGTCTCTCCGCCGCGACCGGAGATGGCCGCTGGGACGGCATCGGCAGCGTCGCGATCGGCCTCGTGCTCGTCGGCGTGGCGGGCTTCCTCGCGATCGAGGTGAGCTCGCTGCTCCTCGGCGAAGCGGCGCCGCCGGAGATCACGGACGCGGCGCACGACACCGCCAAGCGCTTCACCGACATCGAGAAGATCCTGAACGTCGTGACGATGCAGCAAGGACCAGGCGAGGTGCTCGTTCACATCAAGGCGTCGTTCACCGCCACGCTCACGATCGAGGATGCCTGCCGCGTCATCAACGAGTACGAAGCCGCGCTCCGCGCCGCGCGCCCCGAGATCCGTTGGGTGTTCGTGGAGCCGGACATCCCGAAGACGCCGTCGCAGCTCAAGCCGCGCAACGCGATCGTGAAGACGCGCGCGATCAGCAAAGACGCGAACTGACGGCCTTACTGAAAGACCGTGCGCGTGACGCGGATGCCGTGCTTTGGACGGAGCGTGATGAGTGGATCGAGCACGACACGGTGACCCGGCTCGAGGCGAAGCTTCTCTTCGCGCACGATCATCGCGAGGATGATCTGCGCCTCCATCATCGCGAAGTGGTTCCCAATGCACATCCGCGAACCGCCGCCGAACGGCAGGTACGCATAGCGCGGCCGCTTCTCGTTGTTCGACGGCAAGAAGCGATCGGGGTTGAAGCGCTCGGGCTCGTCCCAGAAGCGTGGGTGCCGGTGGAGCACGTATGGGCAGATCCCGACGATGCTCCCCGTCTTCGCGGTGTACGCGCCGAGCACGTCGGGCTCCGTCGATTGCCGTTCGAAGATCCACGCCGGCGGGTAGAGGCGTAATCCCTCCTCGAGGACGCGCTTCGTGTACTCGAGGTGCTTCGTGTCCTCGAGCGTCGGCGCGCGATCGGGTCCGAGCACGCGGTGGGCTTCGTCGCGGATCTTCGCCTCGATCTCCGGATGCGCGGCGAGCAGCGAGAATGTCCACGACAGGAGATTCGCCGTCGTCTCGTGCCCCGCGAGCACCATCGTGATGACCTCGTCGCGAAGCTGGATGTCGTTCATCTTCGCGCTCGCGGCGTCGGCGGCGTCTTCGTCGACCGCCTCCATCAGCATGCCGAGCAGGTCGTCACCGAAGCCGTTCTTCTCGCCGTCGTGACGTGCGGCCTGCTCGCGGCGATCGCGAATCAGGCGGTACACGATCCCATCGAGCGTACGCATCGCGCGGTTGAACCGGACGTTGTTCGGCGTCGGGATGGACGGCGGGATCCGCACGATCGACTCGGCGTAGTCGTTCGCCCAGCGAAGCGCTGTGTCGAGCGCGCGGCCGACCTCGCGTGCATCTCCATCGACGTCTGCCGAGAACAACGTGAGGCCGACGATCCGAAACGTGAGCCGCATCATCTCTTCGTGCACGCAGAACGTCTCGAGCCGGTCGTGCTTCCAGCGATCGAGCATCGCCCGCGTCGCCTCGGCCATCTGATCGGCGAAGTGACTGAGCCGCGCGCGATGAAACGCGGGCTGCGCGAGCTTTCGCTGCCGTCGCCACGCCTCGCCCTCGCTCGTGAGGAGCCCCTCGCCGAGGACGATCTTGAGCCCCATGTAGTTGCGGCTCTTCTTGTACGCCTTCGCGTTGTCGATCAAGACGTGATGGATCACATCGGGATCCGCGAGCATGTAGTAGTCCCACGGACCGAACTTGAAGCGCACGACATCGCCGTATTGCCTGTGCGACTCGAGCATCAGCCCCAAGGGATCGCGCCACGCAGGGAGCACGCTCCCGAGCAGCGGCAGCCCTCGCGGGCCTGGAGCGATACGGGGCGTCGTGACGTCGGCTCGGCTCGTGTTGGTCATCGGATGGTCTTTCGGCGGAGCAACGTTCCACGAACGTGAGATAATCCTCACGTTTGATAGAATCTGAGGCAATCCTCACATTTGTCAATCGACGCCGACGAGAAAGCGAGAATGCCCTCGAAATCGCCCAAAAAAGCCTCCCCTCCCCAAGGCGCCGAGGTCGCGGCGGACGCAGAAAATCGCAGGGTGCCGACGCAGGAGCGGAGCCGCCAGCGCGTCGCGCGCATTCTGGATGCGGCCGCCAGCGTCTTCGCCGAGCAAGGCCACGACGCCGCGACGATGGAGGCGATCGCGGCGAAGGCGGAGACCTCGATCGGATCGATCTACCAATTCTTTCCGAACAAGGCGGCCGTGTTCGACGCGCTCGTGCGGCGCTACCACGGGGCCATTCGCGCGTTTCTCGACAACATCTTGCAGGAGGAGCTCGCCCGCGCGCATCCGCTTGGCGACATCATCGACACGTCGATCGACGCGCTCACCACGCTGCACGAGACCGATCTTGGCTTTCGCGCGGTGTGGGCTGGGATGCATCTCACGAAGACGGTCGTCCGCGAAGGCGAGGCGCTGAACCAGGAGATCGCGCGGAGGATCGCGCAGGTCCTCGCGCCCAAGCTCCCCGGCCTCCCTGCGTCTCGCCACCTCCTCGTCGCGACGATGGTGGTCGAGATCGTCAGCGCGATGCTGATCTTCTCGGCGCGCCGGCTGAGCAGCGGCGAGCCAAACGCGCGCCGCGAGCGGATGTCGGAGACGAAGCTTCTCCTCCGGCGATATCTCGCGCCGTATGAAGTACCGGCAGGCGCGTCCCATTCGACGAATGCCCCGCAAAAAGTGGCAAAACGCAGCAAGCGCGCACGGTCGCGCTGAGCCGAAGGCGCGGCCGCGAGATGGCATGAAGACCACGAGAAGTGATCGTCCATTGCGCCAGCTGAGGCTGTAAGATTAGGGTGGCACGGGCTCTCGGTTGGGGCCGCCGTGCTTCAGCCATGGCCGGCGATATTCGGAGCAAGAAGCCGAAGGTTCTGGGCGCGCGCGTCGCGGGGCTGCGGCTCACGCCCGAAGAGCGCTTCGTCATGGCACGCATCGACGGCCGGCTCTCCGTCGACGAGCTCGCGAGCGTGACGGGCCTCGAAGGTGATCGCCTCGAGAAGATCGTCTCGAAGCTCGCGTTCGACGGGGCGGTCGATCTCGGCGAGGAGCCTCGCTTCGCCGCCGCGGCCGCGGCCTTCGCGCCGGCCGAGGGAGAGACGACGTCGATGGCGGAGCTCGCGGCGGCGCTCGGCATGGATCCGAGCTCGTTTGGCGGAGGAAAGACCGCGCCGGTCGAGATGCCTCCCCCGACGCCGCGCAAGGTGATCGTCCGCCCGAAGATTCGCCCGAAGGCCGACCCGAGCGCGGTGGGCCTGGCGACGGCGCCTGCGCCTGCGGCCGAGGAAGCCGCGCCGCCGGTGCCCGCGGCACACGACAGCGAACGCGATTTGCCCGACGTGCAGTCGGCGCTCGACCTCGCCGCGCTCGAAGCCTTCGGCGACGAGACGCCTCCCGACGCCGAGCCTGCGTCGCCGGGCGATCCCCCTCGCCGGGCCGCGCCACGCGCGCAGCAAGCCAAGAACCGCGCCGCCGTCGACGAAGCCCCGCCGCAGCTCGATGAGCTCGAAGAGGTCCATGACGAGCTCGAGGAGGTCCACGACGAGCTCGAGGAGGTGCACGACGAGCTCGAAGAGGTCCACGACGAAGAGGACCAGCTCATCGAGCTCGATGATGAGGGAAACCCCGTCAGTCGTTCGGAGCAAAACGCACGTGACCGCGCCAGCGATCGCGAGCAAAAGGAAGAGGACGAGGTCTCACGCGCCGTCGCCGAGCGCAACTACCGCCAGGTGTTCGAGAAGAGCTGGCATCCGCTGCCCGTCGACCAGCGCATCGCGGGGGCGCGCACGGCGCACGGTCCCGACTTGCTCGCGCTGTGCTTCGATCCCGATCCGCGCGTCATCGCCGCCATCCTCGAGAACTCGACGGTGGGCCTCGATCACGTTCGCTTGATCGCCTTTTACCATCGTACCGGGACGGGCCTCGAGATCGTCGCCCGCCGTCAGGACTGGCTCCGCGACATCCTCGTCGAGCGCCGCCTCCTGCGTAACCCGATGATCGGCGACATCGTGCTCTCGCGCGTGATGGGCCCGAAGCGGCTCTTCCAGACGTACAAGATCGCGATCGATCGCGAGATCCCCGAGCTCACGCGGACGAAGGTACGCGGCTACATCCGGCAGAAATGGCAGAACGCCACCTCGGAGGAGCGCGCCGATCTCTTGCTCCGGACGGAGGCCCGCTGCCTCATCATCATGACCGGCTGCACCTTCGACGCGAAGACGACCGCGATCCTCTGCGGCCGTCCGATCAACTCCGTCATGTTCGTGCAGTCGATCGCGAAGTTCCCCGCCTCACCGCCCGCGCTCCTCGCGCATTTGATGAAGCAGAACTTCGTGCGGAAGAACCCGCCGCTGAAAAAGATGCTCCTCGCCCACCCGAACATGCCGGGTGACGTGAAGCGAAACATCTAGATTTCAGGCGTTTCGTCGAGCTCAGGCCTTCTTCGCGGGCGCGGCCTGCGCCTTGAGCAGATCGCGGATCTCCGTGAGGAGCTTCTCCTGCGCGGGCGGCTCGGGCGGCGGGGCCTGATGCCGGAGCTTGTTGTAGGCGCGCACGATCAAGAACACGATGAACGCGACGATGAACAGCTCGATGAAGGACTGGAGTGCATCGCCGAACCGGATCGCGACCTCCTTCGAGGCCTCCTTGCCGTCGGGACCGAAGACCGCCGGCTGGAGCACGTAGCGGAGCTCGGTGAAGTTCACCTTGCCGGTGATGAGCCCGATCGGCGGCATGATCACCTTCTCGACGAGCGCGGTGACGACCTTGCCAGAAGCCGCGCCGATGATGACGCCGACGGCGAGGTCGATGAAGTTCCCTTTGATCGCGAACTCGCGAAACTCTTTGACGATACTCATGTGCGGAGCCCCCTCTCAGAAGAACGTGTAGACGAGGTTGATGGACGCGATCGAATCGAGCTCTTCGACGTTCGGCAGCGGCTTGTTTTCGTAACGCGCGGTGTACGTCGTCGCGAGCGCGAGGCTGTCGGCCACGTTCGACTTCAGGCCGATGTCGGCGATGAAGCGGTACGTCTCGATGTCGGCAAAGTTTTGCAGATATTCGACGCTCGCGATGAACGACACTTCCTTGCGCAGCTTGTTCTCGTAGCCGAGAAAGAGGCGGGCGTTGTGGAGTGTCTGCGTGCGATCGAGAGGAGGAGGTGCGGGTGTCCCGGGCGGTGATCCATCCGGGACGTTCTGCGCCAGCGCGTCGGTGCGGCGAACGTCGTGCTGCAAGTCGTAGCCGCCTTCGATCTGGAGCCGATGCGTCTTCGTGTTGATGAAGTAGTACGCGACGCCAGGGTCGACGTTGAGTCGAAGGTCGAGACCTTGGAAGCGATCGCGACGCGCCGTCGACTGGAGGAAGAGCGAGACTTCGTTCGTGAGGAAGTAGTCGTAGCGAAGGAGGCCTTGGTAGTTCTCGACCGTCGCCTCGATCGGCGCGCCCTTCTTTCCGGCCTTCGCGAAGTTGCCGGCGAGGGCGATGCTGAGCTGGTGCTCGTCACGGCGAAAGCGTGCCTTGCCGAACGACGTGACCGCGATCGTGCGCGCGTTTCCCGCGGAGAAGAGGCCGCCGAGGCCGAGGCTCACATCGTTCGCGTAGCGCGGGTCGTCGTCTTTGCGCTCCGTCCCCGTGACGAAGCCGCCTTTGGCGATGTCGGTGTTGCCCTTCGTCGCGGTGGACGCCTTCACCGTTTCGCTCGGCTGCAGAGGCTGCTCTTTGGCGGCCTCTTGTGCGAAAGCGCTCTTCGATTCGAGGAAGGTCGTCAGCGCGAGGGCGACGACGCAGCTCAAGACAACAGGGCGGGTCAGGATGGCCATGACGCGCCTGTCTAAGTGATTTATCCGGTTCCGTCACGGCTCTTCTGTCGCGGGACAGCCCGGCTCGAGCCGCCGTTCGCGCCTACCGAGGCGTGGGGAACGTGATCGGGATCGTGAGCGTGCTGTCCCAGCACTTCTCGACCTCGGGGAACGGCGTCGTCTTGACGACACCGAGCATGCACTCGGCGACCGGATCGGGCAGGGTCTTCTCGATCACCTTCACCGTCTTGATCTTGCCTTTGACGTCGACGGTCATCTTGATCTTGACCGTGCCTTCGAGGTTCGGGTTCTTCTTCTTCCCTTGCGCGTAGCAGTCTTTCAGCTTCGGCCGCGCGCGCTTCTCGAAGTCGACGCCGACGGGCGTGCACTCGTCCTTCGTCTCGCCGACCACGACGGGCGGCTTCGACGGTGCGCCGGCGTCCGCAGGCGAGTCTGCCACCGGCGCGGAGGACGACGCGGGCGGAGAGGAGGATGCGCTGGACGCGGAGGACGACGCAGACTCGGATGCAGATGACGACGGCGACGCGTCCGTCATGTCCTCGGGCGCACCGGTCTTCGGCGGCGGCTTGTTGTCACCGCACGCGATGACGAGGCCCGGCGTGGCGACGGCAAAGAAGAAAGCGGCGACGACCCCAGTCCCAAGCTTCGTCTTCATTCTTGGCGTTATACCCCGAAACACCGCGCCTGCGGGTGCGTTGGGGACGTGCTCACGCGTCTTCGGCTTCCGCAGCGAGGGCTTGGGTGAACGGAAGCGGCGCGCGGCCTCGCTTCTTCAACATGTCGAGCACGAGGTACGTCGCCAAGGCGGCGGCGAAGTGCTTGAGCGAGTGCCCGCTGACGACACGCGAGGTCGCCTCGTAGACCTGACCGTCGAAGTGCTCGAGGGCCTTGGCTCCAGCGTAGAGCACGACGACGATGAGCAGCTCGATGCCACGTGAATAACGCGGCGGAAAGAGGAGAAGCATCAGCGGGAGCGCGGCGACGGGGAAGAGCTGCACGAACAAGTACACGCGCAGATCGCCGTGGCCCGTCTGCTCCGAGAGTCGCCACATCACGACGCTCGCCACACCCACGAACACGAACGGCAAGAGCAGCATCCGCGACCAGTAGATGCTGATGCGCTCCGCGATGACTGCGGCGAAGAGTGACGTGAACGCGATCGACATCGGCAGGCGATCCCAAAACAGCGTCGGGGTCTTCGGATACAGATGGTAGTAGGCCGACCCGAACGCCGTCAGCATCACGCCGGCGAAGAAGAGGACGTACGCAGGCCGTTCGCGAAGAGACTCGAACGCCGTATGGGCTCCCGGCCGAAACGGACCGTCCGGATCGCGCGTCGGGCCACGACGCAAGAAGGAGAGCCCGATCCAGCCGACGATGAAGAACGGGATGTTCGACAGGACGTTGAACGCGTTCGGGATCGCCTTCGATCCGACGTGGAGCGGCCGCGTGTCGGCGAAGTGGTGGTACGCCTCCGACTGCGGAATGGCGCCGTGCTTCCACAGCGCGACGCCCGCGCCGATGGCGATGAGAAAGAGAAGGACGACCTTGAGCCCCTTCATTCTTTCATTGCACCTTCAGATCCATGTCCTGAGCGAGACGAGGCAGACGAGAACAGCAGAATCATGACGCGGACGAAATGGCCACTTCGTGACGACACTTCATGCAAAGATGACACGTTTTGGCCGATTCCGCGTCTCGCAATGTAAAGGGCGTCCTCTTCACGGACTATGTCCGCATGATCCGTGGCAAGAAGGACGTGGACTGGGGCAAGCACCTGAGCCCCGAGGAGATGAGCTACCTGGTCAGCCGGGTGGACCCGAACGGGTGGTACCCGATGCTCTCCTTCGAGCGGATGGGAAACGCGATCCTGAAAGAGATCGCGGGAGGCCAGGTGGAGGCCGCGCGGATGTGGGGACGCATCAGCGTCGACCAACTCCGGATGGCCACGCCCCAGCTCTTCGACTTCGACGCGCTCGAGGTGAAGAGCGCCATCTCGAACCACGCCGCGATCGTGATTCACTACCACATGGGCGCGATGGCCGAGGAGGCCGCCTCGAACCAGACGATGGGGTTCTTCGAGCGCCTGCTCGTGATCGCGGGCGCCGAGGGCGTCGACGCACGCTTCACCTCGCGGTCGTGGAAGGGCGACAAACAGACGCTGCTCGAGCTCCACTGGCAGCCCCCGAACATGTGAGGCGACGGGGAGCATGCGCCGCGGCGTGGATCATGCGACGATGTCCCTGGGCAACGGCTCGTGACCACGAAGCACGGAGAGGAAGAGACCAGCGGAGCTGCGGGGGCGGCAGCACGTGTGGAGCTGGAAGAGAGCTTCCGACTCTTGGTGGAGAGCGTTCGCGACTACGCGATCTTCATGCTCGACCCGAAGGGCTTCATCACGACCTGGAACGTCGGCGCGCAGCGCATCAAAGGCTACGACGCGCACGAGATCGTCGGGCAACACTTCTCGAAGTTCTACCCTGCGGACGCGCAGGATCGTTGCGCGACCGTCCTCGCGACGGCCGAGCGCGAGGGCCGCTACGAAGAAGAAGGCTGGCGCGTTCGCAAAGGCGGCGCGCGGTTTTGGGCGCACGTGGTCGTCACCGCGCTACGAAAGCCAGGAAGCGACAAGCTCGAAGGGTTCGCGAAGGTCACCCGTGATCTCACCGAACGACGGATCGCCGAGGATGAACGGGTCCGTCTCGCGCAGACGACGGCAGCACGCGACGAAGCACGCGCCGCGATGGGGCGTCTCGCACGGCTCCAAGATCTCGTGGGCTCGCTCGCCGGCGCGCTCACGCCCGAGGAGCTCGCGGCCGTCATCACGAAGAAAGGCGCCGAGGTGCTCGAGGCGCAGGCCGCCGCATTCCTTCGCCCCAAGCGGTTCCCGGACGGCAGAGTGATCCTCGAGGCCCTCGCCTTCGAGGGCGTGCCTCCCGCGATGATGGAGGCCTACCGGCATGTCCCGGTCGACAAACACCTCCCGCTCACGAGAGCGTTCAGGACGCAGCAGCCGCAATGGATCGAGACGCCGGAGGAGCTTCGCCAGTTCTCCGATCTCCCAGTCGAGGTACGCAGCTCCTCGGCCTGCGCGCTGCCGCTCATCGTTCGGGGTCACGTCTCCGGCGTGGTGAGCTTCCGCTTCGACGATTCGCGGAGCTTCTCGGAGGCCGAGCGAGCGTTCATGAACACGTTCGCGACGCAGGCCGCCAGCGCGCTCGATCGCGCGGATGTGTACGCCCGCGAGGTCGTCGCGCGACGCCGCCTCGAGGCGCTCGGTGAGCTCGCGTCTTCGCTCTCCGCGGCGCTCACGACCGAAGACGTCGCGAAGATCGTCGTCGAGAGCGGCATGAACGGCGCCACCGCCGACACGTGCACGCTCTATTCGTTCAACGAGTCGACCCGCCAGCTCGATCTCATCGCCGAACGCGGGTGCAATCCGGAGATCGTAAAGCAGATTCATCACATCGGTCCCGAGAGCCCGACGTACGGGGCGATCGCGACGGGCACGAGCCTGTGGGTCGAGACCGCCGAGGAGTACGCCCGCGTCTACCCCGAGCTCGCCCACAAGAAGGTCCCTGGAGAGCGCGCGCAGGCCTTCTGGAGCGTGCCGCTCATCGCGGAGGGCAAGCCGATCGGTCTCTTGGGGATGGGCTTTCACCAGCCGCGCACGTTCCCGCCCGGCGAGCGCGATTTCGTCACGACGTTCTCGCATCATTGCGCCGAGGCGCTCGTGCGCGCACACCACCTCGAAGGCGAGCGTCGCGCACGTGAGGTCGCCGAGACGCTCCAAGCGTCGCTCGCGACGACGCTGCGCAGCATTGGTGACGCGGTCATCGCCACGGACTCCGCGGGGCGTGTGACGATCATGAATCCGCTCGCCGAAGAGCTCACGGGCTACACCGAGGCAGACGCGCACGGCCAGCCGCTCAGCCAGGTCTTCAACATCATCAACGAGACCACCCGCGAGCCGGTCACCTCACCCGTCGACAAGGTCCTCGATCTCGGCACCGTCGTCGGCCTCGCGAATCACACGGTGCTCGTGCATCGCGACGGCAAGCGAGAGACGCCGATCGACGACAGCGGCGCGCCGATCCGCGGGGCCGACGGGACAATCGACGGTGTCGTGCTCGTCTTCCGCGACGTCACCGACAAAAAGCGCGAAGAGACGCGCCGTGCGCTCCTCGAAGACGCGACGGCGGCGCTGGCGGAGTCGCTCGACTACGAGACGACGCTCGCGAAGGTAGCTCGGCTCGCGGTCCCAGGCCTCGCCGACTGGTGCGCGGTCGACGTCGTGACCGAAGACTTCTTGGAGGCATCGCATCCGCCGCCCGTCCCACCATCGTCGGAGGGCGGCGTCATCCGAACGCGGCGCTCTCGACACGACGCCGGCGCGGCGATCTCGAGGCAGGTCGCGATCGCCCACGTCGATCCGGCGAAGGTGCAGCTCGCACGGGACCTCGCGGCGAAGTATCCACCTGACCCCGACGCTCTGGTCGGCGTACCCAACGTCCTCCGCACGGGACAGCCCGAGCTCTACCCCCTCATCACCGAGGAGATGATTCGCGCATCGGCGATCGACGACGAGCACCTCCGCATCTCGCTCGACCTCAAGCTTCGCTCGGCGATGGTCGTACCGCTCATCGCGCGTGATCGAACGCTCGGCGCGATGACGTACGTCTGGGCGGAGTCCGCGAACACGTACACGAAGGACGATCTGGCGTTCGCGCTCGAGCTGGCGCGACGATGCGCCGTCGCGATCGACAACGCACGTCTCTACGCGGGCGAGCAGTCGGCGAGGCAGAGCGCCGACATCGCCAACCGCGCGAAGGACGAGTTCCTCGCCACCGTGAGCCACGAGCTTCGCACGCCGCTCAACGCGATCATGGGCTGGGCGAAGATGCTCGCATCCGGAAACCTCGACGAGACGAAGCGCGGTCGCGCGGTCGAGACGATCGATCGCAACGCCGTCGCGATGGCGCAGCTCATCGAGGACCTCCTCGACATCTCGCGCATCATCAGCGGCAAGATGCGCCTCGAGATCCAGAGCGTCGACCTCGCGCAGGTCATCGAAGCGGCGATCGAGTCGGTCAAGCCCGCGGCCGACGCGCGGGACATTCGCGTGACCGCCATGCTCGACACGAGCATGCAGCCGCATTCGCATTCGGGAGATCCGACACGTCTCCAGCAGATCGTCTGGAACCTCCTCAGCAACGCGGTGAAGTTTACGCCGAAGGGCGGACGCATCGACGTCGTGACCCGTCGTGAGGGCTCGGGGCTCGTCATTCACGTCACCGACACCGGCAAGGGCATCGATCCGAAGTTCCTCCCGCACGTCTTCGATCCGTTTCGGCAAGAAGACGCGAGCCACACGCGCTCGCGCGGCGGTCTCGGGCTCGGCCTCGCGATCACGAAGCAGCTCGTCGAGCTCCACGGCGGTCGCATCGAGGCGCACAGCGAAGGCGAAGGCCGCGGCTCGACGTTCACCGTCCACCTCCCGATGGTCGCGGTGGCGGTCCCGCCCGAGAAGCAGACCGGGCGCACCCGACGCATCCGCCTCGATCCGAAATTCGAGCGGCCCACGCAGCTGCGTGATCTCCGCGTCCTCGTCGTGGATGACGAAGAAGACGCTCGCCTCCTCGTCAAGGCGGTGCTCGAGGACTGCGGCTGCGTCGTCACCGTGGCGTCGAGCGTGGCCTCGGCCCTTCAGGAGCTCGCCCAGGCGTCGTTCGACGTCCTCGTGAGCGATATCGGCATGCCCCATCAAGATGGCTATGACTTGATCCGGCAGGTCCGCGCGCTCCCGGCGGCGAGTCGAGTGTCGAGCATCCCGGCCGCCGCGCTGACGGCGTACGCCCGCGCCGAAGATCGACGGCGCGCCCTGAATGCAGGCTATTCGATGCACATCGCGAAGCCGGTGGAGCCCGCCGAGCTCGTCGCTGTCGTCGCGAGCCTCACGCGCTTCGTCAATCGACCAGCCTCGACGTGATACGATCCCTACGGGCCGCGAAAGCGAGGACGAACGGGGAGCATGGGTCGGGCGGAGGCACTTCTCGGCACGAGTCTCGAGTCGCGATACCGACTCGATGCCGTCGTCACCGAGTCGCCAGACCTCTTCGTCTTCTCCGGTGAGGACACGCAAGGAACGCCGAATGGCTCCTCGCTGCCGATCGTCATTCGCATGCCGCGAGCACCACGCGGCATGTCGATCCAGGAGATCGACGAGGCCTACGCGAAGTTCGCGACCGAGGCGACGCAGCTCGCCGCGATCAGCCGCGCCTCGCCCCATGTCGAGCGGCTCCTCGCGTCGGGCGAGGTCGAGACGCCCGACCGCGAACGGCTCGCGTTCTGCGTGTTCGAGCGCACCGAGGGCTCCTCGCTCGCCGAGTCGTCACGTGATCGAGGTGCGACGTCGCTGCAGGCGGCGGTGAAGCTGCTCGATCCGATCGCGTCGGCGCTGGCGACCGCGCACGCGCAAGGCGTCTTTCACGGCGATGTCCGTCCGGAGAACATCGTCGTCGTCGGGGGTCTCGACGCCGAGCGCCCAGCGCTGAAGCTCCTTCGCTTCACGCTCGCGACGCGCCTCGCGACCGGCGCTCGCGCGTTCTCTCCGCAGTATGGCGCGCCCGAGCATTTCAAGAAATCGTTCGGCGAGAGCTCGCTGGGTCCGCCCGTCGACGTGTATGGCCTCGCGCTCTGCCTCATCGAGCTCGTCGTCGGTCAACCTGCGCTCACGGGGACCTCCACGACGGAGCTCTACAAGCAGACGACGGACATCACGCGCCGTCCCACGTTGCGCGCTCGCGGCGCCGAGGTCTCGGAGGCGATCGATCTCGTGGTCGCGCGCGCCCTCGCGGTGAATCCCAAGCTCCGCTGGCCCACAGCGAAGGACTTCTGGTCGGCGCTCACCGCGCTCACGGGCCTTGGCGCGCTGACGGAGCCGACCGCGATCCCGATCACGCCTCTTCCTCTTCCGATCGCGACCCCTGCCCCAGCCCCAGCCCTAGAGCCACTCCTGGACGAAGCCGCGAGCGCGCGCAGCTCTCGGCTCTCGATCACCACCGAGCCGACGCCCGCGATCCCGCCGCCTCCCGGAAGTCAGCCCAACGTCGTCGCGCCGCCGCCTCCGCCCACGCGCGTGCCGATGTCGCTCGCGCCCTCCTCGACGCCGGCGCCCTCGTCGTCGAAGCCAAAGCGACTCGCGAAGGACGCGGCGCGGAGCCATGAGCCCGCGGTCCTTCGTCGTCTCGACGAGGGCGCGGCCGAGTCGCATCCTCCGCGTGGGACGCTCCGCGATCCCCGCGCCCGTGCGATCGCGATCGCGGCCGCGAGCCTCGTCACGCTCGCGATCGGCGGGACGCTCATCGCCTCGGTGTTCCGCCGATCGACACCCGCCGAGCCCACCGCGACCTCCGCGGTAGCGACCTCCTCCACCGCGCCGCCCGTGCCGCTGACCGCATCATCCTCGAGCGCGTCGCCCGTGGCGTCTGCGGCGGCGCCCCCAGGAATGGTCCTCGTCCCGGCAGGAACGTTCACGATGGGCAAGGACACCGAAGGCAAAGGCGATCGCCCCGCGCATCGCGTGAAGATCACACATGCATACTACATCGATCGCCTCGAGGTGAGCGTCGAGGCCTACGCCGCGTGCATCGATGCGGGCGCATGCTCGCCGCGTATCGTGCATCTCAAGAAGAATGCGTCGGGCCTCTGGGGCTGCAACGTCGAGAAGGACCGCACGTCGCATCCTGCCAACTGCATCGACAGGAAGCAGGCCGCCGCCTACTGCGCGTTCGTGAAGAAGCGACTGCCCACCGAGGCCGAGTGGGAATATGCCGCGCGTGGCGACGACGAACGGGATTTCCCCTGGGGCAACACCGCGCCGACGTCGTGCACGTTCGCGATCGTGTCGGGGATGACGGGCGGCTGCGGCGATCGAAAAGGCACGAGCGCCGTCGGCACGACCACCGAAGGCAAGTGCCCGTTCGGCGCGCTCGATATGGGCGGCAACGTGTGGGAGTGGGTCGCGGACGACTACGCGCCGTATCCCGCCGACGAGGTGATCGATCCGATGGTCACGCTCACCTCCACCGAAGACGCCTCTCCGCGTGGCGTCCTGCGCGGCGGCTCGTGGGACTACGGGCCTCAAGCCGCAAAGACGACCTACCGCCTGCCCTTCGTCACCGAGGCAGGCAACGCCAGCATCGGCGTCCGCTGCGCGCTCAGTCTGCCGTGATCTTGCTCGCCTTCTGCGTCTCCCGCATGCGCACGTAGACGATGAGCGATAGCGCGATCGTGATCGTCACGTACCAGTAGAAGCCTCGCTCGAGGTGCTTCGTCTTGAACCACAACGCGACATACTCCGCGGTGCCGCCGAACAGCGTGTTGGCGATCGCGTATGGGAGCGCGACGCCGAGCGTGCGGATCTCGGCGGGAAAGAGCTCCGCCTTCACCACCGCGTTGATCGCCGTGTAGCCCGAGACGATCACGAGGGCGGCGAGGATGAGCGCGAAGGCCTGGCCTTCGCTGCGCGTCGTCTCGAGCGCACGAAAGATCGGGACGGTGAAGAGGACACCGAGGACACCGAACGCGATCATGATCGGCCTCCGTCCGATTCGATCCGACAAGAGCCCCACCGCCGGCTGCATCAGCATGTAGACGAAGAGGGCTGCGGCGGTGACGCGCGTCGCGCTCGTCTTCTCGAACCCCGCCGTCACGACGAGGAACTTCTGCATGTACGTCGTGTACGCGTAGAACGCGAGCGTGCCGCCGGAGGTCAGGCCGATCACGAGGAAGGCCTCGCGCGGATGCTCGCGAAAGAGGGTGAGCGCGTTCGAGCGATGCGTGCGCCCTTCGCTCACCACCGCCGCGAACGAGCTCGTCTCGATGAGGCCCCGGCGAAGCCAGAAGACGGAGATCGAGAGCGCTCCACCGATGACGAACGGGACGCGCCAGCCCCACGCGTCGAGCGCGGGCTTGTCGAGCACGAGCTGCAGCACGAGGAGCACCGAGAGCGCGATGAGCTGGCCCGCGATGAGCGTGACGTACTGGAGGCTCGACCAGAAGCCGCGGCGCTCGTGGGTCGCGACCTCGGAGAGGTACGTCGCGCTCGTCCCGTATTCGCCGCCGACGCTGAGGCCTTGGAGCAACCGCGCGACGACGAGGAGGATGGGCGCGAAGACGCCGATCGAGCGATAGCCTGGGGCGCACGCGATCGCGAGCGAGCCCGTGCACATGAGCAGGATCGAGAGCGTGAGGCCTGCCTTGCGGCCATGGCGGTCGGAGTACATGCCCATCCACCACGCGCCGAGCGGACGCATCACGAAGCCGACGGCGAACACGGCCGCCGCGCTGAGGAGCTCCGATGTGCGATCGCCCGCGGGGAAGAACACCGGCGCGAAGTACAGCGAGAACGCCGAGTAGACGTACCAGTCGTACCACTCGACGAGGTTGCCCGCGGAGCCGGCGACGCTCGATTTGATGGAGGCTTCACCCCCAAGACCCGATCGCAGCCGTGACGCCGGCGTGGCAGGAGAGCGTTGGCCCACGCCACCACTCTACTCATTTCGTGACGGCGACGTGGAGATGACGATTCGTCACCTCTCTCACCTAGAGCGCGCGAGAGGCCTTCGTGTTCGCTTCGATCTTCGTCTCTTTGCTCGTCACGCTGAACTTCGCGCCATCCCACGTGAGGAGGAGCAGCCTTGCTTTGACGGGACGCGCGAGGATGTCGCTCTTGTATTTGATGGCGTGGGGCATGTGCTCCCATGCGTTCGGGGCGTTCAGCACGGCGTAGAGACCGACCGCGCCGGCGTCGGTCGCCTCACCGGCGAGCGTCTCCTTCTTGTCGTCGGCGGCGGCGATGACGAGCTTCGCGTCGAGGTCGTCCCACGTGAGGAGGGCGAGGGTGCCTGCGCCGCTGAAGAGGGACAGCTCCTTCAGCTTGCGACCGATCGCGTCGGGCGTCGCGCCCGAGGCGGGGTCCGGGCTCGCGAGCAAGGACGCGAGGCGGCTCGCGGAGAGCATGCGCGCGAAGACGCGGGGATCGTTGGGGCCTGGCGTCCCCTCCCCTCCGGCCACTTCGTGCTCGATGTGGAGCGCTTCGTCGATGCGACCTGCGCCGGCGGCGGCGTTCGCGAGGCGAAGCCAAGCGAGCGGGTTCTTGTTGTCAAGGTCGGTGAGCGTCTTGTACTGGCGATACGCGGCCGAGTGCCAACCTTGGCGGAGGTAGATGTCGCCGAGGAGGCGGCGCGCTTCGCGGTTCGCGCCGTCGAGCTCCACGATCTCGGAGTACGTGCGGAGCGCCTCCTCTGCTTCGCCGGCGTCGGCGAGGACGTCGCCGAGGTTCTGCGCGAGCATCGGCGTCATGAAGCCGCGATCGCGAAGCCGCCGTCCGTGCGCGATCGCTTCGTTTCGCTGCCCGGACTTCGCGAGGAGCTTGACGTAGCGGACGTCACCTTGCGGGTCGTTCGGCGCGACGAGCATCGCGGCCTTGATGATCGACATCTGCTTGTCGATCTTGTCGGTGCTCGAGAGCTCGTTGTCCACGCGCATCCAATCGACGTTGGCATGCATCGCGCGTGAGACGGCGGCGGCGACGCGCACGTCGATCGTGCGGCGGAGCAGGTTACGCGCGACGAAGCGCTGCGCGTCGGGCGAAGCCGCGAGTCGTGAGAGGAGCTGCTCGGCGGTCTGCTCGGTCTCGACGCGATGGCCGAGGATGTCGAGGAGCGCGGCTTCATCGCGCCAATCGGGGAGCTCGCAGGCCGCATACGCACGCTCGTAGATGCTCGCGAGCTCGTCGCCGCTCGTCACCTTGCGTGCGCGCTTCTGCCAGAGGAGCGAGCGCTCGGCGAGCGGGCGGCTCGCGACGTCGCTGCATTGGGAGAGGACGCGGAGCGCCGCCGGACGAGGGATCGCGGCTTTGATCGCCGCCGCGCCGCTCTCGTCGAGCTTCGCGTTGCCGTTCGGGCCGCGGTTGCCATCGGCGAGCCGCTTGTCTTCGAACGCCATCCCGCCACCGGGCGCGACCGCGCGGCGCGGCGCGGCGGCGGTCTTCATCGCCGGCTGCGCGGTGGGAGGTGGCGGTGGTGCTGGAGAGGGCGTTGGCGACGGCGTGGTCGCGTAGCCGTACGACGCCGCGGGCGCGGCCGTCGCGAGATCGATCGGCGTTGGGTCGGCGGGCATCGGCACCGGCGACGGCTGGTTCATCTGTCCACCCTTTCCGCCGCCGTTTCCGCCGCGGAGCTGTCCTTGTTGCGCGACGGTCCCGTCGTTCTTCGCGTGATCGCGCTCCTCCGAGTCGGTGGTGGTCGACGCGGGGGCAGACTTCTTCAGCGGCGAGTCGCAGCCCATCATCACCGCAGGTCCCGGCGCGGGGAGCGCGCCGATGCCTTCGAGCAGGCGCGCCTCGTCCGAGGGAGACTGGATCGCGGAGAGACGAACACCACGCACGCGGGAGTGCCGGCGCGGGATGCCTTGGCGCGAGTAGGCGTTCTCCTCGTCGAGCGCGAGCGAGCTCGTGTACGGCGTGATGAGGCCGTACTCGATCCCAAGCTGGAGGATCTGCCCGCGGTTGTCCTCGCCGCCTGCGAGCGTCGCCGAGCCCATCAGGCGGCGCGCGTATTCCGCAGCCCAGAGCCTCGGCACTTGCGACGCGGTGACGGAGGTGGAGTCGACCTTCAGGCCGAGCTTGTCCTCGAAGTCCTTTCCGTTGAAGCGGCCGCGCACGGTGATCTTGTCGGGCAGAGGATGGTGCGTTCGGGCGAGGAGAACGAGCTCTTCGCCGCGCGACAGCTTTCCGGTCGCCGAGTAGAGCGGTTGATCGAGCCCCGCGCCGAGATCGAGCGAGAGGTCGGTGATCGCGGCCGTCTTGATCGCGCTCGCGAGGCGAAGCGACTGGCTCGTGGCCTGCCCTGCTTCGTCGATGCGCACGTACTGTCCGCCGCCCGTCCGCGCGAGCTCCGTGAGCAGCTCGTGGCTCGCCGAAGCCCCCGTCCCGATCGCGAAGAAGCGCGCTCGTGATCCGGTGAGCGATCGACGAAGACGCTCGAGCAGCGCCTCCGCGCTGGTCTCGCCGGACGTCGGCGCGCCGTCACCGACGTACACGACCGCCGCTTGCTCTTTTCCGTGGAGGCGTGCGAGCGCAGGCTCGAACATCGCGCCGATGTCCGTCGCGCCGCCCGATCCGTGATCGGCGAGCTTCTCGAGCGCCTTCTCGATCTCGCCTTCGTTCGCGACGGCGAGGCCGTCCTTCGGATAGACGACGCGCGGCGTGACGTCGAGCGCGACGACCGCGAAGTGATCGCTGTCCGAGAGCGCGCGAAGCGTGGACTCGGCGGCGGCGAGGCGAAGCTGTCGCGCGGACTCATCGCCGCCTGCAGAGGTGTCGACGACGACGACGACATCCGCGCTCGCCTGCGCGAGGCTCGCGAAGTCCTTGTCGGGGACGTAGCGAAGCATGACGTAGTCGGCCTGATCCGCGCCGGCCTGAAAGCGCCACGCCGCGGCCGGGGGACGCGAGTGACCGGGCCTCTGCGCGATCTCGAGCTGAAAGTCTGCGCGCGGGACGTAGCCGCTGCGTCGCATCGAGACGGTGCGGCCGGTGCCTTCGACGCGTGCGTCGAGCGACGTGGAGAGATCGACCTCTTGATCGGTCGCGCCGACGTCGACCGAGAGCGCAAACTCGTCGAAGCGAACGGGATCGTCGGAGCGAAGCGGATACACGTAGCGTGTCTTTCCGGCGACCGTGGGCAGCATCTCGGTGTAGCGAAGGACGACCCGTCGCGTGCCGCTCGCAGGGATCGGATAGATGCGTGCGCGGTAGGTTCGACCATCGACCCACTCGAGCAGCGCAGGCTCGTTCGCTTGCCGAACCGCGTTCGCATACTGCGCCTGGGCTTCTCGCTTCTCGATCACCTCTCCTTCGACGAGCTGGCCGTTCGTCTCGAGCGCGAAGCTCGTCACCGTCGCGAGCGGGGGAATCGTGAACCAGTAATAGCCTTCGATCGGCGTGCTGCCGGGGTTCGAGAACGATTGATCCACCTCGGTCTCGGCGACGCCGTCACGAACGACCGCATGCACGACCTGCTTCGCGATCCCGAGCTTCTTCGCCGGCGCGCCAGGAGCCGCGTTCGGGTCGAGGCCGTAGAGCCGACCGGTGCCGCTGCCGATGTAGCGGCCGGCCCGCTGATCGACCATGCCGCCCGTCCAGTCGTTCCAGAACTTCACGCTCGCGATCTCGGGCTTGCCTTCGGCGTTCGCCTTGCCTTGCTCACCGGCCCCGATCTCGATGCGTCCGCCCGGCGAGCTCATCACCGCCAAGCCGCGCGCGACGTACACCTCGAGCCTCTTGTCCTCACGCTTCACGTCGATGCCTGCGTCCGACGCGGAGACGCCGTAGTTGCCCGACTTGATCGCGAACGCCTCGGAGCCCGTCTTTGGCGCGTCGATCCAGATCTCACCCGACGTGAGCTCGACGCCGTGATCGAGGAGCTTCAGCGAGGTCTCGCCGCGGAGGAAGACGGCCGCGCCATCGCCGGTGCGGACGAGCGCGCGCGCGCCCTTCTTCGTCGTGATCGTCTGCCCGATCGCGAGCGGCGTCCCGGAGAGCGCCTTTTCGCCTGCCGAAGGCGCGCTTCCGCCCTCGATGAGCACGTCACCTGCCGCGAGGTCGAGTCGCGCGCCGAGCGAGCGCGCCGAGCGCGGAGGTGGGGTCTTCAGCGCGTAGTAGGTGCCGACCGACGTGATCGAGAGGATCGACGCGAGGACCGCGATCGCCGTTCGATAGGGCAGCCGCCGCCTTCGTTTGACCTCGAAGGGTGCAGGCGCGACGGGCGCGGGCGTAGGCGAGGGCTCTGGCGAAGGGATCGGTGCGTTCGGGTCGTTCATGGCCTGGGAACGAGGTACGTTCCCGCGTCGCGAAGGATCTTCGCGAGCGGCGATGACGCGCTCTGGAGCGCTTACTGGACCTTCGTCTTCGACGCGGGCGGCGGAGGAATCGGCGGCACCGCAGGGTGCGGCGCTGTGTTCGGCGGCGCATCCGAGGCGAGGTTCAGCCGCGGAAGCGCCGAGGGCGGCGGCGCCTCGGAGACCACCGGCGGAGGCGCGGCGGTCATGCTCGGGACCCAGCTGTCGAGACCGAGCGGCGCAAACACCTCGCGTCCCTTCGCCGGGAGCGGCTGGAGCGTCGCCGTCAGCGCATCCTTGCGGAGATAGAGCTCCTCGCGGCGGCCACCTTCGGTCTCCATCTTCAGCGAGAGCTCGAACTCGTTCGGGCTTCGCTTCGCGATCTCGCGCACCGTAGGCGCAAACATCGCGACGAGGCGGACGACGAACGGGACCGCGAGCCCATTTTCGAACACGGGCTGGGCGTCGAGCGACACATTGATGAGCTGCTCTTTTTGCTCGATGACGTCTCGCGTCGCCGTCTTCAGCGCGACCCAGATGCGCTCGATCTGCGCGACGTCTTGTCCGCCGAGGTTGCCCGGCAAGGCCTCTGCGCCCGGCGCGCCGGGGTGCTCGACCGTGCCGCCCACTCCGCCCGCTTCGTTGCGGCGGATGTGGAAGACGAGCATCTCTTTCTCTTTGAGGTTCTTTCGGAGCACGAGCTCGAACGACTCGTCGCTCATGTCGAGCTGCATGATCGTCCAGTCGTCGACGTTGAGCTCCTTCGCCGTGACGGTGCCTTTGAGCCAGCTCTTCTCGACGCCGACGCGGAGGTTCACCGCCTTCACGAAGTCGGAGACTTTGCGCGGCGCGGTCCACGCGGCGGTGCGGTGCGGCGCGATCGTGAACGACGTCGAGATGCCGTCCGGATGATCGAACGCGGCGGTTCCGGAGTGCCTTGCGTCTTTTCCGTCGAGGTTCAGGCGAATCGAGATCTTCGTCTTCAGGATCGGGAAGCGCGCGACCTTGAGGAACGCCTCGAGCTGGGCGCGCATCTCGCCCGACCGGCGATCGACGTCGCCGCGGAGGCTCAGCGACTCGCGCTCGTTCGACGCGAGCGTATTGCGGCGGTGATCCTCGATGTAGTGAGTTGCGTATTCGGCAACTGCCCGCGCGTACTCGAGCGCGTGCTGGTGCTGCACCTTCTGCGCGGTGTCTTGGACGGCGCGCATGACCACGGTGTGAAACTGCTCGAGAGCCTCGAGTCCCTTCACCCGATTCTGGGCGACCTCATCGCGTTGCTTGAGGAGCTGCTGGCCCTCGACATCGAGCTGCACGATGCGAGTCGAGGCGCTCATGAACGACTCGAGGGTGGTCAGGAAGTTGTACCCCAGCGGAAACGGGGTCGAGTCTCCGTAGAGGAAGCGCATCTCCAACGAGGATACCGGCAATCACCGGATGAGTCACGGTTCCTGCAGGTCACTTCGATAGGTGCTTGGCCTGCTCCGCGATGACCTCATCGGGTGCGTCGATGTCAATCGGCACCGCCGCGCCGTTTTGCCCGAGGATCGCATCCAGCCCACGTTTTGCGTAGCCGCGCACCAGCGGATAGGGGTGCGTTAGCTGTCCGGCAAGGATCGGAACGGCCGCCTTCGTCCGGGTATCGCCGAGGATCTGAAATGCCACCGCTTGCTCGTGCGGCTTGCCCTTCTCGGCGGTGGCGAGCATCACGTTGGCGTCCATGCTTCCGTAGAGCTTCTCGAGCGACCCCGGGTCGTAGGCCTTCTTCCACCACTTCTCCATCGTCCCGATGAGGCTCTTCACGCTCTGGTCGGAGTGGCAGAGCGCGCACTCGAGCGGGCGATCGAGGATCACCCGGTTCATGTCGGTGGGCGACCCGATGCGGTGGTAGCGCGAGAGCGTCCCGTCGAGCGCCATGTTCTTCTTCGGCATGTGGCACGAGAGACAACGCGCACCTTCACGCGAAGGATCGTGATGGGTGTGGGCGCGAGCCGCCTCCGGCTTGGCGTAGGCCTCGTGGCATCGTGTGCACAATGCATCTTCCTTCGCCGGGCCGAGGGCGCGAAGCGCAGCGGTGGCGTCGGGCGCGTGAGGATCGTGACAGTCCACGCACGACATCTTCGACGCACACCCGCCGAGCATCATGTCGCGCGCTTCACCGGAGTTGATCTGGCTGCCTCCGGGCGCGCGCTTGCGTGAGCCACCCTCCCACGTCGGATCGTAGCCAGAGAAGAGCACTTGATGGCATCGCGCGCACACGCGGTTGATCACCGCGGCGCGGTCACTTCCGTCTTTCGCCTTTTGCTTCTCGGAGAGGCGTACCTCGATCGCGTCGCTCCGCGGAGTGAGCGACGGAACGCGCGACGGGTTCTTCACGTGCTCGGCCGCGCCGAGATGACACGACTCACAGCCGATGCCCACCTCGACGAGATGCCGCGCGCGGAACTTCGCCCGCGTCGCGAACATCGCGTTCTTGAGGTCGGGCGATCGATCTTTGTCGCCGAGCCGCGCGAGCTCTGCCTCGAGCACGTTCGCGAGCGCGCGCGGGTCTTTCACCGCATAGGTCGCGCGGAGCGAAGACGGAAGCAGCGGATCGACGACCTCGCCTTGGTAGCCGCTCGTCCCCCCGAGCGCGCCGAGCACCGTCGAGACGTACGGCACCGTGTTGTGGCAGAAGATGCAGGTCTGGTTCCAGACGGGCCCTGCCTTGAGCCCGTCACGCTCCTTCACCATGACGGAGTAGCCCTTGTAGCGAAGGGAGCCTGGCTTCGTGTCGCCCACACTCGAGGCCGGCGGCATCACGTAGCTCACGGGCAGCACGAGCTCCTCGGACTCGTCGCCGAGCGCCGGCGCGCCCTCCTTCACCGACGCGACGGGGATGCCCGCGTAGTCCTCGCGATGATGCCCGCCGATCACGCGCGTGACCTTGTAGACGCCGCCGCCGAACTTCTTCGAGGTGATCGTGATGAAGCGGTCCCGGCCCGCCGTCTCGAGCTTCGCCGTGTCGTCGCGGAAGTGAAAGATGGTGCCGTCGAACGGCCCCTTCACGTTCGGAAAGGCGCTACGCGCCTCGCGTGTCATGTTGTGCATCGGCGAGCGCAGCCACTGCTCGACGTATTGGGTGTGGCATCGCGCGCACGCCTTCGTGCCGGCGTAGTCGTCGAAGCGCACGTTGCTCGTGACGATCCCGGGACCTCCGCTCTTGGTGTCGTCCCCGCCGCCGCTCCGCGCGCCCTTCTCGCCGACCTCCTTCGCGCCACCGCACGCGCCTGCCGCGATCAAGAGCGCCGCGAAGACGAGGGAGCCGCGGGGAGTCTTCATGCTCGTCCGTGCGCGCGGATCATCGCGAGGAGCCCGTGATTAAAGCAGCCACTCGCCAGCGCGCGCGAGCGTGCGCACGTGCTCGCGCACCACACCGAGGAAGCATCGCTTGTATTCTGCATTCTTTATCTTCGCCGCGCGCTGGAGCAGGCGGTCGCGTGCGGCCATCACGGCCGCCTTCGCGCCCTCGATGTCACCGCGCGCGTAGAGGGCCTCCGCGTAGGCGATGCGGATGATGCCCTCGCCTTCGCCGACGCCGCCCATCTGCTCGAGGAGACGCATCGCCTCCGAGCCTGCGATGAAGATCTCGTCCGGCGAAGCGCCTTTGTGGATCAACGTGAGCGTCATGAACGCCATCAGCGCGGCGCGATACGGCGGCGAGTGCTCGAGCAGCGGCAGCGCACGCAGCTCTTCGATCTCCGCTTCGACGTGCTCGTTCGCGAAGTAGTGAACGCCTGCGAGGTAGGCGCGTGCCCTCCCCTCGCCTGCGCGATCGAGCTGCGCAGAGAAGCTCGCGATGACCTCTTTTCCGATCCGAACGGCGTCTTCAGCGCGACCGGTGCGGGCGTAGAGGGTGACGAGCTGGAGCTTCGCCTCGTTCGCGACGGCGACGAGGCCGAGTCGCTCGGCGCTGTCGCGCGCGTCTTGGAGCACCGACTCGGCGAGGACGTACATGCCGAGCTCGCAGAGCGCCCAGCCTGCCTTTTGCCGTTGCCTCGCGGCGTTGCGTACGTCGCCGATGAGGTCGAAGCAGACGACGGCGTCTTGCGCGAGCGTCGCAGCGCGCTCGAGATCGCCTTCCCACGCGGCCTTGGCGACGCCTGCCGCGTCGAGGAACGCCCGCGCGGCGGGCTCCTTCTCGATGAGCTCCTTCGCGTTCGAGACACGTGAGAGGAGCGTCGTCGCGTTGTCGTATTGGCCGAGGACGACGAGCGCGATCGCGATGCGCGACGTGGCGAGGACATGCGCGACCGTGATCTCGCTCGTAGGGACCGGCACGATGTCCATCAGGATCGACGTGACGCCGCGCACCTCGTCGGCGAGGCCGAGCGTGGTCGCCGCCTCGACGCGCTCCGCCGCGGCGACGTACCACTCGTCGGAGCCGATATCGAGATGCTGCATCGCCGTGCGTGCGTTCTCGCGCGCGGCCTCGTGCTCGGCCGACCAGCGCGAGGCTTCGGCGAGCAAGAGCTTCAGCTTTCCTTGCTCGAGGCCCGTGGCCCCTGCTTGCAGCGCGCGATCGGCGCGGAGCTTGGCCGCGACGAAGTCGTTGCCCTCGAGCGCTTGCACCGCCGCACGTCCATAGAACACAGCGGCGCGCTCACGCGATCCGCCACGCTCGAAGTGCTCGCCGAGGAGCATCGGCTCGTGCTCGCCCGCGCGCTCGAGCCAGTCGGCGGCGAGGCGATGACCAAGCGAGCGATCCTCGTTCGTGAGCATCTGGTAGGCGGCGTCGCGCACGATCGCATGACGAAAGGCGTACTCGTTGTCGCCGGGGAACCGCGACGAGTCACGGCGCTGCACGATCTCTCGCCGGGTGAGCTCGCCGAGCCAGTCGTCGATCTCGCTCGCCTTGTACTGGCCGCCCGTGAGCGCCAGCACGCCGCCGCGCCAGAACAGCTCGCCGAAGATGGAGGCCGCGCGAAGGACGCGACGCGCCATCGGATCGAGCCGCTGGAGACGCGCCTCGACCATCGCGAGCACCGTCGTCGGCAACGCCCACGCGGCCTGATCCGCAGAGAGCGCGGTCGAGGACGTCGGCGGCGGCGGCACAGTGCCTGGCGGCATCGTGTTCGGTCGTCCGGGGACACGCCCGGTGCCCTCGGCGTACGCGCGGATCAGCTCCTCGAGATAGAAGACGTTGCCGGCGGCGCGATCGAGCAGGCGCGCGACCTCGGCGGCGGGGAGGTCATCGCCGAGCACGTCGCGAACGAGCTTTTCGCCTGCGCGCCGAACGAGCGGACCAAGACGGACCTCTTGCAAGCTTCGCTGCGCCCAGAGCTGCGGAAACGCATCGTGAACGTCACCACGCGCGACGGCGAGGACCATGAAGGATCGATCGGTCGCCGCGCGAAGCGCCGCGTCGAGGACGTTCACGCTCGGAAGATCGCCCCAATGGAGATCTTCGATCACGAGCACGAGCGGGACGGCCGAGGCCTCCGCCACGACGAGGTCGCAGAACGCGCGGCGCATCTGATCGCCCATCAGGATCGCGTCTTGGCGAGCCGCGCGAAGCTGCACGCTGGCGTTGTCGGGGAACGAGATGCCCGACATCTCACCGAGGAACTCGGCGACGCGACCGACGTCTTCTTCGCGGACGTGGCGTGCGATGCGCGCGCGGAGCTTCTGCTGGCGAACGACGAGCGTCTCGCCGCCGTGAATGCCCGCGCCGCGACGGAGGAGGCGCGCGAGGAGCGCGAACGGCGAGCCCTCGCTCATCGCGTCGCCGCGCGCGAGCCAGAGCTCCGGCTTCACGTCGGAGAGCTCGCGGAGCTGCTTGAGGAGCTCGGTGACGAGCCGCGACTTGCCCGCGCCGGGGAAGCCCGTGACGAGCACCGCGCGCGCGACCGGCTCGTCGACGCACTCGTCGAAGATCGCCATCAAGGTGGACAGCTCACGGTCGCGCCCGACGAAGGGCGTGGGCTTTCCGAGCAGCGTGCGCGCCTTCGTGTCGCGCTCGCGAAGACCTCGGATGAAGAGGCCGCGGTCGTCGCCGCCCACGTCGAAGCGGAGGTCGAGCAAGCCCGCCGTCGTCTCGTCGAGGAACACGGGGCTCTGCCCGTGGAGCGTCTCGTCGCTGATGCCGCTGACGCGAGCACGCGCGGTCGCGAGGATCGCGGCGGCGCGCTCGAGCACCTCACCGACCGCGCTTCGCCCGGTGACGGTCGCGAGGCCCGTGGCGAGGACGACGCTCGCGTCCATCAGGTGCGAGCGCAACGCGAGCGCGCAGCGCGCGGCATGTGCGGCTTGATCGCTCGCGCCGCCTTTGTCGGAGAAGGTGACGACGATCGATCCGTCCGCGAGGATCTCCGCCTCGGCGCCGAAGCTCGCGACGATCGAGCGCGGATCGAAATGCGCCGCCATCGTCTCCATGCTGCTAGGCGGGATCGGCTCGTGCGCTGCGTCTTTGCCTTCGCCCTCCTCTCCCTGCGGGAACGCCGCCATCACGACGCACACGAGCTTTCGCTCGCCTGCGGTGAGGGCACGCTGCGCCGGTGCGCTCGCGCGCTGCGCCGGCGCGTCGCGGACGCCCACGAACGCGTCGAGCTCCTTGAGGAGCACCGCACCATTGGCGGGACGCGAGCCGGGATGCTTCGAGAGCATCCTCATCAAGAGCTCGTCGAGCGCGAACGGGATGTCGATCCCGATCTCACGAAGGCTCGGCGGGCTCTCGAGGAGGATCTTCGCGAGCAGCGCGGCGATGTTCTCGCCCGCGAACGCAGGACGTCCGGCCAGGCATTCGTACAGCAGACAGCCGAGCGCGAAGATGTCTGCTCGCGCGTCGACGTCCTTCGCGCCGCGCGCCTGCTCGGGCGCCATGTAGCCGGGCGTGCCGACCATGATCCCGGTGCGCGTGGACGGTCGTGACGCCCTCATGTTTCGCGCGACGCCGAGGTCGAGGACCTTGGCTTCGTCGACGAGCTTGTTCGGCAGGTAGATGTTCGATGGCTTGATGTCGCGATGGACGATGCCTCGATCGTGCAGCATCGCGAGCGCTTCGCTCACCCGCCGCGCGAGCAGGAGCGTCTCGTGCAGCGTGAGGCCACTCACCTCGAGGCGATCGGCGAGGTCTTCACCTTCGAGCCACTCCATGACGAGGTACGGGCGGCCACCTTGGATGAGCCCGTGCGCCACGTACTTCACGATGCGTGGATGGGAGATCTCCGCGAGGATGGTCGACTCGCGCTTGAATCGATCCGCGTCGCGCGCCATCGATCCGTAGAGGACCTTCACCGCGACCGGACCGCCGGTCAGGCGATCCTTCGCGCGGAAGACCTCGCCCATGCCGCCGGATCCAACCAGCCGCTCGATCTCGAAGCGGTCTCCAATGATGCGATGATCCATCTAGGCGTGTGCGAGCGCTCGATTCACGAGACCCGAGCAGCCCAGATTACCTGGGTGCGGAGCCCGCCTCCAGCCTTTGGTCACCCACCTCGGAAGCGACTCTTTTCTCGAGGCGGCGCACGAGCCGAAGGATCAGATCGCGGTCCTCCGCGAAGAGCGCGTGACCGGTGTCGTGCAAGACCTCGAGCTCGGCCCCAGGGATGCGCCGCGCGAGCGACTCGGCGTTTCGCTTCGGGATCAAGGTGTCGCTGTCGCCCGCGACGACGATGGTGGGGCAGCGAATCGACGACAATTTCGGCGCGACGTAGTGCGACGACGCCGCGAGCAGATGCGCGACGAACGTGGATGGGCTCGTTCGATCCTCCTGCATCGCCATCGGCCAGTCGCGGAAGATCTCGCGTGCGCGGCTCCACTTCGACTCGGGCAGGAGCAGCTTCGCGAGGTTCTTCGATGCGCTCTTTCCGCCAAAGGGCATCGAGAGGAGGCGATAGAGCGCGACCGGCTCGGGCAGCGCGTTCGCCAAGAGCCCCGGCGAGGTCGCCAAGAGGACGAGCCCGCGCACGCGCGACGGATGCCGGAGCGCGACGTGCTGCGCGATCATCCCGCCCATCGAGATGCCAACGATGAGTGCATTCTGCACGTTCACGTCGTCGAGGACTGCGACGACGTCATCGGCCATCTCCGCGAGCGACCAGGTGGGAATTAGAAAGGGATAGCGCGCACGCGGGCGCCCGCTTCGCCCGGTGCCGCGGTTGTCGAGCGTGATCACCAGGCGGCGGCCGGCCTCGTCCCCTTCCGTAAGTCGGTTCGGGACATCGAACCAGAAGCGAGAGGAAAGGCCGAGCCCTTGGACGAGGACGACGGCGTTTTTCCGCGGCTCGGGTGCTATTTTCGACGGGTCTTCGGAGTCCCCGTGCAGGGCGTAATGGATGCGCGTTCCGCCACGAGTCGTTACGAAGGCCATGGTCGCCAGCCTAGGCTATCGCCTACGCTCTCGTCATGGCAGGTGCGAAGAAGAAGACGAAGAAGAAGTCTTCTGGCTCCAAGAAAACCACGATCACGACGAAGAAGCGCGCCAGCACGAAGATCGCAGCGAAACGCAGCAGCGCGCCCGCCAAGAAGAAGACGGCAGGAGCCGCGAAGAAGAAGACGGCGGCCACGAAGACGACCGCGAAGAAGAAGATCGCCGCTTCCAAGAAGAAGACGACGAAGAAGGCCTCCGCGCGGAAAAAGAAGACGAAGGCGGCCGAGGTCTACGTCCCGATCCCCGAGACACCGAAGACGGAGCTCCTCCTCCCGGACGATCCAGAGCCCGACGCCGACGATCGCATCCCGGAGACGAAGCCGGAGGCGGGCGCGGGGGACGCGGTCGCGTCGGCGCCGCTCTCGTCGCGGAGCATCCTGCCGCCGTCACCTTCACAGAGCATGCTGCCAACCCACGGCGTGGACGCGCCGATCGAGCGGCCCTTGAACGACGAAGAGCGCGAGGCGATGGTGAAGGTCGCGCGCGCCGCCCGCATGTTCCTCGGGATCCCTGACGACCTCAGCCCCGCCGAGGTCGTCCACGCGATCGCGGAGCTCGTCGAGGAGGTTCGAAGCGGAACGCGTGAAGAGCCGATGAGCCAAGACGTGAAGCTCGGCCTCGGCGTGCTCTGGGGCGAGCAGCTTCGCGAGCAAGCGGGGTGGGTATGGGTTCATCTCGCGTACAGCGACGGCTTCGCGTCCTACGCGCTCGTCCCGGACGACCGCGCCTTCGCGTGCTTTCCGCTCAACCGCATCCCAGAGGCGATGCAGCACGTCGCGGCGAACAGCTCCGGCAGCGTCTTTCATCTGATCCTCGAAGACACGCTGCCTCCGCGGGCGCGCGCGACGTACGTCGTCGTCGGCTGATCGATGCGGGTCTCTTCTTCGAGGCCGTCCTTGCCGCGAGGCGTGGTCGGCGTCGTCGCTGCGATCAGCCTCGGCTGCGGCGCCCCTTCCGCGCCGGTGGCGCCACGCGCGAGCAGCGGCGTCGAGATGCCCGCGAAGGATCGCGACGATCCGTTCTGGAGCGATCCGGACGCGAAGCCGCTCATCACGACGTTGCCCGTCACCGGCCGCCTGCACGTCGCGCTCGTGCGCGTGCTCGGCGAAGAGACCTACGGCATCGTCAAGAGCATGCCGATGCAGACGGCGCACGTCGTGCCGCTCGTGGCGTTCCTCGACGCGAACCCGTCGCGCTTCGGCGCGGGCGACTATCTCACCGTCACGAACATCCGCGGCGAGCAGCTCTATCTCCGGCGCGACGAGCTTCGCAAGCATGCGCCCGTGATCGTGATCGGCATCGACGATCAGCGAAACCTCGTTCGCCTCGCGACGACGTACCAGCTTCGTCGCGAATACACGTGGCGAGTGACCGCGCCCGAGCCGCCGCCCGCGATGACACGGCCCATCGGCGCGTTTCTGTTCTTTCCGAACGGCGTCGACGACGAAGACACCACGACCGCGAGCTTCACGCTCACGCCATCGAGCTTTCGACTCACCGTCCGCGATCCTCTCGCGCCGATTCGAGCCGCGTCGATCTCGTCCTCGCTTCTCCTCGCGCTGACCGGCGGTGACGGTTGCCTGAAGTGCCACGCGCTTCGCGGCGCCGGCGCACGCGCGCATCACGTCCGCGCGAACGACGGCAAGCCACACGGCGGGTTCGCGCTCGCGCTCGAGGAGTATCCGCGTGACGTCCTCGAGCGCTTCTTGTTCGAGCAAGACAAGGTCGCCGCGAGCTTCGGCGTCGAGCCGCTTCACGTCGACGGCGCCGTGGCGAAGGAGCTCTTCGCCTTCACCGCTCGGAAGTAGGTCGCTCGCCCTTCCGGTTACTGGAGGCGAATCTTGCCCTGCGTCCCGCCGTGGCAGGTGCCGCCCGCCTGGCACGCCCCGTCGGTCGCTTGCAGCGGGCCGTTCATCGGGGCCTCTTTGTTGTCCTTGCTTCGAAGCGTGACGTGCGCGCCGGCCGGCATCACGCCGCCGAGGAGCCAGAAGTAGCCATCCTTGTCGCTCTTCACCGGACCGAGCTTCGCGGTGCCGTCGCCAAGGACCACGATGCAATCTGCCGCGGCGACGGGGGCCTTTCCGTCGGGGTCGTAGACGCGCCCGCCGAACGTGAAGGCCTTCGTCGAGGCTGCGCCTCCGGACTTGTGGCACGACAGGCAGTCGAGCGTGGCGGCGGCCTCGGGGTTCGGCATCCCCTTCGCGGCGTGCGCGGCCTCGAGCGTGGTGGTCGCCGGGTTCGCGGTGGCGCTGTAGGGCGCTCCGAAGACTCCTCCGCCAGACGATGTCGTCCCGGTCGACGCACCTTCGCCTGGCAGCTTTCGGCCGAGAATTCCGCCCGGATCGCCAAAATTCGGATCGGGCTCGGCGCACGAGAGCGCGGCGGACGCCCCGAGGGTCACGAGCAAGGCCGCAAAACCCCACGTGAGGTTGGGTGAGAAAAAAAATCGAGGGCGAAGTGACATTTGTCGATCGTTTGAGGTGGCTCCGGTGACGAGCCTTCTAGTCATGTTAGTCACCGCGACCCCACAAACCCGTCCAGAGAAAATCATGCCTCCTCGCTCACGCATGCGCAAAGCACACAGCGTGGCTTCTTCGCGGTATCGTTCCTCGCCATGAATGGCGTTTGGATCCACCAGAGGCCTACCCCCATCATGGGGGTTTGGGCCCACTCAGCGCCATTCCATGTTTGAGCTTGGTCGGTAGCGCTTGGCCCCCTTGATGCTTGGAATCGAGCACCTGCTAGCTGCAAGGCGCCATTTGGGTATCTCCCTGCCGTCGACGCGCGCTCTCTTCGCGACGCTCGCGACCGTGATCGCGATCCTCGCGCTGCCTCGAGACGCGCTCGCGGCGCCGGGCGTGGCGCAGCGTGGGAAGCCTACGCCGCGGCAGCCTGAGGCACCCGCGCCCGCGAAGCCCGAGCCTTCGCGCGGGTGGTCGAACCCGAAGGCCCTCGAGCTCGCCAAAGAGGGCATGGAGGCCAAGAAGGAAGGCAACCTCCAGCTGTGCCTCCAAAAGGATCAGCAGTCGCTCACGCTCGAAGATCACCCGTACGTGAAGCTCCATCTCTCGAGCTGCCTCGCTGGCGTGGGTCGTCTCAAAGATGCGCTCGTCGCCGCGCGCGACTCGCTCGCGGCGGGCATCCGAAACGACGACGACGATCTCAAGAAAGGCGCCGCCGCCCGCGTGCAGGAGCTCCTCTCGAAGCTCGCGCACTTGAAGATCGAGATCCCGGAGAAGACCGACGGCCTCAAGATCACGATCAACGGCCAGCTGCTCCGGCCCGCGCAGGTCAAAGACCGCCTCACGCTCGACCCGGGCGAGTACACGATCGAAGCCGTCCGCGAGGACAAAGGCGATCGCTACACCTTCAAGGAGAAGGTGACGCTCGGCGAAGGCGAAGACAAAGAGGTCGAGGTCCTCGCGAAGAAGGATCATCTGCCCGAAGACACCGAGCTCTGCCTCCGCGACGCGAAGACCTACAAGGAGCGTCTGAAGTGCATCGAAGAGCCGACCACGCACCCGAACGTGCACGTCGGCATCGAGATGAGCGGCTACACCGACTCGACGCACGTGCACGTCCTCACGCCCGCGATCAACGCGGCGGTCGTCTCACCGACCGGCGGATGGAACGTCGGCGGGTCGTACCTGCTCGACATGGTCACCGCCGCCTCGCCCGATCTCGTCTCCACCGCCTCGCGCCCGTTTCGCGAGCAGCGGCACGCCGGCAACCTCGGCGGCGGCTACAAGCTCTCGGGATGGCAGCTCGGGGTCAATGGCAACGTGTCCTCCGAGCCGGACTACCTCTCGCGCACCGTCGGCGGCTCCGTGAGCACCGAGCTCAACGAAAAGCTGATCACGCCGCGCCTTGGCTACAACTACTCGTGGGACACGATCGGTTATCGCAATACGCCTTTCGATCAATTCAGCGCACGGCTCGTCACGCACGCGATCGACGCCGGCGTCACGTTCGTCATGTCGCCCACCACGCTGCTCGTGACGGGCATCTCGATGTCGTTCGAGGCCGGCGAGAACTCGAAGCTCTACCGCTTCGTGCCCATGTTCGATCCCGACACGGCAAAGAGCATTACGGGCCCTGTCTCGGTAAGGGCCGTAAACGACAATCGGCTCAACGTTCGCCCCCGCGAGAACGTCCCGCAAACACGCAATCGATTTGCGGTGGGCGCGCGCATCAACCATCGCTTTTCCAGTGGTACGCTGCGCGCCGAAGAGCGTATTTATACCGATAGCTGGGGCGTCAAGGCCTCCACCACCGACGGTCGCTACATGCATGACCTCGGTGAGCGATTGCGTGTTTGGCCGCACCTCCGTCTTCACGTCCAGACAGGCGCGAGCTTTTACCATATTGCCTATTCGGCAGCCGAGAACACCAACGGCACGCCGATCGAGATCCCGCTTTATCGCACGAGCGATCGTGAGGCTTCGCCGTTCGTCGCCGTCACCACCGGCGGCGGAGCTCGCATCGCGCTCACGAGCGAAAAGGCGACTGTGCAGTACGCGGTCGTCGTCTCGGGCGACGTCATGTACAATTACTACTCAGCCTCGCTCTGGATTCGCAGCCGCACTGCAGTCTGGGGCACAGTTGGGTTCGACGCGGAGTTTTAGCGAGATGAGCCAACACGGCCACCGACGGAGCGGCACGTCAGCGCAGCGAGGCACCTCGAGGGCGTTTGGGCTCCTCCGCCCGCTCCTCGTCGCCGGCAAGCTCGCGCTCCTCGTCACGCTCTCGATTTCGGGCGGCTGCACCGATCCCGTGCGCGATGCCCAGATCCAAGCGCTCGGCGACGAGACCGGGCCGATCGGCCCTGATCACCGCCCTGGCCAGCCCTGCGTGCTCTGCCATTCTGCCGGCGGGCCTGCGTCGAACAAGCCGTTCGCGCTCGCGGGCACCGTCTACAAGAACGCGACCGACGACACCGGCGCAAAGGACATCACGGTTCAATTCGTCGACGCGCGCGGCCAAGGCCCCTTCCAGCTGCCGCTGCCCACGAGCGAGAGCGGCAACTTCTACGTGCCGCTCGAAGACTGGCCAAAGCTCGCCTTTCCAGTACGCGTCGCGCTCTACACCGATCCCAACAAGGCGCCGGTGCAGACGATGAAGAGCCTCATCGGACGCGAAGGCTCCTGCAACTACTGCCATCGTCCGAACGTCGTCCCCGAGGCCGGCGGAAAGCTGAGCAAGGAAGACGCGAACGACGCGCGCGACTCGGTCGGCCAGATCTACGTGGGGGGCACATGAGCCTCAGGAAGCTCGCCCTCTCGCTCGGGACCATCTCGCTGATCGGCCTCATCGTGTCGTCGTCCGCGACGACGACGGCGTGCGCGCCCCCCACGTCGGCGGTGAGCGACAACCCCGAGCTCCCCGACAGCAAGTCGTTCATCAACAACAGCGTGTCGAAGTTCATGGAGCGTCGCTGCGGGAGCCTCGACTGTCATGGGCAGCGTGGTCGACCGCTTCGCATCTACTCCGAGTGGGGCCTCCGCCTCGAGCCTGGCCAGGACGGCCAGCACGACAAAGGCCCGACGACCGACAAGGAGAAGCTCGAGAACTACTACGCCGTCGTCGGCCTCGAGCCCGAGAACCTCGCCAAGTGCTTCGCGCAGGACACCGGCGGAGATTTCACGACGTTTCAGCTTTTGAAGAAGCCGCTCAGCATCGAGAACGGCGGCATTCGCCACAAGGGCGGCCCGGTGCTCGGCCAGAACCAGAACGATCGCGGCTGGAAATGCCTCTACGGGTGGGCCTGCGGACAAGACTTCAGCAAAGACGACTGCGAAGCCGCGTCGACCCTCTGAAGGGCGAAATCATGTAGCCTCGCGTCATGGTGCGGGGAAAAGCGAAGAAGGCCACGTCGAAGCGAAAGACCACGACGACCGAGCCGATGCCGAACGTGGCGAGCAACGCGATCACGTTGGCGATCGACGTCGGCGGCACGGGGTTGAAGGCGCTCCTCCTCAACGCGAAGGGTGACGCGCTCACCGAGCGCGTGCGCGTAGAGACGCCGCGACCCGCGACGCCGACGGCGGTGGTCGACGCGCTCGTCGCGCTGGTGAGGCCGCTCGGCAAGTTCGATCGGGTGAGCGTGGGCTTCCCCGGCGTCGTCGTGAACGGGACGATCCGCTCGGCGCCGAACCTCGACGGTCCTTGGAAGGGCGCGCCGCTCGGTCGCGTGCTCTCGATGAAGCTCGGAAAGCCGGTGCGCGTGCTCAACGACGCGGGCGTGCAAGGCTACGGCGTCATCGAAGGCAAAGGCGTCGAGATGGTCATCACGCTCGGCACCGGCATGGGGTGCGCGCTCTACCTCGACGGCCGCTACGTGCCGAACCTCGAGCTCGCCCATCATCCGTTCGACGGCAAACACACCTACGAAGAGTACGTCGGCGCCCGCGCCCTCGACCGGGTCGGCAAGAAGAAGTGGAACAAGCGCGTGAAGAAGATCCTCGAGCAGATCGAGCCGATCTGGAACCCGCGCCGCATCTATCTCGGCGGCGGCAACGCCAAGCACCTCAAGATCAAGCTGCCGAAGCAGATCAGCGTCACGGAGAACGTCGCGGGTCTCCTCGGCGGGATCGCGCTCTGGAAAGACGACAAGAAGTAGTCAGTCGAAGCCCATTTGCTTCGCGCCTTGGCGAAGGAGCGTCTCGGCGTCGGGCCCGAAGCGGAACGCGCGCAAGAAGTCTTCGAGGCTGTAGTCGGGCAGCTTCGTGCGAATGCGCGCGATGAGGTCGCGACCTTGATCGCGTCGGTTGGCGAGCGCGAGGTTCGACGCCGCGATCGCCAAGATGTGAGCGTGCGCGTTGGGCCGGCTCGCCGCCTTGATCGCCCACTCCGCGGCCTCTTCGCGCTCACCGCGTCGCATGTGCGCGAGCGCGCGGCTGCCGAGCATCCCGAACTGGAGCGGATCGAACGGGCTGAGCTGCCGCGAGTAATCGCTCGCGTCGATCGCGACGCTCGGGTCTCCCGACTGGGCGTGGACGAAGCCGAGCGTGTAATGGCCGAGCGCGAAGTTCGGGCTCAGCTCGACGGATCGCTCGAGCTCGGCGATCGCGCCCGCTTCACGACGAAGCCAGAGCGCACGCCCCATCGCCCAGTGCGCCGCGGGGTCGCGATCGTCGGCGGCGAGGCTCCGACCGGCGGCCTCGAGCGCGAGCTCCATCTGGCGCTCGCGATCGGGCGTGAGCGAGAGAAAGACGTTTTGAAAATGCGTGAACGAGAGGCCCGCATGCGCACGTGCAAAGGTGGGATCGAGCTTCACCGCGCTCTGGAAGAGCTGATCGGCGATCTCGTTGTCGGGCCCCGTGAACCGGTACATGTGCCAGAGGCCGCGGTGGTACGCCTCCCACGCGTCGAGCGAGCTCGGCGGCTTCAGGATCGCGCGCTTCTGCTCGGCGCGCTCGATCTCGTCGGCGATCGCCGAGGAGATCCGATCGACGATCGAGTCGAGCACCGAGAACGTCTCGTCGAGCGAGCCCGTGAGCTCGTCGGTCCATAGGATCCCTGCGTCGGCGGTCTCCGAGAGCTCCACGCGCACGGACAGGCGATCGCCGTGGCGGCGCACGGTGCCGCTGACGACGTACTCGACGTTCAGGATGCGGCCTGCCTCGTGCGCGTCGATCCCTCGCTCGCGCAGCGCATACGAGGTGCCGCGCGCGATCACGAACAGGACGCGGAGCTTCGCGAGCCGCGTGATGATGTCGTCGGTGAGGCCATGGGCGACCTGGCTCGCCGCGCCGCCGGACGACGCCGCGTCTTCGCTGAACGGCATCACCACGATCGACCCATGACGCGGCGGCTTGTCCGCGAGATGAACCGCGCTCGCAAGGGCCGGCGCGATCGTGCTCGTGGTCATCGCGGGCGCGCGGGCGGCGCGGGCCGCCTTCCAGCCTTCGCGGACCGGCGCCCAGTCGAGGCCCTCCTGCTCGAATGCGCGGATGACGCTGCTCACGTACGTCTCGGCGTCGCGCGCGCGGCCCGAGCTCACGAGCCCGTCGATCATCGCGCGATGGGCGTCGAGATCGAACGGCGCGAGGCGCGCCCATGCTTCGGCGTGCGAGAGCCTCTCGTCGCCTTCGGAGCGCTTCGTGAGCTCGCTCACGATCGCGACGTGGATCGCGCGGTAGTGCTGCCGCTCCGCGAGGAGCCACGCGTTCAGCGGGGCGCCGTCGACGTGCATGCCGTCGAGGAGCTCACCGCGAAAGAGCGCGGCGGCGTCACGAAGCCGCTCGGTCGCCGCGGCCTCGACGCCGTCTTTCGCGAGGTCGTCGATGATCGCCGTGTCGACGAAGTCCTCCGAGAGATCGAGCGCGACGGTCGCCTGCCCGGCCGGCGAGACGAGACGCGTGCGCTCTGCGTCGTCGACGATCGGGCGAAGCTTGCTGAGGCACCACCGGAGCTCGCCACGTGGATCGTTCGGCACGTCCCAGAGCAGATCGCAGAGACGTGAGCGTGACATCGGCGTCTTCGCGAGCGCGAGCACGCCGACGAGCGCGCGCGCCTTGCGCGATCGTGGCAGCGCGACCTCTCTTCCATCGCGCGACACCACGAGAGGTCCGAGCAACCGAAGCGCAAACTTGGCGGCGTTTTGCGATGCCATCGTGCGCGTCCCAGCCTAGCGCAATCGAAGCGCACCAGGCCTCCCGTCGCGGTGCTATGAGCCATTCCATGATCTACGACAACATCACCCAGACCATCGGGCGCACGCCGGTCGTTCGCATCCATCGTCTCGCGCCTCCTTCCGTCACGATGTACGTGAAGCTCGAGATGGCGAATCCCGGCGGATCGGTGAAGGATCGTCTCGCCCTCGGGATCATCCAGGACGCCGAGCAGCGCGGGCTGCTGAAGCCAGGCCAGACGGTCGTCGAGGCGACCTCGGGCAACACCGGGATCGCTGTGGCGCTCGTCTGCGCCTCGCGTGGCTATCCGTTCGTCGCGATCATGCCCGAGTCGTTCTCGGTGGAGCGCCGATCGATCATGCGCGGGTACGGCGCGAAGGTGGTGCTCACGCCGGCCGCCGAGCGCGCATCGGGCGCGGTCAAGCTGGCGCAGAAGCTCGCCGACGAGCGCGGCTGGTTTCTCGTGCGCCAGTTCGAGAACGAAGCGAACCCGACGTTTCATCGCCAGACGACCGGCCCCGAGATCCTCTCCGACTTCGCGAGCTCGCGCCTCGACTATTTCGTCACCGGCTGGGGAACGGGCGGCACGCTCACCGGCACCGGTCAGATGATCAAGCGCGCAAGACCCGACACGAAGATCATCGCGTGTGAGCCCGCGAACGCGGCGCTGCTCGCCGGCTCGGAGTGGAAGCCGCACAAGATTCAAGGTTGGACGCCGGACTTCATGCCGTCGGTGCTCGATCGCAACGTCTTCGACGAGGTCCTCCCGATCGCCGACGAGACGGCGATCGCGTGTGCGCGCGATCTCGCCAAGCGCGAAGGCATCTTCTGCGGCATCTCCGCCGGCGGCACCTTCGCGGCCGCGCTCGAGGTCGCGAAGAAGGCGCCGCAGGGCAGCGTCATCCTCGCGATGCTCCCCGACACCGGCGAGCGCTACCTCTCCACTGCGCTCTTCGAGGGCGTGGAAACGGGCTCTGACGCGATTTAGCGCCGTTTCCACGCGTGTTCCAACGCGTCCTCCCACGCGCGCCTCCGATGCTGATCGCTCGGAGGTGACGCGAATGAACACGGAAAACGGACTCGTCGCAGGCGTTCAGACCCACAACGCACGCGCGCGTGCGGTCTGGAACTCCCCCGCCGGCCGGTACGACGAGATCAGCCGATCGATCGCTGACGCGATCGAGCACGCCGCCGAACGGCTAAGGCCGGCGCCCGGAGAGCGCGTGCTCGATCTCGCGACCGGCACCGGCTGGGCGTCGCGTGTGCTCGCGCAGCGCTTCCCGGGCATCTCGATCCTCGGGGCAGACATCGCCGACGAGATGCTCGCGTACGCGCGCGGGGTCGCCGCCTCCCAGAAGCTCGCGATCGAGTATCACCATGCGGACGCCGAGAGCCTTCCGTTCGGCGATGGGCAGCTCGACGCCGTCCTCTCCACGTTCGGCGTCATGTTCGCGACGAAGCCCGAGGCCGCGGCGTCCGAGCTCGCGCGCGTGGTGAAGCCTCGCGGCGGGCGCATCGTCCTTTCCACGTGGAAGCCCGACAGCAACGTCTTTCACATGTTCGGGGTGATGAAGGAGCTCATGCCCTCTCCCCCCGCAGGCTCGACCCCGCCGCCTTCGCCGTTTCTCTGGGGCAAGGTCGAGCGCGTCCGCGAGCTGCTCGGCGCGCACTTCGATCTCTCGTTCGAGGAAGGCACGAACCGCTTTCGTTACGCGTCCGGCGAAGAGGCGTGGAACCTCTGGGTGAACCACTACGGTCCCACCAAGTCGCTCGCGCAGAGCCTCGACGACGAGCGCCGCGAGACCCTGAAGCGCAACATGATCGCCTGGCACGAGCAGCCGGCGTTTCGAAGCGCGCTCGGGTACGAGCAGCCACGCGACTACCTCATCGTCCGCGGCGTCCGGCGCTGACGCCGACGTCGAGATCACCACCCCCGCATCAGGAGAACATCATCATGGTCACTCGCTCTCTCTTCGACCGACTCGGCGGCACGTCAGGCATTCACGCGATCGTCGACGACATCGTCGCGATGCACATGGAGAACCCCGTCATCCGCGCGCGCTTCCGTCCCTTCCTCGAGACACCCGACAGGCTCGCGGTCACGAAGAAGCACCTCTGCGCGTTCCTCGAGATGGGGAGCGGCGGAGCCGCGCAATACTCCGGACGCGGGATGCGCGAGGCCCATCGCGGGATGAACATCAACGCGGCGGAGTACGTCGCGGCGATCGACGACATCCTCGCGGTGCTGCGCAGGCGCACGATCGACGAACAGACGCAGAAAGACGTCCTCGCGATCGCCTACTCGCTGAAGGACGAGATCGTTCACGTCTAGCCAAACGGCCACTTATCGAGTGGCGGCGCCCGGCAGGGAGCAAGAGAGAGTCGCCGCAAGCTCGAGAACGCCGCTCGAAACGCATGTAAGACATGCGCGCCGGCCGCCGTTTCTCGTGTGAAATGCCGCTTTTCTCGGGGCGCCTCGCGGTATGCTTCGAGATGCATGATGGCAGCTGTGGATCGCTCGCCGATACGAGTGGTGGGGCGCTATGCGCTCTACAACGAGATCGCTGCGGGTGGCATGGCGACCATCCACCTCGGCCGACTGCTCGGCCCGGTCGGCTTCGCGCGGACCGTCGCCGTCAAGCGACTCCATCCGCAGTTCGCCAAGGACCCCGAGTTCGTCTCGATGTTCCTCGACGAGGCCCGGCTCGCTGCGCGTGTCCAGCACCCGAACGTCGTCGCGACGATCGACGTCGTCGCCACCGACGGCGAGCTGTTCCTCATCATGGACTACGTCCGTGGTGAGTCGCTCTCGAAGATCCTGCGCACGATCCGCAAGACGGATCGCCATGTTCCTCCGCGCATCGCTGCGGCGATCATGTGCGGGTTTCTCCATGGTCTGCACTCCGCGCACGAAGCGAAGAACGAGCGCGGCGAGCCGCTCGGCCTCGTGCACCGTGACGTCTCCCCGCAGAACGTGCTCGTCGGTGCAGACGGGATCGCCCGCGTGCTCGACTTCGGCATCGCCAAGGCGCAAGGCCGCATTCAGGTCACGCGTGACGGCCAGATCAAAGGCAAGCTCGCGTACATGCCGCCCGAGCAGCTCGCCGGGCGCGAGCTCACGCGTGCGGTCGACATCTACGCGTCGGCCGTCGTGATGTGGGAGACGCTCACGTCGGAGCGGCTCTTCAAGGGCGAGAGCGAAGGTGAGACGCTCGCGAAGATCCTCCGCGATCCCGTCATTCCGCCGAGCGCGATCGTGCCGAGCTTGCCGCGCGGCTTCGACGGCCCGCTCCTTCGCGCGCTGAACCGCGACGTCACCAAGCGACACACCACGGCGAAAGAGCTCGCGCTGGAGCTCGAGCGCGTCGCCGGCATCGCGAGCCCCACCGAGGTCGGCGAGTGGGTCGAAGACATCGTCGGTCACGTCCTCAGCGCGCGCGAGGCGCAGATCGCCGAGATCGAGAGCAACTCGGCCGGCATGACCGCGCCGCAGTCGATTCGTCCCACGCCTCTCTCGGACGAGAGCGACTCGGACATGTCCGTCCCGAGCTCGCGCGCGATCATGGCGGCGGGCGGGATGCGCCTGAGCTCGCCCACCGACACGTTGCCGATGGGCTCGGGGCCGCAGCTCCCGCCGAGCAGCAGCCGGAGCCCGCGCATGTCACCGCCCACCCCGACGGCGCCGATGTCACCGCGCACGTCGGAGGTGATGCGCGCGGCCGGTCCACCGTCGTACGACGAGAGCACCGGCTCGAAGTCGCGTATGAGCCAGATGTGGACCGGGACGATGCTCTCGCTTCCCGTCGACAAGAAGCTCCCGATCATCGCGTCGATCGCCGGCATCATCGTCCTCTTGATCGTGGTCGGCGTCGTTGTCGGCGGGAAGTTCTCGAGCGACGCAGACGCGAAGATGCCTGCGACGAAGCCCGAGACGACGACCACCGGCGGCGCGGCGTCAGGGTCCTCCTCGACCGTCTCGCCGGCGTCGATTGCGAAGCCCGAGCCCTCGCCGTCGAACACCGATCGCGCGATCCCCGATCCGCCGCCCTCGGCCGAACCTTCGGCCACGACCTCGACGCAAGCACCAAGCGCCACGACAACGCCGCCTCCTGCGCCGACGCCTACGCCCACGCACGTCGTGACGAAGCCGACCGGCACAGCAGCGCCGACGCACGTCCCTACCGTCAAGCCCACCGCACAGCCGCCTGCGACGACCGCGACCACCGCGACGCCGAAGAAGGACTGCAATCCGCCGTGGATGCTCGACGCCAACGGCCGACGCAAATACAAGCTCGAGTGCATGTAGTCGGCTGATGGCACGCCACCCGGGCGTGCTGGCGCGTGCGCCGCAACATTGATAAGCACGTCGCTGCCATGAGGAAGCGTTCTGCCGAGTTGGTCCCTTCGTGCCTCGTCGCCGCGTGCGTGGTCGTCGCCACGCTGACGGCATGCGGCTCTCCTCCACCTGCGAACGTCCCGCCGGTGACCGCGGCTCCACCGAGGCCGCCCGCAGCTTCGGCGGCTCCTCCGTCCGCTCCGCCGCCCACCGTCAAGTACGCCGGGCACGGCGCCGACAGCGTGCCGCCCGAGGTGATCGCGAAGTTTGCGCCCACGCCGCTGCCGAGCGACGTGAGCCGGCGCATTCAGTCGATGCTCGACGTACGCGCGCCGATCGGCAGTCGGATCTCACCGGATGGCAAGACGCTCTTCTTCGCGTGGACGGTGACGGGCACGCTCCAGATCTGGCGAACCGATGGGCCGCGGCGATTCCCCGTGCAGCTCACGGGCGGCGAGGACGTCACGCGCCTCGCCGAGATCACGCCGGATGGGAAATGGCTCATCGTCACGCGCGATCGAAAGGGTGAAGAGAACCCGGGCCTCTATCTGATGCCGCAAGCCGGCGGCGCGATGAAGGAGATCCAGCATCTGCCGAAGGTGCAGACGCAGCTTCAGCTCGTCACCGAAGATGGCCGGTGGCTCTACTACCGCGCGAACGACAAGAAGGTCGATTCGTATGCGATCTACAAATACGAGATCGCGACCGGCAAGAAAGAGACGGTCTTCGCCGAAGATGGTCTCTGGTCCGTCGTCGATCACCAGAACGACAAGGGCAATCGCAAGCTCCTCCTCTCGAAGGCCACCGGCGCGCTCACCGCCGAGTTTTGGGAGTGGGACGAGGCGCAAAAGAAGCTCACGCCGCTGCTCGGCCAGAACGAGAAGGAGGAGTACGCCGTCTCGTACTCCGCGAACCCTGGCGAGCTCGTCGTGCTCACGCCCAAGTTCGGTGACTTCCGCCGCCTCTACCGGACAAAGCCCACCGGCAAGGCGCTCGAGCAGGGCGACGTCAAGCCGATCAGCGCTGACGCGAAGTTCGATGTCTCGAGCTACCACCTCGACGAGCCGCGAAAGAACCTCTACTTCGCGACGAACGAGGGCGGCTACACGCGGCTCCACGTCCTCGACGCGAAGACGTTCGCCGAGAAGAAGATCGCCGACCTCCCGCCGAACGAGGATCACGTGCTCAGCGGCGCGTCGTCGTGGGACGGCCGCTTCGCGCTCATCAACGCGTCGGCCGCGCGCCATCCCACGACCTCGTTCGTGCTCGATTGGCAGACCGGAAAGCTCACGCAATGGATCATGCCGAGCACGCCCGAGATCGACGCGAGCAAGTTCGCGGTCCCTTCGCTCGAGTCGTATCCCGCGCGTGACGGCACGAAGATCCCGATGTTCGTGCGCCGTCCCGAGGCGTGCCTCAAGGCGGCCGAGCCCTGCCCTGTCGTCGTTCATTTCCACGGCGGCCCCGAAGGGCAGTCGGTCGCGGGCTTCAGCACGTATGGGCAAATCTTCGTCGACGCGGGCTACATCTGGGTAGAGCCCAACGTCCGCGGCAGTGATGGTTATGGCAAGACGTGGCTGAAGTCCGACGACGGACCAAAGCGGCTATCGGTCATCACCGACATCGAAGACGCCGCGAAGTACGCGCGTACCGCGTTTGCCGTGAACGGCAAGGCGCCAAAGGTGGGCGTCATGGGCGGAAGCTATGGTGGTTATTCCACGCTCGTGGCGATGACGAAGTTCGCCGGCGCGTTCGACGCTGGCGTCGCCAACGTCGGAATGTCGAACCTCACCACATTTCTCCTCAATACCGCGCCCTATCGCCGCGCACTGCGCATTAGCGAATATGGCGATCCGGACAAGGACAAAGAGGCGCTCAAGGAGCTATCGCCGATCACGTACATCGACAAGGTGAACGCCCCTCTCCTCCTCATTCAAGGAGCGAGCGATCCGCGTGTCCCGATCGGTGAAGCGATTCAAATGCACGCCGCGCTCGAGAAGAAGGGCGCGACGACGAAGATGATCGTCTTTCCGGACGAAGGCCACGGCACGCAGAAGCGAGAGAACAAGGTGCTCGAGATCGGGCACACGCTCGATTGGTTCGACGTTCATCTCAAGGGCAAGGCCCGCACGGCCGGAGCGCCAAGCCCGCGCTGATGGACGGCCAGGATCCCGAGCGAGCGCTCATCGTCGAGCTTCGCACACTCGCGAACGCCCCCGCCGACGCCTCCGACTTCTGGCTCACGTGGGAGGGCCTCCGCGTCAACGTGGTCTATTCGGGCGGCTCGAGCAGCATGGTCCGGTTCGTCGCGAAGTACGACGAGGCCGCCGCCCGCTTCGCCGCCGCGGCGCGCGAAGGCGCGACCTATCGAAGCGCGCAGCCCACCAAGCTCACCGCGATCCGGCCAATGAAGATCAGCCTCTCGCGCGAGAACATCCTCCATGTGAAGGGCAAGGAGTCCGGGATCGACGTCGAGCACCAGACCGGGGACGCCACGTTCGACGCGGCTGTGTACATCGACGCGCCGAGCGCCGATCCGCTGAAGAGCATCTTCGACAACGCGACGCTCCGCGCCGCCATCCTCGACCTCTTCGCGCTCGACTTCACCAGCATTCAGATCGACAACGACTTCAACGACGTGATCGCCCACTCGAGCTCGTTTGCCACCTTGAGAGAGGTGGCGACGCCTGGACGGCGCGCGCTCGACGCGTTCGTGCGCATGGCGACGTCTCTGCCGCCTGTGCGTGGCAGCGGCGACGAGCACCCGGTCGATCCGCTCCGCGCTCCGACCGCGCAGATCCGCGCCGCGGGCATCGTTCTCTTCTGCGTGGGCACGCCCATGTACTTCCTCTTGCGAGGCAAGCATTGCGAAGACGACATGTCCACCTCAGAGGCATGGGGATGCATGTGGCCTGGGATCCCTGGCGTGATGCTCGGGCTCATCGCGGCTTACGCCGCGGCTGCGATGGCACGGAGGAGCCTCGGACGCGTGCACGTAGGCACTTCGAGCTCCTCCGCGAGGATATCTTCTTATTCACTTAGCCTGGGCTTCTTCGTCTTCACCGTCGTAAGCATCCTCCTCAACCTCGTGATGACCACGCTCACGCGCTAATTTGCAGTTCGTCCGCTTCTCGCAAAGCCGTTATCCATTCGCGCCTACCGTTAACGTTTCGCTACATGCTTGACGACCTCGGCCACGGTCGTCTTCGTGCCCACCGGCAACGAGCCCATGAGCTTCTCGACCACTTGGGTCACGTCGCCGCCGCCAAGGATGGCGAGCGGCGCCATGTTCTTCGAGAGCTCACCGGCGAGCTGTTGGTGCCCCAGCGTGCGCAAGGTGGCGATGAGCTCAGGGGCGACCGCGGCCATCTGGCGCTCGAAGGCGACCACGTTCGATTCGAGCGCACGACGCGCGATCTCCGCGTCGCGCTCGGCCGAGATCGCGTGGGCCTCGTGCTCGATGCGGTGGAGATCGAGCTTCGCCTCGACGCGTGAGCGATAGAGCTGCGCCTGCGCGGCCTCGAGCTCCTTCGCCGAGCTCACCGCCGCTGTTTGCGCGGCGTGGATCTTTCCGTCCACCTCGGCCTTGAGGCGCTCTCCGGCGAGACGTCGCTCCTCGTCACGGCGCGCGACGTCGGCGACGATCGCCGCGCGCTGGGCGCCCTCGAGGAGCTTCTTCACCTCGCTGTCGAGGATGCGCACGTCGAGGATCTCGACGTCGTAGACCCACATCCCGTTCTCCTCGAAGAACCGGCCCGGGCGCGGCACGTCACCGTCCTTTTCCCCGAGGATCGCGGTGCGAAGCACCTCGGTGGCGCCGCGGGCAAAGCTCTCGATCGAGCTCCCGCGCGCCGCGGCGCGGAGGATCGACCCGAGGTGGTCGCACAAGAGCCCGACGTAGTCCTTCACGTTGAACCATCGCTCGGTGCCGGCTCCGCCGCGCGTGATGAACGACACACGGTACGAGAGCGACACGTCGATCTCGACGTGATCGCTCGTGCGGACGCGGACGACGTCCGAGACCTTGTTGCCCTCCACCTGCAAGAAGCACGTCGGCAACGTCTGCTCGTCGTTCTTCGGCCGGCCCGTCGAGAGCCGCAGCACCTCGAGGTCTTCGTCGAAGTCGAGGATGCGCGTCTGCGGCCCGACCACCACCTCACGCCGCGTCTTGCCGGTGACGAGGACGGCATAGCTCGGCGGCACGTACACGCAGGCGGCGTCTTGGATGTCGCGCTCCTCGATTCCATAAAGGGCGCAGCGCTCGTCGTCGAGCAGCCGTGAGACGATTTGCTCGCGCGTGGGGTCCGGCAGATAGTTGCAAGGTCCGACGATCGTTCGAATGCGGCCGCTCGCGGAGTCGCGGACGTAAATGCCTTCTTTCTCGGCGATCGGAATGGGCAATACGACCGCGAGCACCTCGACGTTCTCGCTCGGAAAGAAATACCCGTCGCGGTCCGATAAGAAGATATCGGTGCCTGCGGCATAATTGCCTGGCGGCAACACCTCACCTTCGCCGACGACGATCGATTTGGTCGTACGAATATGCAATCCACCAGGACGCGGAAATCGCCACGCCCGGCGGACATACATGCCATTGCCCACCTTCGAAGGATCGGACAGCGGCACCACCTCGAGGCCTGTCCGCGGGATGTAGAAGCTCACGTCCGAGCCGCGCACGACGATCTCGGCGCCGATCGGATGGGCGTCGCCCTGGATCTGATCGTAATAGCGGACGATGAGGTACTCGTCTTCGCGGAGCGGATGCCCGTCGATCACCTTCGCGCGCTGCCCCGGCCAGAGCGGGAACGTCGCGGGACCCGGCACCACGATCTTGCGACCCACGAGGAGCTCGACCGAGCCGTTGCTCCCGCGAATGGGCCGCGCGCGCTCCGTCTCGGCGGGGGTATTGAAATCGCGCGTCGGGTTCTCGAGCACGATGTACTGCGCCGACGTGGCGGTCACGAAGGCGCTCACGCCGAAGCTCGCGTCGTCTGCGCGCACCGGCACGAAGCGATCTCCGCGAAGCTCGACGATGCGCTCCGTGTTCGAGAGGCTGATCTTCGTCGGGCCGACGTAGAGGACGATGTCGCCCTTCGTCAGGTCCTGGACATAGGCGTACTCGTTGGCGGCGACGAGGATGTCACGTTCACGGGCATCGCGAAGATCGCGATCGCGCTCTCGATGCGGTTCGGTCATGCGAGCCTCGCGAAGCATCGGGCATGCCGGATCGCGATCTTGCGAGAAATGCCTGGTTTCCTCGGTCCTGCGCAGTCCGTGCGCCTCGGAGCCGGAGCCTGATCGATCGAACATGGAGCGCTGGCCTGCTCCAATTCCGAGCGGCTACCATTCGATCGTGAGCTTCATCACGGCGAGGACGCTGTTCGTAGTCTCTGGGCTCATCATCACGATCGTCGCGTGCGGAGACGAGGACGCGACGGGCGGAGGCTCCGGACCGAGCCGCGACCTCGGCGTCGCGAAGCAGGACGGTGTCGCGACGTTCTACGACGCCGATGGCTCGGGCAACTGCAGCTTCGACAAGAGCAGCGACCTCGACGTCGCCGCGATGGCGAAGCCCGAGTACAACGCGAGCGCGTCGTGCGGCGCTTGCCTCCGCGTCACCGGACCGAAGGGCGACGTCCTCGTGCGCGTCGTCGACAGCTGTCCGGGCTGCGCCGACGGGAACGTGAACCTCGATCTCAGCGCGCAAGCCTTCGCGAAGATCGCCAACCCGAAGGACGGCCGCGTCCCGATCACGTACCAGCTCGTCTCGTGTCAGGTCACCGGCAACCTCGCCTTCCACTTCAAAGACGGAAGCTCCAAGTACTGGACGGCGATCCAAGTGCGCAATCACCGCGTGCCGGTCAAGAAGCTCGAGTACGAGAAGAAGGGCGTCTACGTGACGATGGAACGTGCAGACTACAACTACTTCATCGCGAGCGACGGCGTCGGCGATCAGCCGAATGGGCTCAAGCTGCGCGTCACAGCGTCGGACGGCCAGGTGATCGAAGACACGCTCGCGCTGAGCGGCGGGATCCAGGCCGACAGCACCGTCACGGGCTCGAAGCAGTTCCAGTAGCGTTGTGGTCCAGAGCGCCGGATCAGGGCGCTTCGGGGTTGAACTTCCCGTTCGAGGGCTTCGCCGTCGGAGTCTGCCCCGTCGGCTTCGTCGTCACCACCGCGGTGGGCTGCGTCGTCGCGGCGCTCTTCGCGGCCGTCGCCGTTCCGTGAGTCGGCGGCGGCTTTGCGACGTTCGTCGCGACCGCCGACGGCGGCGTGTCGACCGACGGCGTGCTCGCGGACGCGACCGCGCTCGTGGCAGACGAGGCTTGAGCCGACACAGACGCTGATGCGCTCGCGAGAGGCTCTGCGCTCGCGGTGACGGTCGCGGACGGCGTGGTGCTGCCCGACGCGTGACGGAGGCGCGGGACGGCGACCACCGCGCCAACGCCGACGGCGACCACGGCCAACGCGACGAGCCCTCCGATGAGCCCCGCGCGCGATGACGGCGTCGCCGCAGGCGGCTCGACCGTCCCGACGCTGCCCGGGTTTGGACGGACCATCGCGCCCGCGCCGCTCGTCGTCGACTGCAAGTTCACGAACGGCTGGGAGCTTCGATCTCCCGTCTGCGCGACGCTGCTGCTGCTGCTGCTCAGCGGAGATGGGCCCTGATGCATCGGGGGCGCGTTCGGCCCGGTCTGGGCGCCATGCGAACCCGTTGGATGCGGCCCCGTGTGTGACTGCGGGCGCTGCGCCTGCTGGAAGGTGTGTTGGTTCGGCGGCCCGATCATCATCGTGCCACCCGCGGGTGCGTTGACGGCGTTGATCGATCCGCCCCCCACGACAGCGTTGAACGCACGGACCTGCTCGCCGATGGATCCGAAGCGACGTGACAGGTCGCGCTCGCACGACTTCAAGAACCAGGCGTCGATGTTGATCGGAAGATCCGGGAAGCGCTTCGACGGGAGGTCGAGCGGGTCGACCATGATCTTCATCAAGAGATCGGCGAGCGTATCGGCATGCCAGTAAATCGCGCTCGTGAGGAGTCGGAGCGTGACGAGGCCGAGCGCCCAGACGTCGCTCTGCGGCCCCACCGTGCCCTGCCCGCGCGCCTGCTCGGGTGACATGTAGAGCGGCGTGCCCATCACCGCGCCCGTCTGCGTGAGCCCGGCGGCCTGCATGTCGCCGCCCTCCTTCTCGCGCATCTTCGAGATCCCGAAGTCGAGGATCTTCACGATCTGCGAGCCGTCTTCCCGCGTGTGGAGGAAGAGGTTCTCCGGCTTGAGATCGCGATGCACGATCCCGATCGCGTGCGCCTTGTCGAGCGCGACCGCGAGCTGGTTCAGGATCCAACAGACCTCCTGCGGAGGAATGCGGCGCTTGCGAACGACCGCCTCGAGGTCTTGTCCTTGAAGCAGCTCCATCACCATGAACGGAGCGCCGCCGAGCTCCGGCGCGACGTCCGCGTCGGTCACACGGACGACGTGCTCGCTCTTGATCTTGGCCGGCGCGCGCGCCTCGCGCTTGAAGCGCTCGATCGCGTCCACATTGAGCGCCTCTTGAGCAAGAAGCACCTTCAGCGCCAGATGCTCACCCGTATGAACATGCTCGACGAGGTAGACTGCCCCCATTCCGCCCCGCCCAAGCTCTCGTATGACCTGGTAGCGACCGGCAATGGTGGATGGGATAGTCATCGTCGAGCTTGGATCGGTTACTTGCAGTCCACAGTGCCGAAGTTCAGGTTCGCGTTGTTCAAATATGCGCAACCTGAAGCGCCGCCTGCGCCCCAGAAACAACCGATCATTCGGTACGTCCGGCCGCACATCGCCGGGTTGAGTGGATCGATGTATTGGCCGCCAATCTGATCGCAATTGTAGAACTTCGTGCCGAAGACGCCTTTGTTGCACGTGTCTGCGTCTGAGATCGAGTCGCAGGCACTTACGAAGTTTCCCGAGCACGCGCGTGATCGGAAGATCCCAACTTGAAGCGGGCCGCCAGCGGCGACCAGGTCATCGACGGTCTGAACGTTGTCACAGTTCCAGTCCCAACGTGGGTCGTAGCTCGCGCGTGCTTGAGACATGTCGATGAGAGGGTCGTTCGACATGACGGTGTCGCCCGCTGGCTTTGCTGTTCCCGGCGTGGCGTTGCACTGCACGGAGGTTCGAGCTGGCAATACACAAGCCTGAACACCCGTGCGTTTGCATACGCCGAAGCCGCCCGTCGCGCAGGCTTGGCCGAAGGTTGGATATTGGTCGTTGTCGCCTCCAACGCAGTTGCTATCGATCCCATCACCGCAGAGATCCGCCGCGTTGGGGTGAATGTTGGCGCCTGTAACGGAGTCGTCGCAGTCCGTGCCACCAGCGCAAGTGTTCTGTTGTCGGTAGCCGTTCGGTGCCACGCAGGCCTGCACGCAGGTCGCTGTGCAGTAGGTGTCATTGTCAACGTCGGCGCAGAAGTTCGTCTTGACGCCTTCATCGACGGTCACGTTGCAGTTGTTGTCCTTACCGTCGCAGACCTCGGTGAGGCCGGGGTTCCGCTGCGGATCGCCGTCGTCGCAGTCCGTGTTGGGGATGAGGTTCTTCCACAGACCGGCAGGCGACACGCATTGCTGCTTGGGCGCCATCGCGCTGTCGCCGTAGTTGTCGTTGTCGGTGTCTTTGTACCAGATGGGCGCGGTCGCCACCGTGTCGCCGCCGTTGCCGGTGACGCCGTTGCAGTCGTGATCGAGCGTGTCACATTGCTCGGCGGGCTGAGGGCCGACCGCGCCGGAGCACGCGCTCGGGACGCCCGCGACGCACGTGCGAGTTCCCTTCTTGCAGATTCCCTTCGGCGTGTTGTTCAGATCGAGCGTGCTCGGATCGATCGGCGTGCCGTTCGGGTATTCGTAACAAGGGAGCGGATGGTTCGGATCGCACTTGCAGGTCTTGTCGCCGCCGTCGACCTTCAGCTTGCCGTCGTCGGGTGAACCGTTGCAGTCGTTGTCGCGCTGATCACAACGATCCGCCTGCACGCCAGCGCCCGAGTCGAAGTCGGTCGCAGGACCGTCCCATGCACCCGGGTACGTGTTGGGGTCGGCGTCGTCGCAGTCGTCGCCCGTCTCGATCGTGCCGCTCGTCGCCGTGCAGCTCTTCGCGGGGTGACCGTCGCCGTCGCTGTCCTTCGCCTTGAAGTGACACTTCTTCTGCAGCGAGTCGCACGTCGCGACCGCGCAGTCGGCTGGCGTGGTCACCGGCAGCTTGGCCTTGCAGTCGTCGTTGGTGGTGCACTCGCCGCCGCCGCTTCCGTCGGTGTCGACGTTGCCCGATCCGGTGTCTGCCGCCGACGTGCTGTCGGCGCCCGCGTCTTCGGCGGGACCGACGGGATCGGGATCCGAGCCACCGCAGGCTTGGACGAGCACGACGAGGACGAGCGCAGCCGCCCCTGCAACACCAAACGTCTTGGATTTCATCACGCGACGATCACTCCTTCACGCTTCGCCGGCATCGGTAGCGAGCCGCGAACCCCTGGCCGTAGGTTACACGGATGTTTCACGGCGCAAAACGCTCTGGGGAGAGTTTGAACGGGTGACACGCGTTCTCGTGATGAGCATTTGGACGACACGCGCCTCGACCTTCTGGTCAGCGCGCGCAACTCAGCGGAATTTCGACGAACGATCCGTTGCTCGCGGCGGGGTCGAAGCCGAAGACGCTCTCGCCCGACGAGACGAGCCCCAGCGGCAGCTCCTTGCCTGTCGCGATCGGGCCGCCGATCGTCTTCCCGTCCGGAGAGACGCGACGGACGATGACGTTCGGCTTCGCGTCGAGCCACGCCACCCACCACTCGTGACGGCCGGCGATCCACGCGACCGACGGCGCGGTCGCGACCGACGCGGCGCCGCTGACGTCGATCGGCGCGCCTTCCACCTTGACCGCGCCCGTCGCCCCGTCGAGCGTCCCGAGCACCACCTGAACGGACGCTTGTGGGCGACAGCCGATCTCCGCGGCGAGCGCGACGTGGATCACGCCGCCTTCGACGTTCGACGCGAGCGCGGTCGCATGCGCGTTCGCGAGCGCGGCGATGTGTGTCGGCGCCGGGAGCTCCGTGCCGGCGAGGACGGCTTGCGTGAGGAGCCACAGGCCGACGTCGCTGCCGAGCGGTGACGCCGCCAAGATGCCGTGCGCCGCGTCGATCGGAAGGAGCGCCGCAGGCCGCGTCGCGACGCTCGTCTCTTTGCTGAAGAGGACGTTCGCGCGCGTCGGCGTGGCGTTCGTCTTCAGATCGGCGACGCGGAGCACGCCGAGCGGCGCCGGCTTCACCGACGTGCAGTCGCCGACCGGATTCGAGTGCTCGGCGAGGTTTGCCTCGTAAAACGTGATGACACCCGACTGCGCATTGGCGCTAAGTGGCATAGCGACGACGCTCGGGAGCGCGACCGGGTGCTGCGGATCGCAGGCCATATCGAGCTTGGCGGTGTCGTTTGCCTGGTAGCGATACGACAGATACCCCGTCGGGCACGCGCTCGTCGCGACGAAGGCTGCGGCGTTGCCGGTGCCAATTTGAATGGGATAAGGCTGATGGGGCGAGAGCCCGAGCTCGTTGCCGAGCACGGCGCAGCCCGCTCCGACAGCGCCTCCGGCGGCGGGCTTCAGCGCGACGAAGGGAACGCAGTTGGCGTTGATGAACGCCGCGAGCGCGTCACGCCCGACGTCGTCGGCAGGCACCATGATCGGATCGGCCGTGCTCGAGAGAGCGCCAGCGGGCGCGATCGTGCGCTCTTGCCCGGGCGTGATCGCGTCTTCGTCGACGAGGCCATTGCAGTTGTTGTCGAGCTGATCGCAAATCTCGGTCGCGTGGCCGGAGCGCGCGGCGTCGTTGTCGTCGCAATCGGTGCCGCCGCACTTCGTCGACGGATCACCGTCGCGATCGTCGTCGCGGGTCTTCTGAACGCAGTGACGAGACGCCGGGTCGCATTGATAGGGCGTACAGCTCTCGCGATCGGTGTTCAGTCGATCGCAGACGTCGGTCGCTTGCGTCTTGCTCGGCTCGCAAGCCTGAATGGTGTAGTTCGCGAGGCCGCCGAACGTGCAGGCGGACGAGCCGGCGAGCACACCGACGAAGAGCGTGGTGGCGGTGACGACGGCGCTCGCCTTGAGGATCCGCGCGCTCACGTTAGAACGATCCTTTCGCGCCCGCGCCGAAGACGCCGACCCATGGCCGGATGTCGATCCCCGACCTCGCGACCGGCCGGCCACGCGCGCCGACATTGACCTTCGCGGGAGGCGCGCTGTCTTTGCCCTTCCAGTCCGTGATGAAGGCGAGCGCGCCGGCTCCGCCCGCGATCGCCGCTCCTGCGATGAAGAGCACGTTCGCCGTCGTCGCTTCGCTGCGGACCTTGTCTTGCTCCGCGGGGTCGCGCGTCAGCGGATCTTTGGCCTTCTCGTCGTTCGCGCGCGACGTCGCGTCGAGCGCGAAGTACGTGCCGACGCCGAGCGCGACGACGCTGATCGCGGCGACGCCAAAAAAGAGCCATTTGGGCGTGCCATGGGACTCACCAGCGCCGCCGCTGCCCGGCTCGAGCACGACGTCCACCTTGCGCGAGTCTCCGTCGGCGAGCGTCTCTTTCCACTCGAAGTCGCGGTACCCGGGCGCGCGGACGACGAGCTTGTGCGCGCCCGTGTCGAGCTCCTGGAACTGATCGACGCGGCTCGGGTCGATGGCCTTTCCGTCGATCTCGACCGCCACGCCCGCGGGCTTCGCCTTGAAGACGACCTGAACGGTCGCCGTCGGCAGGCGCGGCATCGCGACCTCGACGACCTTCTGCTCGGCCTGCGCGAGCTCGATCTTCTGCTCGAACGTGGTCCGGCGCGGCGCGGTGACGCGAAGCTTGTGCGGGCCGGGATCGACGTCGAGCGAGCTCAGCGCGCTGCGTGGCAGCTCGACATCATCGAGCTTCACGCTCGTCACCGGCGGCGCGTCGACCGGCAGGTTGACTGTGAGGTGCGGGACGCTCTTCTCGATCTCGGCGGCCTCGGCGACGGCCGCTTCCTTCGTCGCGGCGTAGCGCTTCTCACCGGTCGCGTTGAGGCGGTCGGAGGCCTCGCGCGCCGCGAGCTTGTAGCTCGTGAACGCGCTGCCGATCTTGCCAAGCCCACGCTGGCATCGCGCGATGTAGAGGCGCGTGTTCGGGCTCGGCAGCGCCTGCATGCTGGACTGAAACGACGCGAGCGCCGCCGCCATCTCGCCGCGATCGTAGGCGGCGCGCCCGGCGTCGAAATCCTTCAGCGCAGCGGCGTCCGTGGTCCCGTCGGCAAACGCGAAGGTAGGCGTCGCGATCACGAGCCAGGCGCCCAGGACGAGCCCTGCCCTCTTGATCGTCTTGGTCGTGGTCAGGCGCGGCGTCGTCGCTCGAGTGCGAGTCGGAGTCCCCATGCGCGGCCCAGCCTAACATCGGCGTGGTGCGTGGGGCGATATTGACGCATCGCCTGCGAAACGAAGCGGCGTTCAGCGAACTTCGACGAGCGCGCGGCTCACTTCGTCGAGCGAGTCACCCATCGACTCGACGTTCTTGAGGGCCGTGTCGTCGAGGCCGATCCGCGCGGCGCTCACAGCGTCGACCGCGGTGTAGGCGCGCGCGAGGACGCTCACGTGCTCGGCGATTCGTTGGTTGACCATGCCAAGGACGGCGTCGGCGGCGCTCAACGCTTGCGACGCGGTCGCGATCGGCGCAGGAGGGCCTTCGAAGTCGGCAGGCTGCGGCGCGGCCGCCGGGCTCTGGACCTGCGAGGCGATGCGAAGGAGCGCCTGCGGGCGCGAGCGCTCGAGGCGGACGCGGGCGTCCGCGAGACGGAGAAGCGATTGCCACGTGGTCTTCACGCGCGCGGCGGTGGCGCGATCGAGCGGGACCTCTTGCGCGTTTCGACGAAGCTCGGCGCCCTCGAGGAGCGATCGCTTTGCTTGCACGTCGCTGACGAGCGTGGCCGCTTGGTCGAGCGCATGCGCGACCGGATCGTCCGCTTCGACGAGGAGCGGCAGCGCGGCGAGGACGGCCGCGACGACCGCCGCGACGGCATACACGGGCAGTGAGGCCGACGCGAAGGTGGTGGCAAGCGAGCCGGCAAATCCACCGCCGACGAGCGCGACGACGACGTGAACCGCGCGCGCGGTGCGCGATCGAACGCGCGACGTGCGCTCCGCGAACGCCGCCGCGACGAGCACGGCGCCCGCCGCTGCGGGCGAGACCGACGAGAGGACGCCGCTGCCAAACGCGCCGAGCGCGCCCGTGCCGATCGCGAGCGACGAGATCGTGCCGCTCGCGAAGATGGCGAGGAGGACACCGAGCCACACGAGCGCGAGCGACGCCGGCACCGGACCAAGCCTGTTGGCGAGCGGCGCGAACGCGAAGAGCGAAGCGGCCGCGATGATGAACGCAATTTTCTTCATGGTGGTTTGCTTTGGCTTCGGTTCGTTCGGTCAGAACGAGGTGGCGCGATTGAGGTTGTCGAGATCGTGGACGGCGCCGGCCTTCGCCGCGCTCCTGCCCTCGGCGCTCGACGGCTTCACGGAGCGGAACGTGTTCTTCTGCGTGGTGTAAGCCTTCATTTGCGCCGTGATCGCAGGCGCCGCCGTGGGAGGCGCGGCCGCGAGCGCCTGGCCGAGCGCCGCTTCGTTTTGCGCCGAGAGCTCGGCGGCGCGCGCGATGTCGCCGCGCTGGTACGCGTTCGCCGCCTCGAGCTGGCGCTTCGACGCGAAGACGCTCGTGGCGCTCGCGAAGACCGCGCCGTCGCGGCCACGCTCGACCTCGTTGACGTCGTTCGACGCTATGAGCGTGAGCGCGGGGACGACGAGCTGCTCGGTGCCGTCGCCGACGCGATTCCACGAGCCGGTCGCCTGCATCTGCATCGTCGTGCCGGGCGTCGACACGCCATCGGCGGCGAGCTCGACGATGACGCGACGCTCATCGCCCGCGAAGAGCGAGCCGAGGCGAAGGTCGACGTAGCCATCGCTGAACGTCGCGTCGGCGCCCGTCGCCGAGACGAAGCGCATCCCGCTCGGGATCTTGAGCTGCATGCGGACGTTCTCCACCGTCGTCATCGCGGTCTGCTCGAGCTCGCGCTTCAAGAACCCTGCGAGGCTTCCGCCGTCCTTGATGAAGGCGAAGTTGCCGTGGCCGTTCTGCGCGACGGCACCCATGTAGCTCTCGTCGAAGTCGAGGCCGATGCCGATCGACGACACGGTGATACCCGATCCGAAGCTCGTACGGGCGAGCTGCTCGGCCTGCGCGCGCGTGCTGTCGAGGCCGTCGCTCACGAGGACGATGCGCTTCACGCGTCCCTTCGCGGCTTCGTCGAGCGCACGCAGGCCGTGCGACAGGCCACCAGGGATGTTCGTTCCGCCGCCCGAGTCGAGGTTTCGAATGCGCGACACGAGATCATGGCGAACCGTGCCGACGCGCGCGAGCTGCTGCACCATCTCGCTCGTGTCGGAGTAGCGGATGACGGCGATCTCGTCTTCGTCGCGCATGTCTTCGATGAGGCGGATGACCGAGCGCTTCGCGTCCTCGATCTTGTCGCCGCTCATCGAGCCGGACGTATCGAGGACGACCGCGAGGGAGATGGGCGCGCGAACGACGGCTCGGTTCGGCGCGTCGGCGACGAGCTTCACCTCCGCGTACACCGGCGCGCTCGATCCGGTGAGCACCTTCGTGTGGCTGAGCGACAGGACGCCGTGCGCGCCAGGACCACGGAACGCCACCGAGTTCTTTCCGTCGGCGGTGAGCGGCTTCACCACCAGCGGGTCACCGCCGGGGTAGGCGCTCGAGAGCGGGGCCTTGTAGAGGACGAGGCCGCCGGTCGCGAGGACGACGGCCGAGAGCGCGAAGGCGCGACGGAATTTGGTGGAGCGGGCGAGGAAAGAGAGCTGCGACGACGACGAGCGCATGTGGCCTTCTGACGGCCAACATCGGGATTCGGTTTTCGCGCCCCAAAAAGAATCGTCGATCGGTTTGGAGGGGGAAGCCCATCGGAGGAGCCCCGCTCGGATCTGCCTGGAAAATAGGCGCGCGCGAGACCTTCCCAGGAATCAGGGTGCCGTCGGAGAGTCGGTCGTGACGCCGGCGCCGTACCATTGCAGCGTCGTGCCTGCGTCACCGGTGAGCGTGAGCACCTTCGATGTGCTCCCGTTCGTCATGTTGATCTGGACGAGGTCGCCGGTGCCGGAGAACCCGTAGGCGGTGCCGGCCCACTGCCCCAACCCCCAAAGATCATGCATCTTCGTGTCGCCGAGGATCGTCTTGAGGCGTCCGGTCGCGGGATCGATCTCGGCGAGGTAGTCGTTGCCGGTGCCCGCGTCCTTGTCGATGTTCTTCACCGTCAGGTACGCCTTCTTGCCGTTACGGATGAGGCTGATGAGATCGCCCGACGACTTGTACTTGATCGCGGCGGCCGGATCGTTGAGGTCGCCGACCTTGGTGATCGAGCCGTCGTCGAGGTTGATCTGCGCGTAGATCGTCGCGTTCAGCTTGTCGTCGAACTGGTAGCCGACGAGCGCCTCCTTCGTCGGATCGACCGTGCCGAGCGGGACGAACGCGAGGGAGTTCGGGTACTGCGCGGAGGGATCTTGGTGCTTGTAGGTGCACTTGGCGTCGAGGACGTCGATCTGCAGAAAGCCGTCGTCGCTCGTGCCGTACATCATGCCGTTGCGATCGAGCGCGATGTCGAGCACGCGATCGCCGGGGTTCAGGCAGTCGAATTTGCCGACGATCGTGAGCTTCTTCGACAGCGGCTCCCAGAGATAGAGCGTGTCGGCGGTGTGGCCGAACACGAGCCCCGGCGGCTTTCCGCCATCGGGGAGCGGCGGATCGGCAGGCGGCTTCGGGGGCTCGTCGACGGGCGGCGCGCCGGTGTCCTTGTCTTTCTTGCCGGCGTCATCCTCACGTGTCGTGAGCGTGTTCTTCGGGGTGGCCTCGGGCGCAGAGCACGCGACGAGCGCGGCGCCAGCACCAGATGCAGAGAGCACGGTCGCCGCAAGAACGAGTCGAAGCCGATGACGGGTCATCATTTCACCGCGTAAGAAGAGCCAGCCGGAAGGCACGTCCGCGCGCTGCGGATGCTCTTCCAACGATACCTCTCCTCCTTCGAATTGGGAGCCGATGGACTGGTAAACGTCCATGGGCGAAGAAAACACGCGCGTACCAGGCGCCTTCCCAAACTCTTCATCACGCTCGAGGAAGTGAAAAGAGAGGTGCTCTCGACATCTCGCCGCGGAGCCCTTGGAATCCCGCCGGATCGCGGCCCGACCCCCTTCAAAACGGTGGCTTGCCCAAGCGTCCTGCTCCAAGGGCGAACCACCGTGTGAGTCTGGAACGCACGTTGCGACGTAGGTTTGTCATGACCTTCGCTTCGCTTCGGCTCCTGCTCGTCTCCATCGCGCTCCCTGTCGCTGTCGCGACGGCGGCGTGCGCCGCGCCCGACATCCCGACGGGCCCTTCGGTCGGGAGCTCGAAGAAGCCGCCGGCGAAGAAGGAGAAGCCCGGCACTGGCGGCACCGGGAACAACAACAAGCCGACGACGCCAGCCGAGCCGGGCTCGAACCCTCCGCCCGCCGCGCCGCAAGACCAAGCGCCGACGCTCACGGCCGTCACGCCGGCGGCGATCGCGATCGGCTCCGCGCCGAACGGCGCCGACATCACGCTCACCGGGACGCGCTTCGCCGAAGGGGCGAAGGTCGACGTCGCCGGCACCAAGATCCCCGCGACGTTCGAGAGCCCGACCTCGATCAAGGTCAAGATCCCGAGCGATCGGCTGAGCGCTGCGGGAATGCTCCGACTCACCGTCGAAGTGAAGCCCGGCATGCCGTCGAACGCGCTCACGCTCACCGTCGCGAACCCGACGAACGTGACGATCACCGATCTCGCGCCGAAGAACGCCGTCCTCGGATCGACGCAGCCCGTGACGATCGCGGTCACCGGGTCGGGGTTCGTTCCGACGTCCGTGGTCCGCTTCAACGGCGCGCAGCTCCAGACGACGTTCAACAGCGCGACGTCGCTCAACGCGTCGATCCCGCCGAGCGCGCTCATCGACGCCGGCAAGGTCAGCGTCACCGTCGCGACCGGCGCCGACGTCATCAGCCTCCCGGCGACCTTCGAGGTGCAGAACCCATCCCCGTCGACCAACGGCATCACGCCGAGCTCGGTCGCCGCCGGCTCCTCCGCCGCCGTCGTGACGATCAGCGGCAGCGGCTTCTCGAAGGGCTCCGAGGTCCTCGCCGGCACGACGCCCCTCGCCACGACGTTCCTCAGCGCGACGAGCCTCCGCGCGACCGTGCCGTCGAACCTGATCACGCAGGCCGGCACCTCCGTTCGTCTCGTCGTGCAGACGGGCTCGCCCGGCGGCGGCACCTCCGAAGCGCAGACGCTCACTGTCACCGCCCAAGCAGGCGGCACGAGCGGTACGACCGGCGGCGCGACCGCGAACAACAACCCGGCGAACTGCGCCTACCTATGTGCAGACTACAACTATGCGCCCGGCCAGTGTTACCAAGGGTATTACTGCATCGAGAGCGGCACGTACGCGGGGTGCCTCGGCACCGCCCAATGCGACGATACGACCGCCGCCGGCGGAGGCGCGGGAGCGGGCGGCGGCGCGGGAGCAGGCGCTGGATCGAGCTGCGAGTACGACTGCGCGACGTACAACTACGCGCCCGGCGAGTGCTACCAGGATTACTACTGCAGCGTCGCCACGGGCTGCCTCACGCCGGCCATCTGCGAATGACCCGCGCGAGGCGAACGTGATGGTGCGAGCGGCTCAGCTGACTTGAAGGAGCTCGACCTCGAACACGAGCGTCGAGTTCGGGGGGATGACCGGCGGAAAGCCACGCGCGCCGTACGCGAGGTCCGACGGGATCGTGAGCTTGCGCATCCCGCCGATCTTCATCCCGGCGACGCCCATGTCCCAACCCTTGATGACCATCCCGGCGCCGAGCTTGAACTTGAAGCCTTCGCCGCGATCGCGTGAGCTGTCGAACTTCTTTCCGTCCGTGAGCGTGCCCACGTAGTGCACAGTCACGCTGTCGCCCGACTTTGCTTCTTGTCCGCTGCCAACCTTGAGATCTTCGATTTGGAGGTCCGCCATAGTGGCGGCGAACCTACCAGATCGCGGGCAAACGAAAAGAGACGAGCGACCGCGCGATCTTTCCGAAGGAAAGTCGCGCCCCCAAAATGAAGACCGCGCGCTTCGCGACGGCGCTCAGGGCTGCGCGAGGAGCTGGCGCAGCACGTACGGCAAGATGCCTCCGTGCTTGTAGTAGAGGATCTCCTGCGGCGTATCGATGCGGACGGTCGCCTTGATCTCGCGCGACTTCCCGCCCTCGCCGTGGACCTTCACCGTGATCTCGCGACCATTTTTGAAGCCGCTGTCGAGCAGCTCGGGGAGGCCGACGACGTCGTAGGTCTCTTCGCCGGTGAGGCCGAGCGACGCGGCGCTCTCGCCCGCCTTGAATTGAAGCGGGAGGATGCCCATCCCGACGAGGTTCGAGCGGTGAATGCGCTCGTAGCTCTCGGCGAGGACAGCGCGGATGCCGAGGAGCTTCGGTCCCTTCGCGGCCCAGTCGCGTGACGAGCCCGAGCCGTACTCCTTGCCGGCGATGACGAAGAGCGGCACGCCGTCCTTGATGTACTTCTCGGACGCCTCGAAGATCGACATCTGCTCGCCATCGGGGAGGTGACGCGTGATGCCGCCTTCGGTGCCGGGCGCGAGCTGGTTGCGGAGGCGGACGTTCGCGAACGTGCCGCGCACCATCACCTCGTGGTTGCCGCGCCGTGATCCGTAGGAGTTGAAGTCCTCCTTCTTCACGCCGTGCTCGATGAGGTACTTGCCCGCAGGGCCGTCGGCCTTGATCGATCCGGCCGGAGAGATGTGATCCGTCGTGATGCTGTCACCGAGGACGGCGAGCACGCGCGCGTTCGTGATCGGCTGAACGGCGGAGGGCTGCGCGCCCATGCCCTCGAAGTAGGGCGGGTTCTTGACGTAGGTGCTGCCGCCTTCCCACGCGTAGAGATCGCCCTCGGGGACCTTGAGCGAACGCCACTGCTCGTCGCCCGCGTAGACGTCGGCGTAGACCTTCTTGAACATCTCCGGAAGGACGGACGTCTCGACCGCGTCGCTCACTTCCTTCTGCGTCGGCCAGATGTCCTTCAAGAAGACAGGCTTGCCGTCCTTGCCGGTGCCGAGCGGCTCGGTCGACAGATCGATGTCGGCTCGACCGGCGAGCGCATACGCGACGACGAGCGGCGGTGACGCGAGGTAGTTCGCGCGGACCTCGGCGTGCACGCGGCCTTCGAAGTTGCGGTTGCCGGAGAGGACCGATGCGACGAAGAGATCGCGCTCGTCGATCGCCTTCGAGATCGGGCCGGGGAGCGGGCCACTGTTGCCGATGCACGTCGTGCAGCCGTAGCCGACGATGTAGAAGCCCACCTTCTCGAGCGACGCGAGGAGACCTGCCGCCTCGAGGTATTCGGTGACGACCTTCGAGCCGGGGCCGATGCTCGGCTTCACCCACGGCTTCGAGGTGAGGCCCTTCTCGGCCGCCTTCTTCGCGAGGAGACCCGCGGCCATGAGCACCGACGGGTTCGAGGTGTTCGTGCAGCTCGTGATCGCCGCGATGACGACGCTGCCATCGGCCACGTCCTTGTCGGCGACGACGCCTTCGTGCGCGTCGAGGAGGCTCTTCTTCTTCGCCTGCTTCGGTCGCGCCTTGTAGGCCTCGAGCGCCGTGTTGAACGACGTCTTCACGCCCGGGAGGTTCACGCGATCTTGCGGGCGCGCTGGGCCGGCGAGGCTCGGCTCGACGGTGGAGAGATCGAGCGAGAGCACATGCGTGTAGGTTGCATCTTGTGACTTCTCGTCGCTCCAGAGCCCTTGCTCGCGTGCGTAGGTCTCGACGAGGGCGAGCTGCGCGTCGCTGCGGCCGCTGAACTTCAGGTAGCGGATCGTCTCGGCGTCGATCGGGAAGATGCCGCACGTGGCGCCGTACTCGGGCGCCATGTTCGCGATCGTCGCGCGATCGGCGAGCGGGAGCTTCGCGAGGCCAGGACCGAAGAACTCGACGAACTTCCCGACGACGCCGTGCTTGCGGAGCATCTGCGTGACGGTGAGGACGAGGTCGGTCGCCGTCGCGCCTTCGGCGAGGACGCCGGTGAGCCGTACGCCGATGCAGTGCGGGAGGAGCATCGACACCGGCTGGCCGAGCATGGCGGCCTCGGCCTCGATGCCGCCGACGCCCCATCCGAGGACACCGAGGCCGTTGATCATCGTCGTGTGCGAGTCGGTGCCGACGACGGTGTCGGGATACGCGAGCGGGATCGAGCCCTGCTGCGCCGGCGCGGTCATGACGCCGCGCGCGAGGAACTCGAGGTTCACTTGGTGGACGATGCCCGTGTCCGGCGGGACGGCCTTGAAGTTGTGAAAGGCATGCTGCCCCCACTTGAGGAAGCGGTAGCGCTCTTGGTTGCGCTCGAACTCGATCTCGCCGTTCTTGCGGAGCGAGTCCTTGCTGCCGAAGACGTCGACCTGCACCGAGTGATCGATGACGAGCTCGACGGGCTGCAGCGGGTTGATCTTTCGCGGATCGCCCCCCATCTTCTTCATCGCATCACGCATGGCCGCGAGATCGACGACGGCGGGGACGCCGGTGAAGTCCTGGAGGAGCACGCGGCTCGGCGTGAACGCGATCTCCTGCGTGGGCTCTGCGGTGGCTTGCCACTTCGCGACCGACGCGATGTGCGCCTCGGTGACGGACACGCCGTCTTCGGTGCGGAGGAGATTCTCGAGGAGGATCTTCATCGAGAAGGGCAGCTTCGCCGCTTCGGGGTGCTTCTTGTAAACCGCGTCGAGCCGGTAAATCGTGTACGAATCCGCACCGACCTTGAGCGTTGCCTGACTGCCGAAGGAATTTTTGGACATAGGAAGAGCGGACTATAGGCGCGGGCCATCGCTCGCGGCAATGGGGCCTCGCGTCATCGCCGTACCCTCTTCATCGCCGCGGGCGTTTGTCGTGATGCAGGCGCGAAAAGGACCGCAAATTTCGCGCGATTCGTCCTTGATAGGGTCCGCTGCCCCAGCTCAGCCCGGATGGGTCATGGCGTCGGGCTTCACCGCGGCGTCGAACTGCTCCTCGGTGACGAGGCCCAGGATCGACACGGCGGCTTCGCGGAGCGTCACGTTCTTCTCGTGCGCCGTCTTCGCGATCGTCGCGGCGTTCGCGTAGCCCACGACGGGAGACAGCGCGGTCACGAGCATGAGCGAGCTCGCGACGTGGCGCGCGATCACCTCGCGGTTCGGCTCGATCCCCAAGACGCAGTGCTCGCGAAAGCTGTCGGCGGCGTCCGAGAGCAGCTCGATGCTCTCGAGCATGTTGTGGAGGATCATCGGCTTGAACACGTTGAGCTGCAGATGACCGCTCGCGCCCGCGATCCCGATCGCGACGTCGTTGCCCATCACGTGCGCGGCCACCATCGTGAGCGCCTCGGCCTGGGTCGGGTTCACCTTCCCCGGCATGATCGAGCTCCCTGGCTCGTTGGCCGGCAGGATGAGCTCGCCGAGGCCGGCGCGTGGACCGCTCGCGAGCAGCCGCACGTCGTTCGCGATCTTCATGCAAGCGGTCGCGAAGAGCTTCGTCGCGCCGCTCAGCGCCACGAGCGCGTCGTGCCCGGCGAGCGCCGCGAACTTGTTCGGCGCCGATCGAAACGGCGCGCGTGCGATGCGCGCGATCTCGCCCGCCACGCGTGACGCCCACTCGGGATGCGCGTTCATCCCCGTCCCGACCGCCGTCCCGCCGAGCGCGAGGTCGTAGACGCCGTCGAGCGCCTCGACGATGCGTCGCTCCGCGAACGAGAGCTGCGCGGCCCAGCCGCTCATCTCCTGGCCCAGCGTGAGCGGCGTCGCGTCCATCAAGTGCGTGCGTCCGATCTTCACGACATCCGCGAACGCCTCGGCCTTGTCTTCGAACACGCCGCGGAGCGCGTCCACCGCAGGGAGGAGGCGCTCGCGTGCGCGCAGCGCGATCGCGATGTGCATCACGGTCGGGAACACGTCGTTCGACGACTGCGACATGTTCACGTGATCGTTTGGATGAATCTCGAGGGGCCTCGACGCATCCGACGAGCTGCCGGCAAACATGCGCTCCGAGGTTCCACGCAGGAGGGAGGTCGCGCGGTTCGCGATCACCTCGTTCGCGTTCATGTTCGTCTGCGTCCCGCTCCCGGTCTGCCACACGACGAGCGGGAAGTGAGCGTCGAGCGCGCCAGACATGACCTCCTCGGACGCTCGCGCGATCGCGTCCGCGCGATCTTTGTCGAGCTTCCCGAGCGCGAGGTTCACGTGCGCGGCAGCCTTCTTCACGACGCCGAGCGCATGGATGACGGGCGACGTGAAGCGATAGCGTTCGCCTCCGATCCGGAAATTCCGCCGACTTCGCTCCGTCTGCGCGCCCCAATACCGATCCGAAGGCACCTCGATCGTGCCCATCGTGTCGCTCTCGATTCGTGTGCCCGCGTCGTCCGGTCGGTTCATGATGTACCCCAGCAGCGCTATCGATATCACGCACGACCCGTGGGGACAGGAGCGGCAAACGTGACATCATCGGCCTGATCCGACGTCCGGATCGAGCGTCGCAGTTGCCCTACGCTAGGGCTGTGGACCAGAGCGGATTGGATAGCCGCGGTCACGCCAGACGAAAAAGCCTTCATCGAGGATGGTCACCTTCGTGAAGCCATTCGCCAAGAGCGTGTCAGCGAGGGCCCCCGACTCGGCGTGGGGGCAAGCGCAGTAGCAGACGAGCCACTTGTCCTTTGGCAGAGCGAAGAGGTAGTCGCTTGCCTCGTAGAAAGGGACATCCGCCGCGCCGGCGATGTGCGCTGCGACGTAGTCCGAGGGCGCGCGAGCGTCGAGGAACCCCATCGCCGCGCCGCGCGCAAGCTCTGCGTGAATCGTATCGGCGGGCGTGAACCGTTGTCCCAGCGCGAACGCCGGCTCAGGACCTTCGGGGTTTTGCACGATTGGGCCAAGTGTCCCCGGAATGGGCACATCACCGGGCGGAACCGGCTTCGCCCAGCTACGAAGCAGGGCGACGAGATCCGAGACGTCGCCAGGGGTGAGCTCGCTCCACGCCCGCATCGTCGTCCCAGGGCGCCCATTGACGATGGCGTAACGAAGGAAGTCGTCGCTCGCGACGTTGAGCAGCTCAGCGTTCGCGAGCCTGACGTTGGGTCCCTCCAAACCCGTTGCTCCATGGCAAGCAGCACATGAGGCTGCATACTTCGCAGCGCCGCGCGACGCGTCGCCCAGCGCGCCGGCGGGAGCCGTAACGTTTGGGCTCGTCTGCCATGTCCGCATGAACGTGATGATTCGCGCGATCGCAAGGTCGTCGTAGGGGCCCCCACGCGCGCGACCCCACGCGGACATCGTCGTGCCTGGACGACCACGAGCGATGCTCCGCGCAAGGTAGTCATCCGACGCTGTCGCGAGGAACGTCGGGCTCCGGAGCGCGGTGGCGTTGTCTGCCGCGTAACCCTCGCCGTTGCTCCCATGACAAAGAGCGCACGTCTTCTGGTAGCTCTGCGCTCCTGCCTCGATGTCCGAGCTCGGAGGAGCTTGCGCCTCGTCCGACCGACATCCTGCGTCGAACGTGACTCCGAGAAAGACGAGGGTGGCGAGTCGTTTGACGTTCACGAGAGCTCACTTACCTCGCTGCCACCACGCGATCATTTCGAGGTCGGGTACTTCGCGAGCTTGCGCTGCAAGCTTCGCCGGTGAAGGCCCAACAGGCGTGCCGCTTGGGTGATGTTTCCGCCGCAATCGGTGAGGATGCGGTTGATGTGCTCCCACTCGGTGCGAGCGAGCGAAGGGACCGCATGCTCGATCGAGGAGGACTCCGCGGGTGGCCGATGAGCTCGCGCGAAGGCCGCGAGGATATCGTCCACATCCGCGGGCTTCGTCAGGTAGTGCGTCGCCCCGAGCCGGACAGCCTCGAGCGCCGTCGCGATGCTGCCGTACCCGGTCAGGACGACGACGTTCGTCGCTGGGTCGATCGCTTTGAGCTCACGGACCACCTCGAGGCCGGAGGCTCCAGGCATCCGGAGATCGACGACGGCGAGCTCCGGGCTCTCTGCACGCGCGAGCTCGAGGGCGACGGCGGCGTCCGCAGCGGCGCGCACCTCGAAGCCTCGTGCCTCGAACGCGCGGACGAGGCGTCCGCGCAGCGTCGCGTCGTCATCGACGACGAGCACCGAGAGCGAGGCTTCAACCACGAGGACCGACCTCGACGCGAGGCAGCTCGAGCGTCGCGACCGTTCCTACGCCCTTCGATGAGGAGAGCGCGAAGCTGCCACCACACTGCTCCGCGAACGTCCGCGCCAGAAAAAGCCCAAGCCCCATGCCTTCGCCAGGAGGCTTCGTCGTCACGAACGGCTCTCCAATCCGCGAGAGGACGTGCTCGTCGATGCCCACGCCATCGTCCTCGACGATGAGACGCACGTGCGTGGACGTGGACGTGGACTTGAGCGCGACTCTGCCGTCCGTCGCCCGCACCGCCCAGCGCGCGTTCTGCACGAGGTTGAGAAGGACCTGGATCGCGGCCTCGGTCGGGCATGAGAAGCGCGCCTGCTCCTGATCGGGCTCGACGATGACGCGTTCGGAGTCCTTTCCGAGGCGGGCGATGCAGCCTTGGAACACCTCCTCTGCGCTCGTGGGGTGAGGAAGCTCCCCGATCGTTTCGCCCGCGCGAGCGCTCATGCGCAGCACGATCTCGCGGCAACGCTCGACCTCCGTGCGAATGAGCCGCGCGTCCTCGAGCGCGTCCTCTTCGTTCGAGCGAATGGTTCGTTCGAGCTCTTTCGAGGCGACGGCGATCGTGCCGAGCGGCGTTCCGAGCTCGTGCGCCGCCCCGGCCGCGAGCGTGCTCAGCGACGCGAGCTTCTCGGTACGTGCCGCGATCTCTCGCGCCTTCGCCAGCTCGGCCTCGCGTGCGCGGAGAGCGCTCGCCACGCGCGCGACGAAGTAGGCGATCAACGACGCCGCGATCGTAAACGCGATCCACATCCCCTGGAGGTGCGCAGAGAACGCAGAGCCCTCGGGGTGGTGGTGATGGTGCATCTGGTTGATACCGTCGACCGGAACGTGCCAGAAGAAGAGAGCCGCGTAGGACACCGCGGACAGCGCGACCAGCGCCATGGCCCAGCGCATGCCGAGCACCAGCGCGGCGAGCGTGACCTGGACGAGGTACATCACGCTGAAAGGATTGGACGGTCCGCCGGAGAAATAGAGAAGCCCAAAGAGGACGAAGACGTCCACGCAGAGGACGAGCCCGATCGTGCGCGTGGAGACGTGATGGGCGCGGAGGAGACGGAGCGCGAGCGCGGCGTTCGACACGGCCGTCAACGCGACGAGGAGCGCGAGCGGGAGGACGGGGAGGGCGAGCTTCAACCCCGCGACAGCCCCGATGATCGTCAGCGTCTGTCCGACCACCGCGCCCCATCGAAGGCGAACGAGCCACGCCACCGTGATCGTCGCTCGAGACCGCTCTTCCACCGGCGGACGAACGCGCGAAGCGGGGTTGGGTGCAGAGACATCTGTGGAGAGCTGCAGCACGAACGAGGAGATTAGCGCAGCCGCTGCGCTGGATGGCTTGGCGCGACAATTCGCCACGCACCTCGGAGATCGCGGCCGCCAGCCAAGCTGAAGCGGGCTTCCGCGATACGTCTGCCCGTCCCGCGCTCGACCAATCGACTCAAAGGTCGTACGCCAGCGCGACGCCGGCGGTCGGTCCCTCGTGGTGGTAGCCGGCGAGCGCCTGCATCACTGGAAGGCGCAGAGAGAGCACGACGAGCAGATCGGTCGTGGGGCTGAGCAGCAGCTCTGGCGAGAGGAACGCGATGAAGCCGCTCGAGTCACGCTCGGGCCGTCCATCCTCATACGCATGCGCGTCGAGCCGTGTGTCGACGCCGAAGCGCGGAGCAAGCCATGGGATGAGCTGAACCTGGAGCGCCGATGTCGCTCGCACCGATGGACTGGCTCGTTGATCGCCCGTGCCGCGAAGCGGGGCTGTGCCTTGGGCGCTGGCGTAGAAGGAGAAGGGGCGGGCGAAGAACGCGTAGCTCAGGCCGAGGAGTGGATCCCACGAACCCGTCCCGGGTTGGGTCTCGATCGGCAAGTACCGGCCATCCGTCTCGTTGCGCTGCCGCGGAGCGGTGGGCACCTTCAAGCCCCCGGTGACGGCGTAGAGGTGCCGCGGCGCGAACGGCCGATCGAAGAACACGAACGTCTTCGCGCGGAGCTCGACGTCCCCGAGCGCGCCCGTCGTCGTCTCCCCACCGTTGACGTAGCGGACACGTCGCTCGAGGAGCGGCACGGTGGCGAGGAGAAAGACACGCTCGCTCGGTGCCCACGCGAGCTGCCCATCGAGCCGGATCTCGCGAAGTCGAATTTGATCGACCTCCGGCTCCCCGATGTCGTCGCTGCGGTAGCGCGCGTCGATCGAAGCACGGAGCCGGCCGCGGAATGGCTTCTCGGTTCCCATCGCGGTCAACGTTGGATCTCCGCAGCCACATGTCGCGCAGGCCGATGAAGAAGCGACACGCATCATGGTCGCGACGAAGGCGGCGGTGGCGACTCCATGGGTGGCGCGAATCATTCGACGCGTGCCCCGAGCGAAGCTTGCAGGTTCTGAAGGACGCGCGTCACCGCGTCTTGCTCGTCACCGCGGAAGTCGACGCCGTCGAACCACCGGTCGCTCTTCTTCACGAGCAGGAGGGTCGCGACGCGCCGGCCATCGGTCGACAGCGTCGTGTCGTCGACGTGTATCTCGGCGTCGAACGACGCTGTCGACGAGAAGCGAAACGTCTCGGGTGGACCGCCGCCGAAGGCATACGTCCCCTCGACGAGCAGGCTCCTGCCGATCATCGATCCATCCAGTGGGAGCCCCGACGCATCGGCGTCGGCAGCGAGGATGGTCTGCTTCACCCTGCAATACGTCGCTGGAGGAGGGTGAAGCTGCCCGACGACGGTGCGCTCTCCTTGAGAGAGCAGCGACTCGACCGCCGGGACGCCGAGCAACGTCGGCGAGCCGACGACGTGCGCTTGGGCTTCGCGCAGTCGCCACCCGTCGAGCCAGCGCAGCCGACCGGCGGTCGGGCAGGTGAAGATCTCGACCGAGCCCGTGCTGAGAAAGCCACGCGTCAGCGTGACGCGAAAGCCGCGATCCGTGTCGAAGGTGCGCGTGCCACCCGCCACCGGTGGCGAGCTCGGCGCCTCGACCTCCACGTTGACGGTGACCCCATCCTTCGAGCTCGCAGAACATCCTCCAACCCCGACGAAGACGCCAACCAACGACGCGACGCATGTGGACGCTATTCGCCGTGCTCGTCGCGAGGAGATCGTCACGGTGACGTCCACGGGTCTGCGAGCCGCGCATCTTCGAGGAAGGCTCGATCGGTGAGGCTCTCGAGGAAGTGGACGAGATCAGACTTCTCTGACTCGGAGATCAAGAACCCCCGCAAGAACTCGCTCTTGAGCGGGCTCTTCGCGCCGTCGCCAGCGTTGGGTCCGCTGTCGATCTTGCGCCCACCACGAGCATAGTGATCGATCACCTCACCAAGCGTCGCGATGCTTCCGTCGTGCATGTAGGGCGCGGTGACGGCGATGTTGCGCAGCGTCGGCGCCTTGAAGCGCCCCATGTCGCTTGGCTTGCCGGAGATGTCGATGAGGCCACGGCTCGTGGCCGGATAGCCGCCCTTCCCATCGACGTTGTAGAGCGCCGTGTTGTGAAAGGCCGTCTCGGTGATGACCGTTCCTTCATGCGAGACGTTGTCCGCGAAGTTGAAGCTCCCGTGACAGTGGAAGCACTCTGTCCGCTCGGAAAAGAAGAGATCGCGACCCCGCTTCGCCGACTCGTCGAGGGCAGCAGGATCGCCTCCATGGACGAGACGATCGTAAGCGGAGCCGCCCGAGAGGATCGTCCTCTCGAAGGTGGCGATGGCTTTGACGACATGATCGACCGTGATCGGCTCGCCATCAGCGGTGAATGCCTTCGGAAAGCCCTCGACGTAGATCGGCTCGGAGCGCAATCGAGCCAGCAGGGCGGACTCTTCTCCGCTCAACCCAAGCTCCACGGGCGTGTCGCCGAACATCGGCACGAGCGTCTGCTTCTCGAGCGTGACGAGAAGGTCGCTCGCCCACGTGAGCGTGCTCGCATACCCAATATTCGTGAGGCTCATCGCGCCTCGTGGGTGCGGTTCGCCGGTCGACCCAAGCGCGTGCGCGCGCCCGTCTGTGAAGGCTCTCTTCGGATCATGACACGAAGCGCACGAGTACGTTCCGTTCCCCGACAACCGCTTGTCGTAGAAGAGCCGTCGGCCGAGCTCGACCTTCTGCGCCGAGATGGGATTGCCGGCGGGAACGTTCGGCTTTGGAAAGCCAGGTGGGAGACGCCACGTAAAGTCGCCTTCCACGACGATGCTCGCCTCCGTAGCGGCATCTCGTTGAGCGTCGCTGCTGTCGCGTAGGTCGCGGGCTGGGCAGCCCGTCAGCCCCACAGCGATGACGAGGCTACTCCACGCGAAACAGCGTTTGCTTCGCCGCATCGGGCTGGCCCGTGCTCGGATCAACTCCGAGATGAGTGAGGATGTTCGGGCACTCCGGATCGGTCGCGCCGGACATGCATCCGGGCGCCCCGCCCATGTCCATCGTGAGATCGTTTCCGGCCACGAGTGCCTTGTAGTCGACGAGGATCGGTTTCTTCGTTGGGTCGAAGCCGGTGAGCGTCACCTCGCCCACGTTGGGTCTACCGCACGACGTGACTGCGCCTCCGCGCTGAGGGTCACCGTGGCACTCGGTGCTTCCCAGATGAATGCTGAAGACTCCTGGGGACATCATGCTGCCATCCATGCCGGCATCCACGCCCATGCCGGAGTCCATACCCATGCCTCCGTCCGTCACGGGGCTTCGGCCATCGATGCGCGCGAACTTGTAGCCACCGTTCCAGCTCCAGAAGAGACCACTCAAGTTGAGGGGGGACGGAGCCGTCGCGACGTCGGCGTGGTTGAGATCGAATGGGACGCCGATCTTGAGCTTGACGCCCACGTACGCGCCGGACGGCGCTGTTCCCTTCAAGACGCTGTTGACGTCGACCGTCCCGTTCGCGCACGTCCCTGACTTGTCCTCGAAGTCGAGGAGCCCGACTCCCCTGTACTGCCATTTGCCGTCGTCGGTGAGCGTCATAGGGACCTCCGCGCCCGCCGCGCTGACGAGACGAACGTCGTGAACGTAGATCCTGAAGTCGAGGGGGTGAATCGTCGCGGAGGTTGTTCCCGCACCCGTGATGGGTCTCGCGCACGAGAACGGCGCGTCGCCAGCGCGGGCCTCGAACGTCAACGTGACGTCACCTCCAGCCTGAGCACCGACGTCGGGTGAGCTCGCGTCATTCCCCAAAGTCGCCGTGGCATCCTCCGAACAGGCCGCGACCACGACGAGCGCCGCGACAGGAAGCGTGAGCCTTCCGAGAAATCGCATGCTGCCACCCTTAGCAATCGCGTCGGCTCGTCCGCGCGTGGCAGATCGTCGCGGACTCGGGGACGGCAGCGCGGTGGAACGCTGGTATCCTCCCGGTTCATGATCCGTCTCCCCTTACGCCGCGTGACCGCCATCGTTGCCGCAGCGTTTGCGCTGGCCTGCCACGTCGGGATCGCGAAGGCCGAGCGTCCCGTCGTCCTCGATCGCGTCGTCGCGGTCGTCGACGAGAAGATGATCTTCCGCTCGGATGTGCTCGCACGCGCACGGCCCTTCCTTCACGCGAGCCCGGGCGACGACTACGAGAAGAGACGGAAGCTCTACCGCGAGCTGCTCGACAAGATGATCGACGACCTCCTCATCCAGGCCGAAGCCGACAGCGTGAACATCAGCGCGTCCAATGACGAAGTGGAGCGCGCGATGGACGAAGTCGCGAAGGTGAACAAGCTGTCGCGATCCGAGCTCACCGACGCCGTGAAGAAGCAAGGGATGACGATCGACGAGTACAAGGCGGAGATCCGGCGCCAGCTCCTCGATCAGAAGTGGACGATGCTCCGCGTGAGGACGCACATCACGCTTCCCACCACGGGCACCGAAGAGGAGAAGCGCCAAGTCACCGCCGCGCTCCTCGAGGTCGAGCGCAAGAAGGCGCTGAACGCGCTACGTGCACGCTCGTTCGTGGAGGTGCGCTGGTGAGGCCCGTACTCTCGACGACGCTCGCCTTCGTCGCGCAGACGATGCTCGTCACTAGCGTGATCGGTTGTGGCGGCGCGGGCGCGCAGGCGCCGAGCAAGCCAGCGCTCCGCGTCGGCGCCACCGTCGTCACGTCTTGCCCCGCGCAGCCGCCGGCGCTCGACGACGACCCGCACCACATGAGCCTCGTCGAGGACCGCACGATCGAGCGCATCTGCATCTTCGGCGCGAGCTCGGAGGAGTCGAAGGTCGCGATCGCGCGCGCGCTCGCGAAGCCGGGCTCGCTTCGCGAAGGCGAGGCGCTCGTCAACACGCAGGCGCGCGTCGCCCTCGAGTCCATCCTCGCGCTCAAATCCGTGGAAGATGCATCGATCGCCGGTGAGCTCCGAGGGGAAGGCGTGGTCGTCCATGTGAGCGTCAAGGAGCGTCCGCTCATCGATCAGGTCGTGTTTCAAGGCGCCAGCGCGTTTGGTGACGCGAAGCTGAACGCGAAGAACCCGCTTCCGCGTGACACGCCGCTCGATCGCCGCGTCGTGTCGGCCGTCGTCCAGGCGCTGAAGGAAGAGTATGCGTCGGCTGGCTACGGCGCGGCGTCGGTCGAGGCGTCCACCGAGCCGTCACCGAAGAGCGGCAACCACGTGAACGTTCGCTTCACGATCGTCGAAGGCCCGCAGTGGAAGCTCGCGAAGATGACGTTCGCCGGATCGTCGAAGGTGAGCGACGCCGACCTGCGCAAGGCCACCGAGCTGACGATCGGGTCCGCGTTCGATCAAGATCGCGTCGAGCGCGCATCTCTCCTCATCAACGCCCTCTATTACGATCGCGGGATGCTCGTCGTGAAGATCGCCGAGCCGCAGCGTGAGGTCGGCGCCGATGGCGGCGTCAACGTGACGTGGTCGATCGTGGAGGGCGACGTCTACCGCGTCGGCTCCGTCCATTTCGGCAAAGCCGGCGCTCCGGTCGAGAAAGATCTCCTCAAAGAGATGAAGACGAAGCCGAGCGACATCTTCGACCGCTCGAAGCTCGTCGCCGACATCGCGCGGCTGCGTGCGTGGTTCGAGGCCCGCGGAAAGAAGGTCGAGATCGAGCCGCTCACCGAGCTCGATCCGAAGACGAAGAAGGTGGCGCTCACCCTCGACGTGGTGGAGCGCTAGCTACTTCGCGCCGAGCGCGCGGGGGATGCGGCGCACCGCGCTGCGAACGGCCGCGTGCGCGACCTGCTTGCGGAGCTCGAGCGAGGCAGGACCTTCGGCCTGCGCTCCCGCTTCGATGATCGCGATCATCACGCCGGTCTTTGCGTCGCGGAGCATGGCGTTCACGGTGCACGCGAAGGGGCCCTCCACCGCCGCTCTCGACAGCGCGAACGAGACCACGACGCGTCGTGAGAGCTTGGAGGCGTCGATTTGACGGATCTCCCCCTCCGCGGTCGCGCGGAGGACAGAGGCGTCGATGCCGATGTTCTCCGGCGGCTGCGTGACCTCGACGGCGATCGGCAAGTCTGCCGCGCGCGCCTCGCCGCTGACGAGCAACGCTGGAGCTGCGGAGGCGAGCAGCGCCGTCGTGAGAAAGAGAGACCGGAGGCTCCGGGTCGCGCTCCAACCATGAAAACGGAGGCTCTTGCTCATGCCCACCACAACAGCAACCCGCGCGCCGTCGGGCCAACTTCGAGCCCGAAAACAAGTGCGCTCGTGTGGGCGACAAAGCTGTCACGAACCCGAAGCTCACGACTCTGCAGTTTTCTTGGCACGGCGAGGTCGTCACGCCACAGCTCGGGCAGAGACCGTGATGCGTTCGGCCACGCGTCGCTCCTGCCGCAGAACGGCGCGTTTTCATACCGGTTGGGCGAGGATTTCCGCCTCGCGCTCCGACGAAATCGGCGTCAAGACACAGTCGACGAAGTGCGATGACCGAACCCGTGGTAGTCCATTCGTCGATCATCCAAGGAGCATTCGCACCATGAGCAAGAACCTTCTCGAGCAGCTCAAGAGCATGACTGTCGTTGTCTCCGATACGGGAGACATCAACTCCATCGAGAAGTTCAAGCCGCGCGACGCGACGACGAACCCGTCGCTCATCACAGCCGCGGCGTCGATGCCGGAGTACGCGAAGATCGTCGACGACACGCTCCTCTGGGCGCGCAAAGAGGCGAAGGACGGCGCGACCACGGACGCGATCGTCAAGCACGCGATCGACCGCCTGGCCGTCGAGTTCGGCCTTCGCATTCTCCAGATCGTTCCGGGTCGCGTCTCCACCGAGGTCGACGCTCGCCTCTCGTTCGACACGAAGGCCACCGTCGACAAGGCGCATCACCTCATCAAGATGTACGAGGCCGCTGGCGCCAGCCGCGATCGCATCCTCATCAAGATCGCGTCGACCTGGGAGGGCATCAAGGCCGCCGAGATCCTCGAGAAGGAGGGCATCCACTGCAACCTCACCCTCCTCTTCGGTCTCCACCAAGCGATCGCGTGCGCCGAGGCGAAGGTCACGCTCATCTCGCCCTTCGTTGGCCGCATCCTCGACTGGTACAAAAAGGCGACCGGCAAGGAGAGCTACGCGCCGAACGAAGATCCGGGCGTCGTCAGCGTCACGCGCATCTACGAGTACTACAAGAAGCACGGCTACAAGACCGAGGTCATGGGCGCGAGCTTCCGCAACATGGGCGAGATCACGGAGCTCGCCGGCTGCGATCTCCTCACGATCGCGCCGAGCTTGCTCGCCGAGCTCACGAAGACGGAGGGAGACCTTCCGCGGAAGCTCGATCCGAAGGCCGCCGCGTCGAAGGACATCCCGAAGATCGACATGACCGAAGAGGTCTTCCGCAAGATGCACGAGGAAGACAAGATGGCGAAGGAGAAGCTCGACGAGGGCATCCAAGGGTTCTCGAAGGCGCTCATGACGCTCGAGAAGCAGCTCGCCGACCGCATCACGACGATGAGCGGGCTCCGCGCCTCGGCCGCGACGAACTTATTCAAGGTCTACGACCTCGACGGCGACGGCTTCATCACCCGCGAGGAGTGGGGCGGCGCAGACGCCGTCTTCGACGCGCTCGACACCGACCACGACGGACGCATCACCGCCGAAGAGATGGCCGCCGGGCTCGGCGCCGCGCTCCTGCTCCACCAATCGGCGTAGCCCGCGTGACGACGTGACGACGTCACGGCCGATGGCCTGACGATCGTTCGGCCGTGAAGCTCGGTGCCATGCAGCGGGCTTCACGCCTGTGCATCGTTCTGCACAGATTCGTTCTTTTTCCCCGCGTTTCGCGCCGGCACGAGGAGTGCTGGCGTCGAGCCAAACGAAAGCGGCGGAGCTTGATGCCCGCTGGGGAGGAACGACATGAGAACGATCCCGTGGATGTGCACGGTCACGACGACGACGCTCGTCGCCTTCGCGGCGTGCTCGGATTCGCCTGACACTTCACCATCGAACGCGCCACCGACCACCGACGCAGGCGCGCTCCCGCAGACGGACGCGAGCTCGGTGCCCGATGCCGCGGTCGTCGACGCGAGCGACGCGGCGATCGGCGGCGACACGTTCTCGTACTGCAACGGCAAGAACGGACCGACGCTCACGTTCGCGCCTGGGCAAGAGCAGAGCGTGCTCGACGCGATCAATCAGCTCGCGGAGTGCTCGACGGTGCGGCTCGGTCCGGGCACGTTTCATTTCCAGAACGCGCTCACCCTCCGCCAGAAGGGCGTCACGCTCATCGGCGCCGGCAAGGGGATCAAAGGGGCGCTGGTGGGCGACGCCACGAGCACGGTCCTCGACTTCACGACCGCCGCCGCCAACACGAACGGCGTTGATCACGTCGGCGATTGGATCACGGTCGAGGGCTTGGCGCTCATCAACGCGAAGAAGGACGCGCTGCGCATCGAGGCCTCCACGAACGTTCGCGTTCGCTTCGTGCGCGCGGAGTGGGCCACCGAGAACGCGACCGACAACGGCAAGTACGGGATCTACCCAGTCAAGTCGACGAACGTGCTCATCGAGGACAGCGAGGCTTACAACGCCGCAGACGCCGGCATCTACGTCGGTCAAACGACGAACGCGATCATCCGGCGAAATACGGCCAAGCAGAACGTCGCAGGGATCGAGATCGAGAACACGAAGAACGCCGACGTCTCGAAGAACGTCGCCGAGGACAACACCTGCGGGCTCGTCGTGTTCGACCTCCCCGGAAATCCCACCGCAGGCACGGACATCAAGGTGTTCGACAACACCGTCCGCAACAACAACCGAAACAACTTCGGCGCGAGCGTCGTCGGTCAAGTGCCAGCCGGCACCGGGACGTTCGTGATGGCCTCACGCCGCGTCGAGCTCACCGGCAACGCGTACGCCAACAACAACACCGCGGACGTCGCGATCATCAGCGGCCTGAGCCTCGAGCCCGACACGACCGCGTGGACGGCGGGCGGGCAGAACTGGGGCGTCGCGGACATCTGGGTGCACGACAACACGATGGGCGACGGGAGCGGTGACAGCGTCGACAACGGCACGCCGGACAGCGTGCATCGACCTCTCGGCGCGGTGCTCGCGGGCCTCTACGCGTATGCGGCGGCGACCCAAAGCGTGACGCGCGTGGAGCCCTTCGTCTGGGATGGCGTGGACCTGACCGGCGCCGACAACATGCTCGTCAATGACGTGAACGTGTGCATCGGCAACAACACGCTCCCTGCCGGGATGACGAACGCGATCGTCGATCTGAACCTCCCCGGAGCACAGCCTCTCCTCGGCGCATCGACCCCCGACGTCGCAGGCGCGTGGGCGAAGACCTCGCACGTCGCGCAAGGCGCGACGCCCTTCCACTGCGCGGGCTTCTCGCCGGCGCTCACCGCCGTCACGCTCCCGCAATGACGTGGCGCTCCCTGCGTCGACTGTCGATCGCGCTCGCGGCGTGCGTCGCCTGCAGCGAGACGAATACATCCGAATCGACCACGCCGGTGGCCGACGCCGAAGCTCCTCCGCAGCTCGACGCGTCGGTCCTGGCCGATGTAGGCACGGACGACGCGCCGATCCCCTTCCCCGACACGCCACCTCCGCTCCTCTCCACGACGAAGCTCTTCGCGGCGCCGCCGATCGTCGACGGACACATCGTCCCGCGAACGGACAGCGATCCCTACGAGCTCGCGACCGCTCTCTTCTCCGACTATGCGATCAAGGTGCGGACGGTGCGCATGCCCACGACGTCGAAAGAGGCCGCGCGCTACGACCCGCGCGACGTGCTCGATTTTCCGGTCGGCACGGTGCTCACGAAGACGTTCTCGCTCCGGAATGACCGCCGCGAAGGCCACGCGTCGAGCGGGACGCGCGTCATCGAGACACGCCTCCTCGTCCGGCGCGCCAAGGGCTGGGAGGCATTCCCTTACGTCTGGAACCTCGAGCAGACCGAGGCCGCCTACGCACCCGGCGGACGCGTCCTCGAGATCGCGAACATCGACGAGCAAGGAGCACCGCGACGCTTCTCGTACCTCGTGCCGTCGAAGAACCAGTGCGAGGAATGCCACCACGTCCGCGAGACGGGCAGCAGCGTGCTCACGCCGATCGGCCCGAAGGCCCGCAACCTGAACATCGACGTCGTTCGTGACGGTGCCCAGGAGAACCAGCTCGATCGATGGGCTCGCCTCGGCAAGCTCGTGGGCCTTCCACCCGCGAGCGAACGGCCGCGCGCGATCAACGCCTTCGACCCTGCCACCGGATCGATCGAAGAACGCGCGCGCACGTACCTCGACGTGAACTGCGCCCATTGCCATCGCCCCGAGGCGACCGTCGGCGCGACGACCCAGCTCTTCCTCGACATCGGAAACGCCACGCCGTTCAACCTCGGCGAATGCAAACGTCCAGGCTCCGCCGGCCCCGACGTCGGCGGGACCTTCGACATCGTCCCGGGCGACCACACCGCCTCGATCCTCTGGTTTCGCGTGCACACCGAGGAGTCCGGAAAGATGATGCCCGCCATCGGCCGCGCCCTCGAGCACATCGAGGGCGCAGCGCTCCTGGCCACCTGGATCGACGCGATGCCCGCGCGCGCCTGCACGCCGTGACGTGATTACTGCGCGGCGGTCGTGATCGAGAGGAACATCTTCGGCGGGAGGTCGCCGCAGAGGACCGTGCCACCTTGAACGGTCAGCTGGATGTCTCCGAGGTACTGCGTGAGCCCGGTGCTCGGAGCCTTCATGTCGACGTTGCCGACGATGGGCGTGAGGGGGACGACGTTGCCGTTCGAGAGGTTGATCTTGAACGCGTCGGCAGGCGTCCCAACGCGCGGCGCGACGCTCGCGATGTAGGCCGCGGGTTGGTTTCCGTTGTTGATGATCTTCCACGGCTTCGAGACGGTCTGTCCCCAGCCCGTTCCGCCGACGTTCGGGACGTCGATCAACGTCGGATCGAGCACGAGGATCGCGCCGCGTGCCGTCTCCTTCAAGGTCACGAGGTGCGGCTGATCGCCAGGCGCCGTCGACGTGATGCGGAGGACATCGTCGTAGAAGCCGTTCGTCGTGGGTGACGGGAACGGGACGGTCTTCGGGATGACGCGGAGCTTGTATTGCGAGGCAGCCGCCATCGGGATGGCGACGCCTGGCGTGAGCGCGGCGCCGTTGGCGTCGTTCGCGAGCGTGTAGGGTGACGTTCCTGCTTCGCCCTTCTCGAGGACCGGCGTGAACTCCATCGCGGCGGTGCTCGTGACGGTGACGACCTGGTATTGCACGCTCGTCCCGCAGTCGACCTGCCCGAAGTTCACCGTGCCGGGCGATACGCCGACGGACGTGGTGCCGTGACCCTTCAGGTTCGTGTTCACCGGCGGCGTCTTGCAATGCACCGCGGAGGAGTTGAACGAGAGCGCGAGCGTGTCGGTGTAATCGACGGTGTTGGCCGAGATCATCCCGAGCGTCTTCGAGACCGTGTCGGCCGGCGCGAGCTTCACCGTCGCCGTGTCGAGGTTGTCGATCTTGAAGTTCTGGCTTCCGAGGTTGAGCGTCGCCGTGACCTCGAGGTTGCCCGAGTTCGTGAGGCTGAATGGGATCGTGCCCGTCGTTCCGACCTTCACGTCGCCGAAGTCGTAGAGCTCCTTCAACGTCGAGCTGATGATCGCCCCGCGCGCGGTCTGGTGGAGGCGCACGACGAGCGGCGGCGCGCCATCCGCCGTCTGGATCTCGAGCGTGCCCGCGTAGAGATCGGGCGCGATGTCGGAGGTCTGCGGGATGGGCTCTGGGATGATCTGGATGTTGGCCTCGCCCTTCGCGGGGATGCCGCCTTCCTTCGGGTTCAGCTTGAAGTACTTCTCGCCCGCGGTGAACGCCGCCTTGAAGTTGATGATGTCAGGTCGCGGGTTCTTGAGCGTGATCACCTTCTCGGGCGCCTGCGCTCCACAGTTCACGAAGCCGTTGTCGCCAAGCAGGATGCCCTTCTCGTCGACCGCCGGGCTGATCGTGACCGCGCTGCCGTTGGTGGCGGAGTCATTGACCGCCGCGTCGATCGGATCGTCCGCAGCCGCGGGCGGACGCTCTCCCGAACCGCTGCAGTTGGCGAGCGCTGCGACGCCGCAAACGACGGCGACGACCTGAATGGAGTACACGAGCCCACGAACGTGGCTTCGCTTCATACGACCCTCCGGAACAAGCAAATCAATTCAAATACGAAGCTCGCGTGACCTGACTCGTCGATCCTGTGAGAGCCGTCATAGCGAGCCGCGCGTAAACCAGGCTATCGACTGTGACAAGACGGCGCAAGTTGACCAACCATTCACTTCTTCTCTCCGGTGGACAGCCCGCGCTTTGCGGCAAGCGCGTGCAGGTGCTGTCCCACCTCGTGCGTGCGTCGTCGCGCGCGCGCAGCAAGGTGGGCCGTCGCGCTTGGTGCGCGGTTGGTGCGCGTTCCGTGACGCAGGCGTTCTTCGATTCCCCGCGTCAGCGGCAGCGCCACTTATGTAGGAGCGAGCGGGTTCTCGCCGGGATCCGAGCCTCCTTCATCTCGCGGCGGCACGGCATGGTTGGTGCGAACGCGCCACGCTCCATGAAGCTCGGTCTGTCGCCTGTTCTCCTCTCGACCCTCGCGCTGTCGTCTTCCCTCCTCTTCGGCGTCGGTCTTGGGGGATGTGGCGACTCAGACGAACCGGGATACTTCGAGTCGACGAACGGGACCTCGCCCGGTCAGCGCGGCGCCGACCCCACCGGCGGTCCGGCAGGCGGCGGTGGTGACGGCGGGACAGGTGCAGCGTCCTCCTCTTCTTCTTCGTCGTCCTCCTCGTCGTCTGGGTCGGGTGGTCCGAGCGCGAAGTGCACGCAGGGGACGAAGTCGTACGGCACGATGAAGTCGTGGGAGTGCGTTCCTTCGGGCGCGCCGGCGAAGGCTGGGCTCGTCGTCGCGCTTCACGGCTACACGCAAGGCGTCGAGCAAGGTGGAACGAACGGCGCTCCGTGGGGCTTCAAGCCGACGTCGCAGTGGGACGTGCTCGCGGAGAAGCACAAGTTCTACGTCCTCTACCCTGACCACGGGACGTCCGCGTTCAGCTGGTATGCGTTCTACGGCACGAGCGGGATCGGTCGCACCGATCTCGAGCCGACGAACATCGCTCAGATGGTGAAAGACTTCATGGCGACGCACGACGTCGACCCGAACAAGGTCTTCATCAACGGTCTCTCCGCCGGTGCGTACATGGCCGTCGTGATGCTCGCGACGTACCCCGATCTGTTCGCGGGCGGGTCCACGTTCGCGGGCGGCGCGTACGGCTGCTCGACCTCATGCGCCGCGCTCGGCAAGAAGGGCAGCGGCTGGACGTGGCCGGGTAATCACTCCTCGAGCCTCGTCAAGCAGGCATACGCGACGGTGTGGAACGACGCGAACGCGCGGAAGCCGAAGCTCCTCATCTTCCAAGGCGACGCCGACGGCGCCGTCACGCCCGAGAACCTCGCCGACCTTACCCAACAATGGAACGGCGCGCTCGGCATCACCGGCGCGGGCAAGACGAGCACGCTCAAAGGACACGCCTATACCGAATACGACAGGAACGGCACCGTCATGCTCGCGAGCGTGACGATGAAGGGCATTGGCCACGGCACGCCGGTGGATCCTGGCGCAGGCGCCGATCAGGGCGGCTGGGATCCGGAGCCGAGCCAAACGATGAAGAACGACCAGAACGCGACGCAGGACTGGACGAACAGCACAGGCATTTATGGCCCTTACTACTCTGCAAAGTTCTGGGGCCTGATTCCCTGATCCCAATTCATTTATCGTGCGCCTCGCACGATAGCCCACAATCGCTAACCCATTATCCAGCCCTACTCTCCAGGTGGGCTGAATGCGAACGGCACGTTCGTCGAGGTGGGGCCGTCGGAGCGCGGAAACGTCAGGGTCGAAATGATCTGCGCGACGCAGGCGCTGACGGCCCTGTTGGGCATCGACCCAGACACGACGGGACCCCGTACAGTTCCATCGGGCTCGATCACGAAGCTCGTCGTCACAGTCCCCTTGAGCGTCGGATCTTTTCGACGGGCCGTCTCGTAGCAGGCGTCGATCCGCGGACGTGCGCGGTTGATCACACGTTGGATGTCCTCGGTGGTGAGCCGTCGAGCATGTGGTGGATCCGACAGATGATTGGGAGGCGACGTGACTGGGCGGAGTGGCGTCGGTGACCGCGGGGGCTCGAGCGGCTTCGTCTCATCGTACGCGACGGGCGGCGGCGCCATCGGGGGGCGCGCCGGCGGGCCTGGCAAGTCGTCGCTCGCGAGCGGGGGTGGTGGAAGCGATGTGAGCGACGGAGGAGGAGGTGGGACGTTCGCGATTGGCTTCGGCGACCACGGTCCGATCAAGAGAAACGCGCCGAGCCCCATCACGAGCACGCTCACTGCGGTGACGATCGAGCCTTTAACCTTCGCGCTCACAGGAGGCGCTTCCCGCGGCGTGTCTGGCGAGGCCTCTCGTCGTAGAGCGGGCAGCTGATCTCTCGGTGACGTGTCGACCAGCCCCGTCTCCTCCGCTATGGGCGGCGGCGGAGCGGTCGGCACGTCTGGGTTTGGCCCGAATACGAGCGGGATCGTGTCGTGGCTCGCGAGCCGCTCGGACCCCGCGTCGACGATTTGTTTGGCGCCGATGGCCTCGTCGCGGAGCGTGCTCGGTGGGGAGTCAGCCTCGGTCGCGCTCGGAACGGGCGACGCCTTGGCGATCGGCTTCATCGCGACCGTGGGTGCGGTCGGATCGACCGGCGCAGGAGCCGTATCCGGAGGCAGCGTGACGTCGGGGATCGGGACCGCGTCGAGCTTCAAGACCGGATCGAGCAGCCGCCACGCTTCGCGCGCGTTCGGCGGGCGCTTCGCCGCGTCCCGATCGAGGCACTGCGCGAGCCATTCGTCGAAGCCGGCAGGGATCGTGAACGCGCGCCCGAGCTCACGCGCGCGATCGGACGCGGTCGGGATCGGATCGAGGACGATCTCGCGCATCAGCTCGGCCATCGACGCGTCTTCGGAGGCCGAGCGCCAAAACGACCGCCCGGTGAGCACGTAGAACGCGATCAAGCCGAGCGCCCAGACATCCGCGGCAGGGAGGATCGCCGATCGACGCGTCTGCTCTGGCGCCATCCAGATCGGTGAGCCCATCGCCGCGGTGCTCTTCGCGCCCGCCTCCGCGGTGAGCTTCGCGATGCCGAAGTCGAGGAGCTTCACGTGCACGAGCGCGCTCCGCTTGGGGTCGCCCTCGGCCGCGGCTCCAGCGCGCTTTGGCGTCGCGATGAACACGTTCTCGGGCTTCAGATCGCGATGCACGATGCCGGCGGCGTGCGCTTCCCCTAAGCCATGGCAAAGCTGCTCGAAGATCCGACGCGCTTCGCCGGCGCGCAGCGCGCCCTTCGCGGTGACGTACTGATCGAGATCCTGACCGGTGAGGAGCTCCATCACGAGGAACGGCAAGCCTGAGTCCGCGTCGACGCCCGCCGCATGCACCTCCACGATGTGCTCGCTCTCGATCTGCGCGCCGATGCGCGCCTCTTGCTCGAAGCGACGGCGCAGATCCGGCTTCGCGACGAGCTGCGGGTGCATGATCTTGAGCGCCCGATGCTTGCCGGTGCTGATCTGCTCCACGACGTAGATCGAGCCCATCCCACCGGCGCTGAGCGGCTCGACGATGCGATAGCCCGTCGCGAACACGGAGCCGCTTCGTAGTGCGGTGGGCTGCATCTCGCTCTTCGGCTCTCTTCGTTCTACGCCGTGAACGCGGTCAGCATCTCCTTCGCCCCGTATTTACCCTTCGGATCGCGCTCGATCCGCGAGGCGGCGGTGCTCGGGTCGTGGGTGTAAAACGCCCACCCCTCCTCGGAGAGGATGCGATCGAGGAGCTTCTTCTTCTCGTCGATGAGCAGCTCCGGATAGCGGTCGTAGCCCATCGTGATCGGCAGGTGCACCCACGGCACGCCCGGGACGAGGTCGCCGAGGAACGTGATCGGGCCTTTTCGCCAACCCTCGACGCGCGTGAGCATGAGACCTGGCGTGTGCCCCTCCGAGATCGTGAACGAGTAAGCGTCACCGAGGAGCGCGCTCTTGCCCGCGATGCCTTCGTGCGTCTTCACGATCTCGAGGCGACCCGTCGCCTCGAGCAAGCCTTGCAGCTCGGGGATGAACGACGCCCGGTCGCGCGCATGCGGGGCGTTCGCGCGCTTCCACGCCAGATCGCTCACGACATACGACGCGTTCGGAAACGCGAGCGCGGGCGCCGCCCCTTCTCTCCACGCCGTCAGGAGACCACCGGCATGATCGAAGTGGAGATGCGAGAGGACGATGACATGGATGTCGCTGGGCGCGAGCCCAGCCTTCGCGAGCGAGTCGATGAGCACGTGGCGGTCTTCCTGCACGCCGAAGCGCTCGCGCATCTTCGGCTCGAAGAACGCGCCGATGCCCGCCTCGAGCAGGACGTTGCGCTTCTTCGGCTGGCTCTCTCGAACGAGCAGCGCCCGGCACGCGAGCGTGATGCGATGTCGATCGTCCGGCGGCGCCCACTTCTCCCAGACCGGGCGCGGACAGTTGCCAAACATCGCGCCTCCGTCGAGACGCTGCGTGTTGCCTTCGATCGCGACGAGCTCGACGTTGCCGGGCTTCTCCATGCTCACCATGGACGCAGCTTAGCGCCAGGGATGAGACAGAGAAGAGAGAGAGGGACGAAGAGGCCGATCAGTAGCAGCCGACCTGGCCGCCCTTGATCTGGCACTTCTCCTTCGACTTGCACTTCTCTTCGATTTCGAACTTCTTCGAACGGCACTTCAAGATCGCGCGCTCGTCGGCGGAGCAAGAGAAGTGCTCTTCCTTCTCGCATGCGTCGCCTTGGTTTGCGACGGAGTCGTCGCACTCGACCTTGAACCCCTGCTCTTTCGAGCCGGTGACGCGGCAGCCCTTCGGCCCCTTGCAGAGGCTCGCCTGCGTGAACTTACCGCCACGGCAAGCGAGCGCCGCCTTCTTGTCGACGGTGCACGCGTAGTCTTCTTCTTCACGGCAGGCGTCGCCGGGGTTGGCCACGCTGTTGTCGCAGGTGACCTTCTTCTTCTCCATCACGCACGAACGCTCACCGAGGCAGCTCTGCACGAGCGTCCACTTGTTCTTCGTGCACTGGAGCATGCCCTTCTTGTCGCTCGTGCACACGTAGTCGTCGACGAGGTTGCAGACGTCTTTGTCCTCGGCGACGCTCTGGTCGCACGCGTGCTCGCCGGACGCCTTCGAGCAGCCGTCGGGGCCTTTGCAGGACATCTCTTCCCACTTGCCGTCGTGGCAGGCGAGCGCCTTCTTGTCCTCGACGCAGAGCTCCTTCGTCTCGATTTTGCAGCTTCCACCAGCCTTCGGCTTGCAGCCAATACCGGCGCCAGCGAGACCAAGAAGAAAGACTAGGAGGAGAGCCCCACGCTTCATCGGGTGTGCAGTGTCATCCTAGTCGGACCGGCGGCCCGATGCCCAGCTTCCTTCGTGCCTCAGTGATTTGGTCTCGATTTTCCCAAGGCGCTGCATGCGCGCGACGCCACCACGAGCCCCCGAACGCCGCGCATTCCATCGTCGAAGGAGCTTTTCCCCTCGAACCGCGCTCGCGGGAGGCAATCAAAGCCGAAGCGTCACGAGCGCCGGACGCGCGCCGGGACGCGCTCGAGGTCGCCCTCGGGGGCGGCGCGCGGCGTGTTGTCTTCGAGCAGCGTCGCGTACGTGATGAGCGACTTGTTGTCGAAGCGCTCCCTCGCGCGAAGGAGGACGCTCTCGACGTTGCGACGTCGCTCCTGCTCGCGATCGCGAAAGAGCGCGGCCTGCGCGCCTCGAGCCGGCCCGAGGTCCTGCACCGAGACGCCCGTGAGTCGAACGCGCGCGGAGGCGTCGAGCGGAAAGCGATCGAGCAGCGTGAGGCAGGCGTCGTGGAGCGTGCGCGTGTCGTTCGCGGGTGACGGGAGCACCATCCGACGCGTGAGGAGCGTGAAGTCGTGCAGCTTCAGCTTCACCACGACGGCACGCGCGGCGATTCCCGCGGCAGTGAGTCGCTCGGCGACGCGCGACGCATGCGCCAGGAGCGTCCGCGCGATGCTCTCCCGCGTGGTGAGGTCGACGTCGTAGGTGCACTCGGCCCCGATCGACTTGGCTTCGCGATCGGGGACGACGTCGCGCGGATCGATGCCGCGCGCGAGCTCGGAGACCTCCGGTCCCCACTTGCCGAGCGCGCGCTCGAGCGCAGCGGGCTCTGCCTTCGCGAGATCGCCGAGCGTCTTGTAGCCAAGCGCGCGAAGCGACGGCGCCGTCTTCGGCCCGATGCCCCACATGCGCTCGATCGGGAGCGGCGCGAGGAACGCGCCGACGTCTCCGCTGACGACGGTGAGGCCGTTCGGCTTGTCCATGTCGCTCGCGATCTTCGCGACGAACTTGCTCGAGGCGACGCCCGCCGAGCATGTCAGCTTCGTCGCCTCGTAGACGTCCTTCTTGATCAGGGCGGCGATCGTAGCGCCGTCGCCGAAGAGGCTCCTCGAGCCGGTCACGTCGAGGAATGCTTCGTCGATCGAGAGGCCTTCGACGAGCGGCGTGTACTTGTGGAACACGTCGAAGACCTGACCGCTCACCTCTCCGTAGCGATCACCACGCGGAGGTACGACGACCAGCCGCGGACACCGCCGGAGCGCCTCCGCCATCGGCATCGCGGAGCGGACACCGTACTCGCGCGCGGCGTACGAGGCGGCCGCGACGACGCCTCGCCGGCTCGCACCTCCAACGACGAGCGGCTTGCCGCGAAGCTCCGGATTGTCGCGCTCTTCCACGGAGGCGAAGAACGCATCCATGTCGACGTGGAGGATTTGACGCAACTTCTGGCTCCTTACGCACCCGCGAGCGGACGAGGTCGTGACAAAGAATTACAACCTTTCACCGGCCCCAGACTGGTTTTTTCGCGGCTCGGGCGTCCTTACCTCGAGCGACTGCAACGCCAGCGAAAGACAGGGGAACGCTACGATGATGACGAGCACCGAGAGCACTAGCGAGGCGACGATCAAGGCGAAGACGATCATGCGAAGGAAAGCGACCCCCTCGAAGATGAGGAAGAAGCGCGTCGTCCTCTTCGTGCTCGCGGTCATCCTCGTCCTCTTGGGTCGCCCTGCCGCACATCACGCGCGGGCCGCGTCCTTGCTCATGTCGTTCTCGGATCCGAACGCGACCTCCTCGGCGTCGGTGAACGAAGAGCGCATCACGTTCCTCCGCGACGGAGAGTCGATCCCGGCGCGCCTCTACATTCCGAGCAGCGTCTCGCATCCGCTCCCCGGCGCCCCCTCGAGCACGCCAGGCGTCGTCCTCGTGCATGGCGTGCATCACGGCGGCATCGACGAGCCGCGCCTCGAGCGCTTCGCTCGTGCGGTCGCCGGCGCCGGCCTCGTCGTGATGACGCCGTCGGTGAAGGAGCTCAGCGACTACAAGGTCGCGCCGCGTTCGATCGACACCGTGGGCGCCGCGGTCGAGACGCTGCGCGCGCGTCTCGGCACCGAGAAGGTCGGCCTGATGGGCATGAGCTTCGGCGGAGGCATCTCGCTCCTCACCGCGTCGGACGCTCGCTTCGTCGATCACGTCTCGTTCGTCGTGGCGGTGGGCGCACACGACGACCTCGGTCGCGTCTCGCGCTTCTTCATCAACGACGAGATCCCCGAGCCTTCCGGCGGGACGAAGTCGCTGAAGGCACATGGCTACGGCGTGATGGTGCTCGTCTACTCGCATGTCGAAGACTTCTTCCCGGCGGCCGACGTGCCGGCTGCACGGGAGGCCCTCCGCCTCTGGCTCTGGGAGAAGCGCGACGACGCCCGCGCCGTCGCGAAGACGCTCTCACCCGAGGCCAAGGCCAAGATGGACAACCTGTTCGACGCCGGCGTCGGCACGATGAAGACCGAGATCCTCTCCGAGATCGAGTCGCACACCGAAGACATGGCGAAGGTCTCGCCGCACGGTCACCTCGGCTCGATCAAAGCGAACGTGTACCTGCTCCACGGCGAAGGCGACACCGTCATCCCCGCGACCGAGACGCTCTGGCTCGCGCACGACGTCCCGCCCGCCCGCCTCCGTCAAGCGCTCGTGAGCCCCGCGATCGAGCACGTCGAGCTCAAGTCCCCAAGCGCCGCCGACAAATGGGCGCTCGTCCACTTCATGGGCGAAGTCCTCAGCGACGCGGACACCGCGGCGAACTGAGGCCGAGCGGAGCGCGCGCCGGCGCTTTCGGCAGAGCGGATTCTTGGCCTCTGCCGAAGTCGCTACGAGTCGATGCGGAGCGGCTGGTCGATGCGGGTGTCTTCGAGCTCTTCGCGGACGATGCGCGCGGCCCAGTCGGAGGCGACGAGCGAGAGGTGGGTCGACTCGCTCGTGCGGAAGAATTTGCCGTTCTTCTCTCGCAGCGTCCGCACGGTGACCTTGCGTACCGGCAGGTCGAGGACGCGGTCGAGGCGCGCGGAGAGCTCGGCGGGGAGGAAGTCGAGCACGGAGCGCGCGCTTCCTCGCATGAGCGAGATGCGCTCGGCGAGCGACATCTCGGACGCCGTGTGCGGACACTGCGCGAGCGACTCGAGCGTCATCCGAAACAAGAACGTGGCGAACGAGGGAGCGACGATGCGGGCGTCCTCGGTGTCGTGCGCGACGAGGATGACCGGCGGCTCGTTGGCGCCGGGCTCACCGAGCGACGGGGCCCAGCCCCACTGATCGCCCGCGCGGCTCTCGGCGAACGGGATGAAGACGAAGTTCGTAGGCCAGCGCGGGAGGCGACCTCCGTGTCGCTCGACGCGCGCGGCGATCTCTTGCGCGTTCAGCCATTGGATGTCGGTGACGGCGAGCGCACGCACGAGCGAGCTTCGAACGCGCTTCACCTTCGCGGTCTTCTTTTTCTTGCTCTTCGTGCTCGACTTCTTCTTCGCCGTCACGGCCGGCCGCGACAGGAGACCTGCTTCGGTCATGCGCACGTAGCCCGCGGGAATGGCGAACCCGAAGCGCTCCGAAACGATGCTTGCAAGATGCATCTTCATTTCTCTCTTGGTCGGTCTGTCTTGTCTTCGTGGGCGTTCGCTCGTCGGCGTGAACGCTCACTCGATCTTCACGGGCATGCCATACGACTTCAGCTCCGCGCGTGCCTCGGCGCCTGGCGCCGTGACGACGAGGAGGACCATGCCGATGCCGGGGCAGTAGGTCGTCTCGTAGCGTGAATTGGGAGGACGTCCGCCGTCTTCTACCGTGCGAACGCACGACGCATAGTGCCCGGCCGGCACATCGACCGCGACGTCGGTCGCTGCGATGCGTGTCGATCCGCCATGCTCTCCGGTCCACGAGACGCCGACCTCGAGCGGGCCCTTCAGGATGTACGCGCCGACGCCGACCTTCGACGACGGGTCGTCGTACGCGACGCCGTCTTGGGCGAGGACGAAGCGCTTCGTGGCGTTCGAGAGCCGGAGCTCACCGTGCGTTTTGTCGGTGCGATGCACTTTGGCGACGAGCATGCCGCTGTCGCCGCCGTCCTTCGTGACGTAGTTGTAAATCTTCCCCTCTTCGAGCGGGAAAAAGCGCTCGAAGTCCGTGCTCGCGGCAGGGGTGGCGGGCGTCGCTGGCGACGATGCGGCCGGTGTCCCGCACGCGGTCGTCAGCAGGACGAGACCGGAAACGACAAGGCACCTGACGGGTTCGAGAGCGCGCACGATCCGGACGCATCCTACGCGCATCTCGTTTTGGTCGCTTCTCTCCGTGCGAATTGATTTTTCGTCAATTTCGAGGCGATTTCAGGCAGGTAGGAGATTGTAGGACGGCAAACATCTTCGTTCGCTGCTGACATACGACAGTCAGGAAAACGACACGATCGTACCTGCCATCCGTTGCGGGGCGAATAGGGCGGATCCACTCTCTCGCCGGCGCGAGTCCCGTGGTAACTCGCGCACGCGCCTCGCAAAACAAACCGACAGGTCCTGGTCGAAATCGCAGTCGGCCGATTGTCGGGTCTTCACCGAATCCCTCCTTCGCGGCGGTCCCTCTTTTCGAGAGAAAGCGGAATCGGCCCACCAACCTCACGGATTTCAGAGTGTCCGACCAACTCAGCTCCGATCTCGCGTCGCTTCGCATCGATCGCGATGCCCCTCGACCGCCCTCCGCCCTCCGTAAGCTCGCCGTGCCCGTCGTCGCCATCGCGGCGCTCGGCGTGGCGGGTGTCTTTGGCTACCAGCGCCTCGAAGGGCAGCTCTTCAAGCAAGAGGTGAAGACCACCGAGATCGCGATGATCTCACCGTCGCAGGCCGACGTTCAGGTCACCGCCACGGGCTACGTGATCCCGCAGGTCACCTCGAAGGTGGGCGCGAAGATGCCCGGCCGCATCGCGAAGGTGCTCGTCAAAGAAGGCGACACCGTCAAAGAAGGCCAGGTCATCGCGCAGCTCGAAGACGCCGATCAGAAGAGCCAGGTCGTCGCCACGTCCTCGCGTGTCGGCGTCGCGCAAGCACGCATCTCCACCGCGAAGGCAAACCTCGCCGAGGTCACCCAGCAGGTCGAGCGTGAGCGCGCGCTCGTCGCGAGCGGCGCGGTCGGCAAAGCGAACCTGGACAACCTCGTCGCCCGTGAGGCCGCGCTGAAAGAGACCGTGCGCGCGGCCGAGGCAGAGGCGAACGCTGCCCAAGCCGACGTCGGCGCCGTCAGCGTCGGCCTGAAGGATCGCGTCATCATCGCGCCGATCAGCGGACGCATCGTCAGCAAGCCCGCCACGATCGGTGAGTTCGTCGGCGGCGTCGGCAACGTCGGCCTCGTCGCCGAGATCGTCGACTTCAGCAGCCTGATGGTCGAGGTGGACGTGCCCGAGGCGAGGCTTCACCTCGTGAAGCTCGGAGGGCCTTGCGAAATCATCCTCGATGCCTATCCAAACAAGCGTTACCGCTGCACCGCGGACTCGCTCGGCCAGCGCGTCAATCGATCGAAGGCCACCGTGATGGTGAAGGTGCGCTTCGACCCCGCCGACGACATCAGCGGCGTGCTCCCGGAGATGAGCGCGCGCGTCGGCTTCCTCTCGCAAGCGATCAGCGACGCCGCCAAGGACGAGAAGCCGAAGAAGGTGGTCGCGGCGGACGCCGTCGTCGATCGCGGCGGAGAGAAGGTCGTGTTCACGGTGTCCGAAGGCAAGCTCCACGCATTTCCCGTGAAGGTCGGCGGCGCCGTTGGCAGCTCCGTCGAGCTCCTCGCGGGTCCACCACCCGGCACCAAAGTGGTGTCGAAACCAACCAACGAAACCGCAGACGGTCAGCGCATCAAGGAGACGGACAAGTGAGCGAAAGCACGACCCTCGGAACACCGGACGCGCAGACCAAAGAAGTGAAGGTGCCCGAGCCTTATCGGAAGAACACCGCGCCCGACAAAGAGAAGACGATCATCTCGATGGAGAACGTCACGAAGACCTACCTTCGTGGCAAAGAGCCGCTCACCGTCCTCGACGGTCTGTCGCTCGTGATCGAGCAGGGCGCGTTCGAAGCGCTGATGGGACCTTCGGGCTCCGGCAAATCGACGCTCCTCAATCTGATCGCGGGCCTCGATCGCCCCACCAGCGGCAAGGCGATGGTGGCCGGTCATGACATCGGAAAGATGAGCGACGGCGAGCTCGCGAAGTTTCGCGCGCGGCACATCGGCTTCATCTTCCAGTCGTACAACCTGATGCCCGTGCTCACGGCGCTCGAGAACGTCGAGCTCCCGCTCCTCCTCACGAACCTCTCGAGCTCCGAGCGAAAGAAGCGCGCCGAGACCGCGCTTCGCGTCACCGGCCTCGAGGATCGCATGGGTCACTACCCGCGCCAGCTCTCGGGTGGTCAAGAGCAGCGCGTCGCGATCGCGCGCGCGATCGTCCACGATCCGACGATCCTCGTCTGCGACGAGCCCACCGGCGATCTCGATCGCAAGAGCGCCGACGACATCCTGCAGCTCCTCACGAAGCTCAACGTCGAGTTCAAGAAGACCATCCTGATGGTCACGCACGATCCGGCGGCGGCCGAGCGCGCGACGATCACGCGTCACCTCAACAAGGGCAAGTTGGACGAAGCATGATCCGCCTCTTCTTGATCGCAGCTCGCAACTTGAAGCGAAGCTGGTTCCGCACGCTGTTCACCGTCGCGGGCGCCGCCGTCGCGCTCGTCGCGTTCATCATGCTGCGCACCGTGCTCTGGGCATGGAACGTCGGCGCGGAGTACGCCGCGCAAGATCGGCTCGGCACCCGGCACAAGGTGTCCTTCGTCATGCAGCTCCCGAAGCGCTACATCCAGGACGTCCGCGGCGTGCAAGGCGTGAAAGACGCCACCTACGCGAACTGGTTCGGCGCGCGCATCCCGAACAAGCCCGACGAGTTCTTCGCGAACATGGCGGTCGACGACGAGAGCTACCTCCGCGTCATCGACGAGATCCAGATCACCGACGAAGAGAAGAAGAACTGGATGGCCGACAAGCGAGGCGCGATCGTCGGACAGGTCCTCGCGAAGAAGATGGGTTGGAAGGTCGGCCAGAAGGTCATCCTCGAAGGCACCATCTACCCGGGCGACTGGGAGTTCACGATCGACGGCATCTACTCCGCGTCACGCAAGTCGCTCGACGAGTCGCAGTTCTTCTTTCACTGGGACTACTTGAACGAGAGCCTCCCCGCAGATCGGCGCGATCAGATCGGGTGGATCATGACGCGCATCACCGACACCGGTCGCAGCGGAGAGATCTCGCAGAGCATCGACCGCATCTTCGACGAGCGTGACACCCAGACGGTCACGATGAGCGAGCGCAACATGCAGGTCTCCTTCATGGCCGGCTTCTCCGCGATCCTCACCGCGCTCAACATCGTCTCGATCATCATCCTCGGCATCATGCTGCTGATCCTCGGCAATACGATCGCGATGGGGGTGCGCGAGCGGACGCGCGAGTACGCGGTGCTGAGAGCGATCGGCTTCGAGCCATGGCACGTCCGCTTCTTCGTCATCGCCGAGGCGGCGACCCTCGGCGTCGTGTCGGGCGCCGTCGGGCTCGCGATCGCCTACCCGTTCGTCAACAACGTCGTGGGGCGCGCGCTCGAAGAGAACATGGGCGCGTGGTTCCCCTACTTCCGGATCGAGCCGAAGACGGCCGTCCTCGCTGTCATCATCGCGATCGCGCTCGCCGCGCTCGCGTCACTCGTCCCCAGCATCCAGGCCGGTCGCATCTCGGTGACCGACGCACTCCGAAGGGTGGGGTGAGCGCATGGTCCCGATCAAATACAACATCCGCAACCTCGTCGTTCGTAAGCGCACCACCGCCGCCGCCGCGTTTGGCCTCGCGCTCGTCGTCTTCGTCTTCGCCTGCGCGCTCATGCTCGCGAACGGCATCGAGAAGACGTGCGGCCGCACCGCGAGCCCCGACGTCGCGATCATCCTTCGCAAGGGCTCCGACGCCGAACTCTCGAGCGGGATCGAAGACAAGCACGTCAACATGGTCATCGCGCAGGCGCAGCAGATCGGCGCCTCACGCAAGCCCACCGGCGTGGGCGAGGTGCTCGTCGTCATCCTCCTCGAAAAGGTCGGCGTCGAGGGCGTCTCGAACGTCACCGTGCGCGGCGTCCCCGAAGACGCGCTCGCGTTCCGCCCCACCGCGAAGATCATCGACGGTCGCGCGCCAAACCCCGGCTCCGACGAGGTCATCGTTGGCCAAGGCATTCGCGGTCGCTTCAAAGGCCTCGAGATCGGACAGACCTTCGACCTCAAGAAGAACCGTCCGGTGAAGGTCGTCGGCGTCTTCGCCGACGAAGGCTCCGCGTTCGAGTCCGAGGTCTGGGTCGACGTCCACGTCGCGCGCCAGGCGTTCGGTCGCGAAGGCTACGTCTCGAGCGTCCGCGTCCGGCTCGACAGCCCGAGCAAGTTCGACGCGTTCAAGGCGCTCGTCGAGCAAGATCGCCAGCTCGGTCTCGTCGTCATGCGCGAGGCCGACTTCTTCGAGAAGCAATCGCAGGCGACCGCGTTCATCTTGAAGCTCCTCGGCGGGATGATCGCGTTCTTCTTCTCGATCGGCGCCATGATCGGCGCGACGATCACGATGAACGCCCAGGTCGCAGGTCGATCGCGAGAGATCGGGACGCTCCGCGCGCTCGGCTTCTCGAAGGGCAGCATCCTCTTCTCCTTCCTCATCGAGTCGCTCGCGCTCGCGGTCGCGGGCGGCGCGATCGGCGCCTTCGCCTCGATCGCGATGAAGGCGGTGAAGATCACGATGCTCAACGCCGGCACGTGGTCCGAGATGGTCTTCGGCTTCGAGCCCACGCCGCAGATCATCGGCTCGGCGATCTTCCTGTCGGCGTTCATGGGCCTCGTCGGCGGCTTCCTCCCCGCGATCCGCGCGGCGCGCGTCAGCCCCGTCGAAGCGATGCGCGGCTGAATCCAGCCCCCATCACAAATCGAAGCCCACCACCGCGCTTGCCCCCCAATGGGGTGATGCGCCCGGCGGTGGGCTTCTGATCTACCCTGGGCTCATGGCGACCGCGAAGAAGACGTCGAAGAAGCCAGCCAAGAAGACCGCCGCGAAGAAGCCGGCGAAGGTCGCGGCGGCGAGCAGCGCCGCCGTCGATCCGGCCGAGGTGAAGGCCGCCCTCGAGCGCGTCGCGCGCGTGCCGCCCGAAGAGGCCGTGAGCGCGCTCCTCCACGCGTGGCGTGCGTGTCCGAGCGCCGAGATCGCCGAAGCGCTCGACGCGATCCCGCTGCCGCCGGCGTTCGCGGAGGTCACGAGCGCCGGCGCCACCGACGCGCTCGCGCGGCTCAATCGGCTCATCGACACGCCGCGCGATCCCCGTGTGTCGAAGCTGCTCGTGTCGTGGGTGGCGGACCCTCCGTACCACGCGACGGGCTCGAAGCCGTTTCACACGCTGATGCACCAGGAGATCGAACGACACGCCGACCCACGCGCGATCGATGACCTGAAAGACGCGGCCAAGAAGGCAGCGAAGGTGATCAACGGCACGGTGATGAAGGCATGGGTGCCGGAGCGAAGCGCGCGCACCGCAGACGCCCTGCGCGAGCTCTATCCGAGCGGCGTGCCTCCACTTCCGCGTGGCCTATCCACCGCGCTCGCAGCTGCGAAGAAGGCCGCCGCGAGCGGCGCAAAGACAGCCCCTGCGACCGCCGGCACGACGACGAGCATCGACCGCGATCGCGATCGCGGCGCGGAGCTGCTCGAGGCCATCCGCCAACATCCCGAAGACGACGGTGCACGCGCGGTCTACGCCGACTACCTGACGGAGAAGAGCGATCCACGTGGCGAGCTCATCACGCTGCAGCTCGCGCGTGGCTCCACGCCGCCGACGCCGGAGCAGGAGAAGCGCGAGATGGCGCTGCTTCGAAAGAACGCGCGGCGCTGGCTCGGCGAGCTCAATCACATCCTCGGGAGCATGCTCGGTCTCACCGTCCGGCCCTGGCAGGGATGGGGGATGTGCTTCGCGCGAGGGTTTCTCACCGCGACGCGCATCAGCGGCTCGAAGCCGAAGATCAAGGAGCTCACGAACCATCCCGATCTCGCCACTGTCGAGCACATTCAGTTCGCGGAGGACCACGTGCCGTTCTTGAACGCAGAGTCCTTGCGCTCGCTTCGTTCTTTGTCGACCGAGGACGAGGTCGTGACGCTGATGCCGCTCCATGCACCAACCTGCCTGCCGAAGCTCCGCGTCCTCGAGATCCTGACCGGGCGGCGTGGTCATGACGAAGCGACCTTGATCGATACGCTCGAGCAGATGCCGAACCTCGAAGACCTCAAGCTGAATTTCTATTACGGCCTGGACTTCGCGGTCTCGCTCAGCATGACCAAGAGCGCCCTTCGCCGGCTGAAGACGCTCACGCGGCTCACCGTCACCGCTGACAACGTCGAGGTTCATTACGAGCGCGCCTCGAAGAGCGAACCGTTCACCGCATCGATCAAGCCGAACGAAGACGACACCTCGCAAGAGGGACGAGACCGCGCCGCCGCCTTCGCGGCGCTCGCCCGGTCCTGAAGGGGAAGGACCGTCGCGTCCGCGCGACGATCCGCCGAAGGTGATGGACGAGGTGTCGCGTCCGCGCGACGCTTGCTTGCCAAAGATTGACGTGCGCGAGCGGTCTCGGCGAGACGGAGGCTTGGCATGACGATCGCTTGGCGCCGAGAGGCCCATGACCAAGACGACGACGCGCGCAGTGCTCCTCCTCGTTCTCTTCTCTCTCCTCGTCGTCGCGCAAGGAGGGTGCGCGCACGGCAAAGAGGCGCCGCCGAAGCTCACCTCGCGCCCACCCGCGCTTGCGGAAGGCACGGAGGCGATCGACGTGGCGGTCGATTGGGACGCGCATCCGCAAAGCAGCAAGACCGCGGACGCCAAGATCTCGCTGACAGCCTCGGACGGGTCGGGCCTCGTGCTGAGGTCGATCGACGCGCGCGCCGTGCTCTATGGCCCGCTCGCGTTCACCGAGGTGCACCTCGTCTTCGCGAACCCCGAACCCGTGATGCGCGAGGGCACGTTCGCGATCGCGCTGCCCGCCGGCGCCGCGGTGAGTCGCTTCGCGATGAAGCTCCCGCAAGGGTGGCAAGAAGGCGAAGTCGTCGAGCGGCAGTCGGCACGCGCGACCTACGAGACGTTCCTGCGAAAGCGCGTCGACCCCGCGATGCTCGAGAAAGACACGGGCTCGAGCAACGTGTTCCGTGGACGCGTCTTCCCGATCCTGCCGCGGCAAGAGAAGGAGATCGTCATCGCCTACACCCAGACCTTCACCGCGGCGTCCGAGCCGTATCGCTTGCCGCTCGTCGGGCTCCCCTCGGTCGAGCAGCTCGACATCCAGCTCTTCGTCCCGAGCACGAAGAAGGCCTTCGTCGTGCATCGAAATGGCGTCAGGCCCGATCATGACTTCGAGGTGTCGCTCGCGGGTACACCCGACGCCGTTCGAGGTGGCCGCTTCGCCGTCGTGCGCGTGTCGGATCCCGACGCCCGCCCCGCGACGTCGAGCGGAGCGCCGAGCGGCGCGATGCAAGGTGATCTCGCCGTGCTGATCGACTCGAGCGCGTCGCGCATCGGCACGTACGAGCGCGACGTCGCCGCGGTGACGCGCATCGTCGGGGCGCTACACCCGAGTGCGATCAAGGTCGCGTGCTTCGACCAAGAGGTGGAGCCGATGGCCTCGCTCGCGGAGGCAGCGAGGCGGCGACCTGCCGGCGCGACCGATCTCGAGCGAGGTCTTCGCTGGCTCAAGACGACCGGCGCGAAGCGCGCGATCGTCCTCACGGACGGCTCGATGACGACCTCACCGCTGCCACCTGCCGCGCTCGGCGCGATCGCGAAGGAGATCGGCCTCGATCGGATCGACGCGATCGCGACCGGTGGGGTCCGCGCCGACACGATCGCGCTGCGTGCGCTCGCGCTGGGCGGCACCGTGGTGGACGTGGAAGACGCGCCGGGCGACGTCGCGGTCGCCCTCAAGATGCCCCCAGGCAGGGTCGGTCGCGCGTCGTTCGAAGGCGCCGCGACCGCGTGGCCTTCGTCGCTCGCGAAGGCAGGGGCGCGGCGTTCGTCGGCGCTCGCGTTCGTCGAGATCGCCGAAGACAAACCGCTCCGTGTCGTGATGGATGGCAAAGGTGGCGCGCAGCCGAGAGACGTGACGCGCATAGACACCGCACCTGCGGCGTTGATCGAGCGCGCGGTCGCCGAGGCGAAGATCCGCGAGCTCGAGGACGAGCGCGCGACGACGACGACGGAGGCGCGCAAGACCGAGCTCGCACGCGAGATCGTGTCGCTCTCCGTTCGTCATCGCATCTTGACGGAGCTCACCGCGATGCTCGTGCTCGAGACCGAGGCGGACTACAAACGCTTCGACATTCCACGCGAGGCGATGCGCGACATTCCGGTGGTCGGACCGCGCGGCGTCGAGATCGTTCCTCGGGGTGGTGGTCAGGTGGTGCTCCCGCCAAGCCAGAAGAGCGTCTCGCCGATGATCGACGCCATCCGCGCCGGCGACCGGACCGCCGACACCGATCGCGACGGCATCCCGGACGCCGACGATCGCTGCCCGAACGAGCCGGAGACGTTCAACGGCTTCGAGGACGACGACGGGTGTCCGGATCGCGGCACCGTCATCATCGAGGCGAACCAGATCCTCATCTTGCAGATGGTGCACTTCAAGGACGGCTCGGCGGAGATCCTTCCGGAGTCGCTCCCCATCGTCCAGGCGCTCGCCGACACGCTCCGCTTTCACCCCGAGTTCGATCTCGTCGCGATCATCGGCCACACCGACAACCGCGGCTCGCCCGACGTCAACCGCGAGCTCTCCCTCCGGCGAGCGATGGCCGTGCGCGCGGCGGTGGTGGCGCGCGGCGTCGAGCCGCGACGGCTCATCGCACGCGGTGTGGGCGGCGCGTTCCCGATCGATCCGAAGAACGACGCGGAGGCCTTCGCTCGGAATCGACGCGTCGAGTTCAAGATCCTCGTCGCGGACGGGAGCGCGACCGGCGTCGAGGTCCCCGGGCTCGATAGGGCGCTCAAGCCGTCTGGCAAAGAGCAGGAGAGCGTCATGCCCTCGATGACCGTTCGTCGCGGCAAGCCCGCGCCCGTCGCCCATGCGCTGAGCGGGAAGCTCGCCGCGATTGCGCAGCTGCTCGAGCAGAAGAAGGCCGATGACGCGCTCCATGTCGCCGAGACGTGGCTGAAGACGTCGCCCGACGACATGCTCGCCTGGACCGCGCGCGGCCAAGCGCTCGACGCGCTGAATCGATCACGCGAGGCGGCGCGATCGTTCGGCTCGATCCTCGAGCTCGCCTCACGTCCCGAGCAGCGCCGCGCGGCGGCCGGTTGGCTCGAGGCGCTCGCCGCGCGACACAAAGAGGCGGGCGAGCTCGCGATCGCGCAGTATCGACGTGCCCTCGAGGAGCGGCCGGAGCATCCATCCTCCTATCGGCTCCTCGCGTGGTCCCTCGTGCGCGGAGGACACATCGACGAGGCGCTCGCCACGACGCTCGATGCGCTCGACCACGCGGCGAGCTTCGATCCACGACGCTTCCCGATGGCGGTGGAGGCGTTGAAGAGAGACGCAGGCGTGCTGGCCGTCGCCGCGGGAAAGAACAAGGCGCCGGCCGAGCGCGAGGCGATCCTGAAGCGAGCGCGGTTCGCCGGCGCGATCCCTTCGGACGGCTCGAAGGCGTCGACCACGCTGGCGCTCACGTGGGAGACCGACGAGAGCGATCTCGACATCCATCTCGTCCCCTCGAAGAACGCCTCCGAGCCGGTCTCGGTCGCCATGACCGACATCCGCGCAGGCTACGGCCCCGAGGTGATCACGCTCGAGCCCGATCAGGTAAAGAAGGGCTGGACCCTGGCCGTTCACCAGGTCCGGCGAGGTCCGCAGGGCTTCGCGTTCGGAAAGGTGGCGATCGCGAGCCACGATGGCCTCGGCAACCTCTCCGTGAGCGACCGCCCGTTCGTCATCATGAACGAGAACGCGGCCGTTTCTCTAGGGACGATCTCCGATCACAGCGGTCCGTAACGCGATCTCCCTCGGGATCATCGAAAGGCTGACGGGAACGCGAGACGGGGGCGCCGCCCCCAACGGATCCGGCTTTCCAATCCCCGCGAGCATGTCTAACGTGCCTGTCCTCAACACGTTCGACCTACCGAAACAGGAGACAAGCAATCATGGCTTTCACGCTGCCGAACCTGCCCTACGCGAAGGACGCCCTCGCGCCTCACATCTCTGCCGAGACGCTCGACTTTCACCACGGCAAGCATCATGCGGCTTACGTGAACAAGTTGAACGAGCTCTTGGCCGGCAAGCCCGAGGCAGAGAAGTCCCTCGAAGACGTCATCAAGGGCTCCGAGGTCGGAACGCCCGTGTTCAACAACGCGGCGCAGATCTGGAACCACACCTTCTACTGGAGCTCGATGAAGCCGAAGGGCGGCGGTCAGCCCACCGGCGATCTCCTCGCGGCGATCAACCGTGACTTCGGCTCGTTCGACAAGTTCAAGGAGGAGTTCACCAACGCCGGCGTCACGCAGTTCGGCTCGGGCTGGGCATGGCTCGTCGAGAAGGACGGCAAGCTCGCCGTCACGAAGACTCCGAACGCCGACCTCCCGATGAAGCACGGCCAGAAGGCCCTCCTCACGATGGACGTGTGGGAGCATGCATACTACATCGATTTCCGCAACGCCCGCCCGAAGTACATCGAGACGTTCCTCAGCAGCCTCGTGAACTGGGACTTCGCGCTCGAGAACCTCAAGAAGTAAGCCCGCGCGCGGAGGCCGAGGGAGCGAGTCTTCGAGCGACTCGGCCGTTTCCGCGCGCGAGAACAAGAGAACGCGCGCGGAGGCCGAGGGAGCGAGTCTTCGAGCGACTCGGCCGTTTCCGCGCGCGAACGCGAGAACCAGAGAACGAGAGGGAGGCGAGGTCGACGACCTCGCCTCTTTCGTTTCGTGCGCCGTCCGGTCGTTCAGAGCGCGCCGAGATCGAGCACGGTGCCCTCGTTCATGATCGTGAAGGGGCGCGGATCGATCGTGACGTTGCCCTTGCCGTCGTGGCGGACGACATGGACGACGCCGAGCACGTCGCCGCCTGTCCCTTTACGCTGGAGCCGAACGACCGCGTTCAGCGCGCTCACGCGCTTGACGTCGGTGGCAAGATCGAGCGCCTCTGGGCCGAAGCCATCGAGCGCTTGGCTCGTCGTCGCGCCGTTGCGCTCCCCTTTCGCGTCGAACGCCTGGACGTCGATGTCGCTCGTGTCGGTCTCCCATGTCGCGACCGCTTGCACGGTCGATCGATCGCGGCTTCGCGCGTGGAGGAAGATCGCCTTCGACTCGATCATGTCGCGCTTGGCGGGCTCGGCCTGCGCCCAGGCCGCGGCGGCGAGGCCGAGATCGGTCGCCAAGAGATCGCTCACGCTGGCGAAGCGGAGCTCGTAGCGTCGCTTCATGCCGTTCGCGGCCGCCTCGAACGCGGCCTCCGGCTTGCCTGCGCGAAGGAGCTCGAGGCAGAGCAAGTGATGCGACGAAGGTTGGTCGGGACGCTCGCTCGCCGCGCGACGGAGGAGATCGATCGCGATCGGATCTCCCGGACGCACCCGCGCGATCCGCACCGCCGCGGCGCGAAGCATCTCCGCGCGCTCCGGGTAGAGATCGGCGAGCGATCCATAGGCGCGCGTCGCGCGGTCTTTGTCGCCGGCCGCTTCGTATGCTTGCCCGAGCGCGACGAGGGCGATCGCGCTCGTGCTCCCCTCCCGCGCGCGAAGCTCCGTGGCCGCGTCGATCGCAGCCTTCGCGTTCGGCGCCGTCGTCGACGGTGAGGCGTCGCCGCCGAGGGACGCTGGCACGAAGGCCATCACGCGCCGATAGTCCATCGACCACGGAAAGAGCCTCTCCGCGGGCGACGGCGGCGCAGCCCCGGCAGACAGACGGAACGGCGACGGCGACCAGATCGTGGACGCGCTGACCGGCAAGTGCGCGGCCGGCGGAGACGCTTCGTCCTCGGCCGTGATCGGCGCGAGCATCAGCGGGTAGACCACCGTGATGTTGGCTCCCTCCGGAGCCGGGAACATGAGGTGGCGGAACACGTCGACGACGCACTCGATCGTCTTCTTGTCGGAGATGTCCGAGCCGGCGTCCATCGCGGTCCCGACGGAGCCATCGCGCGTGACCACGAACTTCACGCTCACGCGTCCGGAGAATTCGCCGCGTCGGCGGAGGCCGTCTTCGTAACATGCGCGGAGGGCTCCCCAACGTTGCCGCACGATCCGCTGGATCACCTCCGGCGGAACTCGACCCGACACCGTCGTCGTCGCTTGCCGCATCGCCGGCGCCTTGGTCACGTGGCCCCGCGCCGGCGCGCTCGGCGTGGAAGGACTCGGAGGTGGCGGCGGAGGCGGCGCGGCCGACGACGACGCCTCTCGGCTCCGCATCCGCGCGACATCGGAGTCGTTCTCGAGCACGATGAGCGACGTGAACGGGCTCGCGAGCTTGTTCTTGCGCGCGATCGCGACGATCTCGCTCTTCCACGCGTCCTTCGTCGCAGCTTGTTCCCCACGGGCGATCAAGGCGTCGAGCTTTGCGACGGCCGACACGTGCTCGAGCATCGGCGAGGGCGCCGCGGTCACGGCGCTCGCGTCGATCGAATGCACCTTCCCGCCGATGTGTGCACGAAGAGGCGCGGAGCTCGGCATGCGCGCGAGCACGACGCGCGTCTCGTCGGGCGAGGCCGCCTCGAGCGCGGCGGTGGACGTCCACGTCGCGCCTTCGACGCTCACGGGCACGCGCGCCGCGACGCGCGAGCGGACACGCGCCTGGACCGTCTCGGCCGAGAGCCGCGGCGCGTCGTCGATCACCACGCCGTCGCGCGCGAAGATCGCGCTCGTCACGAGCGGGCGATAGAGGCGCAGGTCCGCGAGCGCGGAGGTCCCGAGCACATCGACGCGCTCGACCCCCGCCTTCGCGAGCTCGCCCATCGCGACGCGAAGCCGTGCTCCGTCGGCGGTCGGGCCTACACCGCCACCGACGAAGATGACGCGCGTGGCGCGGATGCGCTTCGCCTCGACGCGCGCGGCCTCGAGGCCTCGCTCGAGATCGGCGACGCCGAGCGCGCCTCGAGCGGCGAGCGCCTTCGGCAGCGCCGCAGAGAGCGACGCGAGATCGCCGTCGTAGAGCCGCTCGGTCGATTGATCGTACGCGACGACCGCGGCGCGCGTGCGGCCCGACGATGACGACGCGAGCGCGCCGACGAGGCTCGCGGCCGCCTCGAGGGTTCCTTCCTTCGCGGCGCTCGTCTCGACGACGAACACGACCGCGCCTTCGAGCGGATCGGGCTCCTTCGCGACGAACGTGGGCACGCGCAGCGCGACGAGCTCACCCGCGCGCGCGACCTCGTTTCCGGTAGACCGCGCGGCGACGAAGCTCACGTCCGCCGTGGGCCGATCGTCTTCGAGGTGGATCGAGATCGGCTCCGTCGCGCCCTCGATGACGGAGACATCGAGCTTGTGCACCGCAGGAAGACCGCGAAGCGGAAACCACACCGGGGCGTCGGCGCCGCCGACCTCGGAGATGTACTCGATCGCGATCTCCTTCGCGCTCGCCCCGTCGATCGGGAACACGCGCGCCGAGATCTCGCGCTCGCGCCGTTGCTCGACGAGGAGCGGATCACGACGGCGATGAAGGATCTCTTCGTAGGTCTCACGCGCTGCGCCGATCTCGGCGGCGTCGGCCTCGCGCCACTCGCCCGAGATCTTCATCGCGAGCCGCGACACGGACGAGCGCGGCGGGAGCGTCATCCGGAAGCGCCCCTCGAGCGTCGACGGCGACGTGTTCCAGAACGTCGCATGCACCGCCGTTCGCGCGAGCGGACCGTGAACGTGGATGTTCACCGTGAGCTCCGCGAGCCGGATCGGCGTGCTGTCGTCCGCGATGAGCGATAGCGGCGCGCTCGCCGCTGGCGCCGAGCTCTGCGGGCCCGCGCTCGTGCCCCCGACCGGGATGACCGCGAACGCTCCGCGCGGTGACGCGCCCGCGCTCGGAGTGGTGACGGCCGGGCTGCACGCCGCCTGGGCGATCAAAGCGGCGAACGCGATCGCCGAACGCGAGCCAAAGACGATACGTGGACGCACGATTCGATCACCTCGTGCGGGTGAGAGACAGCGCTCTCCGAAGAGAGTTCCCCCAGCGGACGATCAGGCGCTATTTGGCGCGATTCCAGCGGTAAAGCTGGGCGGCAGGCTTCGACGTGGGCTTCGACGTCGCGGGCACGACGAGCTCGTTGTCGATGAGGCGCTTTCGAAACCCTCGAATCGGGAGCGACCGGCCGACGACGACCTCGTAGAAATGATGCAGCTCCGGAATCGTGAAGCGAGACGGGACGAGCTCGAAGGGACGCTCGCGGAGCGGATCATCGAGGTGTTGGCAGAGGCGGTGGTAGGCGCGCGCGATGATCTTCGCGTGGTCGAAGGCGAGGCGGATCGATCCGCTCTTCGTCTTCTTCTCTTGGCGCCGCATCTTTGGCGGCGGCGGGATCGACCGCGACGAAGAGATCGACTCGTCGAGCGCGAGCGATCGGAAGGAGTGCCAGTTCGCGTCGGCCGCGTCATCGCCCGCGGTGATCTTGGCCTCGGCGACGAGGAACGTCATCCATGCGACCGTGACGGTGTGGCCGCGCGGATCGCGCCCGGGATCGCCGAACGCGCCGAGCTGCTCGAGCTTCGCGCCGGTGAGGCCCGTCTCCTCGGCCAGCTCGCGCGCCGCGGCGCGCTCGAGCGACTCGTTCTCGTTCACGTAGCCGCCCGGCAGCGCCCACATCCCCTTGAAAGGATCGTCTTTTCTCTGGATGAGCAGGATCGCGAGATCATCGGCGCGAAGCGTGAAGATCACGCAATCACACGTCACGGACGGTCGCGGGTACGGATACGTGAAGGGCACGGGCGGGAGCACGACATCCCGGACAGGACCTGCCGTCAACAAGCTAGACGCGTTGTCAGCAAAACGTCATATTTGGACGACGTCTCATGAAGCGCACCGAACGCCTGTTTGCCCTTGCGGAGCACCTCCGCGCGCGACGCACCGGGGTGACCGCCGAAGCCCTCGCCGAGCGCTTCGGCGTCACCGTCCGAACGATCTACCGCGACCTCGACACGCTCCGCGCCGCCGATCTGCCGCTCGCCGCCGAGCGCGGCCGTGGCGGCGGGTATGCGCTCGACAAGAGCTACAGCCTCCCGCCCGTCAACTTCACCGCGCGCGAAGCCGCGTTGCTCGTCGCGCTCGGACGATGGGCGAGCGAGATGCGCCTCCTGCCGTTCACCGACACGCTCGATCGCGCGCTCGACAAAGTGCGCGGCGCCCTCTCCGCGTCGGCGCAGCGCGAGCTCACCGGCAGGTTGAAGGAGCTCCAGTTCGCGGGCGTACCGCAGCTTCCGGTCGCGAAGGCGGTGCGCCAAGCCGTCGAGCGCGCGTGGTTCGAGCAGCAGCCGCTTCGCATCACCTACCGGAGCGGCAACTACGAGCGCACGACGCGCGACATCCGCATCACCTCTGTGTTCATGGAGCGCACCGAGACACGCCTCAACGCGGTCGACCTGCAGAAGAACGAAGAGCGTCAGTTCCGCCTCGACCGCGTCGAGAAGGCGGAGGTGCTCGGCGTCAGCGCGCCGTCGGGATCGCCGTCCGGCGCGTCCACGACGCCGGGGCCTACGAGCTCAACATCGACAGACGCGTAGCGACCGCGAAGGCGACGCCGATCGTGAGCGGCGTCATGTATCCGTTGATGCCTTGGTCACCCCAGATCTGCACGATGCAGATGGCGACACTGCCGAGCGCCGTCAGCGCCGCGCTTCGTTCGAGCGGCGTCCTCGCCACGCGATACCCACGCAGCGCGAGCGTCCCCGAGATCGGAAAGAGCATCCAGAGCATCGTGAAGCCGATGACGCCGCCGAGCGACCAGAGCCACAAGACGCCGTTGTGCGCGATGAGGCGGTAGTTCACGAACACGTCGGTGAGGTCGACGGGCGGGTTGTCCGGCGAATACTGGTACTCGAAGCCAAAGCCGGTCGTGAGCAGCGGGCTCTGCCGAAGCGTGTAGATGAGGTTCTCGTTCTCGATGTCGCGTGACTGCGCCGACAGGTCCTTCTGATCGAGCACGGACATGACGAGCTTCGCCGGCTTGAGCAGCGTCGACGGCGAGTTGATCTCGGAGCCGATCAGCACGTAGCCGATCATCAGCGGCACGGCGAGGACGAGCGCGGCGGTGACGCGACGCTTTCGCCTGCTCGGCCTCAGCGCGAGGTAGATGATCGCCGGCGCGATCGAGAGGCTGACGAACGCGAGGCGGCGGTTGTTCAGCACGATCGCGAACATGATGAGCGCCGAGCAACCGATCGCGCGCACGATCGATCGCTTCGTGCGCTGCTCGAAGGCGTGCGTGACGACGATCAAGATCGAGACGACGAAGAGCACCGTGTCCGAGTGCGTGGTGCACCACTCCGGAAGGCCAGGCCGATCGGTGATGCCCATCGGCATGAACACGAAGAAGTAGATGTAGATGCAAAAGACGCTGCGAAGGAGCGCGGTGATGACGAAGATCGACCCGATCGCGGCGAGGTCCTCTGGGACGCGCAGCGCATACAAGAAGAGGAGCGCGATGAGCGGCAGCTGCACCATGTGCAGGATCTGCCGGACCACACCCTCGATCGTGCCGCCGTGGATGAGGCCCCACGCGCTCAGCACGACGATGGTGCCGAGGAACGTGAAGAGGACGTTCTTGGCGAAGCGCGGCGGAGGGATGTACTCGGCCGCCTTCTTTCCCCAGACGGCGCGATACAAGAGCCCCGCGGTCACGAAGAAGAAGACGGGCAGCGAGGCGCCCGGCATGCCGCTCCACTCCTTGATCGTGCCGTAGTAAGCGACGGCGGCAGGCCAGAGGTACGTGTCCCAATAGCCCTCGCCTTGCAGCTTGAGCATCGCCTCGCTGAACGGCTCGATGAAGAGCGAGAGCACGAGGAAGATGCGGATCGAGCGCTGCATCTTGAAGCGCGCCATCGCCCAGAAGAGGAGCGGTCCCCAGACGATCACGAACGCCGTGTCGAAGCGGAACGTGTTCGACCACACGTTCGGCGCGTCGAAGGTGGGCGCGGCCGCGAAGTACGCGAAGAGCGACGCGGCGAAGACGCCGAGGATGATGCGAATCGTCGGCTTCCTGAAATCGTCCTCGAGGATCGCGCTGTCGTCGTAGACGACCTCTTCCCCGTCACCCGCGTTCGTATAGTGGCTGAGCTGCTGCTTCACGCGCTCGTTCAGTGCGGCGCGTTGGTTCGGAGCGAGATGAGGCCTCAGATTCATCGCGGACGGGTCCCTGCTTTGGAGGCAAGGGGAGCCACCGAGAGAGGCTATCAGCACCGAGACAAAGTGTTCAGCGTCTCCTGACCCTCGCTACGAAAACCATCTAGGATAGGAGACCGCACGTCCGACATGAGGCCTTTGCCCTGAGCTCCAAAGAGTCTGCGATCAGCGGGCCGATCGTGTTTGGCGAGGTCGATCGCCAGCTCTTCGGTTGGTACCACGCTCCTACGCGCCCCTCACGGGACGGCGGCGTCGTGCTGTGCAATCCGTTCGGCTACGAGTCGATGTGCCTGCATCGCGTCTACCGGACGCTCGCCGAGCGCCTCGCCTCGATCGGCATCGCGACGCTGCGCTTCGACTACCACGGCACCGGAGACTCCTCGGGCAGCGACCACGACGAGGATCGCCTCCGCTGCTGGCTCGAGAGCGTCTACGTCGCCATGGCCGAGCTGAAGCGACGCGCGGAGGTGTCCGAGATCAGCCTCTTCGGGATCCGCTGGGGCGCCACGCTCGCCGCGCTCGCCGGCATCGACGCGCAGCGCATCGGCGGGATGACGAACGCGTTCGGCGCGAAGAGCATGGCGCTCTGGAGCCCGTACCTCACGGGGCGCGCGTTCCTCAAAGAGATGCGGATGATGCAGACCGCCGGCGCGGAGCAGGCGTTCGCTGCGGGGGAGGATCGCGGGGTGTCGCCGTCGGTGCGCTCGGCCAACCTCGAAGGCACGCCGCTCGAGAAGGACGAAGAGGCGATTGGCTACGTGCTCTCCGCGCAGACGGTCGAGGCGATCTCGATGATCGATCTCCGCGCGAACAAGATCGCTCCCGCGCCGCGCGTGCTCCTGCTCGGGCGCGACGATCTCCCGGAGGACGATCGCTTCGCGCGTCATATCGGCGCGGCGGGCGCGACCGTGACCGCGCTTCGCTCCGAAGGCTACGCGGCGATGATGCAAGACGCGTATCTCTCGGCCGTCCCGACGACCGCGTTCGACCACGTCGTCGAGTTCTTCACCAACGTGCACAGGGCGGTGCGCGAACAAGACGACGACACCTCGACCGATCGCCCCACGCTCACCGACTTCTCGCGCGAAGGCCCGCACCTCATCGTCGACATCACGGCGCAGAGCGAGGCGGTCGAGGCGATCTCGCAGCGCTTTGGATTTCCGTCCGCGCCTCCGCCGCCGACAGGCGCGCGCACGCACGATGGGCGTGCGCGGCGCGTCCGCGAAGAGGTGGTGATGTTCGGCCCGACGAGCCAGCTCGTGGGCGTCCTCTCCGAGCCCACCGATCGCGAGGCGCTGAAGCACCCGAACGACGCCGTCCTCTTCCTCAACATCGGCTCGAACCACCGCGTCGGATCGAACCGCATGTACGTGAAGATGGCGCGGGCGCTCGCGTCACGTGGCACCACCTCGCTTCGCTTCGACATCGCCGGCATCGGCGACAGCGCCGCGATCGACGGCAAGGAGAATCGCCTCTACGCGAAGGAGGCCGTCTACGACGTGCAGGCGGCGATGAAGGAGATCACGGCGCTCCGCAACATCCATCGCTTCTATTTGATCGGGCTCTGCTCCGGCGCCTACCTCGCGTTCAAGACGGCGTTCGCCGACGAGCGCGTCGCCGGGATGGTCCTCATCAACACGCAGACCTTCCAGTGGAAGGAGGGCGACACGCTCCAGGTGTCGCTGCGAAAGAACTACCGCTCGACGCGCTTCTACACGACCGAGATGCGAAACCTCGAGACGTGGAAGCGCGTGCTACGCGGCGAGGTGAACGCGCGTGGCATCGCCGGCACGCTGAGCCAGCGCGCGTTCGAGCGCGTCATCCGCGAAGCCGAGGCGACGATCGCGCGCGTGCGGCATGGCCGGCTCGAGATCGACGAGGTCGCCGTCGAGATGAAGGAGATCTTGAAGCGCGGCACCGAGGCGCTCCTCATCTTCGGCGCGAACGACGGCGGGCTCGACAAGATGGAGACGCATCTCGGGCCCGACGCGAAGAAGGTCGCGAAGTACCCCAACTTCCGCCTCGAGATCGTCGAGGGCAGCGATCACACGTTCACTCCCGTCTGGTCGCAAGGCTGGCTCGAGAACCTCGTCATCGCGACGATCGAGACCTGGCGCGAAGCTACGGAGCGGAAGCAGGGCGCAGGATCCAGCCACTCCCGGCCGTGAAGCCGATGTGCGGGTAGTAGTCGACCGCCGCGGGCGCCGCGAAGAGGAACACCGTCGCCTGCCCGCCCTCGATCTGGGTCCTCCGCACGAGCTCGCGCCCGACGCCGTGGCGCTGCCACGAGAGCCGAACCGCCATGTCCGAGAGGTAGGTCGCGAACGAGAAGTCGCTCAGGCTGCGGGCGATGCCGACGAGCACGTTCGCCTTTGGCTCCCACGCCGTGATCACCAGGTTCGCGCCCTCGAGCATCTTCTTCATGCGCGGGCGATCGTCGACCGGCCGCCGGAGCCCGAGCGTGGAGTCCTTGTAGAGCTCGATCATGACATCGAGATCGATGTCATTGCCGACGCGATAGTCGAGCGTCTGCGGGTCCTGGGTCGTCATGAGCCGGACCGCCCGAGGATCCGGCGCTTCAGCGCCGAAGCGACGCGGCGCGGAAACGAGCGCTTAACCGCCCGAAGAATGAACACCTTCTTCACGTATTTCGGCACCTCCCAGTCGGCGACGAGCCCGCACGGAAAGAAGACGACGGTGCCGGGCGTGAGCACGTGCGTCTTCTTCCCATCGTTCACGTGGGCTTCGCCCTCGAGGATGTGCACCACCTCGTCGACCTCGTAGATGTACTTGAACTTGCCCGCGGTGCACTCCCACAGGCCGCTGGTCATCGTCCCGTCCAGGCTCTCCGACAGGGTGACCGCGCGCGCCTCGGGGTTTCCGTCCTTGATCCAGGTAGGGTCGATGGGCTGCGCGCTCAAGTCCTTCCGCGTATCCGCGAAGGTGGTGATGAAGAAGGGTGTGCTCATGGTGTCCCTGAATGGATGACGCCCGCCATTGGACAAAGCTTACACGAAGGAAAATGAGGGCGTGCGAAGGGGAAAACGCCGTTCGTGAGCCGTGTTTGCTCGAGCCTACGACTCGTCCGCTGGCCCTAGTACCGCTCGAACGATTCCGTTAGTCTCGCGCGCGTGATTAGCCTCGGTCCTCTCCGTGCAGGTAGTGAGCTCGTAAAACGCGCACGCGCGATCGCAAGTGAGGTCGCCGCAAAGCATGCGGCCGACGTCGACTCGAAATCGCGCTTCCCGATCGAAGCGATCAACGCGATGAAGGAGGCCAAGCTCCTCTCCGCGGCGGTGCCGAAGGAGTTCGGCGGCGCAGGCTCGGACATGCACGAGCTCTCGGCGTGCTGCGTCGAGCTCGCGCAAGGATGCGCCGCGAGCGGGATGGTCTTCGCGATGCACATCATCCAGGTCGCGTGCATCGCGCGCCACGCGCAGTCGTCACCGTACTTCCAGAAGTACCTTCGCGAGATCGTCGACAAGCAGATCCTCATCGCGTCCGTCACCTCCGAGGTCGGAGTGTGGGGCGACACGCGATCGAGCATCTGCGCCCTCCAGACCAACCCCGACGGCAAGTGCCGCCTCGACAAGGACGCCACCACCGTCTCGTACGGCGCCCACGCCGAAGACTTGCTCGTCACCTGCCGCCGCAACCCCGACGCGCCGCCGAGCGATCAGATCCTCGTCTTGCTTCGCAAGGGTGACTTCACGCTCGAGCAGACGACGAACTGGGACACGATGGGCATGCGCGGAACGTGCAGCCCCGGCTTCAAGCTGAGCGCGCCGAGCTTCTCGCCCGATCAGGTCGTCCCCGGATCGTTCGCGGAGTCGTCCGCGCAGACGATGGTCTCGTACTCGCACATCCTCTGGGGAGGCGTCTGGCTCGGCATCGCGGCCGACGCGGTCTC
>JBGAFW010000029.1:0-114304 GCA_044227045.1 Labilithrix sp.
GGTTGACGAACATCGCGTTGCCGCGAAGGAGCGTGACGACGCCACCCTTCGCGGATGGCTTCGAGAGTCCTTCGAGCTGGCGATCGAGGATCGCGCGTCGCTCCGCGACGGCCATGCGCACCGACTCGATGACCGAGGCGTAGCTGACGTCGATGCCGCCGGGCGCGTGGTAGCCGCGATCGGTGAGACGCGCGACCGAGTAGTCGTTCGAGAGGTGCCACATCGTCTTCGACGACAGCGCGCCCGAGTGAATTCCCGCACCTCCGACGCGGTCTTTCTCGATCAAGACGACGCGCTTACCGAGGTCATGCGCACGCATTGCAGCTGCATATCCTGCGGGCCCTGCACCAACGACGCACAGATCCCACTTGAGTGCGCCGTTGTTGCTCTCCGTTTTCGTCATCGTCATCGTGAACCGAGAATAAACGGCCACATCGTTGCTAGGATAGCGGCGAGTCCATCTTGACCGAGCAAAAGCACCTCCCGCCGTCACACGACGCGACCACGTCGGACGTGACCGAAGAGCCGAAGGAAGTCCCGGCTTTCATGGGCGATCCTGCATGGCGAGCGGAGCACACACTGCGCGATGGAACTCGTGTCGTCATCCGGCCTGTGCTTCCGGAAGACCGCGAAGAGCTTCGCCGGCGCTTCCTCGAGCTCTCCCCCCAGTCGCTTTACTTCCGCTTCTTGAACATGACCGCAAAGCCAACCGACGAGCTGCTCACGTACTTGACGACGGTCGACCAGAAGGATCACGTCGCGCTCGGCGCCGCGATCGTCTCGCCCGACTTGAAGACGGAGCGAGGCATCGGGATCGCGCGGTTCATTCGCCTCGAAGGCTCACACGACACGGCCGAAGCGGCGGTGACCGTCGCCGACGACATGCAACGCAAAGGTGTTGGCACCGCCCTGCTCCGTGAGCTGCTTCGTGCAGCGCAGGCGCGTGGAATCAAGACGCTTCGCGCCGAGGTGCTGGCCGACAACGAAGCGATGCGCGGGATCCTCGAGCGAGCGGGTGCACGCACGGTCCTCGCGGAGTCAGGTGACGGCACGATCGCGTACGACCTGTCGATCACACCTCACAACCACGAATCGCCAACGCTCTTCGACGTGCTCCGAGGAGCCGCCGAGACGATGGCGATTCGTTTTCGCTCGCGCTGACGCGAACGGTTAGACCGCGCTGCGACGGCGGCGGAGGCTACCGAGCGCGAGGACGCCGAGGATCATCGCCGCGCCGATTCCACCAGAGCCCGAGGCTCCGGAGGACGCGTCGCAAGACGTGCTCGTCGTGGTCTTCGCAGGAGGCGGAGGCGGCGGCGGGCGGCAAACCTTGGCGTCACCTTCGGCGGTGCACACCTGAGTCTCGTCGGTGCACGTCTCGGTCTGCGAGCAGTCTTCCGCGCAGGTGGTGGCGCCTTCCGCGGTTGGATCGGAGAGGCAAAGGTTCGAGCGGCACTCGTCACCGCCACCGCATGCGGAGCCCGGCTTCAGCTTGCGCGGATCGGGTCCACCTTCGACCCACGGCTCCGCCTCGGCGAGCTCGAAGCCCTTCATGATCAGGTCTTTGAACGGCGCGACCTTCGTGTAGAGGTTCTGGCCGTTGATGCAGTTGGCAGCCGGATCGTTGCTCTGGCCGCCGCTCTGGTTTCCGCCGCGCGAGACGACGCCGATGACCGCGCTCGTGTCTTGATCGATCGCCGGGCCACCGCTGTCGCCGGAGCAGATCGACTCGCCGACCTCGAACTCGTTCGGCGGCACCTGGCCGGACGTCTTGTCGGGACCGACGCCGATGATCTTCACGTTCTTGCGCTGCATGCGCTGCTCGGGCTGCGGCGTGCTCTCGGTGACACCCCAGCCGACGGACGTGATGAGCTCGCCCTTCGTGACGTCGCCGTCGAGGCGAATCGGCGCGATCGGAACGTCCTTGATCGGATCCTTGAGGACGATGAGCGCGATGTCGTGGTTGCAGAGATTCTTGCCGCCGTCGTCGAGGATCTTCATTCCGACGCCTGCCGGCTCGACGCGACCGCCGTAGAAGTTCGGGCGATCCTTTCCGGTGAAGACGTACATCGTCTTCGGATCGTGGTTGCCGCGGATCGCGCCTGCGGCGATCGGCGTTCCGTCCGAAGAGCACGCCGCGTACTCGTCCGTGTCACCGACGCAGTGACGCGCGGTGAGCACGAGGCGCGGGGCGATGAGCGTGCCGGTGCACTGACCCACGCCGCGAGCGTTCGGGTCGTAGTGAACGAGGAGCACGACGGCGTCCTGCGAAGAGTCGGAGGGCTTTCCCTTGATGACGGCCGATCGGGCCGTCCCCGTCTTCATCGAGTCTTGGTCGGCTTCCCCCGAAGCCGAGCACGCAGCCATGGCTGCGAAAAGGAATGAGAGAGTGGCGACGTTCAGCGCACGGTTCGCGATCATGCGTTCCTTCCAGGGGGCTCAGCAGTGAGAAAGCGAAGTGAGAAGAGCGAGAAGAGCGAGAAGAAGAGGAGGAAGCTGCGGCGAACGTAGAAACCGGATCCGACGCTGCGTAAACCCAGAATTCGGAGTGAGACGCGAGGCGGACACTTTGCCCTACGTGTCGGAAACCCGTCTTCGAGGTCGCGACGCTCTAGCACGCGACATCTTCATATCAAGGCGATTCCCCTACTGATTTGCCGGATTTATGACGTTTCAGGGGCTTCGGGATACCTTTGTCCTCGGTCATGGAAAATGCCGCTGATCTCATCTCGCGCGTGCTGCCTGCGAGCGCCATCGATGACGTCGTCATCGACGCTATCGTCCTGTCGGCCTGCGCCGACGGGATGAGCAAAGAGGAGCTCGAGGCGCTCGAGAAGATGGTTCGCGAGCTGCCGTCGCTCGCGGGGCAGGACCACAAAGCGGTGACCGACCGCATCCACGCCTCGTTCGAACGCGCATCGAGCAGGACGGCCTCGAAGGTCGCCTGAAGAAGCTCGCCGACGAGTCGATGGACGAGGACACCCGCCGGCGCATCTTTTGCGCCGCCGCCATCATCCAATACGCGGACGGTCACGTGACGAACGAGGAGAACGAGTTCTTGCTCGATCTCGCCGACGTCCTCGGGCTCGACGAGACCCGTGTGCGCGAGATCATCGCCGAGATCGAGAAGAGCCTCGGTCTCGAGACCTGAAACCGAAGAGACGGTGAAATGGTTGTCGGCACCGAGACTCTACGCGGCGAACACCTCACGCCACGAAGTGAGCGACGATCAAGCGCGTGCGGCGAGCTTCGATCATGGCGCTCAGCTCACTTCTCGAAACAGTAGACGCGATTCTGCTTCGAGCAGCTGTCTTCGACGTCCGCCGTGAAGCTTGCTCCTGTTCGGCCAGCGATGCCGACGGTGGCTGTGACGTCGCCACCGTTCGACGTCCAGTCGCTGCAGTTGGTCCCAAGCCCCCCGTCGCCCAGAGTTCCGGTCCACACATGACTCTGCGGCTCGACGAGCGCTGATGACGATCAGCAGCGCACAACGCAGCGAACAACGGCGCAGCGACCAACGATCCAGGCGCACACGGGTCACGATCCGACGATAGGCAATTCCGACGCGCCAGCGTTGAGCAATCGGCCCCCGGAACAATGAAGGCCAAGGTGTGACACGCTTGGCAACGTTAACTCGGACGCTACCAAGCCCATCGCGTCACTCGGAGGTCTTCTACGGCTCTTTTGCTCGCGCAGTCTCAGAAGCCAGAGCGGCGGATGCCGTGGTAGCTCGAGCCGAAGGAGCGTGTATCGTGCACGCATCCGTACGAGCAGCCGCGGCACTCGTAGACGGTCGGTGAGCCCCAGCCATCGCCCTTCTCGTAGATCACGATGTGGCCGTGCCCGCCGCTGTTGTAGACGAGCGCGTCGCCCGCGCGGAGCGACCCACGCGACACCGTCGACCACTTGCCCGACGCGTCCGCGTTGAAGGACACGGTGCTGTACGGGTGCGAGTTCGACTCGAGCGCCTTCGTCCCGAACTGCCACGCCTTGGCGACGAGGCCGGAGCAGTCTGCGCCGTAGCTCCCCTTGTGCGTGCAGGACGGGCAGCTTCCCGAGCACGACCCTTTGTTGCTCGACGTCGCGCCCGACGCGACCCATGCGCCACCGCCCCAGTAATAGGAGAAGCCGACCGCCGCCTTGGCGCGGGCGATGGCGTTCGCCGGTGACGGCGAGCCGTTCACGTCCACCGACCCGGTGGTGCCGCCTGACGATCCGCCGCTCGACGTGATCGGGTCGAGGTAGCTCGCATAGCCCCAGCCGGTCACGCCGTTGTAGGAAATGTTGTAGAAGCCGCTCGATTGCGTCGTGCTGATCAGCGTGACGGTCGAGCCCGACGGGATGACGAGGAGGATCGACGCGCTCGTGCTGGCGCTCTTGCGAAGATTCAGGTTCGCCGACGTGCGCGCCTCGGTGGTGTTCGCCTGGAGTGAGTCGAGGACGGGAAGCGTCTCGGGCGCGCCTTCGAGCGCGACGTCGCCTACACCATCATCGCCGATGTCACCAGCGCTCGTGTCTTCCTGATCGAGCTCACCGCCCATCGTCTCGCCGGTGCTGCTCGTACTCCCGGGTGACGAGGGGCTCGGCTCACCCGTCCCATCCGACGATGCCCCACAACCCGTCGCGACTGCGAGTGAGATTCCGAAGGCGGCAACAACGAAGAGCGAGCGCATTGTGCTCTCCGTTCAGCAAGGGCCAGGCCGACAGGCCTCGTGACTACATCCATCCTCCAGCGTGCACGCTCGTTGGAACTTTCACGTTTGCGGCGTTCGAAGCTCGCTCTCTGTCGTACAGCTGCGTAGAGATGCAGGCGATCGCGGTCGCGCGTTCTCGCGATCCGCGTCGCGTGGTTTCGCGCTAGGGTCGCGAGCAACAACGTGGGCAGCTCACGCACCAGGACGATCGCGATCATAGGAGCATTCCTCGTGCTTTGCGCGGTGGTGTGGGTGATCGCGAGCCATCGCGAAGACACGCGAGTGGTCTCGCCGGCGGCGTCCACGAACGTCTCCTCCGCGCCTCCATTCGCCAGCGGACCGCCGCGACCTCGAACGGAGCAGCCCGACGCCGCCGATTTTCAGATTTTGGGAGAAACGGACGCCGGTCGCTCTCTCCTTCTCTCTGCGAAGTGGGGCTCGGGTCGCGGCCAACTCGGACGCTCGCACCAACCCGAAGGCAACCCCGAAGGGCCAATGAGCTTCGTACGCGCCGGCGACGATCTCTTCGTGCTCGATCAGGTCAACGCACGTGTCGCGAGATACAACGGCAAGGGTCAGCTCGAGGCGACCTACGACGCGTCGCTCACGACCCAAGACATCGCCGTTGGGAAAGACGGCACCGTCGCGCTGCTCGATCGCTTGGTGGAGAAGTCCGTCCGCCTCCTCGACAAGAGCGGCCGCCCGATCGCGACGCTTCCCCTCCCCGAGCGCGTCGGCGAGCCGGGTCTCGTCACCGGCGTGTTCGTCGATGGCAAGGACGTCTTCGTCGAGAAAGAGCACGGCGTGCTCATGCGCGTCGGCAGCACGGACGGCTCCGTCGCGACCGAAGCGACCGATCTCACCGGCCGGCCGAGCAAAGACGGCGCGCTCCTCATCATGGCCACCTTCGCGGGAGCCGAAGGCAAGGTGAACATCAACGCGTTCGACCGCCGCGCCGGAGCGCTCCGGTTCGCGCGCTCGATCCAGTTTCCTCGTCCCGCGCGGCAGGTCGCGCTCCTCGACACCGACCTCAAAGGGACGATCTACGTCGGCGTGATCGGCGGGCGCGATCCGGCGGTCAACATCGCGTGCCTCGATCCAGGAGACGGCCACGTCGTCGGGCGCATCGCCGTCGCCACCCAAAGCACGCCCGAGGAGTCGTTCCGCGATTTCAGCGTGTCGGACGACGGCACGATCACGTTCTCGATTCGCACCGAGGAAGGCATCGACTTCCGCACGGCTCGCTGCCCCTAGCTTGGCTCAACGAATCACCTCGAGGAGAAACCGTCCGTTGTCGGTACGGAGCCCCGCCGGACCGTCGAACGCCAGCGCCTCGGGGCCGACGTCGCCCTTCCATACGAGATGATCGTCGAGCCACACCGCGAGCTCGCGCCCGTTCATCTCGGCGCGGAGAAGATGCGTCGAGCCGATCTCGATCGAGCGCAGCGCGGACGACTGCATTGGCTTCACGTTGCGGTAGCCGCGATTGCTGCATTCTGCATGCGTATGCGCCGACGGGTTGTGCTTTACCTGAACGACGATCGACGCGGGCTCCTGCTCGTGGAGCCGCAGCATCGCGTAGACGACGTTGCATCCGTCCGCGGCGCGAAGCTTGGCGCCGATCTGGACGCGATCTTCCTCGCCCGATCCGAGCGCGGAACGCACCTGCGTCGGTCCGTTGTAGGTGAAGCGCAGGGCGATGCTCGAGCGTCCGTCCTCGTTGCTCTTCTCGCGGAGCACGGCGCGAACCGTCGGGTCTTCGATCCGGAGAAGCTCGCGCGTGGCGTCGTTCGGGGAAGCGACCACCGCGACCTCGCCGTGCGTGACCCTCAGGTCGGCGTGTTTCGCGATCGGGCGCGGCTCCGGCGGCACGTACGGCGAAGCGTCGGCCGCTCGCAGCGAGACCGAAGGCGACGTCTCACGCGCGTGGCACGAGAGGACCATGAGCGAGAGCGCCATCGCTCGCGCGCCCGTGGTCACGTCGCTCCCGAGATCGGGGCGAGCGCCTGATCGAGCTCCGCGATGAGCGCCCCGTAGAAGGCACGCTCCGCACGGGCGTGCACCAGCGCGAACCACACCGCGCCCGCCGCCACGCGCGCCCCATCGGTGCCGACGGCTTCGAGGGTCTTGTGACGCTGCTCGAGGCTCGCCGTCAGCGCGGTTGTCTGCTCGAAGCGCGTGCGTGCCTCCGTTCGAGCGGCGGCGAGCTTCGTCGTCGCTTGCGATGCGCGATCGATCGGCCCTTCGATTTGCCGTGACGCCCACGCGCGGCGCGAGGCGATCGCTTCGTCGTCGGCCGAAGGCTGGAAGAGAAGGCCCACGTTCACCGTCAGGGTGCCGGTGACGAAGAGCGGGACGTGATCACGCACGCCAAAGAAGCGATCGTAGCCGCCACGCACCGAGAGATCCCACGCGGTGGTCCGCCGAATCTTCGCGAGCTTCTGCTCGACGTCCGCCTCACGCGCGGGCTGCGCAGCGAGCGCCGCCGCGAGCTCCTTCGGCGAAGGAATCACGCGCTTTCCGAGCGCGTCGAGCTGGCGCTTCGTGCGTGCCGAGCGTGTTCGCAGATCGTCGAGGCGAAGCTCGGCCTCGGTCACCTCGACGGCTGTCGCGCGGCCTGCGGCAGCGGCCGCTTGCGTGCGCTCGAAGAGCTCGGCGGCGCGAGGCTCGGCCGCTTGGTACACCGCAAGCGCAGCGGTGAGCGCAGCCTTCGACTCGCCGTCACGGTACGCCTGAACGAACGCGCGGATGACCGCTTCGCTCCGGTAAAGCGCGCACTCCGCGTCGGCGCGACCGCCCACGGCCAGCCCACGAAAGAGCCCCGAGAAGCTGTAGCTCGCGCCGGCGGTGATTCGTCCCGTCGGCGGAAGCGCGCTCGCGCCGAGGCCTGCGTCCGGTCCGCCGACGACGCCGCCGCTCACGAACGCGGCCGGCCCGACGAGCGGCGCCGCCTCACTCGACGCGGCCGAGCGGACCCATGTGCAATACGCGTCCGCGTCGGACTCGACGCGATCTTGCGCATACGCCGAGGTCGGCGCGAGGACGAGCGGGACGCTGGCGGCGATCGAGACGACAAGCAAACGAAGGCGGTTCATGAGTGTTCTCGAAGAAGGAAGAAAAGGGTGACGTTCGACGAAGACGCCACGGCGTTCAGAAGAAGAGCGGCTTGCGACCGACGTGAAGGACGGCGCTCTCCGCGCTCGCCGCGTCGTCGATCTCCATGCGTACGAACACGCCGCGGACGTCTTGGTGAAGGAGCGGATGCTTCTGCACCACCTCACCGTCGGCGACCTTGCCGAGCTCTCCGACCTGCCGGCACCCGATGATCCCCACCCGGCAGGCATAGATCGGCGCGCCTTCCTTCGTCGCGCTCGTGTTGTCGTAAGGAACGAACGCGAACACGGTGCGCTTCGTGATGCCGTGGTACGCGGAGTGCGTCATCGTCTCGAGGATGCGCTCCTCGGCCTTGATCGTGTCGTCGAGCATCGCGAGGCTCTTCGTCGTCGCCGCGAGCTCGTCCGCCGCCTTGGCCGCCGCGGCCACCGAGCGATCGTACTCGGCGCGAATCTTCAGGATCTCGTAGCTCGAGACCGCTCCGCCGGCGATCGCCGCGTCGAGCGAGTCGACCATCCTCGAGAGCGCGGCGACGCGACCTTGCGCCTCCACGCTCCGGGCGTCGAGCGTGAGCCGCGCGTCGGCGATCTGCGCGAGCTGGAGGTTGCCGCCGAGCATGCGATCCTTGTCGATCACGCCGGCTTCGAGCTCCTTCTTGAGCCGCTGCTCGGAGGAGGCGCTGAAGGCGTCGCCCGCCGAGGCGATCGAACGACGCGCCTGCCCGTACGACCCGAGCACACCACGCGCGCGTGCGAGCTCGCTCTTTCGATCGGCGAGATCCGCTCGCATCGCGGTGGTGTACGCCGATTGAAAGGCTTTCTCGATCGCCACGGTGCGCTCAGCCTCGCGACGTCGCGTCTCGACGTCCGCGCGCTGAACGAGCAGCGCGTCCCGCCGCGCCGACTCTTCGACGAAACGCGACGCAAACCCGAGCACGCGCGGGTCTGCTGGCGTGAGGATGCTAGGCGCGACCCAGCTTCGATTCACGAGAAAGAAGACGTGCGTGCCGACGTACGTGAGCAGGCCGCCGAGGATCACGGTGAGGATCGCAAAGCCGAAGACGCGATAGAGCTTCACGAACGCGCCGCCGATCCGCTGCGACGCAGCAGGCGCCACGCTCGCGCTCTTCAGCTTCTTCGCGGTCTCCTCGACCTCCGAGCGAGGCTCGGCCTCCACCTCGACGAACGCGCTCGGATCGACGAGGTAGAGATTTGGTCGAGAACGCATCGGCGGCGGCGCCGATGGTGGGGGCGGATGCGGTGACGCGGGCGCGCCGACCCCGCGCGCGAAGGGAAGATCGTCAGCGGACATGACGATCGTGTCGGTGGCGCTGAGCGCGTCTTCTCCTTGGAGCTTGCTCGACGCTTTGGGTGGACGACCCCACGTCAATGTCTGCTCACTAGAAGCCGCGCAAGGGATGGGAGCGCGCTTTGTCGATATGGCGGAGATCATGTTGGTCGTTTATCGCTTTAGGGCTTTGAGGCGTTCGGTGCAGGCTGTGGCGTGTGACCGCGTGTCTCCCAGCTGCTCGAATCGAGCGTGAAGAGCGCCAGCGGCGTGTAAAGCAAGTAGGTCACCGGCATGAGAATGCCGAGCCCGAGAAACCAAATGGGATGAACGCGCTCCTCTTTGGGGAGCCGGCGCGTGTCGACCCAATAGGTGAATCCCAAGACCGAGAGCACGGCGAGATGAAGCTCGGCGAGCGGCCAGATGGCGCCGAGGATCGCGTTGTGAACGACGATGATGGGATACGCCACGAGGAGCGCAAACATCGAGAAGTAGTGCAGCGCGACCATGGGATGCAGTCGCCAAGCATGCGAGAGCCCGCCGATGTAATCGATCAGGTTCGAGCGCCTCCACCGGAGCTGCTGCGCAAAGTATTTCGTTATCGTGTTTGGCGCGACCGTCCAGCAGACCGCGTCGAGCGTGACCGTCGTGCGATGTCCCGCTTTGACGATTTGCCGCGTAAGAAATCGATCCTCACCGTATTTGATGGGCACGCCGCACAGATTGCGGTCTTCGAGAATTGGCTCGAGCTCGATCAGCACAGTGCGCCGATATGCCGTTAGGCAACCCGACAAGCACATGACCGAGCTGAACGCGCGCTCGAGGTTCTTCAGAAACTCATAACCAAAGTAGTATTTGATCGTCTGCATCCGCGTGAGCCAGTTCTCATGCGGGTTCGAGATGTTCACGCGCCCACCCACCGCGACGATGTCGGGGCTCGTGAAGCGGCGAATGAGCATCTTGATCGCCTTGCGATCAACGATGACGTCCGAGTCGACCGAGACGATGATCTCGGTCGTCGCCTTGCGAACGGCGTGGTTGATGCCGCGCCGCTTGCCCATGTTGTACGGGTTCTGGATCGCGAGCACGCGATCGGGATGACGGCTCGCCACCTCGCGCGCGCAAGCGAAGGAGTCGTCGCGCGAGCAGTCGTCGACGACGATGATCTTCAGCTTGTCGGGTGGGTACTCTTGCGCGAGGAGGCTCTCGATCGTTCCTTTGATCCCGCTTCCCTCGTTGAACATCGGGATGACGACGGTGACCGTCGGCTCCCAGTCGTCGCGCGGCGCCGGCTCACGACCTCCCAAGCGCAAGAGAACGCCCACGAGGTAGCGGTTCGCGAACACGACCAGGACGAGCAGGTGAAAGGGAAGGAGGAGCGCAAAGTCCATGAAGACGTTGGAGAAGCGAAGAGTCGCCGAGCATCTGCATGACGCCCCTCGCCCGGCGATGTCGCGCGAAGATCCCCTAAAATCGGCTTATCGAAGTCCGCGGCCAGTCGTAACAACTCGAAATCGCTAACTCTTTTCGAATCAGGAACGATGGCGCGCGAGGGCCCACGTCGCGGCGCGGGCGAGCGTCCTCGCAGCGCGGACGCGCTTGCTGTTGAGATGCGCCTTCGCTTCGTCGACCGGCGCCGGGGACAGCGCGAACGCATCGAGCCACGCTTCGGCAGGGCCGCGTGAGAGCACACCAGCGAGATCGAAGAGCGTGAGCTCGTCACAGCCCGCGGCCCGAGCGACGGCCACGTCCTCGGCGAGCTCCGACGGATCGCGATAGATCGGCTCGTCTTCGAACGCGCCGGTGCCCACGCAACCGAGCGAGACACCCGCGGTGGCACCCCATCGACGAACCGTGCGGAGCGTCGCGGCAGCGAGCAGCGCGGTCGTGTCACGACGACGAAGCGTGCCGCGAGACCAGCCTTCGAGGATCGACGTGTACATCATCACGCTCACGTGGCTCGTGCCGAGCGCGTCGACGGGCGTACCAAGGAGAGACTGCCACGCACGCTCACCGGGCGGATCGAGCGCGACGAGCGGCCAGACCGCCATCGACGTCGAGATGCCCCGTGCGTGAAGCGCACCGACGGTCTCGGCGAAGGTCGCCGCGGCGCCTTCGAGCTCCTTGTTCGTCGCCCGTGAGAGACCCGCGGCGAAGCGCGCGAGCCCTTCGGGTGATCGCGACCGCGAGGCGCCCATCGACGCGAGCGTTCGCGCTTGGGCGAACGGCGGCTCGAGATCGAAGAGGACGTCACGTGGCGCTTTCCCCTTCGACTCGAGGACGTCACACGTCTCGAGTGTGAGCTTCGCGAACGAAGACGCGTTGTGCACGCTCGCCCAGCGCCCTTCCTCATCGGCGAGCATCGGCCAAACGGAGAGCGCCACGCCTTCACCAGCGAGCGTCTTCGCGACCTCCGGCAGCTCGGCGAGGTTCCATGGGCGCACCGCGAGCACGACCTCGAGCTTGTATTTCGCCAAGAGAGCGATCGTCTCGCGCTTGACGAGGTCGCGGAAGGGCAGCATCTCGCTGTAGATGCGTCGCGATGACGGCATGGAGAGACTTACAGAATAGCCCTCTTCTTGGCGTATGCTCTGCGGAGTTCCGCTCGAATCGTTTTGGCTGGTGATCGGTTGGCTGCTCTCCTCGCGAAAGGCGACACGCAATGAAGATCCTCTACGGCGTCGTTGGTGAAGGCATGGGGCACGCGATGCGCTCGCGGGTAATCCTCGAGCACCTCGTCTCGCAAGATCACGACGTCGAGATCATGGCCTCCGGGCGCGCCGTCGACTTCCTCGCCAAGCGCTTCGACGGGGTCAACCGCATCCACGGCCTCCATATGATCTACGAGGAGAACCGCGTACGTCCGATGAAGACGCTCTGGTCGAACGTCACGACCGGCGCGACCGGGTTGCCGAAGAACATCGCCGCGTACTTCAAGCTCATCACCGACTTTCGCCCGCAGGTGGTCATCAGCGACTTCGAGTCGTGGACCTACCTCTACGGCAAGTCGCATCGCCTCCCCGTCCTCTCCGTCGACAACATGCAGATCATCAACCGCTGCACGCTGCCCGCGCAGATCGTCGAGGGTCACCAGACGGAGTTTCAGCTCACGAAGGCGTTCATCAAGAGCAAGCTCCCCTTCTGCGACGAGTACTTCATCACGACGTTCTTTCATCCGCCGATTCGCAAAGAGAAGACCCACCTCTTCCCGCCGATCCTGCGCCCCGAGATCCTCGAGGCGAAGAAGAAGCAGCGCCGCGGCGACCACTTGCTCGTCTACACGACAGGCGAGGGCAACTCGTCCTTTGCCGACACGCTGCGAAAGACGGGCATCGAGTGCCGTATCTATGGAATGAAACGCGACCTCAAGAGCGAGCTCGTCGAGGGGAACATGCGCTTTCAGCCTTTCAGCGAGGACAAGTTCATCGACGACCTCGCGACGTCACGCGCGGTCATCGCTGGCGGCGGCTTCACGCTGATGGGCGAGGCGGTGTATCTCCATAAGCCCATGCTCGCGGTGCCGCTCGCGCGTCAGTTCGAGCAAGTGCTCAACGCGCGCTATCTCGAGCTCGAAGGCTACGGACGTTACGCCGAGACGCTCGACGACCCGAAGACGGTGACGGCGTTTCTCGAGGCGATCCCTTCGTGCGAAGAGAAGCTCGCCACCTACGAGCAAGACGGCAACAAGAAGATCGCGACGGCGATCGACGAGTGGCTCGACAAAGCCGCGGCAGGCGTCATCTAGCTCACGCGTCGTGTGCTCTGCGGTGGAGCTCCGCGATGTGCGCCGGGCCGGTCCCGCAGCAGCTCCCCACGATCGTCGCGCCGCGCTCGAGCCAGGCTTCGGCGAGATCGGCGTAGCGAGATGCTGCAGCGGACGGGTCGGCGCCCCACCCAAGGGCGTCCTCGGCGGCGCCGGCGTTGGCATACGCACCAAACCGCGCGTCGATGCGCGCGAGGCGATCGACGTACTCGTGGGTGAGGCTTGCGCCGGTGCAGCAGACGAGCACGGCCTCGGCGCCCGCGGAGATGCAGTCACGCGCGGCGCGCTCCATCGCCTCGGGTGTCATCAGTGAGCCGTCCGGTCCCGCGGTGAGGGCCGCCCAGGTCTCGAGCCCGGTGCGCGCGGCCTCCTCGACCGCGACGCACGCCTCCGCGGCATGGGGAAACGTCTCGCAAACGAGGAGGTCGACGCCCGCGCCTGCGAGCGCGACGGCGAGCTTGCGGTGGAGCGCCCGCGCTTCGTCTCTTGGCGGCGACAGATCGGGCCGATAACAATCGGCGATCGGCGCCATGCTCCCCGCGACGCGCGCCCTCTCGTTCGTGCTCGCTCCTGCAGCGATGGCCTCGCGCGCGAGGCGCACCGCGGTAGCGACGAGCTCGCCATACCGTTCCGGAAAGAGGAGCGGCTGCGCGCGAAACGTGTTCGCGCGATGCACCTGCGCGCCCGCCTTTATGTACTCTACATGTATTGTACGGACGGCCTGCGGCGCCGTATCGAGCGCCGCCGCGCTCCACGCGGGCGCAGGCGTCTCGACTCCGCGAGCGGCGAGCTCCGTGCCCATCGGACCGTCGAGCAGAATCATCGCGCCTCGACGCTACACGGTTTCCGCGTGTGCGCGCTGGCGGCTTCACGCTTGCGAGATGAGCGCCGTCGCGGTCTCATGTCCGGCCCATGCCCGAGCTGGCAGATGGCGCGAGCGCCGAAGTCCAAGGAACGACGAGCTGGTACACCATCTCGCGACGCGGCAACACGTACAGCTGCACGTGCCCGGCGTGGCTGCATCAGCGACTCCCCGTCGAGCAACGCTCCTGCAAGCACATTCGCTCGTACCTCGGCGGGTATGCGCTCTCGGCCACGGCGCCTCTTCCCGGCGCTCCCGAGTACGAGGAAGCGGAGGACGTGAGGAGGCGTCGTGAGGAGATCCTCGCGACGGCGCTCGATCGCTATGTCGTCCTCTACGACAAGATGGAGGAGTCGTTTGGGCTCCGCATGCCCGAGCAGCTCGCGTACATGGCGGGCTTCTTCTTGGCGCTCTTGCCCGAAGAGCGCGACATCATCACCGACGGACCGGGCCTGCTCGGCGTCGCGACCTGGTTCGCGGAGGAGTCACCCGCGCCTTCGGGTGACGAGCGCCTCCGCGATCGAAAGAGCAACGATCCTCCCGAGCTCATCGCGGTGTTGAGCGGCAAGCAGGGTGCCCGCTACGGTCTCTGGTACGACGAGCCGAAGGAGCTCCCGACCGCGACGGCGATCCGAGGCGCTGATCGCTTCGCGACCACCGAGGTCTTCGATACCACCGTCCTTCGCACGGTCTTCGATGCCTTGCTCGAGACGCGCACACGCGATCCCTATGGGATGATCCCCTCGCCGGAGCCACGCCCTCTCGAGCGCGAAGAACTCTCCCTCCTCTCGTGGCTCGCCGAGGTCGCTCGACGTGAGCTGACGGCCGCGCGCGGCCCCACGATCCCGCGTCGTGCCGGCGTCTGCCATGCCGGCATCACGCCGTTCGTCACGCGTGGCTGGACGGCGCCCCAGGATCTCTCCGGCTATCTCGAATACCAGGAGCGTTTCCGCGCATACCAGGAGCACGATCCCGTCGTGACGTCGTGGGTCGCGCAAGCGCTCGCGGAGATCAAAGACGCCGCGCCGGGGCGTGCGCTCGTCCTCGGGCAAGAGCTCAACTGGCTCGACACCTCCGACTACCGCGAGAGCGCCTCCGAGCTGCTCGTCCGTGGGTATGCGTCGTTGGGCAGACGTGCCCTCGCAGACATTTTACGTGCACAGTACATTCACTTCGATCCCAGCGCGAAGGTCTTCGAGCTGCCGCCCCCACACGCCGTCATCAACGCGGCGGCGATGGGCGACGCCGAGGAGCTCGCCCGTGCGCTCGCGGAGGGCGCCCCGCCAAACGAAGAGGAGATCGCCGAGGCGCTCTCGAACGCGACGACCGAGGAGGCGGTCTCTGCCTTGCTCGAGATCGACGCGACGCAGACCGACAACGCGCTCTGGCGCCGTCTCGTCGAGCTCGCGCGGCCGGTTCAAGACGACGCGCAGAAGAAGTCCACGCGCGCGATCGTTCATCTCTTCGTCACACGCGGGATGGTCAACGCACGCGCGTATGGGAAGCTCCTCGAGATCGGTGATGAGGAGCTCATCGACCTCGCGACGACGCGCGTCGAGATCTTCTCGGAAGACGCGCGCGGGAAGACTGCCCTCCACTTCGCCGCCGAGGCAGCCCATCCGAAGGCGGTGCGTGCGCTCCTCGATCGAGGTGCCGACGCCGCGAGCGAAGACTCCGCGGGCAAGGTCGCGTACGAGGGCGCACGGAAAGCGTGGCGCAAACATCCACGCGAGGCGGGCGAGATCTTCGCGATGCTCGAGGCGGCTGGCGGCGGCCCGAAGACACGCGCCAAGACGGTCGAGACGCCCGAGCTCGAGGTAGCGCGTGACGCGCTCGCGCACAAACCGCCGCCTCCACCCGTCGATGATTTCGAGTGGACCGACGGCATCGAGGTGCATCACGCGCGCTTTGGCGACGGCGTCGTCGAAGAGGTGCTCGGCGGCGAGGGCGACGAGACGAAGCTCAAGATCCGCTTCGAGAACGAGACGCGCTCACTCCTCGCGAAGTTCGTGAAGCGGACGTAAAGCGTCAGTGCTCGAGGGGAGAATCCGTCTTCTCGGCTCTACGGACGGGCTCCCATACGGCCAAGCACTTCTCGCGTTGCCACCATTTCTCGAGCGTCATCCGCGGATCGAGGACGCATTTCACGGTCAGCGGGCTTAGCCGCACGCTCAGCGCGTGAGACGCCTCCCCTCGCCACGTGCCGATGTCGACGACCTCGTCTCCACCGAGCGTCAAGTTCTTGGCCACGAGGTACGCCATGATGGCAGGGACTTGAAGATCCACGCCGGTCGTCGCCCGTGCGTGAGGATTGCGGAGCGTCTTGGCGGTTCGAAGGAGCTCCTCGAGGTCCGCGGGGTGCGCCTCGAAATGCGCCGCGTAGCTCCGGTGGTACACGTGCTCGAGCGCGTCCTCCTGGAGCATGAACGCCTTGTCGACGACATAGCCGATCGCCCACATCCCCTCGCCGTGCTCTTCGTCCCACTCGCGCTGTCGCGCCTCGCGTGCGTTGAGCGCACCCGCGCGTCCTAGGCGACGCTTCAAGATGCGCCACATCTCATCAAACCTTCGCGTCAACCTAACTCTGTCTTGCCGATCGTCAACCCGGGCTATGCTGCGCGCCCATCATGAGTGCCGTCCCCGCGTTTGCGCCGTCTCCTTCGCCCATCCCCGCCTCCTCCCTCGACGAGGTCGACGCCGCGATCGAGGCCCTCGACGCGAAGAAGAACGCGTGGCTCGAGGTCTCGGCCGCCGAGCGCGCGAAGCTCCTCGACGCGTGCGTGCTGGCCACCGAGAAGGTCGCGGCGCGATGGGCCGAGATCGGAGCCGCGATCAAGGGCGTTGGCCCAAACGACAACCTCGCAGGTGAAGAGTGGCTCGCCGGCGTCATGCCGACCATCCGCAACGCGCGACTCCTCGCGAACGCGCTCCGGCAAGGTGGCAAGCCAAAGCCCGCGATGGTGCGCACCCGCCCGGACGGACAGGTGGTCGCACGCGTCTTCCCATCGAACCTGATGGAGCGCCTCATGTTCATGGGGATCACGGCGGACGTGTGGATCGCGAAAGGCAAGGCGCCGACACAAGGAGCCATCTACGGCGCGCCCGCGAAGGAGGGCCGGGTGTGCCTCGTGCTCGGCGGCGGCAACGTCTCGTCGATCCCGCCGATGGATGCACTCTACAAGCTCTTCGTCGAGAACGAAGTCGTGCTCCTCAAGATGAACCCCGTCAACGAGGCGCTTGGCCCGGTGATCGCCGAGGCCTTTGGTCCGCTCGTCTCGGGAGGGTGGTTGAAGATCGTCTATGGCGGCGCAGACGTGGGCGCGCACGCCGCCGGGCACGCGAAGGTGGGCGCGCTCCACATCACGGGCTCCGACCGCACGTACGACGCGATCGTGTGGGGTGGCCACGACAAGAAGACGACGACGAAGGAGCGCCTGAACCACAAGCCCTTCAGCGCAGAGCTCGGATGCGTCACGCCGGTGATCGTGGTGCCAGGCCCTTGGTCCCATGCGGACATTCGCTATCAGGCGCGTCACGTCGCGGCGATGGTCACGCAAAACGCGAGCTTCAATTGCAATGCAGCCAAAGTGATTATCGTCGCCAAAGAGTGGCTTCAGCGCGCGTCGTTCATGGCGGCGCTGCACGAAGAGCTCAGCAAAGTACCGGCGCGTAAAGCCTATTACCCGGGCGCGCAAAGCCGTTATGCCAAATTCTTGGAGCATTATCCCAAAGCCCGTGTGCTCGGCCCCAAAGCCGAAGACTCCGTGCCTTGGACGGTCATCCCCGCCGACGCGATGACGGCGAACGCGACCGAATATGCATTATCGAACGAGGCGTTTTGCGGAGTGGTCGCCGAGCTCGTCATCGAGGCTCCCGACTTCGGCAACGCCTCGGTCTCGACGTTCCTCGAGAAGGCGGTGCGTGTCGCGAACGAATCGTGTTGGGGCACGCTCTCGTGTTGCCTCCTCGTCCACCCGGCGACCGAGCACGAGCACCCCGACGCGATCTCGCGAGCGATCGAGGGTCTCCACTACGGCGGAATTGGAGTCAACGCGTGGCCCGGCGTCATCTACGGCCTCGTCTCGCCGACGTGGGGCGCGTATCCCGGGCACACCGCCGAAGACATCCAGTCGGGTACGGGCGTCGTCCACAACGCGTGGCTCTTCGACCACCCCGAGAAATCCGTCATCCGCGCGCCCTTCCGCATTCGACCCACCCCAGCATGGTTCAGCGATCACAGGAACCTGCTCGACCTCGGCAAGAAGCTCGTCGCCTTCGAGGCGTCGCCCTCGTGGGGAGGTTTCTTCGAGGTCGCGCGCGCGGCGATGAAAGGCTGAGCGTCAGGAAGGTGCGCGAATGACCACGCGGCCGCCTTCGATCGGCTGGTCGAGCGCTCGCTTCGTCGCTTCACGCGCTGCCCGGAATGCGCGGCGACCTTCATGAAGCCGGAACGGACCTGACCGCGGCAGGTCTTCGATGATGAACGTGAGCATCCCCGGACGATTCGGGATCGGGTTTGGATCCGCGCCTGGCGTGCTGCCTCGTCGCCAAGGCGAGCGCGAAGCGATGTGGTGGAAGAGGACGCGCTCCTCGTGGGCTGGCATCCCTGCGAGGCCCGGCCGATCGAGGATGCCGCCGTCGAGATACGCGCGCCCTTCGATGCGGACTGGATGGAAGAGAAAGGGCACCGCGCAGGAGGCGACGATGGCCTTCGCGACGCCACCTCGCGCGATCACGCGCGTCGCGCGCGCACGCATGTCGAACACCGAGACCGCGGCAGGGACGCGGCACGCGTCGAAGCTCGCGCCGTCCGTCAGCGAGGTCATGCGATCGAGGAACAGGCGCCCGCGAAGAAGCCCTGCGCCGATACCGGGATCCCAGAAGTCGCGACGCTCCAGGCGCTCGAGCTCACCGGCGAGACGTGGCGCGTCGACGCCCGACGCCCATGTCGATCCGACGAGGGCGCCCGCGCTCGAGCCGGAGACGCGCGAGGGCACGAGCCCGGCGTCTTCGAGCGTCGTCAGAAATCCGGTGTGCGCATAGAAGGAGAAGAAGCCCGAGGACATCGTGAGCGCGAACGGCGCCTCGCGAAGAGCTTCGCGGAGCGTCATCTTCGCCGGTGGCCACGCGTGGCTCGTGGGGGAACGCTCGTGCGTCACCTCGATAATGCCTTTCCACCCGTGATCGCGAACGCCGCGCCGATAGGTGCGAAACAAGGCCTCTTTCGCCATCTCCCGCGATCGATAATCGTGCTTTCGACTCGGTACATCGGCCGCTATTCTACCGGTCCCATGGCGAACCGCACCTTCGCGGTCGGAGATATTCACGGCGACATCGAGGCGCTCGAAAAGGCGATCGCGAAGCTGCCGAAGACGGACGAAAAGGACACGCTGGTCCTGATGGGGGACTACATCGATCGCGGGCCCGACAGCGCGAAGGTCGTCGACTTCGTTCGCCGTGAGCTGCCGCGTCGCTTCCCCGGAAAGATCGTCTGCCTCCGCGGCAACCACGAAGACGGTTGGCTGCGCGTCGCGTCGGGCGGTTGGCCGGAGTTCGTCATTCCGCTCGCGAACGGATGCCTCGCCACGCTGCGATCCTTCCGCGGCCAGGCATACCGTGAGAACGAGCTGCCCACGCGTGAAGAGCTGCTCGCGATGCAGCACGGCGAGTTCCTCCCCGACGAGATCGTCGATTGGATGAACGCCCTGCCCTATTTCTACGAAGACGATCACGCGATCTACGTGCACGCCGGTCTCGTCGAAAAAGACGGCAAGTGGCTCCATCCTTCGGAGACCGAGAATCCGACGCAGCTCCTGTGGGTTCGCACGATGCGATTCTTCGAGGGCTACCGCGGCAAGCGCGTCGTGTGCGGTCACACCGCGACCGAGAATCTCCCGCCCGAGCTGTCGAGCTTCACGCCCGAGGATCCGCTCGACATGTGGGTCGGAGAGAACGTCATCGTCATCGACACGGGCTGCGGGAAGGGAGGATTCTTGACGATCCTCGAGCTCCCCGCGCTGAAGACGTACGAGTCGCGCTGATGACGGCGACACCTCGAAAAGGCGTCGCCTCCCATCACCCGGCACGCGGGGCACGCGTCATCAAGCGCACGGCTTTGCATTATTCGCGCGGAGAGGACCCTTCGCTCGATCGACCGTCGCACGTCCGTGCAGGATCGGCGCTCGCGATGCTCCTTGGTCGATCGCCCGAGGAGCGGCGGCTCGCGGTCGTCCAAGACGACGCGTGCTTCGTCGCGATCATCAACCCGAAGACGAACGCGGTGAAGGACATTCCCTTCGAGGGAGTCGGCAACCTGCGTCAGTTCGACGACTCGCGCGGCAACAAGAAGAGCAAGCTCGACCTCGAGGCCGCGTTTGGGCTCGTCCTCCCCTCCATGGGCGAGAAAGAGAGCGACGAGCTCCTCATCGCGCTCGGCTCCGGATCGTCGCCCGTTCGGGAGCGCTTCGTGCTGGTCGAGAGCCCACGCTCGCCCGCGCAGGCCAAGGTATCCGTCATTCAGGTCGCCGAGCTCTACGCCGCGATGCGCGCGAACACGACGTTCTCCGGCTCCGAGCTCAACATCGAAGGCGCCGTTCCGATCGACGACGACATCCTCTTCTTCCAGCGAGGCAACGGCGCGCCGAGCGCGACGCTCGGTCCTGTCGACGCAACAGCGCGCGTCGCGCGAGCGCCCCTCCTTCGAAGGTTGCGATCCGCTTCGAACGCCGACAAGTACGAGCCCACGCTCGAGAACGTCGTCGTCTGGGATCTCGGCGCGCCCTCGACGGCCCGATCCGACGGGGCCTCGGCGGCTCCCGCACACCGATTGACGTTCACGGATGGCGCCCTGACGAGCAAAGGCAAGACCGCCTTCCTCGCCTGCGCCGAAGACTCGCCCGACGCGACCAAAGACGGCCCGGTAAGCGCTGTGGCGATCGGCGTGCTCGACGACCGCGCAGGCGTCGCAGAGCTCGGCCTCCTCCTCGACGAGGATGGGGCTCCCTTGCTCGACAAGGCCGAAGGCCTCGCCTTCGATCCCGACGATTCGAAGCGCGCATTCGTCGTCACCGATCGCGACGATCCGACCGCGCCGTGTGAGCTCCTCGAGCTTCGTCTCGGCGACGCCTGGTAGAGCGCGACAACTTGTTCATTCGCTGTGCAGGTTGACCATTCGATGGGCAACGCCAACGATGCCCAACGGGACGAGATGTCTGTTTTCGTGAGCGTTCCTGACGGAACGACGCTTGCTCGTGTGGGCGTTCGATGTCCCACGAACCGCAGAGCGAGCGGTCTCTCGCACCGCTGACCCAACGTTCACCGCGATGTGCGCTCGTCCATGGCGAGCACGTCGAGCAGCCCGCGCGATCGTTCGAGCAGACCGGACCTTCGCGACGGCCTTCGTGGTGGACGGCCGACGAAGGACCGCTCAACGTCGCGTTCATCTCCTACCACGCGTCCTTCGACCCTTCGAATGGCGCAGCGAGGAGCATGCGGGATTTGCTCCACCTCCTTCGGAGCGCCGGCTGCACGACCTCGAGCCTGACAGGCCCATGCATCGACAGCCGTGGTCGCGGTCATGACATCGTCCTTCGCGCGATCGTGAACGAAGGACTTCCGCTCGAGGAGAACGTCGACCCCGCTTCGAGCGCGCTCTTCGCCTCGAACGATCGCGGGACGCCGAACCTGCTCTATTTGCCCGAGATCACGAGCACCGCCGAGCCGAGCGACGAGCATCGCGAAGCATTCCTGCGCATCGCCGAGGACCTGCTGCGCGCGACGCGTCCCGACGTCGTCTTGACGTACGGCGGCGGCGTCGTTGGGCGAGCGATCGTCGCCGCCGCGAAGGCAGCGGGCGCGGCCGTCGCCTTCCGCGTGTCGAGCTTCCGCTATACGAAGCGCGATCTGTTCGCAGATGCGGACGGCGTGCTCGTCCCCGCGCACCACGTCGCCGCCCTGTATGCCAAACGCCTCGGCCTCGATTGCATGCCGATCGCGTCGCCCCTCGACTGGGAGCGAACGTTGGTCGGCAGCGCAAACGCCGCCGGCAAGACGGCTCTCACGTACGTCGCGCCCACGCTCGAGAAGGGCCTTCCCTGGGCGGCTCGCATCCTCGAAGAGCTCACAGCGCGGCGACCGGACATTCCCATTCTCGTCGTCGAGGGCCGCGGCAGCCTCGTCGATCTCGCCAAGCGCCTCTCACCCGCAGCCCGCGCGCACATCACGATGGCGCGCACCACGCAGGATCCGCGCCTCTTCCTCGAGAAGACGCGCGTGCTCCTCATGCCTTCCTACCACGAGCCCTCAGGTCGCCTCGCGCAGGAGGCGATCGTCAACGACATTCCCGTCGTCGCAAGCAACCGTGATGGGTTGGTCGAGACGCTGAGCGAAGCGGGAATCCGCCTCGACATCCCTGCTGGCTACGGCGAGCACCACGCCGCGATGCCGTCGAGCGAAGAGGTCGTGACGTGGCTCGCGACGATCGAGCGCCTCTGGGACGACAGCGCCTTCTATGCGCGAGAGTCCGCACGTTGCGCGAAGGCGAAGGTTCGCTGGGCGCCGGAGCGCCTCACGCCCGAGTATGTTCGCTATCTCCTCGAGCTGCGTCGCCCGACGCCATCGCGCCGCAAGCGCGAGGTCTCGATGGCCGAGGGCGATGACGGCGCCACCGTGATGCCTGCGCTCGAACGTGCGCGCGTTACGGGCCTGCGCCCGTCGTCTCCGATGGCCCTCAACCGACTCAAGACTGCGCCTCTTGCGGAGCTTTACATCCCTGAATGAAGACGAAACACCGACGCGAGACCCCACCACACACCCATCGTTCTCACCCTTTCCGTCCAGGCTTGGTGCGTGCTCCATCGCCCGCAGCATCGCGCTACACCGCCATCCTCTCCCTCGTTTCCATCGGCACGATCGCGACCGCGGCGTGCTCTGGGCAAGGCCAGGACAGCGCGAGCACTGGTGACACGAACGACCTCACGCCTCCGTCCCTCACGCCTCCCTCCACGGCGGTCGCCCCGCGCATGTACGCGCCGATGCCCACATGCAAAGCCGTCCTCGAAGGCCCGGGCATCGCGGCGTATTGCGGAAACGCCAACGCCACCATTTACGAGAGCAACGGCGCCTGCTGGTGCTCTGGCGGCGGCGATGGTGGCGCGCCCGACTGCGGCGAGCAAGGCTGCAAAAACCCGAGCCCCGCGTGTGCATGCGGCGCGGGCAAGTCGTGCAACGCCGTCGGCGTCTGCGAGGCGTGCGTCCCGAAGACGTGCGCCGACTTTCCTGGCCAATGCTCGAACGGCCCTGTTGCCATCACCCCCGATGGCGGCGGAGCTGGCGGCGCGCCCGTGATCGCGGACGGCTGCGGCGGCGCGTTGGCATGTCCATGCGCGACGCCCGGAGACGTCTGCACCGCCGGCGGGATCTGTGCACCGCCAGCGTGCACCGCGACGAACCAGCCGAAAGGTCCGGCAGGCATCTCGTTCCGGCCACCCGGGATCAACTTCGAGCAGGAGGTCCCAAAGCCATGGGCGACCTATCTCTGCAAGATCCCCACGGCGATGGGCCTGCCTGCGCTCAGCGACAAAGCGAAGATCAAATTCGACGCCGCGGGAGGCAAAGACTCCAAAGGTCTCCCTGTTTGCCTGAGCAAAGACTCCTTCGACATCAAGATCTCGGGTGAAGCCGAGCTCTGCGGCTGGATATTCGGTTTAAAGGGCTCTTACAACGACAGCACCGAGACGCTCTATTGCCCTTATTGCGATTTGGCAGACAACACGAACAAGTGCACCTCCGACTGGGGACGTCAGTCCGAAGCCTCGCGATTTCGCCTGACGGGGGAGTTTGGGCCGAAGATCGAGATCAGCGCGGCCGATATGGTGATGTGGCTGTTCGACGCGATGAAATACAAGAAGACGGGCACCGGCGAAGAGGTCTACGTCCTCAAGCAACTTCCGTTCTATTCACGAATGAAGTCGTTCCTCGAGAGCAACAAGAAGTCGATCGACGACCTCGCAAAGTTCAAAGCCGAGCTGAAAGTATCGCAAAACTTCACCCGCGCACGCGACACGATCAAACGTGGCACGGCGAAGTGCTCGAGCGCGCTCAACTGCGATAGCTCGACGACCACGCTGGGACCTGGCATCGGCGCGGGCATCTCACTCGAGGTCAACCTGCCACCGAAAGGCACCGGCATCGGCGGCTTCATCGGAGACATCTTCTCGATCAACATCGAAGAGAAGCTCTCCGCCAACGGCAATGTCCAATACGGCCTTCGCCTTCAAGATGGCGAATGCGGAAAGAAGAACTGCGTCGACGTCAATGCGTTTGGCAATGTCGGCGCCACGGTTCGAATTGGCGCAAGGCTCAAAGGCGTTCGCAAAGTCCGTGGGACGTTCGACATGACCTGCGTGGGTCAGGTCGGCTTCGAGGCCTGTGACGATCTGACGGCAGGCCCGACCCCGCCCGAAGGCAAGTGCAAGGTCAACGCATTCATCTCGACGGAATGAACATGAAAACTCGCTACCTCGCATTCGCATTCGCGCTCGCTTCCCTCACGTTCTTTGCCGCATGCAAAGGAGCCCCGACCGGCTCTTCATCCGGAGACAGCGTCGCCAAAGACGCTCCCCTCACCCCGCTCGTGACCGCCGCGGGCCTCCCGGTTCGTCAGTTTTATCTGCACACCGAGCTCGAGCCTGGAAAGCCAACCGACACCGAAGAGACGTTCTCTCTCGACGGTGTCGAGGATGGTCACCTCTTTCAGACGGGCGTAGACGTCGTACGCTCGAGGCTTTCGGTCAAAGAGGCCGACGGCTCGATGAACGTCATCACGCCACGCGCCGCGGTCTACGTGGAGCCCAACGTGTTCGCGTCACCGTTCCTCCGCGCGCTCTGCGCCACCGAGGTGACCGTGATCGATCGAGGAAAGGCGCCCACCGGACACGCGTACTCGTACGACACCAAGGCAGGGAGTCGACTTCTCTGTTGGGTCAACGTCACGTCGGGCGCGAAGAGCGCGTGGCAGGAGATCGAAGTCGCCTCGTCCATCGACGATCCCAACCACGACATGTTCTGGAGCTTCGCCCTCACCGGCTCGCGCACGGAGCCCACCTTCGACGTCGTCTATGCCGAGGACGCCGAATGGCAGCCTCAGTACTTCCACGCCGTCGGCCGGACGGAGCGCGAGAAAGGATTCGAGCGCACCATCGCGGTCGGCCCGGACCGGAAGGCCCGCCTCGCGCAGCTCGTCGACGGCGAGTTTCCCGACTTCACGATCCTCCAATCGCGTCGACCGCCGGGCGCAGACGCTTGCCAGCATCAATGCGGCATGGTCTGGGACGGCTCTTCCTGGCACGCGTGTGGCGGCTGCGCGAACGGCGAGGCATGCATCGCCGGACAGTGCCGCGCAGGAAAGACCTGCAAGCCACTCACGCGCGAGCAAGCCTGCGACGCGATGGCGTGCGGAAAATACTCCGACGGCTGCGGAGGCCAGATCGACTGCGGCGATTCCTGTCCCGCAGACACGGTCTGCGGAGCCGACGGGACGTTCCGCCGTTGTGGCAAGCGCATGAGCGCGAAGACGGCCGACGAGATCCGCGGCGCGTACGGCGACACGAAGCGCCAGCTCTGCGGAGTCTTCGCGGATCCCGCGACGGCGAGCACGGTCGATCTCGGGGGCTGCCCCGACAGCGACCAAACGTGCGCGGGCAATCTATGTAGCCCTCTCCGTTCCCCCTGACGGCTTCTTCAACTCACCGGCATTTTGCGCGACCGACGACCGACCGAAGACCGACCGAGACCGACCGCGTGCTTCCTTTGCTTCTTCGATTCTTTGCTTTGCGCTTAGCTCTTCGCGGCTTCGTCGGCGATCACAGGGCGTGAGGTGAGCTTGCCGAAGATCGCCATCGCACCTGCGCAGACGAGGCCGAGGAGGGCGTAGATCGACCAAATGAGCAGGGGGTTTCGTTCGCCCTTCTCGGGCAGGTACATCTTGATGAGCGGCCCGGAGACCTGGCCGCCCACCCACGCGCCGATCGCGCTCGGCACGAACGCGAGCCCCATGTACATGCCTGCCTTGCCCTTCGGCGCGAGGCTACCGAGCTGATCGTAGAACTTGGGCGTGAAGGTCATCTCGGCGACCGCGAAGATCGCGGCGGAGAGGCAAGCGCCCGCGATGCTCGGAAGCGCTCCCATGACGAGCATCGACAGCGACCCGAGCAGCACGCCGACGACGTTGGTCCAGATCGGCGCGAAACGCTTCATCACGCGAGCCGACGTCGCGGTGATGAAGCCTCCCGCGATCGCGATCGTCGCGGGGTTGATCAGCGTGATGATCTCGAGAGGCGCCTTCTCGTCGATATGACGTGTCATGTACTGCGGAAACGTCATGTAAAACTGCTCGATCATGAAGTAGTAGCCGCTGAAGATGAGTAGGAACGCCGTGAAGCGCAGATCCTTCACCGCGGTCCAGTAACCCTTCATCAGATCGCTGAACGCAGGCTTCTTCTCCTTCGACTGCTCGGGGGCATCGAACGGCTCCTTGTAGAAGAAGGAGGCGATGCCGAGCGAGATCAAGCTCGCGAGCACCGACGTCGCGGCGACGAAGCGAATGTGCACGAGGCGCCGCACGGCATAGGCGAGGATCTTCCCGACGACGCTGCCCGCGTTCACCATGCGATAGAAGACGGCGAAGCCCTCCGTCTGACGGCCAGGTGGGCTCGTTCGAACGACGGTGCCCATGATGACGGGCTTCAAGAAGCCGCCCGACACGGCAGCGAGCATCAGCGCCGCGACGACGAAGGCCTTCTTCGGGAAGAAGAGGATCGTGCTGTAGGCGGTGGCATAGCCGACGAATGCAATCTGCAAGGATCGCTTGAACGAGATTTTGTCGGCGATGGCGCCACATGGAATCGGCGCGAGGGATCCGAGGAACCGGAAATTGCCTAGCGTGAAGCCGACCTCGATGTCGCTCATCTCGACGACCTTGCGCAGGTAGATCGCGAGGCCGATGTAGAGACCGTAATGCGCGAGGCGCTCGAAGAGCTCGATCGCGTTTGCGTAGTAGAACGTCGGCGGGAACTTCTGCGGGTCGTCTCCCGGCTTCGCGTTCTGGCGGTAGCCAGCCTCGGCCGCGTCGTCGAGCCGCGAGCCGGCGCTCTTCTTCACCTCGTCGTTGCTCTGGACGCTCATCTCGACGCCGTCTTACTCGCGAACGCGGGGAGAACAAACAAGACGAAGCGACCTGCCTTGCACGAACGACGTTTCCCCCACGCTGCGATCGAGGCGCCAAAAAGGAAAAGGAAACGGCCGCGACATCGGAAGATGCGCGGCCGTCCTTTCGGGAGCTTCTTGCTCCAAGGTCGAGAGAATTTACTTCGGGGGCTCCGGCGGAACCTTGTCGTCGGTGACGCACGCCGAGAGGTCGAAGAAGAGGAACTCGAGCGCCTTCTGTTGCGCGTTCAGGCCGCCGGAGGAGATCTCGCAGGCGCTGATGCTGGACGGGCCGCTGTCGGAGGTGATGTGCACGTCGCTGAAGACCGCGCGGCCACACTGCTCCTCGACCGGCGCCGCGATGGGCGTGTTGACCGAGAAGTACTTCGCCGCGGCGTTGCCGGACGTCGTGCCCGCCTGAATCCAGGAGAGCGCGGGGTCGTTGATCGTCTTCAGCGAGTTCGTCACGCCTTCGAGCTTGATCTTGCCGAGCGTGGACGATCCGCCGGTCTCCTTGAGCCACTCGGCGAACTTCTCACCCTTCGGGAACGTCTGGTTGACGTCGTACTCGGTCGCGAAGCTCGAGCCCGAGCCCCACGAGGCGAGCTGCTGGAACTCGGGCTGCGGCGACATCTTGAACCATGAGTAGTGGTAGTGCGTCGCGAAGACCTTGCCGCCCGCGTTGAGGTACTCGTACATCGAGGCGCGCGCGCCCGGGTCGCTGCCGCCCTTGTTCTCGAGCGCTTCCTCGCCTTCGCAGGAGAGGAGGACGAGGTCGTAGCGGCGAAGCTTGCCGGAGTCGTTCCAGAAGTCTTGCGCGGGCGTGCCCATGCCGCCGCCCTTGCCCTTGTACATGTGGATGTGACCGGAGGCGTCGTCACCGCTGACGAACTCCTTGTCGTCGATGCCGATGCCGCGGAGGAGGCACTCGAGCGCGTCGAAGCCGCCGCTCGTGACCGCGATTTGCGGCATGTTGCCTTCGTCGCCGTTCTTCGGGAGCTTGAGCGTCTTGTCGGGGACCTTGTTCTCCTCGCCCTTCTTCGTGATGTCCACGTGAAGGAGGCGGCGCCACTTTCCGACCTGAATGACGATCGGCACGTCGTTGTCGACGGGGACGTTCTCGAGGACGAACTCACCCTTGCCGTCGGTGAGCGCGCTGACGAGCGGGTTGACGACGACGCTCGCGCAGGTCTCGCAGAGGATGCCTTCCGGATCCTGCGTGGAGTCCTTCATCGGCGGGAGCTGTTCGGGGGTCGTGCCGCCCGGGATGTAGACCATCACGTTGTAGAGGGCGTTTGAGCCCGCGGGGTCGTAGACCTTGCCGCGAAGCGTGGTGCCCTTGTCCTGCTTGCACTCGAGACCGAGGCACGGCGTGACGGTGGGTGTGAAGGCTTGCCCCGCCTCGAAACCATCCCCAGCGTCCTGATCGCTTGGCTTGTCGAAGGAGCTTCGCGTGGAATTGCTTCCGCACGCGACGATGGAGCCGGCAGCGGCGAGAGCAATCGGGGCCAGGAAGAGGACTTTGCGCATCTTTGCAGGTCTCCTTAAAAAGGGGCTTGCTGTTCCGAAGAAAGGGAGTCTTTTCCGTCGAGGTTCGTGCAGGAGTAACCTTGAGCCGTGGTGTCCTACATGTACCGACGAAGGACCCGTGTATTGAGCCCTGGGAGCCCTGCGCGCAAGATTTTTTCACGTCTCCGCCGCAGAGACTTTCTTGCGGGCGTCGGGATGGGGTTCATAGCTCGAGGCGCCGCGGCCGCTCCCACTCCCGCAAGTGAGCCTGATCTCTCGGAAGATCTGCGAAATCTGCGGCTCCTCGACCTCTCCGAAGGGGGTCGCCGGTTCGTCCTGATCCTTCCGCGGTTTCAGAATCCCGATGAGCCCATTCCGCTCGTCGTTTTTCTCCATGGCCTCGGCGAAACCACGAACGAACGCCTCGGCGCCTACGCGTGGCTCGAGAAATACGGGCTCGGGAGCGCATGGCAGCGCCTCAAGCGCGATCCCATCCTGCCGCTCGGCACCCGCGGCGAGTGGACCGCTCCGCGTCTCGCCGAGGTGAACGTCGAGCTCGCCGCCCGTCCCTTTCGCGGCTTCGCGATGGCCTGCCCGTTCATGCCGAACCCACGCGGGGCGCCCGACCTCGAAGAGTACGCGACGTGGATCGAGCGATCGCTCCTCCCACGATGCCGCAAAGAAGCCAACGTGTTGAAGGACGCATCCCATACCTATCTCTGCGGCGTGTCCCTCGGCGGCTACGTGTCGCTTGAGATGTTGGTTCGCTTGCCGCACGTGTTCGGCGCATGGGCTGGACTTCAAACGGCGATCGGCACGTTCGCCGCGACGGGCTACGCCGAGAAGATCGCGGCGGCGTCCTCGGGTGCTGCGTCTCCCAAGCCCATGCTCATCCTCACGAGCACGCTCGATCACTGGAAGGCATCGAGCGAAGCGCTCGCGTCTGCGTTCGACGCGAAGAAGATCGCCCACACGTTTCGCGTCGTTCCAGGTCCACACGATCAGCCATGGCTTCGTGAGGCCGGCACGATCGAGGCCTTGCACTGGCTCGATCGCATCTACACACCGAGCCCGCCAGCGACGGAGCGCCCGACAAAGCCGATCGAGGACTTGCCCCCTCGAAAGTAGGCGCGAACGTAAGCGCGCCGTCGCCTCTTCCGCCGCATCATGGGGAAGAAAGAGCCGAGGCAAAGTGCACGCTCTGCCTGATGGCGGCCCCGTCACGCGCGCCCGTGGCCTCACGAAGGGCTTCGCGCAAAGCGCGAACAGGCTCGCGAATCGCCTCGCGAATCGCCTCGCGACGCGCTGGATGCATGTCCGTTTCGGCAGAGGAAAGCGCAACGCGGTGAGCACTTCTCGACCCACGACCAAGCATCGCGGACTAGCGTGCGACACGTGATGAAAGCCCGCTCGCAAAAAGTCTCGATGATGCCGATGACCGATAACCAGAAGGACGATTCCATGAGCGCAATGCCAATGAACAACATGATGCCCATGAACGGAATGAACGGCATGAACGGCATGAACGGCATGCACATGATGCCGATGCCGATGCCCATGCCGATGAACGGCATGATGCCGATGATGAACGGCATGATGAACGGCATGAACGGCATGATGCCGATGATGAACGGCATGATGAACGGCATGAACGGCATGCAGATGATGCCGATGCCCATGCCGATGATGAACGGCATGATGATGCCGATGATGATGCCGATGAACGGCGCGATGATGCCGATGATGTGCAAGATGTCCTGCGAGATGACGAAGGACGGCATGATGATGAAGATGATGCCGACCGACGCCTCGATGATGGCCCGCATGAAAGAGCGCTGCGAAGCGATGTCCTCGATGATGGCGATGGGCATGCCGATGATGATGATGTGTGGCAACATGCCGATGATGATGTGCATGCCGATGACCGCATCGACGAAGTAACGTCCCCATCCCTCTCTCGTGAGGAAGATCGCAGGCCAGAGGGCAAAGCTCTCTGGCCTGTTTGCATTCGCGGCCACGCGGCCGATCCGCGAGCGCGAGCTGCCCGACCGTGCGTGGCTGGGGTCTCCTCCTTCTCACCTTGGTTGGCCAAGGTGAAGGCGCCGGAGCTCACTCTTTTCAACAAAGGTGACGGCGCTCGAGCGCTCGTGGCTCTAATAGTCTTCGTCCCGCCTCTCTCACCTTGGTTGGCCAAGGTGAAGGCGCCGGCAGGTTCACCTTTTTCAACAAAGGCGCATGTGACCGAGGGCTCACCGAGCCGACTTCGCCGTCGTAGTGCGGGCGCGTCGTTCGTCGGTGGCGCGTGCCGCCGACATCGCCTGCGTGAGGACTCGACGGGACGCGACCATGGAACGAAGGCGTGGTGCCTACTTCGAGGACCGTTGGGCTGCGGGTTGGAACGGTGCATGTCTCCGATGAACGTTGGAGGAGTGTTAGTCACCGCCCGAGGCAGAACCGATCGACTTTTCTTCTCCGACCGAGAAGAAAAATGCGGCCTGTCACGACAGGCTTCTTTCGCGGCGCTTCTGCAGGAAGAGCCGCAACGAACATGGTCGTCGCTCCCCATTCACCTTGGCCAACCAAGGTGCGCGGGAGGCTGGAGTCCCCAGACAAACGCCCTGGCTCTCACTCTTTTGTGGCTCGAAGGCGACGCAAGTGGTGACCAAATTGGATGCGCGATCGCCGCTTCGCGTGACGTGCAGACGGCCATCTTTGTCACACGCGCTGGCCGACCGATCGGCGTGCCAGGCCCGTGCCGGTATGGCCAACCACGATGCGATCTCAATTGCCCGACCGTCGTCGCAGTCCGTTGCCCGACCGTCGTCGCAGTCCGTTGCCAGACCGTCGTCGCAGTCCGTTGCCAGACCGTCGTCGCAGTCCGTTGCCAGACCGACGTCCCAGTCCGTTGCCAGACCGTCGTCGCAGTCCGTTGCCAGACCGACGTCCCAGTCCGTTGCCAGACCGACGTCCCAGTCCGTTGCCAGACCGTCGTCGCAGTCCGTTGCCAGACCGTCGTCGCAGTCCGTTGCCAGACCGTCGTCCCAGTCCGTTGCCAGACCGACGTCCCAGTCCGTTGCCAGACCGTCGTCGCAGTCCGTTGCCCGACCGACGTCGCAGTCCGTTGCCAGACCGTCGTCGCAGTCCGTTGCCAGACCGTCGTCGCAGTCCGTTGCCAGACCGACGTCCCAGTCCGTTGCCAGACCGTCGTCGCAGTCCGTTGCCCGACCGTCGTCCCAGTCCGTTGCCCGACCGTCGTCCCAGTCCGTTGCCCGACCGACGTCCCCTAGTCCGTTGCCCGACCGAGGCCCGAGTCCGTTGCCCGACCGACGTCCCGGTCCGTTGCCCGACCGACGTCGCAGTCCGTTGCCCCACCGACGCGAGTCCGTTGCCCCGCCGTCCCAGTCGACCTTGGCCAACCAAGGTTCGCCCTGGCGCCATTTTCGGCTCCGGCTGCACTTTCGGGGCGCTTGGGAACTTCTCGCGCGGCCCATGGTCTCCCCTTTGCGCGGCAACACGAAGAGAAGAGGAGAGCGAATCCATGGCAGGCGTGAACGTGGGCGGTGGTGGCGGCAAAGGGCGGCGGACACTCGACTCCGAGATCAACATGATCCCGATGATCGACCTGCTGATGGTCACGATCTCGTTTCTCCTCATCACCGCGGTCTGGGTTCACTCGCAGAGGCTCGTGGCGGACGCGCAGGTGCCGGGCTCGTCCGTTACGCCGCCGTGCGAAGGCGACTGCAAGGAGGACGCGAAGCTCCACGTCGAGACGTCCGACCCGTCGAAGTTCGTCCTCGCGTGGAAGCAAGGGCGCACTGTGATCCGAAGCGTCGACGTGCCGCGCGAGAACAAGAAGACGGGCATGATCGCGTACCCGAACCTGGCGGCGAAGGTCTCCGATGAGTGGAAGAACAGCGGCGTGCACCACGAAGCAAGCGACCTGCGATTCGATCGCGCGGTCGTCCACGCCGCCAACGACATGCCCTACTCGGAGCTCATCGCGGTGATGGACGCGGTGTCACAGCCGAAGCGTCAGTTCTCCGCGGGGTCGAAGGTGCGTGAGACGGCCGCGTTCGACGTGACGTTCGCGACCGACTGACCGACCCGCGATTGACCGCGAGCGCGACCGCGAGTCCCGCGCGCGTCGTCACATCTCGCAGGTCATCTCGAGCATGGTCGTGCGAAAGCCGACGCGCGCGAAGAGACGTTGGGCTGCCTCGTTTTGCGAAGCCGTGAGGAGGACGACGCGTGGCGCGTTCTTCTCACGTGCGCATTTGAAGGTCGCTTGGAGGAGCGCCTCACCGACGCCACGTTTGCGCGCGCGGTCGTCGACGTAGATGTCGTGAAGCTTCGTGCAGGCGTCGAGGAGCTCGTTGTAGCTGCGTGGCTCCATCCGTGCGTAGACGTATCCGATGACGCCGAGCTCATCGTCCTCGGCGACGAGCAAGAAGACGTCGTCTTCGTCGAGCTGCGTGCGGAACCAGCGCGCGTAGCCTTGCTCGGGGTTGTTCGTGGTCATGAACCGCTTGCTGTCGAAGTCGACATGCATCCGAACCAGCTTGCCGGCGAGCGCACCCACGGCTTGAAGATCCTCTGCACGCATCTTTCGCACACGAGTAGCCATCGGACGTGCACCCTAGCGGGGTATGACGCGCGTGTCTCGACGACTGGCTCAATGTCCGGTCCTTCGTCTACAATCGCGGGGGAGATTGATGGGAGGCCGTATTTCACGGGCTCTCGTGAGAGAAGACCTCTGGGCACGTCGATTGCTGGGCTGTGCCACGCGACGCTCGCTCGCTCCCTCCTCGCGCGAACGTCCCCCCAGCTTACAACCATGAAAAAGACTCTCCTTACGCTCACCGCGCTCACGGCATGTGTGCTCGCGGATGTTCGTCCCGCCGACGCCTGTGGTGGATGCTTCTCACCGCCGACGGAGCGCACCGTGGTCACCGACCACCGGATGGCGCTCTCGATCTCGACCAACCAGACCGTGCTCTGGGACCAGATCCGCTACAGCGGTGACCCCGCAGAGTTCGCGTGGGTCTTGCCCGTCCGGCAGGGCGCCGCGATCGAGCTCGCGAACGACGAGTTCTTCACTGCGCTCGATCAGAGCTCGCAGCCCACCGTCTATGGTCCGAACACGTTCGGCGGCAACGCCGGCTGCGGCCTCACCGGCTGCAGCGAGTCGTCGACGAGCGCAGAGGCCGCGGGCGCGCCGGGCTCGGTGCAGGTCTTGAAGCAGTCGGTGATCGGTCCGTACGAGACCGTCACGCTGCGCGCGACCGACGAGGACGCGCTCACGAAGTGGCTCACCACCCACTCGTTTGCCATTCCGAAGGAGATCGAGCCGACGATCGCGGCGTACGTCAGCGAGAAGTTCGACTTCATCGCCCTGCGCTTGCGACCGCAATGCAACGAGCGCGCGATGCGCCCCGTCCGCGTCATCACGCCAGGCGCCGACCCGACGCTGCCGCTTCGCATGGTGGCCGCGGGCGTGGGTCCCCGCGTCGGCATCACGCTGTGGGTCATCGCCGAAGGCAAGTACGAGCCGCAGAACTTCGCGAGTGAGATCCTCGACGACGAGAAGCTCCGGTGGAATCGCGTGCAGTTCAAGTCGAACTACGAAGAGCTCTCGCAAGAGATCATGGCGAAGGCGAATGGGCGCACGTGGCATCTCGAGTCCGCGAGCAACGCGTACTTGCCCGAAGGGACGTGGTCGACCGCCTATTACAGCGCGAACCGATCGAGCCGCAGCGCGACGCCGCTGCTGGCTGACGCGCTCTTCTCGCAATGCGGCCTTGGCTACAACGGTGGTAGCAGCACGAGCCCCTATCCGAGCGGCTCGTCATCCAGCACGCCGCCGCTCACGCCCTGCCCCAACCAGCCCAGCGTCAACCAAGACGCCGGCTCGGACCAAGACCAGAACCAGAACCAAGACGGCGACTCCGGCGCGGACGCAGGCGCCGATGCCGGCGACGGTGGTGTTGGTGACGGCGAGGATCCGGGCGACAGCGGAGCCCCTCCGAAGGACGCAGGCTCGAGCGGCGGAGAGAGCGACGCGGGCACGTCCTCGACGCCGAAGTCGAGACGCGACGCGATCGCGCCAAAGGACTGCATCCAGTACGACGACCTCGACGTGGCGCTCTACGGGCTGCACCGTCGCGACGTGTGGGTGACGCGTCTTCGTGCTGTGCTCCCGGTCGATGCGCTCCAGTCGGGTGACCTTCGCCTGCAGCCCTCGAAGCAGCAGACACCCGTCACGAACCTCCACTCCGCCATCTATTACTCGGACCAGGATCCCCCGGCTTCGAACCGTGATGGCTGTGGTAGCGCGCCAAAGGAGCATCGCAGCTACGGCTCGTGGGTGCTCGCGTTCCTCAGCGCGGTCTTCGGTGTCGCGGTCGTTCGCCGGCGAAAGCGCCGCTAAAGGGGAAATTCTGCACGCCTGCGCTACAGTGCTTCGGGCGCGCCATGCCGGAGCTCCCTGACGTCGAAATCTATGTCGAGCACATCGCCGCACGCACCGCGGGGCATATGCTCGAGCGCGTTCGCCTCGCGAGCCCGTTCGTCTTGCGGACCGCGACGCCGCCGTTGAGCGCGCTTCATGGTCGTCGCGTCCGCGAGGTTCGCCGTATCGGAAAGCGGATCGCGTTCACCTTCGACACCGCGCCGGTGCTCCATCTCGTCATCCATCTCATGGTGGCGGGTCGCTTCAAGTGGAAGCCGCTCGGCGCGCCCGTCCCTGGAAAGCTCGGTCTCGCCGCGTTCGACTTTGCGCCGCTCGCGGACGACGCGAAGAAGACGGCCAAAAAGAAGCCGAAAGAGACGCCTCACGACGAAGGCGGGACGCTCATCCTCACCGAAGCGAGCACGAAGAAGCGCGCGAGCATTCACGTCGTGGACGACGCTGGGCTCGACGCGCTGAACCCCGGTGGGCTCGAGGTCCTCGCGAAGACGACGACGGCGAAGAAATTCGGTCTGCAGCTTCGTAGCGAAAACCACACGTTGAAGCGCGCGCTCACCGATCCGCATCTGTTCAGCGGCATCGGCAACTCGTACTCCGACGAAATATTGCATCATGCACAGATGTCGCCCGTGCGGCTCACGCAGCGGCTCACCGACGAAGAGGTCGAGCGTCTGTTCGAAGCGACAAAACACATCCTCGTCTACTGGACGGACCTTCTTCGCAAGGAGTCGGGGGACTTCCCGGAGAAGGTCACCGCGTTTCGTCCAGAGATGGCCGTGCACGGCAAGTACGGCAAGCCGTGCCCGCGATGTGGCAAGCCCGTGCAGCGGATCCGTTACGCCGACAACGAATCGAACTACTGCCCGACGTGCCAGACCGAGGGCAAGCTCCTCGCCGATCGATCGCTCTCCCGCTTGATGCGCGGGGAGTGGCCCAAGACCCTCGAAGAGCTCGAAGCGAAGAAGGCGCAGAGCCGCGAAGCGATCGCGCCGTCGGCCGACCCCGGCGCGACGGAGCAAGACGGAGCGAAGCCAGCAGCAAAGCCTACGAAACCAGCCGAGCCCGCGAAGCCGCCGCCGAAGAAGGGCAGCTTCGCCGCGCGCGCAGCGTCGTTCATCCCCTCACGCCCGAAGCCCGACTGACCGCGCTAAGGCGTGCCCGTACCCGCGACGACGTTCGCGATCTTCTTCGCCTTGTCGTCGATCTCGAGCTTGCAGAAGCCGCTCGCGGCGTCTTTCGCCTCGGCCGGCGCGCGGCAGACGGCGGCGCGGAGCGTCGCCTCGTCACAGTGGCACGCGGCTCCCGGCGTCACGGTGTTGTCGCACGCAGGCTCGGCGGGCTGCGTGATCGCGTAACGCCTGCGGGCATGCGCGGTCGTGAAGCTCGCCGGCACGCGGTCGCTCGCGAGGAGCGCGCCGTAGGCGAAGAGCTCGCTTCGCGTCGCGACGGCGCCGAGGATGTCACTCGTCGGACGGTCGAGCTCCGCTTTGATCGCGTCGGTCACCTGCGCCTTCGTGCAGAGCCCTTCGTCTTGCTTCGACGTATCGCTCCATCGAAGCGGCGCCGTGTCGGAGCAGCGCAGATGCGGAACGCACGATTGCTGCATCAGCATCTTCTCGATCGCGCCGTTGGCGTCCGCGCATGCATTCGCGTCGCCGTTCAAGCGCGCATGCGCCACCGCGAGCAACGCCGTCTCGACGAGCACGCCGCGCTCGTCGCTCGAGCCGGCATCGGGGGTAGCGCTCTTCAGCGCGGTGCAGCCAAGGCTCGCGCCCTCGGATTTGTCGCTGGCGAGGACCGCGCGCACGAGCGCCGCGACAGCGCGTGGCTCTTGCGAGCCGTCCGCGAGCTCTTTCGCACGCGCAGCGACGACCTTCTGCCGTGAGGCGGCGCGGATGTCGACCAAGCTGACCGCGCGACGAAGCAGCACCGCGGACTTCCCCTTCTCGAGGCCCACCGCCATCGCCTCCGCGAGCGCCGTCTGGTTCTCCTTCGAGAGCGTCTTTCGCGCTTCGTCCCATGAAGGATCGTCGACGTACGCGGCGTCGATGAGGAGGCGCACGACCGCGGCTTCACCGCCTTGCTTCTTCACCTCGCTCACGAGCTCGAGGCGACGGGCGCTCGTCTTTGCCGCCTCGAAGAGCGGCGCGAGCGCGTGGTCGACGTCCGGCGCGGCCTTGAAGTCCGGCGGAAACGGCACGAGCGGCCCGACGAAGAGGCCATCGCCCACCACGTAGACGATCCGCGCTTGCCCGCTGGCGGTTCGGTAGGCGAGGCGCCGTGCCTGCTCGTCTTGCGTCACCGGCGGCGCGTCTTTGCCCACGTCTCCAGCGGGGAGCTCTGCCTTTCTGTTGCCAAAGGTGATCTCGGATCCCCCTTCTTTTGCGGCGATCCGTGCGTCGCTCGGATCTCCCCCGGTGCGCCGGCACGCTCCGATCGCGAGCGTGAGCAGGAGCATGAGCGTCAGTGCCCGAACAGCGACGGATCCGTGGGAGGTCACGAGCGCCATCCTAGACGGACGCGACTTAACGTGAACCCATAGAGTGATTACGCTCTCGATTGGATGATCGCTCAGCCGTTGGCCACCCAGGGGCGCACGGGCGCCAGCCAGACCACCCCCAAGGCGAAGCTCGGATTCTTCGACGGCGTCGGCGCGCTCTTTGGTGGGCTTGGCTTCATCGTCGGCCGTCCGTCGATGTGGGGCTGGGCATTGATCCCCTCGCTGGTCGCCACGCTGCTCTTTTTTGGTCTCGGCGCGCTCGCGATTTGGGGAGGCATGGCGCTCGCGCATCGTGCGTTGTGGGACCCGGGTGACGGGACGTGGACCACCGTCAGCATCTGGGTCTTGCGCGTCGTGTTCTGGATCGCCGGAATCGTCTTGTCGTTCCTCCTGTCGATCTCGCTCGCGCAGCCGCTCTCGGGATTCGCGCTCGATGCGATCGCGCGTCGCCAGGAGATCGCGCTCGGCGGTCGTTCGTGGCCCGATCAGCCGCTCATCGGGTCGGCGCTTCGATCGCTCCGCGTCACGTTGACCGCGCTGATCCTGAGCTTGCCCATCCTCGCGCTGCTCACCGTGATCACGTTGCTCGTGCCACCCGCCGGCGTCGTCACCGTGCCGCTCAAGCTCGTCGTGACTGGGGTCGTCGTCGCGTACGATTTCCTCGATTATCCGCTTGGCCTCCGCGGCGTTGGCGTGCGGTCACGCGCGCGGTTCATGCGCGAGAATTTCAGCGCAGTTCTGGGCTTTGGGGTGTCCGCCGCCCTGCTCCTCCTCATCCCTGGCGTGGGGCTACTCCTCTTGCCCTTCGGCGTCGCCGGGGCCGCGAGGATGGTCACGCTGGCCGATCGGGGTATGGGGTGAAACCCCATCGGATCGCGGTGGATCATCGTGACAAACGAGCGGAACGAGCGGCCCTGATTGCAGGATTGCCGCTTGTTCTTGCTTGCGAAAGCACCTTCGAACGTGCGACGACGGAGGTCCTCAAATGAGCAGCCCGTTGGTCATCAATGACAAGATCACGCTTCCCGGTAGTGACCTCGAATGGACAGCCGTTCGCGCCTCGGGACCCGGCGGTCAGAACGTCAACAAGGTCGCGTCGAAGGTCGAGCTGTCGTTCGACTTCGAGACGAGCGTCGCGCTGCAAGACTCCGTGAAGGCACGCATCCGCGTCCTCGCGAAGAACCAGATGGACGCCGAAGGCCGCGTGCTCATCAAGAGCGAGAAGACGCGTGACCAAGGGAAGAACCTCGCGGACGCGCGTGAGAAGCTGAAGGATCTCATCCTCAAGGCGCTCGCGGTCCCGAAGGCACGCAAGCCGACGAAGCCGAGCAAGGCCGCGAAGGTGAAGCGCCTCGACAGCAAGAAGAAGGTCGCGAAGAAGAAGGCTGCACGCAAGCCGCCGTCACGTCGCGGTGACGACTGAGTCGCTCACGACGGCGACCACGCGAGCACCTCGCGTTCTTCGCTTCTCCGCCCTGATGGGCGTGGTGCTCGTCGCGGTCCTCTCCGCGCGTGCCGCCGGAATTCCCGCGCTCGTCTTGATGCTTGGCCCTGGCGTCGCGGTGCCGCTCGGCCTCGCGTTTGCGCTCTCGGGTGATGATGATCACGAGGTCACGCTCCCTCGCCGTCTCCTCGTCGTGCTCGCTCCGATCGGCGCGGCGGCAGGGGTGCTCGGATGGATCTCGCCTCCCGGCTATCCGATGGCGCTCGCGCTCGCGCTGCTTCATGGCGTCGTCTGCGCGCTCAGCGGGACGCTCGCGCTCGTTCGACTCTATGGTCGCCGGCCTCGCTTCTTCGCTCCGCTTCACGAGCTCGTGATCGACGTCGGCCTCGGCCTTCTGCCGGTCGCGGGCGTGTGGTTCGTCGCGTCGCGCTCGGCGATGCCGCTGATCGGTTTTCAGGAGCCTGTCGTCACGTTCACGGCGGCGCATTTCCATTTCGCCGGGTTCTGCGCGCCAGTGATTCTTGGAGGAACAGGCCGCTTTCTGTTCGGCGGAGCGCCCGACGTGCACCCGAGCCGCCTGCTGCGATCGCTCTACCGCGTCGCGGCCGTGGCGGTCTGCGCCGGCGTTCCGCTCACCGCGATCGGCATCGCGACGAACCACACGATCGAGTCGATCGCCGCGATCCTCCTCGCCTCGGGAATGCTCTGCGCCTCGGTCGTGCTGGTGGTCTTCGCGTCACGTCGAGCCTTCGCGATCGGATCGAAGCTGGCGGGAGCGTTGTTCATCGCGTCGGGAGGCACGCTCCTCCTCACGATGTCGCTCGCGGCGACCTTCGCCCTCTCTTCGTCCGCGGGGCGTGGCTCGTCGCTAACCGGCGCGATCCCACTCCAGACGATGATCGACTGGCACGGCGGCGCGAACGCGATCGGCTTCTCGCTCGCAGGCCTCGCGGCGCTCACGCTCGTCGACCTCGCTCGGATCGACAAAGCGAAGACGGCGAGCACTGGTTAGGCGCTCGCCGCGTTCGTCTCTGAATTTCCGTTCGAGTTGTGCGGTTACTCCGCGGCAGCTTCGACCGTGGCCTCCGCCGGAGCGGTCGCCGCAGCGGCCGCTGCGACCACGGCCGTCTTGATGTCCGCATGACGCGGGCGACCAACGGCGAGGTTTCCGTCTCGCACGGCCTTCGGCGGCGTGTGGATGTCCCAAACGAGACCCACGACGGAGAGCGCGCGAAGGATGTAGTAGGTCATGTCGATCTCCCACCAGAAGAAGCCCTGCGCGGTCGAGCGCTGGTAGTAGTGGTGGTTGTTGTGCCAGCCCTCACCCATCGTGACGAGGGCGAGGATCATGCTGTTCTTGCTGTCATCCGTCGTCGTGTAGCGACGGCGTCCCCACCAGTGCATGAGGGAGTTGATCGAGAAGGTGCCGTGCCAGAGGAGCGTGGTGGAGACGAAGAGCCCCCACACGAGCGCGTGCCATCCACCGACCAGGAAGAGCCCCACGCCGAGGAGAATGCCCGGCACGGTGTGGTACTTGTTCAGCCAGCGAAGCTCCGGGTAACGCGCGAGGTCACCGATCTTCTTGAAATCGGTCTCCTCGGTGTCACGCGAGAGAATCCAACCGACGTGCGACCACCAAAAGCCCTCCTCACGGAAGGAGTGCGGGTCGAGCTTGGTGTCCGAGTACTTGTGGTGATCGCGGTGATGCGCGGCCCACCAGAGCACGCCCTTTTGAAGGCTCATCGACGCGAGCCAGGCCAGGACGAACTGGAACCAGCGGCTCGTGCGGTAGGTGCGATGCGAGAAGTAGCGGTGGTAGCCGCCCGTCACGCCAAACATGCGCAAGTAGTAGAGGCCGATCGCGAGCGCGAAGCCCGTCCATGACCAACCGAGGATCGCGACACCCACAACGGCCGCGATGTGCACGCCGAAGAACGGGGCGCTAACCAGCCACCCGTATTTGCGCTTGTTCATGCTGTTTACCTTACGAGGCGTCTCGTCAGGAAACGGTCATGAGACCGACACAACTCGGCACGTAAGTGCAGGAGACACGCGGCGAATATGGCCGTAGAGTGCCCTCTGCAGAAGCGCCACAACCAGGGCGCGTAACCTCCAACGCGGGGTCACGCACCGATTGCGGGGGAAATGAATTCGAGATGAGTGCTTCGTCGAACCGCAGCCAGCCGCCTTCGCCGTCGCATTCTCCCACGCCTAATTCGAGCATTTCGCCTTCGGGGAACAGCCCGCGGCACTCACGGATCCCGACGTTCTCGCTCGCGCCACGGGAACAAGACGCAAAAATCGAAGCGACTGCGTCAGGCGCTACGCATCACGGGGATGCCGCACATGCGGGCGCCGGGCATCACGAGGCACCGACCTCGACGTTGGTGCTCGCGGCGCTCGGGATCGTCTTCGGCGACATCGGCACGAGCCCGCTCTACGCGCTGAAGGAGTGCATCCACAACGAGAACGGCGGCCACGCGCCAAGTCACGGCGACATCCTCGGTGTGCTTTCGCTCATCGTCTGGAGCCTCACGCTCGTCGTGACGGTGAAGTACCTCGCCTTCGTCATGCGCGCGGACAACGGCGGCGAAGGAGGCATCCTCGCGCTGCTCGCGCTCGTGCCCGAGAAGCTCCGGAGCCGTCCGAACAAGATCGGCTGGATCGCGCTCCTCGTCTTGGCAGGTGCCGCGCTTCTCTATGGCGACGGGATGATCACGCCCGCGATCAGCGTGCTCTCGGCCGTTGAAGGTCTCGAAGGTGAGGCGCACGGCTTGAAGCCCTTCGTCGTGCCGATCACCTGCGCGATCTTGATCGGCCTGTTTGCGATCCAGAGTCGAGGCACCGAAGGGATCGGACGCTTCTTCGGTCCGGTCATGGTGATCTGGTTCTCGACGCTCGCCGCGCTCGGCATCTACCACCTCATCAAGAACCCCACCGTGCTCTGGGCGGTCGACCCAAGGAACGCGGTCACGTTCTTCGCCGAGCACAAGATGCACGGCTTTCGAGTCCTCGGCTCCGTCGTGCTCGCGGTGACGGGCGGAGAGGCGCTCTACGCGGACATGGGTCACTTCGGTCGCCGTCCGATCCGACTCGCGTGGATCGGCCTTGTTTTCCCTTCTCTCCTGCTCGCGTACTTCGGGATGGGCGCGCTCGTTTTGTCGGATCCTTCAGCGGCGGAGAATCCTTTCTTCGCGATGGTGCCACGTGGGGCGGCGACCTGGGCGCTCGTGTCGATCGCCACCGCCGCGACGATCATCGCCTCCCAAGCGCTCATCAGCGGCGCCTACTCGCTCACGCACCAAGCCGTTCAGCTCGGCTTCTTTCCGCGCATTCTGATCAAGCACACGTCGAAAGACACGATGGGACAGATCTACGTCCCGAGCATCAACTGGCTCCTCGCGGTCGTGTGCGTGCTTCTCGTGTTGTCGTTCGGTGAGTCTTCGAAGCTCGCGGCGGCGTACGGCATCGCCGTCACCGGGACGATGGCGATCACATCGGTCATCTTCTTCGTCGTCACGAGGCAGACGTGGGGCTGGTCCTTCCCGAAGGCGTTCGCTCTCCTCGTCTTCTTTCTGTCGTTCGACCTCGCTTTTCTCGGGGCGAACGCGCTGAAATTCCTCGATGGCGGTTGGGTCCCCATCCTCATCGGCGCGGTGTTCTTCGTCGCGATGGTGGTCTGGAAGCGTGGCCGTCGCTTCTTGAAGGAGCTCTACACGAAGAAGACGAGACCCGTGGAGGAGCTCCTGGCTGCGATCTCGGGGACTGGCGTGGCGTATCGATCGCACAAGCCAGAGAAACAGCTCTCGGTCGAGAAGCGCATCACCGGCACGGGCGTCTTCATGGCGTCCGTGACGGAGGGCGTCCCGCCCACGCTGATCCATCACCTCGAGCGCGTGCGCGTGCTCCACGAGCACATCGTGCTGCTCACGATCGTGACGGCGCACGTCCCCTTCGTCGAAGAGTCGAAGCGCGTCACCGTCGAGCCGCTCGAGCAAGGGTTCTTCCGCGTCGTTGCCCACTACGGCTTCATGGAGACGCCCGATGTGCCGCAGCTGCTCACGCTCGCGAAGACGAGGCACGGGCTCGACGTCGACCTCGAGGACGCCACGTATTTCCTCGGTCGCGAGACCATCCTTGGGCTTCCCGGCGGGCGCATGGGTCAAATCGAGGAGTCGATCTTCGGCGTCCTCTCTCGAAACTCACGGAACGCAGGCCAGTTCTTCAACCTGCCGCCCGAGCAGGTCGTCGAGATCGGTGTTCAGGTCAACCTGTAGCCCGCATCGTGCTGCTGCCGCTGGTAGGAAGGCGCTCGTCTTCCCGAGATACCTCGCCTAAGAAGATCGCATCGTGGTGGCAGTGAGTAACGAAGCGAGTGTGTCTGCGCTCCTCGCGAACCGCCGCTATGTGCTCTACCTGATCTCGCGCGTGTCGCTGATCTTCGCGGCGCAGATGCTCAGCGTCGCGGTCGGCTGGCAGGTCTACGACATCACGGGGCAGCCACTCGCGCTCGGCCTCTCCGGCTTGGCGCTCTTTCTCCCCGGCTTTCTCTTGGCGCTCCCTGGAGGTCACGTCGCCGACCGCCGTGACCGGCGAAAGATCCTGCTCGTCTGCCATCTCATCTTCGCGTCGAGCGCGGCGACGCTCGCGGCCGTCTCCGCGTCGAGCCACAAAGGCCTCGTCCCGATCTACGCCGTCTTGATCGTGCTCGGAGCGGTGCGTGCCTTCAGCGGAGCCGCGGGTCAGTCGTACATGCCCAACCTCGTCGAGCGCGCGCACCTCGAGCGCGCCGTCGCGCTGGGTTCATCGTGCTGGCAGCTCGCGATGATCGGCGGACCATCGCTCGGCGGCGTCGTGTATGCGGCGACGGGCAAGGCGAGCGTGGTGTACGCGCTGTGCACGGTGATGTCGCTCATCGCGTTCGGCGCGGTGCTCGCGATCGGTCACGATCCGAAGACGTCGAACCCAAAACCCACCGGCCGCGCGACGTGGGGGACGCTGCTCGCTGGCATTCGCTACGTGTGGTCGAACAAACCCATCCTCGGATCGATCTCGCTCGATCTCTTCGCCGTCTTGCTCGGCGGCGCAGTCGCGCTCTTGCCGATCTTTGCGCGCGACTACTTGAAGGTTGGCGCGTGGGGCTTCGGCATCTTGCGCAGCGCGCCCGCGATCGGCGCAGCCACGATCGCCATCATTTTGGCCTATTTTCCGCTTCGCCGTCGCGCGGGCGTCGTGATGTTCGTGTGCGTCCTCATCTTCGGTGTCGCGACGATGGTGTTTGGTTGGTCGAGGAGCTTTCCGCTGTCGGTCGCAGCGCTCCTCATCCTCGGTGCCGCCGACATGTTCAGCGTGGTGGTTCGTTCCACGCTGATTCAGATCCGAACGCCCGACGAGATGCGCGGTCGTGTCAGCGCCGTCAACATGGTGTTCATCGGCGCGTCGAACGAGCTCGGTGAGTTCGAGTCTGGAGTGACGGCTGCATGGCTTGGCCCCGAGCTCGCGGTCATCGTCGGAGGCATCGGCACGTGCATCGTCGTCGTGCTCTGGGCGCTGATGTTTCCCCAGCTCCGCAAGGTCGATCGCCTGAACGACACCGACGAGACCGAAGCGACGAACGCGCCAAAGCCCTGACGGTCGTCGTCGTCACACTGCAGTGTCCACGGGAGGGGTCCCCCCGCCTCTCTGTCACCCGCAGGGGGGCACAGCGTCGATGCCGTCGAAGAACTCGTCACGGATGAGCGCCCACGACTTCGCGTTCTCGGGCGGACCGCACTTGAACGGCTTCACCTTCGGAAGCGAGCGCAGCGCCGCGCGTTGCTCGCGGTAGTAGCGAAGCGCGAGCTCGGCGGCGTATTCGCGTACGCCGTTGCCCGGCTGGAACGAGTAATACGTCCCTCCGCGCACGATCGTCTCGTTCGGCGTATACGGCGTGAGGCATGGAATCGCGACGCCGCATTTCTTCACGATCGCGTCGAACGTCGAGCTCAGGACCGAGATGGACCACGCGTCCGCGCCGCCGGTGGGATGCGCGTAGTCGTTCAGGTGAAAGATCTCGTGGACGAGGGTCTCGCGGACCATGTCACTCGACGTGTGCAGCGAGCCGGCGAGGTTCCACGCCACCGTCCAGTCGTGGGCGTAAGCGCTCGGCGTGCGCGCCGCGACCGAACGCATGAAGCGAAGCGTGAGCGGCTTGAAGCGATAGCGCTTCGGCCTTGGCTTTTCGTCGCTCGCGGCCTTGTGCTCGGAGCCGAATTTCTCGAGGTCGCTGAAGAGCCCGTCGATGTCGCGCATCGCCATCGCGATCCACTCGATGTGCTTTCGCTCGGTGGTGATGGGAAGCGCAGGCTCGATGCGGATCATCCCGCGATAACCGCCGTCCATCGTGTGCGCGACCTCGACACCCGAGACGATCTTGAAGCGCACGAACATTTCGTGAGCGAGCCCCGCCGCCTTCGTATCGCCGCGGTAGCGCTCATCGAAGAGGCATCGAATGCGCGCATCCGCCGGGATGGTGGACGGACATGTCGTGGCCGTGATCGACGCCGTGCTCGCCTTGTCCGCGAACAGCACGTTGACGATCTCATCGAACGTCGGCTCCGGATCGATCGCACCGATCTGTGCGTTGCCGCTGGCGGGGTCTCCCGCGTCAGGCGACGGCGACGATGACTTCGAAGCGGTCGCGCTGCTCGAGCCCTTTGGCGGAGCTGAAGACGCGGGTGCGGACGAAGACGTGGCGGCGGGCGGCGAAGTCTGCTGGGACGAGCAACTTACAGCGACAAGAGCCAACGTGAGCCCGAAGGCACTCCGAATGGTAGACATCGTCTTACGGACCACGCTCGAGCTCCGCGGTTCCGGGCTTTCGGTCGTTTGGGGAGCCGAAATCAGCGCACCTTTTGGCGTGCGGGCTCGGCTTGCTCGAGCTCTTCGGCGTCGAGCGGATCGCGCGCATCCACACGAACGTCCGGCGTCGGCGCGACACGCTGCTGCGGGATCGGCGGGGCGCCTTGGACGCGAACGTGGGGCGGCACGGCGTTGGGCGCCATCGTCGGGGCCGTCGCCTTCGCGTGGATGGCGCCCCAGTTGGCGGCGAGGAATCGGTAGAGGACAGTGCCTTCGTCATCCACGTCGACCTGGACGTGATCGGGGTTCTCTTTCGCGAGCTTCGTGAGGATGTCGTCGCCTTCTTTGGGCGTCACCTGAAGCATCTGCGCGACATCCCACGCGCGAAGGACACCACCCCGTGTGTTCGCGAGCGCGAAGATCGCCTGCGTCTTCGTCGCAAGCTCGGTGTCATCTCCCGACTTCTTGAGCTCCTTGCCGCTCCGGAGCAGCACGTAGGCGATGATCGACACGATGAGCGCGATCGGCGCGCCGACGATCAGCGCCGTCGTGAGCGGGGCTCCCAAGAGAGAGACGAGCCCGAAGAACATGAGCGCGAGCAGCCAACCACCCGCGAGGACGATCCAACCGAAGACGCGCGCGACGGTCCCGCCGACCTTCGACGGTTGACCTGCGAGATTGACGGATGTGCTGGCGAGCGGAATGCGTGGCGCTCCGCATGCCGTGCAGAATGCATTGATTCCGCGATAGACGATCGGCGCGTTTTGGCGGCAGCGGGGACACATTCCTTCCTCAACGTTTCGCCGTCTGTGCGGTGCGTCAAGGTCTGTCTCAGAAAGGACGCGAGATCGGCTCGCTTTGTGGCGTTTGAGGCGTCGGAAGGGGTTGCGGTGAACCGGCCCAACGGAACGGCGCCGACACGGGCGGAAGAGGTCCAAGCGGCGGTTGGGTTGGGCTTTGGCTTTGGCTTGCAGTCTTGGGGAGCATCCCACACTGCTGCACTGGAGGTGGCGGCTCGGACGGCATTCGTGGCGCGGCGGGCTCGACCTTGCGGATCTTCGGCGGCGTCATGCGACGCAACTTCTGGGGTGGATCCTCGAAAAGCGGCTCACGAAGCTCTGTGGGGGAGTCGTCGATATCGAGGTCCACGATGCTCGCCGCGCGCATGCTCACGACCGACGCCGGCTGCGTCTCGGCAGACGACGACGACGGAGGGGAGTCGTCGAACACGCACTCGACCGACGCGAGCGGCATCGGAACCGAGATTGGTTCGGGGATCGCGGCGGGAATCGCGGCGGCGCGTTGTCCATTTGCGTCGAGCACGGGCATCGGCGCCGTCCCACCGACGACGCAAAGCTCGCTCGATTGAAGGGCCTCTTCTTGCTCGAACGTCATACCCATCTTCGCAAACACGCGCGCGGATAGTGCGCTCGATGGCTTGAAATGAGGCCCGACAGGATTTGTTGGATGGATAGAAGGGGCCGCGGGGAACACGGATCGATCGCGGGTCGCCTGCGGGCTCATCGGCGCGGGCGCCATGAAGATGACCTCGTTGGCGGACAGCCGCGGGAGGGGCCCGCCCGAATTCTGCTTCTTCTTCGATGAACGAAAGGCGACCATCGCGCAGACGAAGAGCGTGACGCCAACGAGCGCGCCGACGCCGACCGCGATCGCTTCGGCGGGGACGTCCTTCGTGAGCTCGATCACGGTTCCCAAGAGCGACTCGCTCCCTTGGGTGGAGCGCGCGACCGGATCGTCGTTGGAAGGATAAGAAGAGAGGACCTCAGCGAAGCGCATGGCAGACGGCGTTTGTTACGCGACCCTCCACCATTCCTTCCCTCGGTGTTCCCGCGTCGGGAAAAAGCCATGCCTACCGACGAGTCAGGGTGCGCTGAGCGACCAGAGCGCCTCGCGAACCGCCTTCGCGCGCTCGGCCAGGAGCTGCGACACGCGCTGCGTCGCGGGATGGGCCGCGATGCGCGCGACGAGCGGACAGAGCTCGAACCACGTCGCGTCGTAGCTCCCGACCTCCACGAGCTCTCCCACCAACGCGATCGCCTTGTCGTCTTCACCGGCGACGAGATACAGCTCGGCGCGAAGCTCCACCGAGAGCTCGCGTTGCCGGCCCCATTCGACGCTCGCGCTCGTCAGCGGATCGAGCATCGTGAAGATCACGTCGATCGGGACCTCGCGTCGCAAAAATCCGATCAACGGCACGCTGAGCGGGTTGCCGGCGGCGGCAGGCCGGAGCATCTCGACGGCAGCGTCGCGTGCCTCGTCGGTCCCGCGCCAGAGCGCATAGCGAGCCGTCGAGAGAGCGCACAGGAACGCGCCAAACGTCCGTGTATCGCGCAGCCCATCGCGAAGCATCACGTCGGCGCCCGCTCGGTCGCCTTTCATCTCGAGCGAACGCGAGGCACAAAACCTGGCGATCGCGATCCTCGGGTCGAGCGCGAGCGCGAGCTGGGACCGCCCGACGGACTCATCGAGCAACCCGACGGCGCTCGCGATCGCGCCGAGCATCGCATGTCCATCCGCGAGCGACGGAGCCAGCGCGAGCGCTCGTCGCAGCGCCTCGACTGCGCCGACCGCGTCGTTGGCGAGGTACAAGCTCGCTCCACACGCAAGGTGTGGCGCCGCGCTTCGCGTGTTGAGGACGAGCGCTTGCTCGGCCGCGCGGCGTGCGGTGAGGTAACGCGTGCGGTCGTAGGGCGGCGCGCCGCGAAGCAGGCACACCGCATAGCTCGCGAGCAACACCGGGTCGTCGGGCGCGCGCTCGAGCGCCTGGCGGAAGAACTCGGGAGCGCTGTTCTCCCACTCCGCCCATGGTCGATGCTCGGCCTCCGACGCGCGCAGATAGAGCTCCACGAGATCGCGATCTTTGAGATGGAGCGACAACGCAGTGGGCCGCTCATGAACGTCGAGCGCACGTGTGAGCGAGACCGCCGCGTCTTCGAGCTCGCCGAGGATGCTCGACATCGGCGCCGTGAAGCTGCGCGCCCAGATCTGAAGCGCGTCATCGACCGCGACGACCCGCATCGAGACGCTCACGTCGTCGTTGCCTGCATGGCGCACGTTTCCGATCACGACCGCGCGCAGTTCGTCTTCGCGCGCGCGTGCCAGCACCTCGCCCACGGTGCCGGAGGGAAGAAGCCCCGCACGTAGCGCAAGCTCCGGAGCTTCGACGAGGATGCGATGCACATCCGCAGCGAGCGACGTCCCGATGTACGCGTCTCCTGGCTCTTGCGTCGCAAACGCCGCGACGCCGACGCGCATCGAGAGCGATCGTGACCGATGACCAAACGTGATCGTGACCGGCGCTTCATCACGCAGCGCTGCGATCTCCGCCTGCGCTTCTTTCGCGGTGGGTCGGGCGCGAGGATCGTCGGCCAGGCAACGCTCGACGAACGATCGCGCCGGTCCGGAGAGCAGCTGCGTGTCGGGCGCCGCGCGCGGAGAAGCCACCTGGCCTACGGTGAGCACGTCGTAGACGAGGAGCCCGAGCGCATAGACGTCGGCCGCCGCCGTGGGGGCTTGGCCGCGGAGGAGCTCGGGCGCCATGTAGCGGGGCGTCCCCGCGGTCGATCGCGGCGCTGCGTCCATCGAGAGCGCGATCCCGAAGTCGCTGATCTTGGCCACGCCGCTCTTCGATACGAGGACGTTCTCGGGCTTCAGATCGCGATGAACGATCCCTTGCTCGTGGATCGCGACGAGCCCTGTCGCGATCTGCTCGGCGATCGCAAGGAGAGAGGCCCGCGTGAGCTCCTTGCCCGCGAGAAGCTCGCGCAGCGACGCACCGTCAACGAGCTCCATCGTCAAGAACCGCCGCTGTCCATGGCTTCCGAGGTCGAACGTCCGCGCGACGTTCGGGTGCGTCACCTTTCGCGCGAGTCGAACCTCGAGGCGAAGGCGGTCGATCGCGCGCTCGCCGTCGTCGCTCGCGTCTTCGGTGAGGAGCTTGACCGCGACGATCTCATCGAGCTCGAGATCCGTTGCAGCATACACGGATCCCATGCCACCACGCCCGAGCAGGCGATCGACACGATACCGATTCGCGAGGATGGCCTCAGGGTGCTCGCCTTCGAGCAGAGCTGCCATGTCGGCTCGCACCGTGTCGGCGTCTGCACCAAGGTGACCCACGCTTCACAGATAGCGGACCCTCGATCATCCGTCATCACCGCAGCGAGCCGCGGGCGTGAAGCGCGTCTCGCGGAGCGTCGAGCTGCAGGCGCCAGCACCTTCACGAGCCGCATCGAAAGCCGAACGGCTGCGCAATGGCAGAGCAGACATCGACGGAGCGCGTGCCCTTTGTTGCCCCACCGCCGAACGAACCGCTCCGTGCGAGCGCCCCGAGAAACACGACCGCGATCCCAAAGGCGATCCCGGCGAGGAAGGTGAACGTCATCGAGGGGCGCGACCTGGAAGACTCGGGGGCGCGCGGTAAAGACGCAGCCTCAGGCTCCGCATTAACACGCACGATCTCCTGCACGCCCGACGACGTCGGCGCGGGCGCGGGGGCTCCCGCGTTCGACGCGTCCCTCTTCCAAGTCGCGTCGAGTGAAGCTCGCGACGTGGCCGACACGGTCGCGATCAGGCGCGCGGGCGCCTTCACGAAGACATGCGTCAGGTGCTCGTGCTCTTCCGCGGAGATGGTCATCGTGGGTCGCTTTCGGCGCGGTGCGGGTGCGCCTCGCTCGTCACGGGTGAGCTCCGTCGTCTCTCTCGATCGCTCCGCGACGCCGTCTTCCACGCGAAGAGGAAGCACGACCCGCCGATAGATCTTCGGCGCGGCTCGTTCACGAGGTCGCCCGAGCACGTACGCCGGCGCAGCATCGGGCAACCGCTTTGCGGCGCCGTCGGTCAGCCGTGTTGGCGCGCTGTCGGTCGATCGATGGGATGAAAGCGCCGATCCCTCAGCGCGCATCTGCGCTTCCGTGCTGACGGTGATCTCTCCTGACGAGAGCTTCGTCTCGCTGTCCGCTCCGTTGCTCCGACGTCGCCGCGCTGCTGATCCAAACATGAAGGCCTCCTCGTTCGGTTCGTCCCGTTCGACCTTCCTGCGAGCTGCATGCCGTCCCGCGACCGCGCAAATCTCCCCGGATTGCCGGTGGGTCGCGACGCGAACAGTGTCGCCAGCGGCATCACCGGCGTTGCGATCGGCGACTCGGGTCGATCGCCAAGCGCCTCGTTTCGCGCTCTTTTGGCCAAATTCGCGCGGCATGCGCGTTGCGATGCCACCCCGCATGACGACGACGACGACGACGACGATGACGACGACGATGACGACCCGAGCCTCTTTCCTCGTAGCGAGGCTTCTCCTCGCAGCCGCGGCGTCAGCGACCGCGATGGGATGCGGCGGCGACGCAAACTCCGACCCGCTTCCCTACTCGGACGACATCAAGAATCTCCCCGACCGGCGGAGCGCAGACGGCGGCACCGAAGGCGGCAGCGGGAGTGGCTTTCGCGACGGCGGCATCGCAACGAGCGCCGTCGACGCCGCGAGCGATCCGTTCGCCGACGTTCCGATCGCCAGCTTGCCCGATGTGCCCGCGTGCCCGATCGAGACCCGCGCTGTGTACATCGAAGGGTCACGGAAGATCGAGAGCATCACCGCACGCGGCATGTACTGGTCACGCGAGGTGTTCTCGAACGGCACGGTGCAGAACGCCGACGGTTTCCCAACCCCCGTCGCGACCGAGCCAAAGTTCACGAACGCAACCGGTCCGTGCGCCGGCAAAGGCACCGCCTGCGCGTTCGACGCGCGTGCGATCTATTTCGATGGAGCGTCGCGCAAGGTGGAGACGATCGCGGCGTTTGGGAAGCTCTACGCCTGGACGTTCGACGCCTCGTACAATCCGATCTCGCTCCCGGGTTACCCCCAAGCGATGACCGCCAATGCGCTCGTCCGCAGCGGCCCCTGCCCGACGGACTCCTGCACGATCGACACACGCGCCGTGTGGAGAGCTCCCGACGGCCAAGTCCACGAGTCGTTCACAGCGAACGGACGAATCTGGAGCTACACGCTCGGCGAAGGCGGCGCGCGTGCGATCGCCCAGCCGCTGGCCACCTACGGTATGACCCTCACGAGCATCCCGCGCTACCTCACGGGTCCATGCATCTCCCTCGCGCCGAACGCGCAGTGCTCGTTCGACACCCGCACCCTCTACCCGCTCGGCAACGGCCACGTCGCCGAGGAGATCACGGCACGAGGCCGCCTCTGGACTTTCGAGCTCGACGCCAACGACGCGGTCATGGCCGCGCCGATCCAAGGAACGCCGCTGGTCTCGATCCCTTCGTTCCAGGAAACCTGCGGCCTCTGATCCGACGGGCGTGTGTCGGCATGACCTTGGTCGACCAAGGTGCGAAGATGGGGGGAACGCAGCAGTTCTGAGGTCTTAGAGCGGGCGGTTGCCCGACCGTCGCGCCGTTGCCCGACCGAAGTCTGTTGCCCGACCGAGGTCGCGGTCCGTTGCCCGACCGAAGTCCGTTGCTCGACCGAGGTCGCGGTCCGTTGCCCGACCGAAGTCCGTTGCCCGACCGAGGTCGCGGTCCGTTGCCCGACCGAGGTCTGTTGCCCGACCGACGTCGCGGTCCGTTGCCCGACCGAGGTCTGTTGCCCGACCGACGTCGCGGTCCGTTTGACCGTTGCCCGACCGACGTCGGTCCGTTGCCCGACCGAGGCCGGTGATGCGCGAGCGCGCCACCTTGGGCGCGCAAGGTAGCTGTCCGCGTTTTGCTAGTTGTTTCAACACGTAGCACCGCGAGCTTGGTGAGGCTCCACCGAGCGCCATGGCGACCCTGCGCGCGCAAAGTTCCTGATGACCGCGCAACAGGCCGAATGAGGTGGCGTGAGGATCTGCACATAAGGAGGCCTGACGAATTCGAGGGTCTTGTCTTTCCGCTCGCTTCTCGTTCGTTCGTTAGTCACCGCTCTCCCCAAAAACGATCGCTTTTCTTTTTTCTTTTTTTTGGGGATCGAAAAAGACACGTGCGGTGACTAACTCCCGCACCTGCTGCGCGGTTCGTCGGGAGCGGCTCGGCCGTAGAGAGGAGGAGGTTATTTTGGAGGAGAATCGCGGAACGGCATTTCATGCCTGGATGCGACCTCGGTCCGGCAACAGACCGTCACCCTGGTTGACCAAGGGAAATCACGACCGGCGGCGCTTCTGCCGGCGACTTCGGTCCGGCAACAGACCGTCACCTTGGTCGACCAAGGTGAAGTCGCGACCGGATGCCCTCAGCGGTTCGGCTCGGCATCAAGACCTTTGCCCTGGTTGCCACGGGAGGGGGCCCGCGGCCCCTTCGCGACGAAGTCGGTCGGGCAAGTCGGTCGGGCAACGGACGGTGGTCGGGCAACGAACCGCGCCGTCGGTCGGGCAACGGACTGTCACTCCTCTTCCTCACGAAGCTTCTTGTAGAGCGTGGCGCGGTTGATCCCCAGCAGCGCTGCCGCTTTCGTGCGGTTACCGCCGGTCGCTTTGAGGGCCGCTTCGATCGCGCGTTCTTCCAGCCACTCGAGCTTCGCCGGGAGCTTCACCTCGTCGACCGCGCCGGCCGCGGGCTGTCCGGCACCGGCGCCAGGCGTGCGTGGAGCCAACGCCAATCGGAGCGACTCGGGGAGGTCCTTTGGCTCGATCGTGGGGCCGTCACCGAGGACGAGCGCGTGCTCGATCGCGTTGCGAAGCTCGCGGACGTTGCCTGGCCACGTGTACGCGCGGAGGGCGTCGAGGCCGGCGGTCGAGAAGCCCGTCACGCGGCGGCCGCCTGCGCTTCGCGAGAGGTCGGCGAGCATCTGCTTCGCCAAGATCACCACGTCGTCGCCTCGTTCTCGAAGAGCAGGCACACGCACCGTCACGACCGACACGCGGAAGAACAAGTCTTGGCGGAAGGTTCCCTTCGCGACCATGTCGCTGAGGTCGCGGTTCGTCGCCGCGATGACGCGGGCCTCCAGCGTAAGCGTTCGGTTCGAGCCGACGCGCTCGAATCTTCGCTCCTCGAGGACGCGAAGGAGCTTGGCCTGCGCTGCGAGCGTGAGCTCTCCGATTTCGTCGAGGAGGATCGTGCCTCGACCGGCGGCCTCGAAGGCGCCGGCGTGGGCGGTGACGGCTCCGCTGAAGGCGCCGCGCTCGTGGCCGAACAGCTCGCTCTCGAGCAGCGTCTCGGGGATCGCGGCGCAGTTGAGAACGCGAAACGGCTCTTTCACGCGCGAGCTCGCCTCGTGGATGAGGCGGGCGACAAAGGATTTTCCTGTGCCGCTCTCGCCGAGGATCAAGGCGGTGACATCGACGGCGGCGAGGCGACCGACGAGCCTGCCCACTTCGAGCGCCGCCGGCGAGACGCCCAGGAAAGCGCGGGCGCTGCCGATCGCGAGCGTTCGAAGCGACTCGATGTCCTCGCTCATCGCTTGCTCGAGCGCGACACGCGCGAGCGCCGACGCGACGATGCGCGCGGCGACCGCCAAGAGACGACGCGTCTCATCGTCGAGGTCACGCGCGAGCCCGACGAACACCGCCGCGGCGGGCACGTGCGCATGCGCGGCGACCGCGACGTCGACGAGATCCTTGTCTGGGTTGGCCGTCACGATCATCTCGACGACCGCGGCGTCGGCGAGGCGTTCGAGCGGAGGTGTCGCACGGAGGACGTCCGCGCCGAGGCGCAGCGTGGCGCTCTTCGCGCCGGCGTTTTTCGACGCCCACGCCGAGAGCGCAAGCTCGATCGCTGCGTGGTCGTGCGCGTGGTCGAGGACGTCGATGAGGTCCGTGACGAGCCGCAGGCTTCGAACGTCGGCGGCAAGACCTTGGAGAAGGCGCTTCGTCTCCGTCACTTCGATCGCAGGCCTGGAAGCGTTGACCTCCACCTCCGTCATGCTGACGGCATGCGGCGTGGCGGCTTCGACGACGAGCATCGTGTTGGCGAGCACGACCTTGTCGCCCGCGACGAGCACGTGCTCCGTCTTCGGTTCGCCGCCGACGAGAAATCCAGCGGCGTCGCCGACGCAGCGCAGGACGACCTCGCTCGGAGAGCCGTCGCGCAGGAGAACCTCGAGGTGAAGGCGCGAGACGCCGCCGTCGGTGAGCACGAGATCGCACGTCGGGTTTCGCCCGATCTGCTTCGGCGCCTCCGCGAGGAGCAGCCGCGCCCCGACGTCGGGGCCGCGAGCCACGACGAGATAGAGCGTTGGGCGCGGATTGGAGGAGAGCGTGGTCAACGTGCCGAGGAGCCAAGCGTACCAATCGGCATCCGGCTCCGCACGGGATTCACGTGGCGGGATTCACCCTACGAGACGCATGATTCACGCACGTCATTGCCAGGCGAGGCAGGTCGACGGCGTGTCGTCGGTGATGAAGCCTTCGCTCATCCCCATGAAGTACGCGACGAGGAAGTCCACGCCAGGCTCGGTCTGGTGGTCATCGCCGTATTCGAGGAGGCCCCACGGGTGCCTTTGCCACATGAAATCGCCGGTGGCGCGGTCGCCCACGTCGACGGCGTCGTCGTGCTTCACCTGATCGGTGCAGCCGGCTTCGCGCGACGTGTACTTCGGGCTCGAGCGAAGGTCGACCATGCGCTGCACGCGTGGAGCGACCGGAAATTGCGCGAGCTGCGACGAGGCGCTGCTCGTGATCGCGGCGGGCGCTCCTGGCGTGACGCCAGCGTAGATGAACGAGAAGAAGCTGTTCTTCGTCTTCTCGAACGCAGGCCAGAGCTTCGCGTTCAAGATGTCGTTCTTCAGCACCTGCGCGCGGGCCGGATCGTCTTCGAGGCGCGCGAGCGTGTAGAACGGCATCATCGTGATGTTGTTGGCGTAGTACCCGTTGCCGCAGCTGTTTCCGGCGCTCCATGTCTTGGCGACGTCGAGCCAGTCGCTCACGTTTCCGCCCTGCCCGGCATTACCCGTGTAGTATGCAAGTATGTCGGCGTGGTCCTTGGCCGACGACGCGACGCCGTCGGTCATGTGCAGCGCGGCGCGAAAGAACGACGCAAGCATGATGGCCGAAGAGGCGCGCTTGATGTCGGGCACCCACGAGAGGCCGCCGAGCTGCCGGACGAGGTGCGCGAGGTTCGGGTAGAACTCCTGGAACCCGAACATCTCCGAGTCGTCGGGCTTGTTCAGGTCGACGCGGAGGTCGATCGCGCCGTCGACCATCTCGCGTTGGCTCAGCACGATGAAGCGCGCCGTCACGTTTTGGGGCGACATCTTCACTCCGTTGAACGTCAGCCGAACGGACACGGTGCGTTCTTTCATCAGCTCGCGCACGATCGTGACGACGTCGCCGCGGATGATCGCGCGCGCGTCCTCATCCACGATCGGGTCGAGCGCGTCGTAGGCCGTCGCGAGGCCAATCATCACGCCTTGGTATTGGTCGCGGCTGATGTGCCCGACGAAGTCGTACTTCTTCCCTTGGTAGTCGACGCCGCAGTGCACGCGCTCGGCGCTGCAGTCGTAGTCGGGGATCGAGAACGGAAACGTCTTCGTCGACTCCTTCGCCCAACGCACGAGCATGCCCGGCTCACCGGCGACGTTCAGCCACAGGTGCATCGTATCGACCAGCGCACGAACGCGCGATCGCGCAGAGGGCGAACCCGTCGCGCGAAGGCGGAAGGCCTCCGACGCCAGGAACGTACCCGTCCAGATCGCCGAGTCGCCGATGCCATGCATCGCGTCGACCGTGCTCCACGTGCCGGGGTCGGTGAAGTGCGCGCTACCGATCGCTCCGCTGAGCATGGCGCCGCGCTTCATCCATCCGAGGTAGTCGCGCGCGCGATCGTGCTGTTTGCTTGTGGGGTCCAGCGTGGCGGACGCAGCGCCCGCGACGCTCCACGGCTTGCAGGTCTTTCCGGTTCCGCTCTCCGTCTCGCCGAGCGTGCACTCGTCGCTGCATCGGCTCGGCGTGCACGCTCCTTGAAAGCACCCGCTCCCGGCCGGGCAGGTCGCGTCGACCCAGTGCGAGCCGTCGACACATGCGTGCGTCTTGTCCTTACCGACGCAGACCGATGTCCCGATCTTGCAGACGACGCCCGAAGGAGATGGCGAAGGGGACGGCGCGCCGCTCGAAGAGGAGGACGACGAGGAGCCGGACGCAGCCGCCGACGGATCAGGGGCGGAGCCCACGCCTTGGTCAGAGGAGCCCGAGCCACACGCGATCGCGGCGACTCCAAAGGCGCTCCACGAGAGAAACCGGAGGCGTGAAAACGTTCGTGTTCCCATGGACGGTTGGTACCAGCCCAGGAAATACTTCGTGTGCTAAATATCTGCTTCGAAACGGACTTGAGACGTCGACGACGTTGACGACGTTGGTGCATCGACGACGCACGCGTGAAGCTCGAAGCGGAGCGTCGGCGACAGGCTCAGAGCGTGACTCAGAGCGTGACGCCAGTGTCGATCGGCGCGCGCGTTGCCGGGGACCGACCACGCCAACCACCGCCGCCACCGTTTCGAACGAGCTGAATCGCGCGGTTTCGAAGCGTTTGCGCTTCCACGCGAAGCTCGGACGCGGTGCTGCGATCTTGGGCGGCCTGCGCGCGATCGTTCGAGGCGCGTACCTGCAGCTCATCCGCGATGTCGAGGATGCTCGACCGATCGGACACGTTCACAAGCTGCGCTTGGTTGCGAAGGACGCGGGCGCGCGCGAGCAGCGTTTCGGCTTCTTGCTCGAGCGATCGCGCCGATTGCTCACGGTTCGAGGCGGCCGACTCGAGGCGGCTTGCGCGCTCCATCAGCTCGCTCGCCTGGAACGAGACGTTTTGAACCGGACGAACAGGCTGCACCGGGCGGACGGGCTGCTCGTTCGAGCCCGTCGGGCACGCGAGCGCCACGGACGTTCCAAGCGTGAGACATACCAGCGTGATTGCTCCGAAAATCCTGCTCGTCATCGCTTACCTCGTGTCTCCGGGCTCGTTGGGGGCCGCGTGGCCTCCTCTATTAATGAGGGGGAAACGCCGCCAGTGGGCATCCCTTACGGGGCATCGGGCACAACGATCTCTCTCTGCGCTCTTTTTTCGCCTCGGGCCGCCGAAAACGCCGGTGTTCGAAAAGACGAAGCCTCGTTTGCGGCGCACCGGTCGGATATCCTCCTCGAAGTGACCGTGACCACCGCTCCTGTCTGGGGGTTCGGGATTGTTCAGGCCCAGGAGCTCGAGAGAGCCGGGCGGACTGTGTTCGAGGAGCTGTGTGAGCTGATCTCGGAGGCGGCCGGTGTGCGCTTTCGACCGATCGTCGCGATGAGCCACAAGGAGCTCGCGATTGGGATCGAGGAGGGTGACGTCGGCCTCGCCTGGCTCCCTCCCCTTCCCTCGATCGAGCTCGAGGCGCGACGGCTGACGAGCGTGCTCGCGATCCCCGCGCGAAACGGGCTGACGACCTACCACTCCGCGCTGATCGTTCGTCGCGGCGGTCCTCGCACCGTCGTCGATCTTCGAAACCGGCGCGCGGTGTGGGTTCAGCGTGACAGCGCTGCGGGCTACCTCGTTCCGCGTATGCACCTCGCTGGACAGGGTATCGACGTGCTGCGCTACTTCTCGCGCGAGCTGTTCGTTCATTCGCACCCTGCGGTCGTCGATGCCGTCGTGAACGGCGATGCCGATGTCGGCGCCACGTACTGCCACGTCGAGAACCGAGGCTCGACACCTTCGCTGAGCACGCCTCCCTCGTCGGGATCGACGACGCCTTCGCCGGGGTCGATGTCCCCTGCCTCGTCGAGCGAGCAAAAGGTGATTCGTGGACCGTGGATGGATGACGACGGGCGATCCCTCCGCCCGATCGACGTCCTCGCGACGTTTGGTCCGATCCCGAACGACGCGCTCGTAGGCTCGAACGAGCTCTCGGCTACTGCGCGAAGCAGCATCGCGCGATTCCTGCTCGACCCACCGCCGCGCGTCCGTGATCTGTTCTCTCGCCTGCTCGGAGCGAGTGATTTTCGGGTGCCCGCGCCGGCCCATTACGATCCGTTGCGCCACATGATGCGAACCGCACGAGCACGGGGGCAAGATGCGCTGCCGTCATCGAGTCGCACGGGCATTCGCGTCTCGCGTCGATCTACCTAGAACCACACGGCTCGCGCTGCGGCCCATGGCTCTGCTTACGAAGTGGCACGCGACGAGCAATGCTCGCCTCGCATGCATTCGATGAACAAAAAAATGATCGTGCTCGCGCTCGGCGCGGTCGCGACGGTTTGCACCGCCGCGTGCAACAAGTCGTCAGACACGGAGCGAAAGGAAGCTGACAAGGCGGAAGTCCGCGCGGAAGAGAAGACGACCGAGGTCCGCAAGGAGGCCGCCCAGGAGCGCAACGAGTACCTCACGACGGTTCGCCGCGAGCAGCTCGATCTGCGCGGACGCCTTCAAGGGGAGATCGATGACATCGACAAGAAGCTCCTCGACTTGAAGGTGGACATGCGCAAGGACGGCGGCGCGCTCTTCGACTCGAAGTCCAAGGACGCGAAGCGAATCCAAGAGCTCATCGCTCGTCGCGAGCGCCTCGTCGCGGACGCCAACCTCGTCGATCGCGCCGATGAGCGCGGATGGGACGAGACCAAGGCCACGGTCGAGAAGGACCTGAAGGACAAGAGCGTCCTCCCTGGCAAGACCTGACCGCGACAGCGCGAAGGAGCGAAGCGCCCACGGTGCGAACCGTGGGCGTTTTTTTGTCCGAGGAGCATGCCTTCATCGGACGGTCAGGGATCTGGTATCGTGCAGCCTTCCATGGTTCCCCCTCCTTCAACGCAAGAGCCCACGTCCTTCCCGAAGCAAAGCATCAAGGTGCTTCTCCTCGAGAACGTGCATGCGTCCGCCCACGAGATCTTCGCCAACGAGGGCTTCCAAGTCGAAGCCGTTCCGCGAGCGCTCAAAGAAGAAGAGCTCGTCGAGCGCCTCGCCGATGGTGTTCACCTCCTCGGCATTCGTAGCAAGACGCGCGTGACCGCACGCGCGCTCGAGGCAGGCAAGCGTTTGCTCTCCGTTGGCGCCTTCTGCATCGGCACCAACCAGATCGACCTCGCCGCGGCGAAGCGTTGCGGCATCCCCGTCTTCAACGCTCCCTTCAGCAACACGCGCAGCGTCGCCGAGCTCGTCATCTGCGAGATCGTCATGCTCTCGCGCCACCTCGGAGATCGCTCCCGTGAGGTCCACGAGGGAAAGTGGCGCAAGGTCGCCGCGGGATCGCACGAGGTGCGTGGCAAGACGCTCGGCATCATCGGCTATGGGCACATCGGCTCGCAGGTCGGCGTACTCGCCGAGGCGATGGGCATGCGCGTCATCTCGTACGACATTCGCGCGACGCTCCCGATGGGCAACAACAAGGCGGTCGACTCACTCGAGACGCTGCTCACCCAGAGCGACTTCGTCACGCTCCACGTGCCGGAGACTCCGCAGACGCGCGGCATGATCGGAAAGACCGAGCTCGAGCTGATGCGCAACGACGCGTGCCTCCTCAACTTGAGCCGTGGCACCGTCGTCGATCTCGACGCGCTCGCCACGGCGATCAAAGAGAAGAAGCTCGGCGGCGCGGCGCTCGACGTGTACCCCGAGGAGCCCGAAGGCAACGAGGACACCTTCTCGAGCGTCGTCTGTGGCCTGCCCAACGTCGTCCTCACTCCGCACATCGGCGGCTCCACCGCAGAGGCGCAGGAGTCGATCGGCCGCGAGGTCGCAGCGGTGCTCACGCGCTACACCAACACCGGCGCCACGAGCGGCACGGTCAACTTCCCGATCATCGACCAGCCGAAGCTCCCCGGCGCGCATCGCGTGCTCAACGTCCACCGCAACGTCCCCGGCGTTCTCCGCGACATCAACAAGATCGTCTCGGACCGCAACGCCAACGTCCTCGGTCAGGTCCTCGCGACCGATCCCGAGGTCGGCTACCTCATCATGGATCTCGACAAAGAGCTCGCCGCCGACATCCAAGGCGCGATCAAGGCGCTGCCGACGTCGATCCGGACCCGAATTCTTTACTGACTCCGCGGCTCTCCGGCGCTGGGTGGCATGACAGAAGATGCCGCGCTAGACCGAAGGCGTCGTGACGGCCTACCGAGAAATCGTCCCCGAGGCGCGTGCGCTTCGCTCGCTCGTCGTCTGCTATTGGACGATCACGCCAAGCTCGGGCCCGCCGGCGAGTCATCGCGTGCTCCCCGATGGATGCATCGACATCCTCCTCACGAGCGACGCGCCACGCTCGCGTGCGCGCGTGGTTGGGACGATGACGCGCGCGATCGTGACGGGGGCGTCCACGGCGGGAGCGATCGGCGTTCGTTTTCGTCCGGGCGAGGCCGCCCGCCTCCTCGAAGGCGCCGCCGCGCTGACCGATCGCGACGCGGCGCTCGACGATCTGTGGAGCGCGAGCGAGACCACCGAGATCGACGACGTCCTCCATCGCGGACTCGAGCATGGCGCGGAGCTCGCGAGCATCGCGAAGCGGCTCGATCGCGCGCTGATGAGGCGACTCACCACGCGCGCAGAGGCGGTGGACCTTCGCGTGCGTGAGGCGGCGCGCCTCCTCGACGAGGGCGCGAGCGTGCGCGACGCGGCGATCGCGGTCAACCTCTCGGAACGCCAGCTCGGCCGCCGCTTCGAGGCACGCGTCGGGATCACGCCGAAGACCTTCGCGCGCGTCATGCGGCTCCAAAAGGCAAGCGCCGCGATTCACGCCGGCCAGCATGCCGCGGGGGCTGCGCTCGCCGCGGGGTATGTCGACCAAGCCCACTTCACGCGCGACGCAAAGGAGCTCGCCGGGATCACGCCAGGCGGCCTCGTCGCGGAGGCGCGCGCCGCCTCGACGGCGATGTCCGATTCGTACAAGACGGGCGAGCACAAAGCAGCCTAGAAAGAGGGCATGACGAAGCCCGCGGCCCGAAAAGGCACCATCGTTCCCGACATGATCGGGATCGTCTCCTCCAACATCCCGCGCTCGATCGCGTTCTATCGGCTCATCGGCCTCGACTTCCCCGATGCGAAGGAAGGCGAAGACTACGTCGAGGTGAAGACGAAGAACGGCTATCGCATTTCGATCAACGCGATCGAGCTCGACAAGAAGCTCACGCCCGGATGGACGGAGCCTCGCGGTCAACGCCTCACGCTCGCGTTCCTCTGTGAGTCACCGAAGCATGTCGACGAGACGTACGCCGAGGTCGTCGCCGCTGGTCACAAGGGCATCAAGGAGCCTTGGGACGCGTTTTGGGGCCAGCGTTATGCGCTCGTCGAGGATCCCGACGGCGCGCACGTGAGCCTCTTCGCAAGCCTCGGCTGATCGGCCGGTGTGCTCCGAGGCGCTGCACAGCGTATCGTAGGAAAGACTCGCAGACGCTCGCTCAGTAGCGCTCGTTGGCGAGCTGGCGGCGGTAACCGAGGACATAGAGCGTCTGAAGGTTGCATCCTGCACAGAACAGCGTGCCGTCTTCGGGCAAGGCGAGGCGGCCGTTCACGGTGTGATGCAAGAGGCCGGTCGTGCACCGCTCCGCCACGCAGGCGCTCGCTTCGCAGGCTTGCTTCGCGGCGCACGCGGGCGCGCACTCCTTCGGATCATGCACGTTGCTCGTGCACCATGGTCCGCGGAGCGTCGCGATCCCGTCGAGCAAGCGATCGGCTTCGTCGATGAAGCGCTGATCGCCCGTGATCTCGAAGAGCACCATCAGGCCGAGCGTCAGGTAGTTCTGGCTCGAGAGCGTGGAGAGATCCCGTGAGTCGATGTTGAGCGCGGCCTTCGCGTAGGGCGACGAATAGCGCGCCGGTGAGTCGCTCAGCTTGAGCGGCTGGAGCGCCACGTAGATCGCGCGCGCCTCGAGCCGATAGTCTTCCTTCTTCGTCAGGCGGAAGAGACGCGCCTTCAGGAGAAGCATCGAGAGGTTCGGGTAATCGAAGAGCGTCGGATTGCCGGGCGCGAAGGCATATCCGCGTGCCTGCCGTCCTGTCGGCGTGTCGACCAGATCGCCAAAGGCCTTTTCGTAGATCTTCGCGTCGAGCGCGAGCACGCGATCGAGCCGCTCGGTCGCGCGCTCTCCTCCGATGAAGAGCGCATACTGCGCTTCGACGAGCGCGATCAACGCCGTGATCGCCGTCGGGCCGTACGTGCGCAGCGCCCAGCTCTTGTCGGCGCCCACCTCGATGTAATCCCCGAGCGTGTGGGTGAGGGAGTCGAGTCGATCGATGAAGTCGTCGAGCACGGGGAGGAGCGATCGATCGTTGGACGCCGCGATGTGATCGATCGTGCCGAGCGCCGCCATCACGCGGTCCTGAATGTCGCCCTCGAGCACGTTGCCTTGGAGGAGCGTCTTGGCATGCGCCGCTGCCGCATCACGGCGGGCGAGACCATCGGCGTCGAGCGTGCCCGACTCTGCGCGACGAGAGAGCCATGCAAGGCCATAGAACGGCGCGTCGCCGAGATCCTCGAGCCAATCACCGTCTTTGAAGGCGAAGGCCTTGGCGTCATCCGTCAGCGCCACGTCGAGCGCGGCATGGCGTGACGCGGGCGCGGGACGCACCGGGACGTTCACCTCGGCGTCGTCCTCGCATGCCGCAGCGAGACCGACGGTGAGCGCGACGGCGAAGAGCGATGCGTGGTGCCTGAGCTTCATGCGGTGCCAGACCAAGGCCGAGAGCCCCCCAAGAGAGAGGGTGCCTGAAGACGTACTCTCCCCTGCTTCCCGCCGCAATTCTGCGGTAGAACGCGAAGCATGGAGCATTCACCGCGATTCGAAAAGCTGTGCGAAGAGGCACGAGGCAAGGTCGAGGAGATCTCCGCCGAGGAGGTCCGCGATCGCATCGCGAAGGGCGTCTCGTTCGAGCTCATCGACGTCCGCGAAGAGAGCGAGTTCGCGAAGGGACACCTCGTCCCGGCGCGCCACATCGGGCGAGGCATCCTCGAGCGCGACATCGAGAAGGCGATCCCGCGTCTCGACGCGGACATCGTCCTCTATTGCGGCGGAGGCTACCGTTCAGCTTTGGCGGCCGAGAGCATCGCCAAAATGGGCTACACCAACGCCAAATCGATGGCCGGTGGCTGGCGGGGTTGGAACGAGAAGGGCTTCCCGATCGTCGGCCAGCCGCCCGAGAAGAAGTAGTCGCTCGCGGCCGCGCGGAGCGCATTCGTGATTCCACCGCGATGCATTTGGCAACGCGCATGTGGGTGCATGATTCGCCTCGTCGGTCACGCCTTGCAACCTGGCGATTGCCAGGCACACTTGAAAGATGCCCGAGAGCTTGTACCGGGACGCGCATGTTGGCTTGCGCGCGCGCCTGCGAGAGCTCGAAGCACGCGTGCGGGAGCGTGAAGCCGAGCTCACCGACGCGTTTTGGGCGAGCCTCGAGCCTTATGTCCGCGAGCGACTGAGCGAGCTCCGTGACGCGCTCGAGCTGGTCGCCGGCGAGTCACTCGACGAGCTCTCGCGCGCCGAGGTGCTTCTCTCTGCGTACGTCGACGAGATCGAGAAATGGATCGCGCGCGCGCCTGCGCTCGAAGAGGCTTGGCTCGAGCGACCGTCCGTCGTCGCCGATCCACCGCTCGTGTTCGAGAGCGGACCTGCGCTCTCGGCGAACGACGGCCGCGAGTTCTTGCGCGTCTTCCACTCGACGGTGCGCGAGACCGCGCGTGGCGAGGTCGAGCTCGTCGATGATGGTTGGTGGTCTTGCCTCGCGCGCTTTCGTCATCGTGACGCTCCGTTCGCGCTTCGCGCCTCGGCGCTCGCGAACAAGAGCGGTCACCTTGGTGAGATCGCGATGCACCTCGTCACGAGCGTCGCGCGCGCCACGCCTCGCATGCTCGTACGCCACGAGTCACTCTTCGCCGCCGTCGGCAAGGCGATGGGCCTCAAGCACGAAGTCGAGGTCGGAGACGCGTCCTTCGACGGGCTCTTCTTGATTCAAGCGACGAAGAAGGACGCCTGCCGTCTCCTCGGCCCGAGCGTTCGGTCGTTTTTGATGGCGCTCGCGCGCTTCGATGTTCCCACGCTCGAGATCGATCCTCCGCGCCGGACCGCCTCGATCAAGTGGTTCTTCGAGCCCGCGGTCACAGCGATCGAAGCGGCCGTCCGCACCCTCGCGATCATCCGAGAAACGCCCGCGGAAATCTGCTTCTGCCGCTGATCGCGCGCGGATCCCATACACGCGAGCGTCGCCGTCGACTAGTCTAGGGCAGCTTGTCCGCTTCCTCTTCTAGCTCACCGTCCGACCTCGAGCCGAAGCCGATCTACCGCGTCCTGCGCCTCGTCTCGGCCATCCTCCTCGCGGGGACCGCGGTGCGCCACGTCGTGCTCGTCGCCGCCGGCCAGGGGAACACGCTGCGCCACGTCGCGTTCGTCGTCATCAACCTGCTGCTCGCTGCGCTCCTCATCAAGAAGCCACGTTGGGCCTTCCCCGCGATCCTCGTCGTGGGCGCGCAGCAGATGTGGAGTCACGGCCTCGACCTGTCGCGATCGTTTCTCGGCACCGCGCCGCTCGACTGGGTGTCGCTCGCCGTGTGCCTCTTCTTCCCGACGGTCGCGACGATCTTGTTCATCGAGCGACAAGACGAAAACGAGCACGTCCCCGAAGGTGACATCGTCGTCGACGAGCGCGACGAGCGATAACGCCGTACGTGATCAGGACGCGACGCGATCGATCGCGTCCGATCCGTACGCGATCGTCGGGACGGGATTGCGGTCGACGCGAAGGAGTGTTCCTTCGCAGAGCTCGCGCCATCCCTCGTCGGTGAGGCGCTCGGAGGCGATCAGCACCGCGTGACGGCGCGGCGTCCACTTCGTCGCGCGCGTCCCAGGCGCCGCCTTGCTGTCGATGCCAGGTGTGCGCTCGAGCATGAAGAGCGTGCGGCCGAATCGATGCACGAAGAGCGAGTCGCCATCGGAGAGCAGGAAGTTGAAGGCGCCGACCTTCCGCGCACGCAGGTCGCTCGTCGTCTCCGCCAGGATGCGTGTCGCTTCGTCACGCGCGAGCGAGCTCGATCGGATGTTCGAGAGCCCCACGACGTCGAGCTTCGTCAGCAGGTAGGCGAAGAGCAGCTCGCTGTCGGTGGACCCGCGAACCTCCGCGAGCCGCGCTGGTGACGCGCCTTTGCGAAGGTAGTCTTGATCCTGGATCGTGCCGTTGTGCGCGAAGACCCAGCCCTCCTGCATGAACGGATGGGTGTTCTCGAGGCAGGTCGGACCGACGGTCTTCTGCCGAACGTGCGCGATGAGGACCGTGCCCGCGCTACGGTTGGCGATCTTCTCGAAGCGATGGCAGTCGGCGGCGCGCGCCGTTCCCTTGTGGACGCGCCATTCGCCGGACCGCCACGAATCGATGCCCATGCGCCCACCAGCACCCTCGTGGACGCGCCACGCTTCGGACGAGGGAGGCATGGAATCGACGCCGCCGTGTGCCGCGACTCCCCAACCATCGGGGTGCTGATGAGAGAGGCGGGCGAGGCTCCGAGGTGCCTCCTTCAAGACGAGGCCAAACTCGGTCATCTCCGACGCGACAATCCCAACGAGCCTGCACATGTGGATCGATCCATCAACGCCTCGAGAGAGAGGCGTCTTCAATTAGACGTTCTACCACCCAGGGTAGGGGCGTCGAGTTTCGAGCGAGTTTCGCGGCATGCCTACGTGGTTCGAACGCCTCGAACGTCCCATGACCCCACAAAAGCGCGCTCGCGCTAGAACTGGGACGATGTGAGAGTCTCGCGTTCGTCACCAGCGATCTCCCAACTAGCGCAGCAAGATTCGGGGGGTACACTCGCCGCTCTCACCGTAGACGGGAGCAGGAAAAGAACCATGCGCACCTTGTGGCTTACGACGGCGTTCGTGCTCGCAGGAGCATCCTCATCTCTCGTTATCGCGTGCTCGAGCAGCCGCAACTCCGGGTTTGGCGACGGCACCGAGAACGGCGGCGCGAGCTCTTCGTCCTCGTCGGGCGGATTTGGATCGGGCGACGGAGGAAGCAGCGGCGGCGGCACCAAAGTGTGCGCGCCGAACCCCGCCAACTACGACGTGCCCGGCAACAACTGCGATGACGACGGCGACGGCAAGGTCGACAACCCGCCCACGTGCGACGACGGGCTCAGCGCAAACGGCAGCGCCGAGGACTTCGCGAAGGCGATCGGCGTCTGCACGAAGGCCGCGGACAAAGGCTATGGCCTCGTGTCGGCGAAGTTCACGCGCGGCTACAACCGCACCGAGACCCCGCAGAACGAGCAGCACGGCATCCTTCCGAAGTTCGGCGACATCATCAAGCCGCGCGAAGGCAAGCAGCTCGGCGTGCTCAGCACGGGCTACGCACGAGAGTTCGACGGCAACGGCAAAGAGCCGTTCGGCGGCGTGACCGTCAGCGGCGGCCTCATCCCCACCGCGAAGTTCAACGGCAAGGATTGGTACAACTTCGGCAAAGCCGGCGCAGGCGCGAAGGGCAACGGCACCCCACCGCCAGGCTTTCCCAAACCTGCAAACGGCTGCAAGCAAGAGAACGAGGTCAACGACGTCATCGTCGCGCACCTCGAGCTGAAGGCCCCGCCGAACGCCAGCGGCGTGAAGTTCGACTTCAACTTCTACTCGGGCGAGTGGCCGGCGTACATCTGCTCGCCGTTCAACGATGGCTTCATCGCGTACCTCAGCGCGAAGGGCTTCAACAACGGCGCGCCCGACAACATGTCTCTCGACAAGGACGGCAATCCGGTCAGCGTCAACAACGGCTTCTTCGATCGCTGCACACCCAACTTCCAGACGGGATGCGCTCCGGAGTCCGAGAAGAAGGCGAACGCGCCCTGCCCCGGCGGCACCGGCGAGCTCGGTGGTACGGGCTTCGGCCAAGAAGGCGCGTGGTGCTCCGGCTATCCGAACGGCACCAAGGATCAGAGCGTGAACGGCGGCTCGACCGGCTGGCTCACCTCCCAAGCACCTGTCCAGGCGGGCGAGACCTTCACCCTCGAGCTCTACATCTGGGACACCGGCGACGCCGTCCTCGACTCGAGCGTCCTCATCGACAACTTCACCTGGGTCGAAGGCGCCGTCGCCACGACCACCGACCGCCCGCCGAAATGAAAAGCGCGCGGAGGCCGAGGGAGCGAGTCTTCGAGCGACTCGGCCGTTTCCGCGCGCGCGAAAACCAGAGTCAGAGTCAGCGCGGCGCGGGGAAGTTGCGTTTGACTGCACAGAGGCCATCTGCGTTGAGGTGGCCTTGCGTGCTTTGTTGGTACACGACGAAGTCTTCGTAGCTGCGGAGGGCCGCGTCGGGGCTCGCCGATGGATTCACGGGCACGCTGCCCGAGTCGAACCTGCGCGCTCCTTGCTTCACGGGCTTGGTCGCGATGCAGGAGCGCCACGGGAGATCTTTGCCGTTCTTGTCCTTGAACGAGGTGAAGTCGAGCTTCGCGAGGTCGTCGATGACGAGCGTGCCGTCCGCGGACGCAGCGGCGGCCATCTGATCGAAGTAGAGCTCGGCGGCGTCGTGGTCGACGGTGTTCCAGAACGGGTGATCCACGTGCACGGTGATCTGCGCGATCGTGTCGCCCTGATCGGTGACCTGCACGCCGCGTTGCGCCTCTTCGCCGTCGAACGCCTTGCCGTGGAGATCGGTGTTCTGGCAGTTCTCGTAGCTCGCGGGGGTCTTGAAGCCGAGGCGGAACTTCACGCTCTTCGGGAGCGCCTTGAAGTCGTAGGTGTCATCGGAGGTCGTGCAGTTGACGCCTTTGAACGTCGCCGTGCCGACGTAGAGGACGCTGATGCCCTTCGAGATCATCTCGGCGTAGTCGGCCTCGGCCGCGGCATCGAGGTTCGTGTGCTTTGCGTTGGGCGCCGCCGCGATGATGTCGAATCCGAACGCATAGCGGGTGGCCGGGTCGAAGCTCTTGTTGCCATCGAGCGCGTCGAAACGCGCGAGCGGCTGCGCGTGCGGATCCTTGCCTTCGGCCTCGAGCGCGTTGGTGTCGCTCAGCACGCGCGTCGACGACGCCGAAGACTTCGGCTTGATGTCGCGGATCGCACCGGGCTTCGACATGTCGACGGCCCATGGGCCCTTCGCGTTCGCGACGATGCCTCCCGTCTGCGATTGGTCGGTCGGGTTCGTGTCGGGGCCGTCGCTCAGCGTGATGTCGTCGACGGTGATGAGGATGCGATCGAACTTGATGTCCCAACCGTCGACGAACGCGAGATCGTTGTCGGAGGCAGGCGGGAACGCGAAGCCCGTGAGGCTTGCGCCTTCACCGCTGATCGTGACGGTGAGGTTCGGATCGGACGGCGCGTCTTTCGACGAACATGCACCCGAGAACGTTCCCGCTCCGAGGAGCGCGGTGGTCACGAGCGCGGCGCGAACATGCGTAAAGAAACGAGCCATCTCCATCACCAGATAGTCCAAGGATTTCGAAGTGCAAGGATGTGATCAGCTCGTCACTTGACGAAGCGCTGAAGCGTCGCGATCGCGCCGTCGCTTCGTCAGTTGACGAGGCTGTGAAGCGTCGGGCAAGAGGCCGTTTTCATGGTGGGTTTGGCGTCGACACACGAGCGCTAGCGCGCCCATTCGAACCGGTACACGCCGACCGCCGCGCGGAGGCCGCGATACAAATTCGTCGCTGGCTGACCTGTCGACTCGTCGGGGAAACGCCGGAGGTCACTCTCAGGCGTGACGGGCTCGAGCTCTCCGAGCTCCACGTTGGCGAACCATCCGCGAGGATCGGCGCGCACGATGAGCGAGCCGCCATCCGTCGGTGTGATCGAGACGGGGATGGGTGTGACGATGCGCTCTGCGCACAGAGGATTCGCGCCGGGTCGCGCAGGATCTGTCTGCACGTTCACGCGATTGCGTCCGATCGTGATCGTCCCCTCGAACCGCATCGACACTCCATCGCGCGTCGCGGTGCCTGCGACGTCGGCGATCGTCGTTCGGTCATCGAGCGCGTCGATGCGGTCGCCGGTGAGCCACACCTCTCCGGTGACGGCGGGATCCGCGGTGCCGTTGCCTGGCTCCGAGAACGGCTGAAGCGACGGCGAGAGCGTGTCGATGTCCGCGCCGCCGAGCACCTGCGCGACGTAGACGCCGGGCAAGAAGCACTCGCGTTCCTGCCCACCCGAGACGGGGACGGAGCGATTGAGGTACAGCGCGCCGATGTGCAGCTTCGCGCGCGTGAGCGTGATCGACCAGCCGCGTCCGTTGACGAAGGTGAGCCCAGTCTTCGTCGTCTCGGGCGAGAGCTCGGATGGGCCGGCGCCGTAGGCCTTGAACGTGACGAGATCGGAGCCGGTGGTGCCGACGCACGCAGCGAGGAGGGCCGACAGGCAGAGACCGCTGAGCGCATGACGGGAAGATCGCGTCATGGATTGCCTCCAAGCGTAGCGCTGAGCGCGAGGAAGAGGCCGCGCGGCGCTCCGGCTGCGAAGTGTCGCGCAGGCACGAGCGTCGGTTGGCCTTCGTTTCGAAAATCCGATGCGTAGTTGAACTCGCTCAAGCGGTACTGCGTGTCGAGGAGGTTCGTTCCGATCAGCGCGACCTCGAAGATGCGCCAAGCGACCGAGAGCGACGCGTCGAGCGTGAAGATCTGATCGCTGCGCTGGCCGTACGGGAGCGCGCGCCGGCCCACGTACGTCACGCCCGCGGCGGCGGCGCCCGTGAGCCGCTCCTCGCTGGGATGCCAGGGTAGCTCGTGATGCACCGACGAGTCCGAGCGAACGACGACGTCGGGCACGTAGGGCACGAGCAGGTGCGTGTCGTCGAACGTCGAGCGCACGAGCGTCAAGTTCGCGGCTTGATCGAACCACGTGCCCGTCGCCCGCACCGCGCCCACCCAGCCGGTGCGCGTCGTCCCGTTCGCCAGCGTGGCGCGCCCTGCCGTCTCGCTGAAGATGAGATCGCGATCGACGAACGTGCGGAAGAAGACCGACCGGACCATGAGCTCGACGTCGCCGACGCCGCGCGCGTAGCTCACGCCGAGCTCGCTCGCCTCGACGCTCGCGAACGGCGACGCGAGATCTTGGTTGATGTAGACGGGGTCGATCGATCGGATGCCTTTGCCCCAAGAGACCGACGCGGTGAATCCATCGAACGGTCCGATGAGCGCCGAGCCTCGCGGGAGGACGGCGATGCTCGATGTTCCGCGTCGCTCGACCGGCTCGCGATAACGCCCCAAATCCTGCTGCGAGAGGCAGCTCGCGTCGCCGGGCGGATTCGCCGCGGAGGGCTGGCGCACCGTCTTTTGCGCGCAGTTGTCGAGCACGTCGTAGGTGAAGAGATCGCCGCGCACGCCGCCGCGAAGCGTGAACCACTTCACGGGTCGAAGCCCTGCGTCCCCGTAGATCCCGATGTCGCCGAGACGCGAGTCGAGGTTCGTCTCGTTCAGGTACGGGACGTTCGTGACGCCGTCGATGCGGTATTGCGTCGACGCCGAGCGGTCGGCCCGCGCGAAGTAACCGAGCTCGAGCTCCTGCTGCTGGGAGAGCGCCTTCGTACGCCAGCGCGCCGATCCGCGCGCGCCGAGCGTCTGCGAGTCGACATGAAGGTCGAGGAGGTCGCCGCGCTGCACGTGCGGCGACTGCTGCGGCTGCTGCACGTCGAGGAGAAACCCGGTGAAGTTCTCCCGCAGGCGCATGTCGCGCATGATGAAGAAGACTTGCTGCTTGAGCAGCGTGTCTCCGCTCGTCGTCTCGATGTCGCCCCACACCGAGTAGCGAGACGAGTCACCGCCCTGCCGTCGATCGTAGGTGTCGTAGAAGCCGATCCGTCCGAGGTTCACGTCGTCTGCGCGGACCACGCCGGCGCTCTTGAACTGCGACGTGTACCCCTGCGCGCCGAGACGCCAGCTGCCGCTCTTCGCGCTCGAACCGAGGCGACCTTCGTACTGCGCCATCCCGCTTCCGCGCTTGGCGCTGCGGTTCTCGCCGAAGCCGTCGGTGTCGAAGAGCTCGGCGCCCGCGAACGTGTGCGTGCTCTGTCCGGTGGGTCCCCAGAGGAGCAGCATGCGGCGCGTCGCGAACGATCCGGTCGTGTACTTCGCGGTGAGGCCGCGCTTCTGGAGGCCAAGGTCGTACGCGGCGCTCCCCGCGACGGCGAAGTTTCCCTGGCGCGGATCGAAGGGGCCTTCGACGACGCGGAGCGAGTCGACGAGCTCGGGGATGATGAAGTGGAGATCGGCGTAGCCGTTGCCGTGGAGGTTGCCTGCCTCGTTGATCGGGACTCCGCCAGCGGTGAACTCGATGTCCTGCCCCTCGCGAGCGTCAAAGCCGCGAAGGAACACCTGCTCGGCGTGACCATCGCCGCCTTTGTTCGTGAGCAAGATGCCTGGCGCGAGCTTCAACAGATCGGCCGCGTTCTGGCGAGGGACGCGCGAGAGCTCGCCGACGCGCAGGTTGAAGTCGCTCGCCCCGCGGCTCGGCGGAGGCTGGCGACCGCGCACCGTCACCGTCGCCTCTTCGTCACTCGTGCTCGCGCCGGGCGCGTCCGTCGCGGGCGCGGGCTTCGGAGGCGCGGGCGCGATCGGGTCATCGGCCGACGCGATCGACGGCGCCCCAAGCACCAACATCGCCGCGACCGCGCCGACGCTTGATGGCTTGATGAAGCGAACCGTTGATGAAGTGTTGGACTTCATTGCGAAATCGAGAGGGCGCACCCTACCTGCGTATGCGCGTTCGTCAAGGAGCGTTTCGCGGTGGCGGCCACTTCGATAGCTGCACACTACACGCGATCGATCGCTCCGCTCGCGCGAACGCGAATGGAATACGCTTCGGCACTCCATGATTCTGCGTCCTCCTCATCGTTCCCGCCGTTCCATCGCAACGGCCTTGGCGTCCCTCGGTCTCGCGTTTGCGACGTACGCCGCGTTCGAGAATCGCGCCGGCGCCTTCTGCGGCTTCTACGTGTCCGACACCGACACGAAGCTCTACGCCGACGCGACGCAGGTGGTGTTGATGCGTGAAGGGACGCGCACGGTCCTCTCGATGCAGAACGACTACAAGGGACCTCCCGAGAAGTTCGCGATGGTCGTCCCCGTCCCCGTCGTGCTCGCGAAGGAGAATGTGAAGACGCTGCCGATGAACGTCTTCGAGACGATCGACAAGCTCGGCTCACCCCGACTCGTCGAGTATTGGGAGCAGAACCCCTGCCCCGATCCGAACAACATGTGGGGAGATCAGATCGGCGACGCCTTCGGCGCCGGTGGCCTTGGTCTATCGGGTATCGGCGCTGGCGGAGGCGGGCGCGGTGATCTCGGCGTGAAGGTCGAAGCGAAGTTCGCGATCGGCGAATACGAGATCGTCATCCTCAGCGCGAAGGACGCCGCGGGCCTCGACACGTGGCTGAAGCAAGAGAAGTACAACATCCCCGATGGAGCGACGCCGTACCTCAAGCCGTACGTGGCGAGCGGGATGAAATTCTTCGTCGCGAAGGTCGACATCACGAAGGTGAAGATGAAAGACGGACGCGCCGCGCTGTCTCCGCTTCGCTTCCACTACGACTCGGAGACGTTCAACCTTCCGATCAAGCTTGGCCTCATCAACTCGAGCGGCACCCAGGACTTGATCGTCAACATCCTCGCGAAGAACCAGCGCTACGAGGTCGCCAACTACCCCAACGTCACGATCCCAACGAACCTCGACGTCGCCGAGTCGGCGCGGTCGAAGTTTCCGGAGTTTTACGCCGCGCTCTTCGACAAGACGATCGAAGAACACAAGAACGCCGTCGTCACCGAGTACGCGTGGAGCACCGGCTCGTGCGATCCGTGCCCTGGTCCCACGCTCATGGGCGAAGATCTGGCGACCTTCGGCGCTGACGTCATCCCCAACGGGCTCGACGGTGTGCAGAGCTTCGGCAATGGTGGTGGCGGGATCGGGCTCGGATCGATCGGCACGCTTGGTGGTGGCCAGCCTTCTCCCAAGTGGCCAGGCAAGCCGCCGTCGCTTCGTCAGGGCAACATCGCCGTCAACGGCCGCCTCCCCCCCGAGGTGATCTCGCGCATCGTCCGCCAAAACTTCGGACGCTTCCGCCTCTGTTACGAGAAGGGGCTGACCACCAAGCCGACGCTCGAAGGTCGCGTGACGGTGAAGATGGTGATCAATCGCGATGGATCGGTCTCGAGCGCCGCCGATGGTGGAAGCGACCTTCCGGACGAGGGCGTCAAGCAATGCGTCGTGAACGGGTTCAAGAACCTGAGCTTCCCGCAGCCCGAAGGCGGCATCGTGACGGTCGTCTATCCGATCCTCTTCATGGCTCCCGATCCTCCGCTGACCTCCGGGACCGCGTCGGCTCCCCCGCCGCCACCTCCTCCTCCACCGCCTCCTCCTACGGTCTTCTATGGCGCGTCGCCGTACGTGATGACGCGGCTTCACGTGCGCTACTCGAAGGACGCGCTCGGTGAAGATCTCGTCTTCAAGAAGGCCGGGCCCATCGTCGGCGGACGCGAAGAGATGTCGAACGGCGTGCTCGAAAAGTCCGCACGTCCGAGCGAGTCGAACAACTTTCAAGCGCGCTACGCGATCCGCCATCCGTGGACCGGACCGATCGAGTGCAAAGAACCCCGTCGAAACCGGTGGGGTGGCCGGCCGCCTCCGCCTCCCTCGACCGAAGGCGGCGCGCCAACGACCGCGACGAGCGAGCCGCCGCTCACCGGGCCGATCGCCGCGCAGAAGCTCGCGTTCGTCCCGCGTGGTGGAGTGTCGCTCGGCGCCATGCTCACGCCGAGCTCGATCGCGGACCTCGCCGACGCCGGCGTCAGCGTCGCGGCGGTCGCGACCGCGTCACCGAAGGACGCCGAGGGAGACGCCGGAGCCAAAGGCGCTGCCCCGCCGGAGAAGAAGAAGGGTTGCGGGTGCTCCGTCATCGACGCGGGTGATGGCGTCACGTCGGTGAGCCTCGGCGGCGCGCTGCTCGCGGCGCTCGGCCTGCGCCGCCGTCGCGTTCGACGTCGGGACTAGCGCCCTTCGGCTCTCGAGGCGCCGCTGGCACGTCGCCGGGGCATCGCATACGCTTCGAACGCGATGATTCGACGCATCAGGATTCTCTCGGTGGGGTTCTTCGTGGTCGCCTCGGCAGCGGGCTGCACGAGCGAGCCTCCACCGAAGTCCCCACCTCCGAAGCAGGAGGGCGTACCTGCCAACTCGCTCTCCGACGCACGCATGAACGGCGAAGAGGACCCGAAAGATCGCGAGAAACGCGCGGCCGCGCAGACCGATCACAACGATCCGACGCAGCCGTACACGACGAAGGTCGGCGACGCACCGAACGATCCGTCCTCGACGTCCTCCTCGGGCGCGAGCGGCAAAGGTGGCGCGAAGGGCAACGGCAAGGCAGACCCAACGAGCGCGCCCGTATCCGGCGGCAAAGGCGCCGTCTCGAAGAGCGAATGCGATCGCGTGATGGACAAGTACATCGAGCTCGAGATCGCTCGAAACCCGGAGCTCAAGGGCGTCCCGCCCGAGGTCATCGATCAGGCCAAGCAGATGGCGCGCGAGAAGCACGGTGAGGCTCCCTGCACCGCGTCGCGAGCGCAGTACACGTGCGCGATGGGCGCGACGACGACCGCCGCCTGGCAGAAGTGTATGAAATAACGAGGTCTTCCCGATCCGTCCGTGAAAACAGACCGGTGTCCACCTTGACAGACCGTCCGCTAAAGCGGATGCTTTCAGGACATCACGGACTCTTCGAGAGGATCTCTTCGAATGAAACGCAGCACCGCGACCGCCTCGAACGTCATCGACCTCGAGACCTTTCGTCAGAAGCGCACGCTTCGGCTCGTGGACGAGCCGCGCGGAAGCGCGAGCGCTCCGCCTATGGACGCGACGATCGCGGGAGCAGCTGTTCCGATGCTCTGGTTCTGCTGGGTCCCGGTATGGACGCCCTTCGTCGGATGAAGGTCCGATGAGATCCGTCCGCGAGAGCAGCGCGAAGAAGAAGAAGGACGCGGCATCGACCGCGGCGAGTGACGAACAGCCGGTGTTGCCGCCGGCGCGCGGCGAGAAAGACTGGGCCTATCAAGGCAACGACGCCGAGGCAGCCGCGGATCTCGCGCCGGTCGTCGGCTCGAACCTGCGTCGGCTACGCATGCGACGAGGGCTCTCGCTCGAGAAGCTCTCGCAGCGATCGGGCGTCAGCCGCGCGATGCTCGGGCAGATCGAGCTCGGGCAGAGCGCTCCGACGATCAACGTCCTCTGGAAGATCGCGCGTGCGCTCGACGTCACCTTCGCGACGCTCATCCAAGCGCGGGAAGCGGGCGGCACCACCGTCCTCAAGAAGGCGAACGCGAAGGTCCTGACGAGCCACGGCGGGACGTTCAGCTCACGCGCCCTCTTCCCTTTCGATGGACCTCGCCGCGCAGAGTTCTACGAGCTTCGCCTCGCTGCGCACGCGACCGAAGCAGCCGACGCCCACGCTCCGGGCACGGTGGAGAATCTCGTCGTCGTCGAAGGTCAGCTCGACCTCGTCATCGACCGGCCGCGCGGTCTGCTCGGGGTGAGCGCGAGCGCGCCTGCGATCGCCTCCCCATCGAACGGCGGCGGCGAGCACCGCGAGCAGCACGAGACGCATCGCCTCGAGACCGGCGACGCCATCGTCTTCGAAGCCGATGTGCCGCATTCGTACGTGAATACTGGCCCGAACGAGTGCGTGATGTACCTCGTCATGACCTACGCCGAACAAGGCATGTGACGCCTTTCACCCTCGCGGGCGAAGCCTCGATTTGGAATCGCGTCACCTGAAAAAATCAGTAGAGTGAAGGCACGAAATCATGCCGGCAACGTCCTTTGCAGAGCGCATTCGCAGCGAGCTCGGTGACCACGCGGTCAGCGCGGAGCTGCGCGAAAGGATCGACGCCTGGCTCAAGGCCGACAAAGAGTTCAACGTCTGGTTCTTGGTGACGACGAAGCGCGCGCTCGGCGATGACGAGCTCATGGAGCTCCTCGACGGCTACCGCGAGTCACAGGAAATCATCGAGACCGCGTGGGAAGACTACCAAGAGAAGAAGAACGCGACGATGCTCCTCGAGGGCATCACGCAGTCCATCCATCGGATGACGCTCTTGCAGAACAAGACCTGAGGGCGTCTAGAGCCGAAGGTCGTGCTGCGCGATGCAGACGAGGTCTTCGCCGCCCTCGAACGTGTAGCTCGTGGGATTGATGATCGTCTTGTCACCCCGCTGAACGGCGACGAGGATCGCGTTGTGATCCGCCTTCATCGTCGCCAGCATCTCGAGGAAGGTCTTCCCGGCGAACTTCTTCGGAAGGCTGCAGCGTGAGAAGCGGTTGCCGTGAGCGTGCGTGAGGAGCTCGCTGAAGACGCTCATCACGCCGCGCGTGATCGCCGACTGTGCCAGCAAGAACGCACTATGCTCGCCGCTGACGACGTAGTCGTTCACCTTCCCCATCTCGAGGTGATGACCGTGCTCGCGGCGATTGATCTCGGCGACGGTATAGATCGCAGGATTGAGGCGCTCGATCGTGAGCGCCGCGAGGACCGTGCGCGCGTCCGCGTCGCGTTCTTTGCGTCCGCGTGACGTATCGGAGAGGAGAATGCAACGCGCCGCGCGGCGAACGCCTGCCTTCTCGAGCGCCTCGATGCGCGTGAAGTCGTCGACCAGAAACTGGACGCGCGAGCTCACGATGGGGTTGGTGAGCTGCGGCACGCCGTGATCGTGCTCGGCGATCACGACCACGACGGGCTCGTCGGCGACGCGAGCCTTCACGTACTCGCTGACGATGATCTCGGCGCGCGAGCTCCAGCCGCAGACGATCAAGTGGTCATGCAAATCTTCCCATTCCACGATGAGCTCTCCACCACGCATGCGATCGGTGACCAGGGCCGAGATGGTCCCCACCACGGTCGCGAAACTAAACAGTCCCGTCAAGATGACGAATACGGCGACGACATGTCCGCCGAACGTGATCGGCGGGGACGGGATGGGCTCGGCAGCGACGACCGAGTACACGCTGAACCAAAATGCCTTCGTAAACGACGCGAGATTCGGGTTCTGGTCGCGCTCGAACGTCACGAGCGCAGAGCTCGCGAACACGATCGCGAGGAGCACGAACCCGGACGCGAAGAAGAGCTCGCGGGCGCCGCGCCGGAGCACCCGCGGGAAGATGAGGACGAGATGGCGCGCGATCTTCAGCAGGCGCGTCAGCCGAAAAATACGAAGAAGCGCGAGCGCGCTCAGCCACGCAGGCTGTTCGACGGTGAACGAGCCAGGCGACGACACGAGTCGCACCAGCGCGACGAAGAGCGGCGCGAGGCTGAAGATGTCGAGGAAGTACTCGCGAAAGAAGGTCCTCGCGCGCACAGCGGAGCGCCATCGAAGCACGAGCTCCACGACGAACAGCGCGCTGATCGCGTGCACGGTGACGACGACGCGAGGATCGGGGATGGGCGTCGTCGTCTCGATGACGGTGAGCGCCGCCGACAGAATGATGAGCCCGCCGAGCACCGTCTCGGACGAACGCCGCTGGAGAAAGCGGCCGGCTCTCTCCACGCGCGGCCTGCCGGTCGGCGCCGGTTCGTTCGGGCTGCGCTCGGGTTCGTCGGCCACGTCGGTCTTCGTCAGGCGGCGACGCCGAGTCGCGTGAGCAGCGCGCCGACGTCGGGATCGCGTCCGAGGAAGGAGCGATAGAGGACAGCCGGGTCCTCGGTGTCTCCGCGCGCGAGGATCCGATCGCGAAATGCCTGCCCCACCTCGCGGCTCAAGATGCCAGCATCACGGAAGCGCGAGAAGGCGTCGGCCTCGAGCACCTCGGACCACTGGTACGAGTAGTAACCGGCGGCGTAGCCATAGGCCGAGCCAAACAAGTGCGAGAACGACGAGAGCATCGCGTACGCGTCGGGGAGACGCGTGGGCGAGAAGCGCGCGAACGTGTCTCGCGCGAACGTCATCACGTCGCCGTGCTTCGTCTCGTCGTACTCGGTGTGGAGGAGGAGATCGACGGTCGAGAAGCCGACCTGGCGCATGAGCGCGTTCGCGGCGCGGTACGTCCGCGCTTTGAGCATGCGGTCCTTCACCTCGGGAGGGATCGGCGCGCCGGTCTCGTAGTGACGCGCGAAGCGGTCGAGCGCATCACGCTCCCACGTCCAGTTCTCCATGATCATCGACGGCAGCTCGACGAAGTCGGAGACGACGCGCGTCCCCGCCATCGAGCGAATGGGCACCTCGGAGAGGAGGTGATGCATCATGTGGCCGAACTCGTGAAAGAGCGTCTCGACCTCGCGGTGATTGAGCAGCGCGGGCTGACCCGGTTTGCGCGGCGGCGTGACGTTCGCGACGATGATGGCGACGTTTTCGCGCTCGTCCTTCGTGTTGGGTAGGCGGTCCACGACACCGCCCATCCACGCGCCGTCGCGCTTCGTCTCGCGCGGAAAGAGATCGAGGTAGAAGCTGCCGAGGCGCTTTCCCTTCTCGTCGTGCACGGCCCACGCGGTGGCGTCGGCGTGCCACACCGGAGCGTTCGGATCGCGCTCGATCTTCACGCCGTAGAGGCTCGTCGCGATCTCGAAGAGGCCGGTGAGGAGGCGATCGAGCGGGTGATAAGGTCGCAGCGTCTCCTCGTCGAACGCGTAGAGCGCGCGACGCTGCTTCTCCGACCAGTACGAGATGTCCCAAGCCTCGAGCGGCTCGGTCTGCGGATGCTCGTTGTGCTCGGACTTCGTGCGAGCGAACGCCTGGAGCTCTTCGTTCTCGCGCTCGAAGGCTTTGACGAGCTTCTCACGCAGCATCGTCACGAACGCCAGCGCATCTTTGCCCGTCTTCGCCATCCGATCATCGATCGCGAGATCGGCGAAGTGCGCAAAGCCGAGGAGCTTCGCCTTCTCTTTCCGAAGGGCGAGGACATCGCGAATGATCGGGCGATTGTCCCACTCGCCGCTCGACGCGCGGGTGACGTTCGCCTTGTACATCGTCTCGCGAAGCGCGCGATCCTCCGCGAACGTCATCACCGGACCGTACGAAGGTGCCTGCAACGTGAGCCGCCAACCCTTCTTGCCCTTCTCTTCGGCGCTCTTCTTCGCCGCTTCGATCGCGCCCTCCGGCAGACCACGAAGGCGCTCGATATCGTCCACCACGATCTCGAAGGCCGCGGTCGCGTCGACGACGTTCTGCGCAAATTTGAGCGTGCGCTCGGAGAGCGCGACGTCGATCTCGGCGAGACGCGTCTTTCCCTTCTCGTCGAGCTCGGCGCCGTTGCGTCGAAAGTCCGCCAGCGTCTTCGCCAAGAAGCGCGCTCGCGCCGGGTCGAGCTTCTTCGCTTCATCCGTCTCGGACAGCTCACGAAGCGCGCGATAGAGCGGCTCCGACAGCATGATCTTGCTTCCGAGCACGCTGACCTTGGGAAGGATCTTGTTGTAGGCTGCACGCATCTCCGGCGTGCCATCGACGGCCTCGAGGTGGCCGACGACGTTCATCGCAAAGTCGAGATCGCTCGTCATGTGATCGAGCGCACCCAGCGTGGCTTCGTAGGTTCGCGGAGCCGCTCCGATCGCCTCGAGCCGGCCGAGCGCTCCGTCAATCAACGCGTCGATCGCGGGCTCGACATGCTCCGCGCGGACGGCGTTGAACGGAACGGGCACCGAGATGACACCGAGTGGATTGCCTGAGAGAAGATCGCGATCGGCCATGGTTCGTTTGCTCTCTACGTGCTCCTTGCACGCTCACGAGGACGTGACGGCGCGAAGGTTTGCCGCGAGCATACCGCCGCTGCAGGCTTTGCGGGGGGACGGTGGGGGCTTCTCTTCGTGGGAAGTCCTGCTCGAAGGCCATCCGGGTTCGCGCGTGACTGCGGGCATTCGCTCGGCTTTTTCGAATCGCGACCGTAGAGGCGTGCCGTCGTGCTTGTGACTTTGGTAGGAGCAGCTAGGATCTGTCTTGCAAGCAAGTCCAGGACCGACAGCGAAACGCAGGGTTTGATCGTGGCTGGGTGTTGGAATAAGTGGAGGAAATCTTGAACTTTCGCCGAGGTCGCGCAGCAGCCGAACGAACCACCGAACGCCGTCGCCGTGAGGATGAGGCTCCCCGCCTGATCGCGGTCGCGCCCGACCTGACGAGCCTCAGGCTCGAGGTAAGTGAGAAGCGTGGTGACGTCGGGATCGCGGACGCATCGCACATCCGCCGCGTCGTCGTGGAGCACGCCCCCGCCCTCTTCTTGATCCCGTGTGGCGAGAGCTCGTGCCGCGACGGTGGCCACGACATCACCCGCGCCGTCCTCCGCGGTCTCGAGACGAAGAGCGAGAAGTACGAAGGTGAAGACCCTTGCTCTGGTCAAACGGGCACGGCGCCATGTGCGCGAACGCTCGTCTTCACGGCGTACGCGACATACAAAGCCTGACTCACCCCGAGAGGGCTTCGGGCCACATCCAAAGGACGGTCTGGGGCTTGGGATGTAGATCCCATGCGATCCAGGTCAGTCGAGTTGTGCCATCTCTGGCGGGTCCGCTTGCCAGCCTCCCGTGAAGTGCCATTCACGTGTGGGCATCTCTGAGCGTGCGTATTTCCCGTAAATCGTGGCGGTTCGCGCGTCGAAAGGTGCACTCTGCACGCGGCATGAATCGTGGTTTCGAAGTGAGGGCTGCCTGCCTCAAGGGCGGCGCTCTTATTGCTCTCACTTCTGGACGCTCGACATGTCCCAACACACTCGCCTCGCCATCGTCGCGGGCGCACTTCTTCTTTCAAGCATCGCTGGGTGCGCATCAGGAACGGCTTCGACATCCCCGAGCACGCTCGACAGCGCTGCGTTGGATGACACGAACCCCCTACCGACGACTCCGTCGTCGTCGGACCTTCCCATCTCTCCACATGACGGCAAGCTCGTTGACGGCGCGCTGAGCCTCGAGGTCGATCACTCGATCGAGCACCTCGAGCTGGGGCGCAAGACCGTCCGTGGCCACGTCTTCTTGGTGGTCGCGATCCACGCGAAGAACAACGGCATCGACGGCAAGCCGTTCGATCTCGACACGTCCCATCTCGCGATTCACACGACGAAGGGCCTCCACGTCGCGCCGAGCTCCGCGACCGCCAACCTCCCCGACGCCTGCGCGGTGCGGACGCTGCTCGAGCCGCACGAGAAGGTCTCGTGCTCGCTCGCCTTCGAGGTCGAGCAAAACGTGAGCGACCGGCTCGTCTATTCGATGCCGATCAAGGACGGTGTGATCGAGCACGTCGAGGCGAAGGTCTTGGCGCCGCTCAAGTGCAACGCAGTCGCGAAGCACGGAACGCCAGGCATCGAGCGGGTCTCCCACGAAGCCGCGCCGGAGCTCGTTCGCGAAGCCATCCCCGACGGGACGTTCTTCCTCGTTCGAAGCGAGCTCTTCACCGATCGCGGCATTCCGTCGAACACGACGGTCCCCGCGAGCACCGTCATCCTCCGCGACGGAATGTTCGAAGAGGTGACGTGGGACGAGATCGTGACCCGCAAGATGGGCTCGCTCGTCGACGACACTGCGGCGATGAACGTCGAGTGCATCTCGCCCACCCGCGCGATCGACCCGAACCCCGCGGGGCGCGACCGTCTCTTCTACTCGAAGATCGAAGGCGAGCTCATCCTCGAACGGACCACGCCCGAAGGCACGCTGCGCCGTTTCTATCGCTGAAATCGCACGTAAGCGCGGGCTAGACCCATCCCGTCGTTGGGGTCTTCTCAACGCCGTCGACTATGGCTAAGTAGGCCATCGATGGGTACGCATGCCTTTCAGGCCGAGGTCGGCCGTGTTCTCTCACTGGTCATCAACTCCTTGTATTCCAACAAGGAGATCTTCCTGCGTGAGCTCGTCTCGAATGCATCCGACGCCCTCGACAAGCTGCGCTTCCGCGCGCTGACCGAGGCGTCGCTGCTCGAGGGCGAGCCGGCGCTCGTGATCCGACTCCGCGCGGACAAGGATCAGCACGTGCTCGTGATCGAAGACACGGGCATCGGAATGACGGAGAACGAGCTCGTCGAGAACCTCGGCACCGTCGCGAAGTCCGGGTCGCACGCGTTCCTCGAGAAGCTCGAGGCGAGCGCGAAAGAAGATCTCAGCAAGCACAACGTCTCGATCATCGGCCAGTTCGGCGTGGGCTTCTACAGCTCGTACCTCGTCGCCGAGCGCGTCGAGGTCGTCTCGCGCGCGGCGGGGACGTCGAGCGCGTGGAAGTGGTCATCGACAGGACAAGACACGTTCAACGTCGAGCCGGCGGAGCGCACCACGCGAGGCACCGAAGTACGCCTCTATTTGAAGCCCGAGCACTACGAGATGCTCGAGGGCTGGCGCCTCCGTGAGCTCGTTCGCCGCTACTCCGACTACGTCGCTTATCCGATCGAGCTCGAGACGAAGATCGAGAAGAGCGACGAGGACGACTCCAAGGACAAGGACGAGGCGAAGGACGAGGCGAACGGCGACGGCGAGATCAAGCGCGAGACGATCAACCAGGGCCGTGCGCTCTGGCAGCGTCCGAAGTCCGAGATCACCGACGCGCAGTACGAAGAGCTCTACAAACACCTCACCCACGACTGGGAGACGCCGCTCGCGCGCACGCACTTCCGCGTCGAGGGCACGCAGGAGTTCGTGGGGCTCTTCTGGGTCCCGAAGGAGCCGCCGCTCGACCTCGACGACCCGCGCAAGCAGCACGGCGTCCGCTTGTTCGTGAAGCGTGTTCTCGTGATGGAAGACTGCGAGGCCGTCCTTCCACAATGGCTTCGCTTCATGCGCGGCCTCGTCGACAGCGACGATCTCCCACTCAACGTCTCGCGCGAGCTCTTGCAAGAGTCGACGACGCTCCGGACGATCAAGAAGCAGGTGACCAAGCGCATCCTCGACCTGCTCGACGAAATGGCGAGCGACAAGCCCGAGGACTACAAGACGTTCTGGTCCACGTTTGGCCGCATCCTCAAAGAGGGCCTCGCCGTCGACTTCGAGTGGAAGGAGCGCGTCGCCAAGCTCTCTCGCTGGCCGAGCACGTTCATCGCCGAAGGCGGCTCGCCCGAGGATCTGACGTCGCTCGACGACTACATCAAGCGCATGAAGGAGGGCCAGGACGCGATCTACTACGTCACCGGCGAGTCACGCGACGCGCTGACAGGCTCCCCGCACCTCGAGAAGCTGCGCGCGCGGGGCTACGAAGTGCTGCTCATGACCGACGCAGTCGACACGTGGGCCGCGGAAGGTCTCCGCGAGCACGGCGGCAAGAAGCTCGTGAACGTGATGCGCACGGATCTGAAGCTCCCGGACGACGAAGAGACGAAGAAGGCGAAGGAAGAGGCGAGCAAGGATCTCGCGCCTCTCGTCGGCGCCGCGAAGAAGGTGCTCGAAGGCCGCGTACGCGAAGTGAACGTGTCGAGCCGGCTCCTCGAGTCCCCCGCGTGCCTCGTGCTCGCAGGGGGCGCGATGCCCGCGCACCTCGAGAAGCTCCTCAAGCGCTCGGGCAAAGACGTGTCGCGTGGCCAACGTGACTTCGAGCTCAATCCCACCCATCCCGTCGTGAAGGGGCTCGCCGCGCTCGCCGCGAAGAACGCGGAGGATCCCAAGCTCGCCGAATGGCTCACGCTCCTCTACGAACAGTCGCTGGTCGCCGAGGGCAGCCCGCTCGAGGATCCAAACGGCTTCGCCCGCCGCGTGACCGCGCTCCTCACCCAAGCCGTCGCGTAGCGTTCTCAGCGCGCGCGTTCGCGAGAGTCGCGCGCATCGGGGCACTCGCGCGCATCGAGAAAGCGCGCGGATACGTCGCGAGGTCGCGGAAAATTCCCCTGACTCCGCTCGGCTACGGCCCTGTTCGCATTTCAGAAGGAGTGGCATGCACGCTGCTACGCATCACGGCACGTGGGGAGCGGGCCTGCTGCTTTCGCTGGAGTGCCTTCGAACATGGCTGCCTTTGGGATCATCGTCTTGGTGCTTGGACTCGTCGCCCTCGGGTCCGGGACTGCGTTGAAGCTCAACCTCATCACGGATCTGACACGTCTCTCGATCCTCGCGTCGGTCGCGCCGTTGACGCGAATCCACCGCGAAAAGGCCGCCGAGCTCTCGTTGAAGGCGGGCGCGACGGCGCTCTTCCTCGGGGCGTTCCTGGTCATGGCCGGCAGCGTGTAGCGCGTCCGTCTCGCGCGCCATGATCGATCTCTTCATGTGGAACGGGCGATTCATGTTGATGCCGTGAGCCCGCAGCGCGCGTGATCCATGGACGGCCGTCGATCGGATGCTTTGCGAGCAACAAGCGCAACGCGGGAGCCGCCGCGACGATCGCGAGGTCATGGTGTCGACGTGGAACGCGCTCGTTGGCGGAGGGCCGCCGGCGCGACCTTCGCGAGTCATGGTGTCGACGTGGAACGCGCTCGTTGGCGGACCGCCGCCGCGACCTTCGCGAGGTCATGGTGTCGACGTGGAACGCGCTCGTTGGCGGAGGACCGCCGGCGCGACCTTCGGGTGGTGTCGACTCGTGCGTGGCACGCGTCGACGATCGCCGCCCGCTTCGCGCCCCCGGACCTTCCGGATCCGAGGCGCTGCGCGGTGTATCGTAAAAAAAAGAAGCTGCTCGCGCTTCGATCTTCCTTCGGGTCGCGACGCGCGTTTCGCGAAGCGCGCGTTATGTGGCCTTCGCATGGAGGCGAGACGACAACGCATGCACCTTACAACCATCGGCGCGGGCATGCGTTGTCGTCGTCCTGTTCACCAGTTGCAGACCTTGGACGAGCCACCGAAGTCGCGCGCGATCGAGATGGCGAGCGTCCCCGCGGCGACGGACGACGCGAGCGCGGACCCGTTCTGCGGCACGGTGCTCAGGATGTAGCTCGCCATCTCTTTGCGGTTGTTGAACTGGATGTACGTGCCGCCGTTGTGCGAGCCCATCGAGTGACCCGCGCGTGTGGAGCCTGCGCGGTAATCCGTCTGCATGTTCCACGGAATGAGCTCGGAGACCGTCGCGAACGCATCGACCGGCGTGGGCAGAAGGTCGAGGCCGAAGCTTGCCGACACCGCTCCGCCGTTGACTGTATGGTCCATAGACGTCCAGTACGTCACGCCCGCGCCGAGCTCGAGCCAGGGAAGCTCGGCGGACACGGAGATCGCGCCCACTGGTCCCGCCCACGCGTCGATGACGTTGGCTTTGTCTCCCCACGCCCAACCGACGTAAGTGCCCACCTCTGCGCCGAACTGCGAGCCGACGCCACCGCCTTTGTACCAAAAGACGGCCGACTGCAGGTTCTTGAGGTCGAGCACCTCTTCGGTGCCAAGGAGCCCTACGCCTCCGGCGCCGCCTTGCACGTACGCTCCGTAATAGAAGAACGGCGGAACGCGATCGGCGAAGGGCTTGAGCACGTCGCAGAGCTTTCCGAGCCCGGGGATGCCGGTGACCTTTGCGTTCAACCCGCCAGAGCCGCCAACACCCGCGGACACCGGACCGTTCGGCGCTCGCGCGAGCACATCGGCCCATTCGTTCTGAAAGAGGTCCTCGGCCTGCGCCGCGACGTCCGCGCCGCCGCCACCGCTGCGATTGCGGTTGCACTCGTCGTCGCCGTTGCCGAGGAGGGTGCCGAGGACGTCGTACGGGTATCCGTTCTCGGGGTGGTATTCGAAGACAGCGCGCTCGAAGTACTGCACGCGGAGGCCGTTCTCCTCGAGCTCGTCGGACAGCGGGATGCCGTTCTCGCGAAGACCGCCGGTCTTGTTCCAGAAATCGAAGAAGCGGTGGCTCACGCGAAAGGCGCGGTCGTCATCGCCGCGCATCTCGACGCTGTCGTTCACGTCGTGCGGAGACTGCCCAGGCGCGCCGTTCGGATAGAGCCGCTTGTACTTGATGCGTCCGAGCTGTCGCCCGAGCACGCGGTAGTCGCACGAATTCTCCGGATGGTATTCGAGCACCCGTCGCTCGAAGCATTGCGTGTCGTAGGTCTTTCCGTCGATGCCAACGCTAGTGAACACGTCGGTGATCGGCAGGCCGAGACCATCCATCCCGTCGCTCGCCTTCATCGACTCGTCGCGGTAGTCGAGGAAGATTCCGCGCACGGTCTTGCCTGTCTCCGAGAAAGTCTGCGCGCGCCCAGAGACGGGGTCTCCGCTCAGGCACATCGTCGCCGCCGACGTGCTCGCAGCGGCTTCGTCGTCCGAGGCGCTGCTGCACGCGGTGGTCGCCGCCGTGGTCGCCGCCGCGGAGAGCAAAACGCCCGCCGACGAGATGATTCGTGCCAACGTGCTTCGATCCATTTTGTGGTGACGCCTGCGCATGATTGATTCGTCCTCTCTCTTCCGTTCGCTCCGCGCACGAGGGTTCGTGCGAGCGTGAGAGCACCTTCATCAATCGACGTGCCACGCGAAAAGGCTGCAAAATGCGGCCAAATCACGGCATCTCGCCCGCGTTCGACGCCGGACCGTTGCCGATGGCATCACCGAGCGACGCCTTTGGCATCAGCGCTAGGCGCGGGCGACCTGACCGAGATCAGACTCGCGACGACAAACGTCAAGGCCGCTCGGGAGCCGAGAGCGCTTCGGCGTGCAGACGCGATGATGAGCGATCGTCGCGGTGGCGCTCCCCGCGAAGCATCTCCAAGGTGTGACTCTCGCGTGACCCCGACGACATCGAAGCAGCGGCCGCCGTTGCCCGCGCTGTCGCCTCCGCCGACGTCCTTCTCGACGTAGTCGGGCAGCGCATCGCTGTCGACGTTCGCGTCGCCGCATTCTCTACGAGGAACGTCTGGCCGTCTGGGCACGCCGACGTGATCCGCGTCAAGCCGTCGGGCAAGTCCTTCGGTCGGATGCTCGACACGAGCTCCGATCGCGTCCCGGGTACGACCACGGCTTCGGCAAGCCCATCGTCGGGGTGCGCGCAGCGCTCGGCTCTATGGATAGAGCTTTGCTTTGCCCTGGCTCGCGAGCGTGAAGCCGATCAGCTTGTAGAGGAGGCGCGCGCCGACGTTGCCGTCCCACTCGTCGCCGTCGTCCTCGAGGTTCGGCGCGACTTCGTTCAAGTCGAAGCCGATGATGCGCTTCTTGGCACGAACCACCTCGCGAAGGATCGCGACCGCCTCGGCGAGATCGAGACCACCAGGCACAGGCGTGCCCGTGTGCGGACAGTAGCGGGGATCGAGGCCGTCGATGTCGAACGACACCCAAACGTCGTCGGGCAGACTGCTGCTGATCTCGCGCGCGATCTTGGCGAACGGCTCGCCCTCCATCTTGCGCATGGCGATCGATCGATCGAAGAACACGTGAACGCGTTCCCCTAGCGATTGGCAGAAGGCCACCTCGGCGTCGCAGACATCGCGAATGCCGACCTGCACGAGCTTCTCGACCGCGGGGATGCCGTTCATCACGTTGAACATGATCGACGCGTGCGAGTGCTTGAAGCCTTCGTACGCGTCGCGCGTGTCGGAGTGCGCGTCGAAGTGAAGGACACCGAACGGCTTCTGCTTGCGATGGGCGGCGATCGCGCGCAGCGCGCCGTAGGGCACCGAATGGTCTCCACCCACGAGGCCGACCACCTTCTCTGCGGCAAGAAGCCGCGCGACCTCGGCCTCGACGAACGCGTTCACCTTCTCCGAGAGCCCGTTGACGACCTCGAGCGCCGAAAGGAGCTTTGGGTCATCGCCCGCCCCGCCGTGCTCGATGATCTCCGAAGCGGCCTCTTTGCCCGTCTTGTTCCATGCCTGCACCTCGGCCGAGGGCTCGAGCATGTGAACGCCGTGCTGGTAGGGACGCTCGACGTCGAGGTCGTGAAGGTCCACCTGCATGCTCGCGTCGAGGATCGCCTGCGGCCCTTCCGCCGCGCCGCCGCCGTACGACGTCGTCGCCTCCCAAGGGACGGGGAGGAGAACAACGAGCGCCTGGTCCTTCGAATGCGGAAGCCCAAAGACGCCCGAGCCGGGCTGCGCCGGCGCGTTTGGATCGAAGGTCGCGGAGGCCCCAGCGGCCGCAGGCGCAGGCGCGGCAGAAGCAGAGGGGATGCCGGATGTCGAAGAAGAGGAGGGTGCGGTCATGAGATGGCTTTCCGCGATCTTCTAGATTGCTCCTGGCGTCATTGAAATGGCCCTTTGCGACGATGGCTCAGCTTGTTTGGCGCAGACCTTCCCCGCCGCTTCGACGATCCGCCAAGGAAGTGAGGGCTATCGCCCGCGACGCACGGTCGGTCGGGTCGTCTTCGGCTGCGAAAAAAGCGGCAGTGGATTTCCAAAGCGGCCTCGGACCTCGTTAAGATCGAAGTCACTTGTCCTCGATGCGCGCGCTCGTGCTCGTGACCCTCGCGTTCTTCTCGACGGCGATGCCTTCGTGCACGCGCAAGGATACGTCTGCGCCCGACGCGCCCACGGACAAGAACGGCGGCGCGGGCTTCAACAACTCGCTCGTGCCGAACGCCGCCGCGGCGACCGGCGCTCACTCCGCCACGCCGCTCACCGCATCGACGGCGCCACGCTACGTCGGCCGCTGGGTCGCCGAGCCAGGTGGCAACGGGATGCGCTGCGCGTGGTCGGGCAGCTATGTGGTCGGGCGCTTCAAGGGAACGGGGATCGCCGCGCGAATCAAGGACGAGGGCTTCAACCTTTTTCAAGTCGTCGTCGACGGCGAGGTGAAGAAGGTGCTTCGTACCGACAAGGCGCGTGGCGAAGCGATCTATCCGCTCGCCGACGGGCTCTCCGATGCGGTGCACGAAGTGTCGCTTCACCGCCGCGCCGAGGCGAAGGTGGGCGAAGCCGTCTTCTATGCCTTCGAGCCGACCAACGGCGGCAAGATGCTCCCGACGCTGCCTCCGCCCGAGCGACGAATCGAGACGATCGGTGACTCGATCTCGACCGGATATGGCAACGAAGGTCCCGGCGCGGCCTGCGGCTACGTCAACAGCGAGCAGAACGAGTACCTCACGTACGGCGCGATCGCAGCGCGAAGCCTCAACGCCGATCACACGACCATCGCGTGGAGCGGAAAGACCGTTCACGAGATGAAGGAGTACTTCGACAAGGCGCTGCCGCAGCGAACCGACGGCCCCAAGTGGGACTTCTCCCAGTATCAACCGCAGGTCGTCGTCCTGAACATCGGGACGAACAACTTCGCGAACGTCGACCCCGGGGAAGCACGCTTCGTCCGCGTTTATCACGAGCTCGTCGCAACGGTTCGCGCGGCCTACCCGAAAGCGTTCATCGTGTGCGCGCTCGGCTCGATGCTGAGCAACGTGTATCCCGAAGGCCGCAACAACCTCACGCAAGCGCGCAAGTACATGAAGGTCGCCGTGTCGAAGCTCAAGGAGTCGGGCGAGACGAACCTCGAGTTCCTCGAGTTCCCCGAGCAGAACCACGCCGACGGCCTTGGCTGCGGCTTTCATCCAAGCTTGAAGACCCATAAGCAAATGGGCGATCGACTGACTGCGTTCATCAAGGAGCACATGGGATGGTGATGAAGACGACGATGAAGACGCCTCTCCCTCTCGGCACCGCCTTCGCGCTCTCGATGCTGCCCCTGGCTTCGATCCTCTTCGGCGCATGCTCGCCACACACAGCGGCGCCGCAATCGGCGCGCGACGGCTCACCGGATGGCGCAACGCCAACGACCGCGTCATCGGCGGCGCCCGCGGACTCCTCTTCGACGACCTCCACCACGGCCGCGAAGAAGGAGAGCCCGCCCGGCGACGTGATGGCGTACATCAAGGCGCACCTGCCGAAGAACGGCAGCGTCGAGGGCGAGCTGCCGAGCCACAAGATCTTCCACAAGGTGCAGCCAGGCGACAGCGCGCAGGCGATCGCCGCGGCCTACCTCGAGGTCACCGAGACGTACCGCGCCGAGGAGCTCGCGCAGGCGATCGTTCGCAAGAACGCGAACATGAACGCGGGCGCCAAGATCGAGATCCCGACGCCGCTGACGCATCCGATCAAAGACCCCAAAGACGAGCGGCTTGGCTGGCCAGAAGACAAAGTCCTGCGCGGCGTCTTCGTCACCGGTTCGTATGCAAGCATCCGGTGGGCCGACACGGTCGAGAAGGTCGCTGACCACGGCCTCAACGCGATCGTCCTCGATGGCAAAGACTACGACGGCTACGTGAACTACCCGTCGAAGGCGAAGATCGCGATCGAGAGCGGTGCCATCCGCGAGAAGAACATCCCCGACCTCGCGCGGGCGATTCGCTACGCACACTGGCACGGCGTTCGGGTCATCGTTCGTATTCCGTGCTTTCACGACCCGTGGACGGACAAGCATCTGCCCGGCGCGCGTCTCTCCATCAAGTACACGCCAACCGGAAAGCCCATTCACGTCGACTGGCTCGACCCGACCAACACCGAGGCGCAGGACTACGCCATCGATCTCGCCAAAGAAGGCCTCGACGCAGGCGCCGACGAGATTCAGCTCGACTACGTCCGGTTCCCCGTTCACCTCACCATGAAGGTCGCCGTGCTGCCGCCGCAGCAAGAGCGCTCGAAGGTGATTCGCGACTTCGTCAAGCGGGTGCACACCATCACGCAAGCCGCCGGCGCGTATCTCTCGCTCGACTTCTTCGGCGTCGCATCGACCGGCGAACGCGACGACATCGAACGTCTCGGCCAAGACATCCCCGTCGTCGCGCCCGAAGCCGACGCGATCAGCCTCATGAGCTACCCGTCCCACTACGGCAAGGGCTACATGGGCTGGAGCAACCCCGCCGACCACCCCGAGATCATCGGCATCGGCAACAAGGCCGCGCTCGAGAAGCTGAAGCCCACGGGCGCGAAGACGATCTTCCGCACCTGGCTTCAAGCCTTCCCGCTCGGCGTCACGAACTACAACTCCCAATACCTCCTCGCCCAAGCAAAGAGCGCCGAAACCTCCGGCGGACATGGTTGGCTGATGTGGAGCCCGGCTTGCGAATACAGCCCCGTCTGGAGCGGCTGGCCGAGCAAGAAGAAGGGCGAAGCCCAAGCCACCGCGCAAGCGCAGGCCCCGACGTCGTCGCCCGGCGCCCAGGCGAAGGCGCAGTAGTCCGTTCGCGCCGAAAGCATCGCTGCGCAGCGCGCGGCGCGTTGCCCGACCTCGGCATCTCCGTCAAGCGACCGCGGTCCGCGTCCGTCAAGCGACCGCGCGGTCCGCGCCCGTCAAGTGACCGCGGTCCGTTGCCTAACCGCGGTCCGTTGCCTGACCGCGGTCCGTTGCCTGACCGCGGTCCGTTGCCTGACCGCGGGCCGTTGCCTGACGCGGTGGGTTGCCTGACCGCGGTCCGTTGCCTGACCGCGGTCCGTTGCCTGACCGTACCGGTTGCCCGACCGTACCGGTTGCCCGACCGTACCGTTGCCCGACCGCACCGCCGCCTTGGACGGGTGACGCCGTGTCCGCTCGTTGATGGTAACGGTGCGCGTCGGGTAAGGGCGACATCGGGGTGTTGCCAGCGAGCGATTCATCCCGCCTCCTCGCGCGGTGGACCAGAGCGCTGTTGCGCTTTTGCGAGCTTCTCGTCCATGAATGCATGCCCAAAGGCTCGCCTCGCTTCGTGCCGATTGTGCGCCGCGCACAGCACGCGCGCGTTCTCAGTTTCACCACCACCTCCTCGTGCGCGTGGACGGATGTGGTCCACCTGCAAGAACGACTTCGCTTCACAGCGCACGCCGTCTCTCCCCACGAAGGAGCACTGCTCTCCATCCCTGTCGAACGCAGCTCGTCGAGCCGAGCGTCCGAAGGCTCTTCCCGCGCGTTCACGGTCGCCACTTCCTCTTCGATCCGACGGAAGCTTCACCCTGTGCTCGACAGATCGGCTGATGCTCGCATCGTCCACGGTTGTTGGGTGCGGCGCGCTTACGACAGTCTCGACTCTCTTGGGAGAGAGCGTCGCGGCGTTGGCTTCCGTACCGCCGGAGTCAACCTCCTGTGCTTGGGTCGCGTTGCGAGAAACCATTGGGTTGACCTCAGTCGCGCCCTTCGAGCCCGAGAGGACGACCGCAGCCCCGGCCTTCTCGACGGTGACCGCCGCGCTCCGGCCGAGACGCTTCAACTTCGCCAACTGATTGCTTTCGAGCTTGGAGAGCAGGACGTCAATGGCGTGCTCCATCAACAGGGCGAGCTCGCCGCGATTGCGATGACTCGACAGGCGAGCCGCGCGCTCGATCTTCTTGCGAAACTTCGTCGTCGCCATGAATTGAACCTTGTGGCTATCCGCCGAGTACTGCTCGAATTCGCGCAGTGGCTTTCGCGCCATTCGCGGCTCGGCGCCAGACGCCACGTCCCCTTCGATAGTCGCGATGCGGGAGCTCTCCGTCGTGTTATTGGAAGAAGGCTCTTGCGGCGCCAGAGCCCGTGATGCGGGCTGAGATGCAATCGCCGTGGCCGGCGACTGTTCTGTGGCCAGACCAAGGGATGGACAGAAGAGATCGATTGTCCGCTCTGACGCGACCGCGCTTGGGGAGCTCACAACCTTCGCCAACGTCCCATCAACCCCGCGAGGGACCGTGGGCTCTTCTCCCATGTTCGCTCCCAAGCTCTCGCCACAGGCGACCTCCAGGTTCGGATCGCCATCGGATCGACGTGTCGGCAACTTGCGGATCGACGCACGCACTCCCTGCCGCGGAAAGAGCCTTGCAATGATCGACTCGACCTCTCGAGTCGTCTTGCCGGTGATGGAAGCGAGAAGCTTGCTGCAGTTTTTGTCGTTCATGTGCTCGCGAACGAGATAGAGCGACGTGAGATGGACTGTGCCCGCTTCGAGCGGATCCATGATCAGCGGATGCGCTCGATAGAGCTTCGTCACCTTGGTTCGGACAGCTGCCTCGCCGTGGCTCATCCCTAATCGCTTGATGCAGAAGGCGAACAGCGTGTGGTACCCCAGATCGACGTGCACTTTGCGTGCATCGACCTCGGCGAGGTAAGCGATGACGGAAGCCGTGATACGGCGCTGACTTCCACAAAGCGTCGTGAGCTCCTCGACGAGCTCGTCATCGGACCGGTGACCCAGTTTCATGTTCCACACCCTCCCTTCTCGAAAAATCGACCCCGTAACATCGGGGCGCGGACTGTAATTCGCGACACACGTCTAAACGCACGTGCGTTTAGCGATGGGTGCAACCGCGAGTTCACTGTGGACAACCTTCGGATCGAGGCGTTCGGCTCTCCCCTGCTCGCGACCCGCTACGACTGAAGTGATGGATGAATTTGTCGATCATTCCGGCACCCTTCTTCTCGTGAAGGCAGCCTACGCATCGACTGTCGTCTAAGCGCACGTGCGGTTAGACACGGGAGGAATCAGAAGTTCACTGTGGACAACCGGCTGCACGCGAGTGACGTCTTCGCTCGAGGCCGTGAGCGCCACGCCGTCGTACACGGCGTCCGTGTCGGGCGACGTCCTCAAGCTCACGGGCGACAGCGGCCACCGCCGCACGTACAAGCTCTATTGCGTCCCCACCAACCGCAGCATCGAAGCGGCCGCGCCTCAAGGTGTGATCGTCGGCCACCGACTTTCTTGCGATCACCGATGCGTAGGCACGCGTGACCTGGACGCACTGGAAAATGTGCAGAGAAGATTCCTCGACCGCCTTGCCATCGGAACACGACTGCTTATGAGGTTGCTGTCAAGGAGCGGCGCCAGCCACTACGATTGTGATCTGTGATTGGAGGTGAAGTACTGTCGGCAAATAGGGTGAGGTGATCCCGCAGGCACCCCAAGTGCAGCACCGAACACCAGCTGCAGTCTGTTGCCCTACCGAGCTCCGAGTCCGTTGACCGACGTTGACCGACGCTTCGAGTCCGTTGCCCAGGCACGCGACGTAGTAAGCTCGGGTCGATGGCTTCTTGTGTCTTCTGCGACATCATCGTTGGAAAGATTCCTGGCCACGTCGTGCTCGAGGACGATGTCGTTCACGCGTTTCTCGACACGAAGCCGCTCTTCGTTGGGCATGTGCTCGTCGTTCCGAAGACGCACGTTGTTACGTTACCCGAGCTACCGATCGACCAGGTGGCGCCGTTCTTCGCACGTGTGCAACGCATCACCGCCGCGCTTCCAAAGGCGCTTGGGGCGCAGGGTACGTTCGTCGCGATGAACAACGTCGTGAGCCAGAGTGTTCCGCACCTGCATTGCCACGTCGTTCCGCGAACGAAGGGCGATGGGTTGAAGGGTTTCTTTTGGCCGCGGACCAAATACAAGACGGACGACCATCTTCACGAAACGGCTGAGAAGATCCGCAACGCGCTCGATTGAGTGGTTGCCATTCCTCCTTCCACGTGTCGTCGTCGAAGGGCAGTTCGTTTGTCGGGCGAAGAACGCAGCGCAGTGGATGTTGCGCACGGCTGTCGCGGCTCGGGAGGATTCGACGCGATTCAGAGGCGGGTGCGACTGCTCCCACGCGTGCTCTTCTCGGCTCTCACGATGAATGACCCGTCGCTTGCACAGTGTGCTTGCTGCGCTGACACTTCTCACGTCGCACGGCGTCGACCATCCTGCGCTACTCTGATCGACTCATGCTCTCGCGCATCACCAAACTTACGACTGCCACCGGAGTCACTGCACTGCTCGCCCTCTGGGCATGCGTAGGTGACGAGCCCGAAAACGTTCGAGGAGGGACGGACGCTGGTGACGCGTCCGTCGATGGCCCGGCGACGTCGTCATCGACGTCATCGTCATCGTCGTCCTCATCTTCGTCGTCAGGCGGCGACGGTGCAGCCGATGGGAGCTCGGGGAAAGAAGCGGGGCCGCCGTCCTGTGCGGCCATCGCCGACAATTTATTGGCGAACTACTCTTTCGAGGATGTGAGCAACGGGGTTCCGACCAATTGGAGCTCAGACCCGGTGCTTGCGTCGAAGACCAGCTCTCCCGGCGTCGTCGCGGACGACTGTGATCGATGGGTGGAGCTAACGACGGTCGACATGGACAGCTATTTGAGTCAGGCGGTTAATCTGCCCACCGAAGCACTAGCTGGCGTGATGTTCGAGATCGGTTTCTCCGCTCGCTCGCTCGACGGCAACACGACACCTCTCTACAGCGAGCTTCGCATCGTCGGCGCCGGATACACGCCGAAGCTCACGCCAAGCCTCGATTCGACGGGAGAGTGGATGCGCTTCTCCGCCCAGCTCCCCTTGGCTGAGAACGGGACGCAGATACAACTCGTGATCGAAGGAAACACGTCTTCGCCACGGAAGATCGCGATCGATCGCGCGTTCCTCCGACGTCTTCCTTAACCGACCGACGCCTGTATTCAGGGCGTGAGAGCGATCTCGGGGGCAGATGCGTCCAATCGGGAGCGATGGGTGCGTCGGGACGCGTGCCGTGATTTTCATATTTCGCGAGATATTCGCGGACGGAGGCTTTTCTTGCTGGTTTGGCAACGCTCACGGCGCATCGTTTCCTCAGAGGAAACGACTCTTTCCTCTCATGACCTTGCGCGTCATTGGAAGGTGGGTCAGAAAGCGCGCATGTTCTTCCGCGCTCTCTCCTCCCTTGTCGTAGCGGGTTTCCTTGCAAGTCTGCCGGCTTGCGCTGCAGATGCCTCCTCCGAAGAGGAGAGCACGGACCTCACCGCCGACGAGCTGACCAACAGCAGCCTCAAGAACGTCACGATCCTGAAGGGTTCGATGACCGAAGGTGCGTCCGTCACGGTCCAATACCAGCCTGATCTGTACCCCACGAGCTACCTCCCGTTCCTCGCGATCGAGATCACGCCCGCGCAACAAGCTGCTGCGTCTCCCGGCGGCCTCCGGACGTTGAACGGTGAGACGGGTGCGCTCGCGCCTCTCTCTATCAACGTCGATGGCAACTTCCCTGGGTCCCCGCGCGTGCTCGTCGTTGACGAGGAGTTCCACGTCCTCGCTTCGGCCAACGGCGTGACGACGAACGGCGGCGCGCACGCCACCGTGACGATCCCGCAGAGCCGTCTTCCAAACGGGAAGAAATTCGTCCTCATCCGCGACCGGAAGTGGGTCCTTCCCATGGACTTCCACGTCTCCGCCGTTCGCTAAAGCCTCGCGCGATGGGCTGATACTCGGTCCGTGGTTTCATGGGACCCACGTGTGATGCGCATGGGTTCTTCGAATTATTGATTTAAAGTCAACAGTGTCGCGCATTTCCCATCATTGATGATCCACCGTGTCCGCCGCACCTTCTTTCTGGGAGGTGAGGATGAGGATGCTTCAGGGCGCGATGGCGATGGCCGTGACCGCAGTCATGGCGTGCGCAGGCGTTGGGCTTGTTGGCTGCAGCCCTTTCTCGGGCACGGCGGCTGAGAACGAGGCCGACGCATCTACCAACAACATCATCGAAGGCGGAGCCGACGGAGTCCGTCCTCACAGCACCAACGACGCAGACTGGTGAAGCCGACGATGCCGCCTCGGGCGTGGATGCCGCGATGGGAGCTTGCCCTGCGGCGTATCCGGTGGCGGTGATGGCAGAAGCGCTGGCGACGGACGGGACGTTGCTCGGGGAGTCCACGCCGCTGCAGAACTTCAGCGGCAATCCGATTTGCAACATGTCGGCTGGGCATTGCATCGTTCGGTTTGCGCCAGCTGCTGAGGTGCTCGATGCCTTCGCCGAGCACCGTGTGCTGGACGTGACGCTGACGATCACACGCGCCGCCACGAGCGCTGATTGCGGAGCCAGCTGTGCTCAGGAAGATGGGATCCTTGCGGTGAACGCCGCGTCGAGCGCGTGGGATCCGAAGACGGTGACCTTCGCCAATCGTCAGAGCGGGGTACCTTGGGCGGGTGCGGGCGCGAGCGCCAACGGTGTCGACATCGGCGTGCCGACGTCACGGGCGAGCGTCTCGGCTGCGACTTGGGCGGCGAGCATCGCGATTGATCCCAGCGCCTTCGCGGGCTTTGTGCCGGCGGCGGCGCTGAGCGTGCGAACCGCTTTCACCAGGACGACCACGTTCGCGGATGGCGGAACGTCGACGTCGCGACGACAGTTCGTCGTCGTGCTCTCGAGCGCGAACAACACGACGCCCAGCGCGCCTCCGAAGCTCACGATCCACTACTGCCGATGAGGGTGGCCACGGTCCGTTGAGTCAACTCTCTTAGGGCAAGCGGACAGAAGTCGGGCAACGGACACAGACCGTGGTCGCAACAGACCGTCCTCGCGGTCGCGCAACGGACCCAAACCTCGGTCGGGTAAGCACGCGGTCGGCACGGACCGAGCTCACGGTCGGGCAACGGACCGAGCTGGTCGGGGCAATGGACCGAGCCACGGTCGGGCAACGGACCGTGGTCGCGCAACGGACCGTGGTCGCGCAACGGACCGAACCTCGGTCGGGCAATGGACCGAGCCACGGTCGGGCAACGGACGGAGACCGCGGTCGCGCAACAGACCCGCGGTCGCGCAACAGACCCGCGGTCGCGCAACAGACCGCGGTCGCGCAGCGGACCGTCCTCGCGGTCGCGCAACAGACCCGCGGTCGCGCAACGGACCGTCCTCGCGGTCGCGCAACAGACCGCGGTCGCGCAACGGACCGTCCTCGCGGTCGCGCAACAGACCCGCGGTCGCGCAACAGACCCGCGGTCGCGCAACAGACCGCGGTCGCGCAACGGACCGTCCTCGCGGTCGCGCAACAGACCCGCGGTCGCGCAACGGACCGTCCTCGCGGTCGCGCAACGGACCGCGGTCGCGCAACGGACCGCGGTCGCGCAACGGACCGCGGTCGCGCAACAGACGCGCGGTCGCGCAACGGACCGTCCTCGCGGTCGCGCAACAGAGCGCGGTCAGACCAAGCTCGCGGTGGCGTGCAACGCGCCGCGGCGCTTCGCGCGTCTACGGATCGAAGCACTTCGGCTTGCCGAGCGAGCCCGTGGGGCAGCCCGGGACGTTGTCGCCTTCGGTCGTGCAGAGGACGGCCGGGTCCTTCGGGCCCGTTCCGTCTTTGTGGCATTCCTGCTGCGTTCCTGCGGGGGCGCCGCACTGTTTGCCTTCGGCGATTTGTTCGACACCGGGCTCGCCTGAGCAGCGGTAGCCGCCCTTCGTGGGGTCGGAGAAGCAGTACCAGCCTGCTTGGCGGTAGATGCACTTGTCCGGCTCACACGTCTTCTGCTTGCAGTAGAGGTCGACGTCGACCTTGCACTGGTAGTCCCACTCCTTGATGCAGCAGTACGGGTCTTTCGCGCAGACGGAGACGACGCAGGGGTCGCAGTTGACGCCGAGCTTGGTGCCCTCTTGGCAGACGTCGTGGTCGCACGATCCGGACGGCGGGACCTGGTCGTTCGTCTGCGCGCACCGCGAGAGGAAGTTCGGGCACGGGAGGCAGACGCCGTAGTCGTTGGCGACGTTCTGGCAATACATGTGGACCTTGTGGTCGTTCGGACCGAAGGCCTTGTCGAGGAGGATGGCCGCGCCGACGGAGCCGAGCGGCCCGAAGATGTCGCCGGCGACCTTCGTCGCGTCGATGTCGGTGCAGTCCGTGTCTTGCTTGCACGGCACGCAGACGCCGCAGCTCTTGTCGAGCACCTCGACGTTCGCGCACGAGTGCATCGAGTACGAGAGGTTACCGTCCTTGATCAGGTCGAGGCCGGTCGCGTCGCGGAGGATCTTGCCGACGTTGAGGTCGGCGCTGACGTTCGAGCAGTCGGCGTCGCCCGAGCACGTGTTGGTGAAGCGGCTGAACGGATCGGGAAGGACGATGATGCCTTTGCCGATGTCGGAGCAGCCCGTGACAGGCGCGGCGCAGACGCCTTCGCCACCGTTGACCGGAAGCTTGCACTTCGTCGTGCCTTCGCAGCCGCCGCAGTTGCCGTCGGTCGTGCAGTTGGACTTGCCCGGTCGACCGAGGCCGCACGGCTTCGTGCAGGTGCCGTGGTCGAAGTCGCAGCGGCCGCCGTCGGGACACGGCTTCGTCGGTGAGCACTGCGCGCAGACGTGCTTGTTGCAGGCGTGCGCTTCCTTCGCGGTCGTTCCGCAGTCGTTGCAGTCGTCGTCCTTGTTGCACTGCGCAGGGCACTTCGCGACGCACGTCTCGTTCTTGCAGATGTCGGTCGACTGGCAGTTGATCGTGTTGTCGGCGCTGCAGCCGACGCACTTGCCGGTGGTCTCGTTGCAGACCTTGAACTTCGGACCACACGCGCCGCAGTCCGCGGTGTTCTTGCACGTGATCGTCGGGACGCCCGCCGCGTCTTCGTTGCACTTGAGGCCGTTCGGGACGCAGTCGCCGTACTTCGTGCACTCGGTGCCCGGTCCGCAGGTCTTGCCGTTCGCGTTCGGGCCGCACGCTACGCAGCGGTGCTCTTTCTGGAAGCACGTCGTCCTGCCTTCGGTGCAGTCGCCGCAGTCGCGATCGATGTCGCAATTGTTGAGGAGGCAGATGCCTTCGCCGTTGCCTCCGGAGCTTCCACCGTCCTTCTTCGATCCGACGGGCGGCAGTTGATCCGCTTGCGGGTCGTCCCCGCATCCAATTCCGGTCGTGAGGGCGAAGAAGACAAAAAACGCGACGATGGTCGCGAGCGCGCTTAGGCGTCGGAGCGGCATCGTTCGAGTATAACGAGGCGAATCGACTTCCTGGTCGGGACGGGCCTCGATGGGAGCAAAAGAGACGTGCGCGCTGGAGCCGTTTCTCTAGTGATGTCCTTTGGATCGGCGAGGATCCATTCGGATCATCCGTCATCCACCTACATATGCCTACGATGGAATTCCATCCGTCTTCCTCCTCTTAAGAGCGCGGAAACGTTGGGCGCGCTTTGGAGGTTCGAGATGTAGGTAGTCGGCACACATCATGAAGAGCACGCAGCCAACATGTCGCTCCTTCGAACTGGGCTCTCCTCTCTCTTGATCGGTCTCCTCGCCACGACCGCGCTCGCTTGCAGCGCGGACAACGCGAGCGAGGACGACACCGAGGCAGGCGAAGAAGATCTCACGAGCATCACCGCGCGGTCGCGCACGCTCGAGTTCGTCGGAACGGTCTACGTCGAGCCGACAGCGACGACGGAGTCGATCCTCCAGACGGTTCGTTCGCAGGCGCAGACGGCGTTCGGTCCGCTTCGTACATCGGACATGGCGGTCAACAGCCGCGAGCTCCGCGAGATCGATACGAGCACCTTCGTGAAGCGTCCCGTCAAGGTCATCGACGGCAACGCCGCGCCGAAGGACATGCTCGAGGTGAAGTACACGTACAAGGACAACGCCGTCGTCGCCGCGTCGTACGCACGTCGGACGAGCGCGCCGCTCGCCCTCATGAACCCGAGCTACCGGTCGCAGCTCGATCGCGTCCTTCGCGAGTGCACGGCCAACGACGACGAGGCTCGCGAGTTCCAGTCGAGCATCTGGTACGTGTTCGAGCCGCGCGTCCAAAGCTGCCAGCAGGCGATGCGTACCGAGCAGGACAAGGTCAACGCCGCGCGCACCGCGCTGAGCGATCCGCGCAACCAGGTCGCGAAGGCCGAGGTCGATCGGCTCTACTTGCCGATCACCGTCAAGCTCGGCGCCGACAAGACGAACAAGGGCAACTCCTATCCGGACTACCACCGCCTCTACAAGGGCGGCGTCAAGCAAGACAAGCTCGTCATCAGCCTCGTCTTCGGCATGATCGATCACAACTCCAGCGGCGGTCCCGAGACGGACTACAACTGGGGCGAGCTCATGACGACGTTGTCCGAGACGATGGACGCGGGCGGCGACTACAAGGTCGTGGCAGGTCCCGACCAGATCGATCTCTCACGCTTCACGCTCGCGAGCGGCAAGGTCGTCAACAACCCGTCGATCAAGGACCTCGTCAAGCTGAAGACGGGCGGCTCCTCGCTCGGTCTGTCGTACGCGGACTCGAACGATCTGCAGAAGCAGTTTGCCTCGCGCATCAACCAGAAGTGGCTCGCGATCGAGAAGACGATCAAGGTCGCGGTCGGCAACGAGTCGCCGCGTGACTTCGGCGTCCAGTTCCTCGTCTACTTCGGCGCGTCGTCGAGCTCCACGCCGCACAAGTTCGCGACCAAGAACAGCGACGTGTTCCTCTACAACGGCCACTCCAGCATCGGCTACGGCCCGCTCGATCCGCGTAACTTCACCGCCGCCGACTTCCCGGCGAGCTACCAGATCATGTGGGTCGACGGATGTGTATCCTACAACTATTACGAGAAGGACTACATCCCGCTCAAGCAGGGCGGGACGCAGAACCTCGACCTCATCACGAACGGCATCGAGGCGCCGTCGTGGCGCAGCGGCCACGCGATGGGTCAGTGGCTCAACAAGCTCCTCGACGGAAACGGCGCGAGCTACCGTGATCTCCTGATCGCCGCGCAAGACACCGAAGCGCTCCGCGTGGTCGACGGCGAGCTCGACAACCAGTACAAGCCTTCGAACCCTGCCACGAAGGTCACGATCGTTCGCTGATTCGATCGTTCGCTGATTCGCTTCTGAATCTGCCTCGAACGCGATAGAAACGGCAGCACATCGTGCTGTCTACCCGCCGTATTCCCGATCCGAACATCTGGATCATCTACTGCGCGATCCTCCTGCTCGGGATCGCGTACGGCGTGTCGATCGCCGTCCTCGCGATTCATCTCGACGCGCACCAAATCCCGAAGATCGCGATGGGCGGCCTCGCCGCTGCGTTTGCGTTTGGCATCGTCACGTTCTCGATCCCGGCGGGCTGGGCGGTGCAGCGCTTCGGCGCCAAGAAGACGCTCCTGGTCGCGCTCGTCGGCTACGCGTGCTGCGTCTCCGTCTTTCCGTTCCTGACGACCACGTCGGCGCTCTCGGTGGCGCGCTTCTTCGATGGATCCTTCTCCGTCGCGATCTGGGTCGCCGCCGAGACGGCGCTCCTCTCGCGATCCGACTCGAAGAACAAGGCGTTCGTCATGAGCCTTTACGCGATGTCGCTCGCGATCGGCTACGTGCTCGGACCGATCCTCGCCACGTTCGTCGTGAAGGCTGCGAGCACCGGCGGGACGTTCATCGTGGCTGGAGTCCTCGCGTGCATCGCCGCGAGCGTCATCGGTCTTCGCTTCACCGAAGGACGCGGCAGGTTCGACCTCGAGTCGAGCGAGCCGCGCAGCGAGCATGAGGCCCACGCCGGCGATGACGGCGCGCCGCTCTCCGCCGGGGCGGTGTTGTGGAAGACGAAGACGTCGTGCTTCGGGACATTCTCGTACGGCTATTTCCAAGCGAGCGTCGTGCTCTTCTTGCCGCTCTACCTGATCGAGTCGAAGAGCATTCCGGAGAGCAAGACGATCCTCATCACCGCGTTCTTCGCCGGCGGGATGCTCGTCTCGTCGACGCTCGTGAGTCGCCTCGGCGATCGCTACGGGCACCTGCTCATCATGCGCGGCCTCGGTCTTCTCGGTGGACTGATGGTCGCGAGCTTCGTCTTGCTCTCGTCGTTCGAGTGGATGTGCGCAGCGGTCTTCGTCGCCGGCGCGACGCTCGCGTCGATCTCACCGGTGAGCCTCGCGCTTCAGGGCGTCGTCACGCCGAAGCGAGCGCTCGGGCGCGCGAATGCGTTTTACAACGCCGCCTATGCCGCGGGCATGCTGCTCGGCCCGCCCATCTCGAGCCTCCTCTTCACGCGCATGGGCGGCGGCGCGATGCTCTTCCATCTCGCCGCGCTGTGGGGAGCGTTCGTCCTGTTCACGATCGTGTTCGCCAAGGACGATCCACGCGCGCGTGGGCTGGAGGCGCCACGCTCGGACGACGCGGAGCTGCCGAAGGAAGCGGCGTGAGGTGGGTCGCGCTCCTCGCCATCGCCGCTCTCGTCTCATGCCGTGGCTGCGGTGATCAGCCTGGGGGAAACCGTGCGAGCGTCTCCAACGACAAGGACAACATCACCGACGCAGCCGGCGACGCGACCGGCGTCGCGACCGAAGCGACCCAAGCGATCGACACGCGCTCCTTCCTCGTACGCGCGCACGTGCCCGGGCTCGCCTGGGCCTACGTGACGCGAGACGGCATTCGCAGCGCGGGCGACGGCGTCGCGAGCATCGAGCCGGATCGACGTGGTGGCGGTGAGCACGTGGGTCCCACGCATGCGTTTCAAGTCGCGTCACTCGCCAAGCCGATCATCGCGACGTGCGTGATGCGGCTCGTCGAGCAAGGCAAGCTCCGGCTCGACGACGACGTCCGCGCATGGGTGACGTTCGACGTCGGGCCACGGCGGAGAGACGGGACGCGGGAGAAGATCACGCTCCGCCATTTGCTGACGCACACAGCAGCGCTCGCGGACACGCCGATGTCCGAGCGCGCGAGCGTCGAGCCGACGTCAGGCCCTGCCCTTCACGACTTCTTGCGCGCCTACTTCACCGACGCGGGCGCGCCGCCGTATCTCGACGCCTCGGCAGGGGCCACGATGCACTACTCGAACGTGGGCTTCTCGCTCGCCGCGCTGATCGTCGAGCGCGTCTCGGATATGCCGTTCGCCGAGGCCGCGCGCCAGCTCGTGTTTGCGCCGCTTCATCTCGAGAGCGCGCGTTTTCGAGGACAAGGTTTCGCGGGCGATGACACTCCGACCGGGGCATGGCTCGCGCGACCGCACGCATCGCTGAGCGATGGAGGCTTCGCGCAGCTTCCCCTGCCATCGCACGCGCTCTACCCCGTCGTGGATCTGTATGCGTCGGCCGCAGACATGGCTGGTTTTCTGCGGGCCATCCTGTTCGATCAGCTCCTCACCCACGCGAGCACCGCCGAGATGCTTCGCGTCGGTCAGATCGACGCCGCGCCGGCGGACGCGCTCGGGTGGCAGGCGCGCACGTTCGGCCGCCATCACGTGGTCGGTCACGAAGGCGAAGACCGCGGCGCGTCGACCGCGATGTACCTCGACATCGACCGCGGCATCGGCGCCGTCGTGCTCACGAATGGTGACGCCTTCCAAAGTGACGACGCGGCCCGCGCCACGTCGATCAGCGACCTCATGACGAAGCTCCTCGACGAGGCGGCGGCTCGCACGGGTTCGTCGCGATGAGCGTCGAAGCGCCATCCATCATGCCGAGAGCGTCTTCACCCACGCCGCGATCTTCGACTTCCACGCGGCGCTCGGCGCGGTGATGCGCGCCGAGTCGAGGAGCCACTCGACCTTGAGCTTGCGCTGACTCTTCGTGATCCAGGTCGGGATCTGATCGATGCTCTTGATCGCGCCTAAGCGTGACTCGTCGTTGATCATCTTGCCGGCGAGGCATGTCGACGTCCCGTGGTCTTCATGGGTGGTGCGCACGCACCAGTCTTCGCCTTCGTTGCCGCCGATCGAGATCGAGAACGACGGCGCATAGACTCCTTGGCCACCGCGGGACTTGATCTTGATCGTCACTTCCCACGTATCTTCTTTCGTCTTCAGCCCGAGGGAGGTCGCCCACTGCTCGCTCGGGCGTGCACGTGCAGCCTTCGCGGAGGTCTTCTCGCCGCGAAGCATCTTGAGGACGTTCTTCGCGTTCGCCGCCTTGACCATCGAGAAGAGGTCTTCGCGGTTCGCCGATACGAGCTTTGCGTTTCCGAGCAGCGGGCCGAGCGCCTCGACGTCGTCGGCGAGCATCGCGATCGCGATGAGGCCCCTTCGTCCCTCGTCCCCGAGCACGTCTTCGATTCTCGTCCCCTTCGTGAGCTTCTTCGTGTCGATGAGCACAGCGCGAACGGCGGCGAGCACGTCGGGATCCGACACCTCCTTCACCTTCGCGAGCGCACGCACCATCGCGTCACATCCGTCGCCCGCGCGATGAATCGCGTTCAGCGTCGCGATCCCCTTTGGCGCGGTCGCACGATAGAGCTGCGCTTCGACATTGTCGGCGTTCTTCGCGAGCTCGGGCAGCTTGCCGATGAGCGTGGGCTTGAGCTTCTTGGCATCACGCCAGAAGAGATGCGGCTCCTCCTTCACGAGGCGTGCGACAGCTCGCTCGAGCGTCGCCGCCTTTCCTTTTCCGGCGGCGACCGCCGCCATCGCCTGGATCGCGGCGTTCAGCTTCGACCAATCGAAGGTCTTCTTGTTTCGCGCGGGTGATGCCAACCAGTCGTCGAGGTCTCCCATGCGTTCGCTCCTCCGTGTTCGATCTTCGACGAGCTTCATCGGCGCTGCGCAGACCGTCACGGGATCGAAGCATCTCATCAAGACGAAGCACGCGAACGTCTTGCTCGACTGCGGGATGTTTCAGGGCCGGCGCAAGGAGTCGATTCAGAACAACCAGAACCTCGGCGTCGACCCACGCACGATCGACGCCGTCATCCTCTCGCACGCGCACATCGATCATTCCGGTGCGCTTCCCTTGCTCGTCAAGCAAGGGTTTGACGGACCAATCTTCACGACTCCCGCCACGCGTGACCTCTGCGCGGTGATGCTCGAAGACGCGGCGATGATCCAAGCGAGCGACGCTCGTTACATCAACAAGACAATCGAACGCGACCACGTCGACATGGATCCGGTCGAGCCTCTCTACAGTCCAGAGGATGTCGTCCGCGTGCTCGAGCGGATGATCGCCGTCCCGTACAAGCGCACCGTGCACGTCGCCGATGGAATCCGCGTCACGTTTCGCGACGCCGGCCACGTGCTCGGCAGCGCCGTCTCCGCCATCGACGTCGAGGAGAATGGAAAGACGAGGAGGCTCGTCTTCACCGGTGACCTTGGTCGCTTCCGGATGCCCATTCTCAACGATCCCGAGATCGTCGAAGATGCCCACGCGCTCATCACCGAGAGCACCTACGGAGATCGACTCCACAAGCCGATCGCCGCGATGGAGGACGATCTCGCCAGTGTGCTCGAGCGCACGTACAAACGTGGCGGCAAGGTCATCATTCCCTCCTTTGCCCTCGAGCGTGCGCAGGAGATCCTCTACTCGATCAACGAGCTGAAGAAGCGCGGTCGGATGCCGAAGATGCCGGTCTACGTGGACTCGCCGCTGACGGTGAAGATCACGGACATCTTCCGCCTTCACCCCGAGTGCTACGACGCCGAGACACGGCAGCTCATTCGCGAGCACCACTCGCCCTTCGACTTCGAAGAGGTTCGTTACGTCGAAGACAAAGAGGAGAGCAAGGCGATCGACGCCTCCGCCGAGCCGTGTGTGGTCATCTCGGCCAGCGGGATGTGCGAAGCTGGCCGCATCGTTCATCACCTGAAAGCGACGATCGAGAACGAGAAGAACACGATCTGCATCGTCGGCTTCCAAGCGCCGCACACGCTTGGTCGAAGGATCGTCGAACGTCGCGCGCGCGTCCGGATCTTCGGCGTCGAGCGGGATTTGCGCGCCGAGGTCGTCGTCATGAACGGCTTCTCGGCACACGCCGATCAAAAGGATCTCGTCCAATACGCCGTCGACCTCAAGAGCCATGGGGCGCTCGGCCGTGTGGCGCTTGTGCATGGAGAAGCCGCCGCACAGCAAGCGCTCATCGCGAAGATGAAGGACCGCGGCATCGACGACGTGCACGCGCCTGCGCCAGGCTCGACGATCGAGCTCTGAGGCTCGAAAACAGCGCCCGTTGCGAAGGAACGTGCGCAGGAAACAGCCCGTCCACGCCCGTTTTCATGCATGTCGTTCGGCCAAGCGCCCGCGTTCTCCGCTATGATGCGAGGAGATGGGACGCCCACTTCGATTGACCATCGTTGGTCTGAGTGGGATGACGCTTGGCGTGATGGTCTCGCGCTGCGCGACCCCCACGCAGATCATCGTCGAGGTCTCGACCGATGCTCCGTGCAATCGGCTCGACACCGGCATCTTCGTCGGCAAGACATCGTCCGACACGAACGACCTCGCCGGTCCGGTCGTGTCGAAGCAGAAATGCGAGCGTGACGGCTTCATCGGGTCGGCGGTGTTTCTGCCGCGCGGCGCCGATGACGAGGCGTTCGCGATCAAGATCATCACCGGCGTCGACGCGACCGTCACCGAGTGCATCAAGGGGCTGAAGAGCACCTGCATCGTCGAGCATCGCGCGCTTCGCTACGAGCCGGGATCGATCGTCCGCGTCGCGGTCGCGATGGACCAACAATGCGTCGGCGTCGAATGCTCGGCGAAGGAGACCTGCAAGCGCGGCGCATGCGTCCCGTGCGCGGACTGTACGGATCCGACGGGCGTCGATTCGGGTCCGAAGGCCGATACGAGCGTCGAAGACACGGGCGTCGATGCTTCGCTGCCGTGTCCGTCCGTGTGCACCTCGTGCTCGCCGGACGGCCGCACGTGCAACATCGTGTGCACCGACGTGAACTGCGGGACGGCGCCCGTCACCTGCCCTCCCGGTCGCGACTGCACCGTCGACTGCAGCGGCCATGACTTCTGCAAGAACACGATCGACTGCTCAGGGGCCACGTCCTGCCGTGTGACGTGCCACATTGGTGGCGCGGACACGTGTCACGACACGGTGATCAAATGCGGAACGAAGTGCTCGGTCATTTGTGATGGGGACACCAAGACGTGCCACAACGTCAACATCCAGGCAGCGCAGTCGAGCTCGCTCTGCCTTTCCTGCACCGGCGCAAAGGAGACCTGTCAGGACATGGCAGCCTGCGAGACGCCCACTGCGGGAACCTGCAGCCAGAGCTGCCCGACCGGCTGCAACAAGAACGTCTGTGGCAAGGCTTGCGCGGGAGACGGAGGGGCTTGTCCGTGATGGCGCGCGTGCGTCCTTTCTTTCTCTTTTGCTTGGTCGCTCTTCTGGTGTTGGTGGGAGGAGCATCCGCTGCCTTCGCGCAGCCGAACGTGAGCTCGGATCTCAAGAGGCAGGGCGACACCGCGTTCGATCAGTCACGCTTCGCGGAGGCCTACGACCTCTACGAGCGCGCGTACGCGGCGTATCCCGATCCCGCGCTCCTCTACAATCAAGGCCGCGCCCTCGAGTCGATGGGTGACTACCCCGAGGCCATCGCCAAGCTCGAATACTTTCGCACCGAGGCGCCCACCCTCGCGGCGAAGGTGCAGCTCGATCCACTCCTCGCGCAGCTACGTTCGCACCTCACCACGCTCACGATCCTGACGAACGTACCGAGCGCGGATCTGTTCGTGCGCGGCAAAGCACTTGGAAAGGTCGAACGACAGCGCATCATCTCGTCACGTTCCGGGAGCGCGGACATCGAGCTTCGAGCGGAGGGTTACGAGACCGCCAAGCGCGTCGTCGAGCTGGTTGGCGGTGACAGGCTCACGGTGCAGATCGATCTCGTCCCGAAGGCCCAGGTCGCTGTCCTCGCGATCTCGTCGCAGCCAAGTGGGAGCGACGTCGCCGTCGACAATCGACCGATCGGTCCATCTCCCGTCGACGTGCGCGTCCCTCCCGGCGCGCACGTGGTGGTGGTGCGGCACGAGGGCTACGACGAACGGACGATTTCGCTGTCGGTGACCGCGAACGAGCACCGCGATCTCAACGTCGAGCTGCCCGCGCACCGATCGATCCTCTCGCGTTGGTATTTCTGGGCGGGCGTCGGCCTCGTGCTCGCCGGCGGCGCCGTCACCGCGGCGCTCCTCATCGAAAAGCCCGCAGAAAAAGGCACGTTCACGCCCTCCCAAACGCGTGCGCCATTGATGCTCAGCTTCTGAGCATAGACGCGGACAGCGCGCCCCAGCGCAACGCGGCAAACGAGGCAAACGAGGCAAACGCGGCAAGATAAACACGGTGTATACTTCCGCTTGCCCGTCGTTCTGGGTACGCTTGGAGTGCGAACGTGGGTGGAGAGCGAGATATCCAAGCGCGCATCGCCGACTGGCTCGCGCGGTACAAGCGGCCCGAGCAGCCCGACGCGCTCTGCATGTTTGGCAGTCAGCTCCTCGAGGACGGTGACCTCGACGACGCGATCGCTTGCTTCGACAAGGCGCTGTCGCTCCATCCTTCGTCACCACGTGCGTGGACCCTTCGTGGTGACGCGCTCGCGCGAAAGAACAAAGCCGGCGAGGCGCTCGGCTGCGTCGATCGCGCGCTCGCCTTCGATCCGGAATACGCGCCGGCGCTCATCCTGAAGGCCGACATCCTCCTCAAGGTCGGATCACGCAAAGAGGCGCTCGACTGCTACGACACCGCGGTGCTCGGCGCGCCCGACAACGCGGACCTGTGGATGAAGCGAGCGCGCATCCTCGAAGACTTGAACCGCGAAGCCGAAGCCCTCACCGCGCTCGATCGCGTGCTCGCGCTCGGCGATCTCCCCGCCGCGTGGTCGAGCCGCGGCGATGTCCTGACGAAGCTCTCGCGATTTGCCGAGGCGGCGACGAACTACATGCGCGCGATCGAGCTCGAGCCCAACAACGCCGAGACGTTCTATCGACTCGGCATCGCGCGAAGCAAAGCCCGCGATGGCGAAGGCGCGAAGCAGGCGCTCGTGCGCTTCACCGAGCTGGCGAGCTCCGAGGATCCGCGCGTGTCCGCGGCGCGGTCGATGCTCGAGCAGATGGATCGCTACGTCGAGGGTGCCGCGCCAAAGCAGCCCGCCACGCATCAACCGCAACGCCGGCGAGCGTCGCAGCCGTCCGCGACCGGCGCGCGCACGTCGACCTCGCGGCGTCCGTCGCCTTCCCCGTCGAACCGCCCGGCGCGAACGACCCTTCGGCGATCCAGCGAGCCCGAGCGAAGGTCGAGCCGCAGCCTCCGCGCCGCCGAGCGCAAGACGTCGAAGAAGCTTCGCGCCGCGAAGACGTCGGAGTCTCCGCCGCCCAGCGGCGTCGTCGACAAGGCGCCGCCTTCGTCTGCGCCTTCCGATGACGTCGCGTTGCCGCCGCCCGACAGCAGCAGCCCTGGCAGCGGGTCTTCGCTCGGATACACCGACGCGCGCGCTCTCTGGAACGAGGGCCGCAACATCGAGGCGCTCCGCATCATCGAGCGGCTCGTCAAAGAGTCTCCGAAGGAGGTGTGCACGTGGGTCCTCCGCGCGCGCATCCTCCTCGCGCTCGGAAAGTCCGACATCGCGGCGAAGAGCCTCGAGAACGCGACGTCGCTCGACGCGCAGAACGTCGAAGCCTGGAAGCTCACCGCGCGATGCTGCGTGGAGCGAAAGCGCAACGACCGCGCGCTCGACGCGGTGGAGCGCGCGTATGGAATCGCGCCGAACGATCCCGAGGTTCACCTCCTCCGCGGAGACTGCTTGGTGGCGGCGAATCGCCATCTCGAGGCGATCTATGCGTACGAGAAGGCCGTCCACTACGCGCCGAAAGACGCCGACGCGTGGCTCTCGCTCGGTCGGGTGCTGCGGCTCGTTCGGAGGCCCGAACCCGCGCGTGACGCGCTCGAGAAGGCGCGTTGCCTCGCCGAGGCCGCCAATCGGCCCGAGGTCGCGACGGAGGCTCGCGATCTGCTTCGCCGTTTGGTCTAGTATCGCACCATGTTGATCGTGGGAAAGCGTCCGCGACCCGCGGCCCTCTTGATCGCTGCCTTCACGCTCTCGGGCGCGCTCGGCGCATGCGAGACGCACGTGCCCGCCGAGCTCGAGGCCCCGAAGACGACGCCGCCGGCCGAGACACCGATCGGCCTCGACGCGCGACCCTACAACCCCGAGTGCAAAGCGACCGAGAAGCCGACGAGCACGACGACGTCGAACGCGCTCATCGGCTTCGAGCTCGCGACGAAGGCGGCCTTCACCTCACCGGTCGAGGTGACGCTCCACGACGGCAAGCTCTACGTGCTCGAGCAGGGCGGCAAGGTGCTGCTCGTCAACGATGACCTCCAGACCACGTCGCTCGTCGCCGACTTCTCGACGAAGATCGTCTCGGGCGGTGAGTCGGGGCTGCTCGGGATCGCTTTTCACCCGCAATTTTCGACGAACGGCTTCGTGTACATCTATCACACGAAGGCTGCCGAGCCGCCGATCCCCAACGTCGCGTTCCAGTCGGTGCTCTCGCGCTACCACTCGAACGACAACGGGCTCACGCTCGATCTCGCGTCCGAGAAGCGCATCCTCGTCATCGATCAGCCGTACTCGAACCACAACGGCGGGACGATCGCGTTCGGCAACGACGGCTTTCTCTATTGGGGCCTCGGCGACGGCGGGAGCGGCGGCGACCCGCAAAACAACGCGCAGAACAAGAGCTCGCTCCTCGGCAAGATGCTGCGCATCGACGTCAACGGTGGCGATCCGTATGCGATCCCGCCGAGCAATCCGTTCGCGAGCGGTGTGAACGGCCGTCCGGAGATCTTCGCGTACGGCTTTCGCAACCCGTATCGCTGGCGATTCGACACCGTCACCGGTGCGCTCTGGGCGGGTGACGTCGGTCAGGGAGCACGCGAAGAGATCGACAAGGTGGTCCTCGGCGGCAACTACGGCTGGCGTATCAAGGAAGGCAAAGCCTGCTACGCCGCGGCGACCTGCGACGAGACAGGTCTCATCGATCCCGTCGTCGATCACGGTCGAAACGAGGCGTCGGTCATCACCGGCGGCGTCGTGTATCGAGGCGCTGGCGTCCCGCTCCTGACCGGCAAGTACGTCTACGCTGACTTCGGTCAAGGGACCTTCTTCTCGATCCCGATCGACGAGGCCGCGCCCACGCCGATGCGGCTCGACGTCGGGCTGCCGCGCGTGAACGCGAGCGCATTCGGCATCGACAAGAACGGCGAGATCGTCTTCGTCGACTACTTCAAAGGCACGCTCGTCCGCATCGTCGCCGGAGGCAAAGCGACGGAGCCTCTCCCCGAGATGCCGCTCAAGCTGAGCGCCACCGGCTGCGTCGACGCGCGCGATCCGAAGAAGCCCGCCGAAGGGCTATTCTCCTACGACATCAACGTGCCGCAATGGGTCGACGGCGCGACCGCAGAGCGCAACCTCTCGATCCCCGAGAGCACGGTGATCCGCAGCGGTCCGGATGGACGCCTCGCGCTTCCGCCGGGCTCGGTCGCGATGAAGACGCTCTCGCGCGAGGGGCGGCTCGTCGAGACGCAGCTCCTCTTGCAACGCCCCGACGCCACGTGGAGCGCCTACGCGTACGTGTGGTCGGGAGACCAGACCGACGCGACGCTCGTCACGACGAGTACCACCGTGGCGCTCCCGTCGGGAAAACAGCACCTCGTCGTCGACTCGCAGCAGTGCCTCACGTGTCACCTCGTCGACGTCGTCCCGACGATCGGGCTCGAGGCGGCGCAGCTCGATCGCGATGACGTGAAGTACGGGCCCACCCGTCTCGGCAACCCGCTCGCGACGCTCGAGAAGCTCAAGATGCTCGATGAGCCGGTGCCGCGCGACCGTTACACGCGATTGCCAGGGCCGTCGGGCTTTCAGCTCTCCGACGCGCGCGCGCGCGCCTATCTCCACGCCAACTGCTCGCATTGCCACCGTGGCGGAGACAATGGCGCGATCGATCTGCGGTACGGCACGAAGCTCGCCGACGCGCGGCTCTGCGACGTGCCGGGCACCTCGAAGGCCGGCGGCCGCGTACGGCTCGCGCCGCGCTCCCCCGCCGACAGCCAGCTCGTCCGCGCGATGACCACCACCGGTGACGGCAAGATGCCGCCCGTAGGTACGCTCTTGCCCGACACGGCCGGGATCGACAGAACGGTCGCCGGCCTGCCTCGAGCGGTCGCATAGATGAACGAGCCCATGCGTACGATGAAGCGTGGGAATTCGTAGCCTCTTCGAGATCGTGATCGTGACCTCGACCGCCGCGAGCGCGTTCGTGCTCTGGAGGTCGTCGCGAAGCCCCACGCACGAGCCACGCCACGAGCAGAGCCCGATGCGGGTCGTGGCCGGGCATCCGCTCACGCTGTTCGCGCTCGTGTGCCTCGCGCTCTTCCTCAACCAAATTTGCTTCAACGCGTACGTGATGAAGGCGCACGGCGGCGACCCTTCGTTCGTCGCGCGCTACTTGCCTTCGGGGTGGTTTGCGCTCTCGCGCGGGCCGCTCGTCACGTTCGTCGCATCTCGGGTGGGCGACGGCCATGTGCTCGCGCCGAGCGTGCTCAACGTGCAGGCGTTCCTCGAGCTGCCGTTCGTGCTCACGGCCTACCTCACCGTGTCGAAGATGCTCGGTGGACGCGTCTACTACGCGCTGACGCGCCTCCCGATCCTGTACGTCGCCTCTGCGTCGTTCACGATCACGTTCTGCCTCGTCGAGATCGGCGTACCCAATCCGTGGACGACGAGCGACGTCGTGATCCGATCGATCGCGTGCGTCGTCGTTCCTCCCGCGCTCGCGTGGATCGCGCAGAGCGCCAAGCCGAACGACGCGCGACCGGCCACCGTCATCGGCCTCTTCGCCTTTCTCGCGGGTGCGGCGGCGATGGCGTGGGCCGTGCTGGCGATCTACGACGCGTTCCTCCTCTACAACTTCGGCCACATGGATCGCTACGCGTTCGGGCTCCTCCTTGCGTTCGGCGTGATGGCCGCGAGCGCGATCTACATCGGCAAGCGCAGCGCCACGTCTGCCACGTCATCGATCGTCACTTGCGCGCGTGATCTCATCGCGACGTTCACGGTCGTGTTCTTCGTTCCGTCGCTCGTGCTGCGCTACCAGGCGTTCCGCCCGCTCGCGATGTTCTGCGGGTTCTTGGTCGTGACGTTCTCCTTCGTGATCGGCATGCGCCGCGTCGTGCAGCGCGAGGCCTCGGCCGCGAGCCTCGCGCGCCTCGCGCTCTCGCTCGTCCTCGGTCTCGGCGCAGGGGCCGGCGCGGCCGCGATCGCCGCGGTCGTCTCGATGGATGTGACGGATCTCGCGGTGGGCGAAGAGGCGCTCGCGCGGATCGCCCTCGCGTTTCTCGGGGCGTCGATCATCGTGGCGCGCGGCGCGGAGTGGATGATGAGCTCCGCGCGACGCGCCTTTCTCGCGTCATGACGCCATGACACGTGACGCTCAAGACGTCATCAGAATGTCGCCGTAGAGCTGGCGGAGCTTCGACTTGAGGAATTTCCCCGTGCTCGTGCGCGGGATCTGCTCGACGAAGACGTACGCGTCAGGCAGCTGGTACTTCACGAGCGACTTGGCGAGGTGCTCGGTGAGCTCGGCCTCCGTCGCCTTCTGGTTTGGCTTGAAGACGATCGCGGCGATGGG
>JBGAFW010000158.1:0-12536 GCA_044227045.1 Labilithrix sp.
TGGTAGTCGGCGACGCGCTCGTGGGCGTCGCGATCGAGCGTCTTGGCGCGCTTCACCTTGAGGAATCCACGGGGGTCGCTCATTTCTTCACCATCTTGAGATGACGGGTGGATGGCCGGTCGGCGGAGGCGACGAGCTCGGACGTGGCGGCCTGTGGCGCGGAATGGAGCGCCTCGGCGCCGGCCGCGAGCGGCTGCTTGGCGCGCTCCGCGAGCACGCGGCGATACTCGGTGGGGATGACCTTGCGAAAGCGGCGCGCGCTGAGGGGCCACGCGTCGAGGATCTCCTTCGCGCGAAGGCTGCCGGTGCGCTCGCGATGCTCCTCGAGGAGACGATGCACCGTCGCCTGATCGCCTTGGTCGGTGAGCGGGTCGATCTCGACCATGCCCATGTTGCAGCGCGACTTGAAGGTGCCTTCGTCGTCGAGCACGAACGCGACGCCGCCGCTCATGCCCGCGCCGAAGTTACGACCGGTGGGTCCGATCACGACGATCGTGCCGCCGGTCATGTACTCGCAGCCGTGATCGCCGACGCCTTCGACGACCGACTCTGCGCCGCTGTTGCGCACCGCGAATCGCTCACCGGCGCGGCCGCAGAAGAACGCGCGTCCGCTCGTCGCGCCGTAGAGGACGGTGTTGCCGACGATGACGTTGTCCGCGATGTTGGCCGGCGGGGTCGAGAACCACGGCGTCTTCGTCGCGGGCGCCGCGTCACGTGAGGGGAACACCGAGAGGATGCCGCCGGAGAGGCCCTTGCCCACGTAGTCGTTGGCGTCGCCTTCGAGCGTGAGCGTCATCCCGCGTGCAGCGAACGCGCCGAAGGACTGACCCGCCGTGCCGGTGAGCTCGATCGAGATCGTGTTCTCGGGGAGGCCGGCAGCGCCGTGCTGGCGCGCCACTTCACCGGCGAGCATCGCGCCGAACGTGCGATGCGCGTTCGTGATCCCGAAGCTGATACGCACAGGCTCGCGTCGCTCGAGCGCGGGGCGCGCATGCTCGATCAGGTTGCGATCGGCGATGTGCGCGATGCCGTGGTCTTGCTCGATCGTCTTTCGGCGATCGCGCTTCGCGAGCTTCGGCGGCGGCGGCTGGAGCACGCGCTTGAAGTCGAGCCGGCGCGCCTTCGGATGCTTCACGTGCTCGCGCGGAACGACGCAGTCGATGCGACCGATCATCTCGTCGAGGGATCGGAAGCCAAGCCGCGCCATGATCGCGCGGAGCTCCTCGGCGACGAAGAACATGTAGTTGATGACGTGCTCGGGAGCGCCGGGGAAGCGCGCTCGAAGCACGGGGTCTTGCGTCGCCACGCCCACCGGGCACGTGTTGAGGTGGCACTTGCGCATCATGATGCAGCCGCTCGCGACGAGCGGCGCGGTGGCGAAGCCGAACTCCTCGGCGCCGAAGAGCGCGGCGAAGGCGACGTCTCGTCCTGTCTTGAGCTGGCCGTCGGCTTGGAGGACGACGCGCGATCGGAGGTCGTTCAAGAGCAGCACCTGCTGCGCCTCGGCGAGGCCAATCTCCCAGGGCGTGCCGGCGTGCTGGATCGACGAGAGCGGGCTCGCGCCGGTGCCGCCGTCGTGGCCGCTGATCAAGATGACGTCGGCGTGCGCCTTCGCGACGCCCGCGGCGACCGTGCCCACGCCGGTCTCCGAGACGAGCTTCACGCTGATGCGCGCGCGCGGATTGACGTTCTTCAGATCGAAGATGAGCTGCGCGAGATCTTCGATCGAGTAGATGTCGTGGTGAGGCGGCGGCGAGATGAGTGTGACGCCTGGCGTGGAGTGGCGAACGCGCGCGATGACCGAGTCGACCTTGTGGCCAGGGAGCTGTCCGCCTTCGCCGGGCTTCGCGCCCTGCGCCATCTTGATCTGAATCTCGTCGGCGTTGACGAGGTAATGCGCGGTGACGCCGAAGCGTCCGCTGGCGACTTGCTTCACCGAAGAGCGGCGTGTGTCGCCGCGCGCGTCGCGAAGGAAGCGTGCCTCGTCTTCGCCGCCTTCGCCGGTGTTGCTGCGACCACCGATGCGGTTCATCGCGATCGCGAGCGTCTCGTGCGCCTCCTTCGAGATGCTGCCGAAGCTCATCGCGCCGGTGGCGAAGCGGCGCACGATGAACCGCGCCTCCTCGACCTCGTCGATCGGGATCGGATCGCCGGCGGGCTTGAAGTCGAGGAGACCTCGGACCGTGCTCGGCCTTTCTTGATCGTTGATCTGATCGTTGACGAGATGCGTGTATTCTGCATACGACGCGGCGTCGTTCAGTCGAACGGCCTTCTGGAGAGCCGCGACCGATTGCGGCGTCCAGAGGTGACGCTCGCCGGTCACGCGCCACGCGTACACACCACCGACGTCGAGATCGCTGGCGAGATCCTCGGCGGTGACGTCTGCGGCGAAGCCCGCGGCATGGCGCGTGCGTGCCTCGAGCGCGATCTCGAAGAGGTCGATCCCGCCGAGCGGCGAAGAGGTGCCGGTGAAGTACTCGTCGCACACCTTCGGAGAGATGCCGATCGCCTCGAAGATCTGGGCGCCGTGATAGCTGGCGATCGTGCTGATCCCCATCTTGCTCATCACCTTGAGGAGCCCTTTTTTCAGCGCGTTGATGTAGTTCTTCGCCGCGGTGGCGCCGTCGACTCCGAGGAGCTTTTCGTCGGCGAGCGCCGTGATCGTCTCGAAGGCCATGTACGGGTTCACCGCGCCTGCGCCGAAGCCGATCAGCAGCGCGACGTCGGCGACCTCGCGCGCGTCGCCGCTCTCGGCGACGATGCCGACGCGGACGCGTTTGCCTTCGCGGATGAGGTGATGGTGCACCGCCGAGACGGCGAGCAAGCTCGGGATGGGGACGCGGTCGTGCGACGCGCCGCGATCGCTGACGACGAGCATCGACGAGCCGTCGTCGACGGCGCGTGAGGCGCGCGCGCGAAGCTCCTCGAGGGCCTTCTCGAGCGACGCAGCGGGATCGCCGTTTGCCGGGAACGTGGCCTCGAGGACGGCGGCACGAAAGTCGATCGTGCTCGTGGTGGAGATGAGCTTGGCGAGCTCGCTGTTCGACAAGATCGGATGCGGCAGCTCGAGGAGGCGACCTTGCTTCTCGGTCTCCTCGAGCAGGTTGCCTTCGCCGCCGACGCACGAGACCAGGCTCATGACCAGGTCTTCGCGGATGGGATCGATCGGCGGGTTCGTGACCTGCGCGAACTGCTGCTTGAAGTAACGGAAGAGGGGCACCGGGCGATCGCTCAGCACGGCGAGCGGGATGTCCGCGCCCATGCTGCCGACCGGCTCCTCGCCTTGCGACGCCATCGCGCCGAGCAAGATGCGGAGGTCTTCGCGCGTGTAGCCGTGCGCGCGCCACAGCCGCGCTCGCAAGGTCTCGTCGATCGAGTGACGCTCGGGCGCGCTCGGGAGGTACGCGAGCTCGATCTTGTTGTTCGCGATCCACTGGCCGTAGGGCTTCTGGCTCGCGATCTTCGTCTTGACCTCTTCGTCGGAGACGATGCGCCGCTGCACCGTGTCGACGAGGAACATCTTGCCGGGCTGAAGGCGCCCCTTCTCGAGCACGTCCGACGGATCGATCGAGAGCACGCCGAGCTCGCTCGCCATCACGACGAGGCCGCTCTTCGTCACCACGTATTTCGCGGGCCGGAGACCGTTTCGGTCGAGCGTGGCGCCGATGACGTCGCCGTCCGTGAACGCGAGCGCCGCAGGACCATCCCACGGCTCGACGAGGCACGCGTGGTACTCGTAGAAGTCGCGCTTCGCCTTCGGCATGTCCGTCTGCGTGGCCCACGCCTCGGGCACGAGCATCATCATGACGTGCGGGAGGGAGCGACCGCTCGCGAGGAGGAAGTCGACGACGTTGTCGAGCGACGACGAGTCGCTACCGTCGGGCCGGATGATCGGCTTGAAGTCTTCGATGTGCTCCTCGAAGTGCTTGCTGGCGAGGAGCGACTCGCGCGCGCGCATCCAGTTCTGGTTGCCGCGCAGGGTGTTGATCTCGCCGTTGTGAGCGATGCGGCGGTAGGGGTGCGCGCGTTCCCACGTCGGGAACGTGTTCGTCGAGAAGCGCGAGTGAACGAGCGCGAGCTGGCTCTCGAAGTCGTCGGCCTGGAGATCGCGATAGAGATCGGCGAGACGCTCCGGGAGCGCGAGCCCCTTGTAGACGATCGTTCGCGAGGAGCAGCTCGCGACGTAGAAGTCCTGGCCGTAGCCCTTCTGCGTGCAGAGCTTGCCCGCGCGCTTTCGGATCATGAAGAGCGTGCGCTCGAACGCCTTCTTGTCGGCCATACGGGCGATGAAGAGCTGCTTCATCACGGGCATCGACGTGCGCGCCACCGGGCCGACGGCGCGGATGTCGACCGGCACGTCACGCCAGCCGATGACCTTCTGGTTGTGATAGCGAACGACGTCCGCGAGCATCTTCATCTGAAGCTCGCAACGAATCGGATCGCGGGAGAGGAAGCACTGCACGACGCCGTAGTCGCCCGCCAGCGGAAGCTCACGCCCGAGGCGATCGAGCACGCGCTCGAAGTAGCGATGGGGGATCTGAACGAGGATGCCTGCGCCGTCGCCGCTCGCCGGATCGCTGCCCGCCGCGCCACGATGCGCAAGCCGCTTCAGGATCTCGAGGCCGAGCTCCACCGTGCGCTGCCGCGGACGGTTCTTCAAATCCGCGACGAACCCAAGCCCGCACGCGTCGTGCTCGAACCGCGGATCGTAGAGACCGTACTGGTTGTCTGAAGCCTCTCCTCGGTGCGTCAGGGTGTCCTCCTCCCGTGCTCCCGGCCGTAATCTTATAACGAAAGATGACGCGCTGCGCTAGCCATTTCGCACCTCATCTATGAGGTACGGATTGCATCCTAGCACGTCAATTACGCGACGCCCTCCCTAACTCAGGACGGTTTTGCAGTCTCACTTCACGAAGTCATGCCGGTTGTTGCAGCATGACAGCACAGCGCAGCATCGTTCGGGCGAGGCGTTGGCGTGGTAGCGTCGCGGCCGTGAGCAGCGAGGGCGGCGGCACGAAGAAGAAGAAAAAGACCGCGGCCTCACGCCCCGCTTCACCCTTCTCTTCCTCTTCCTCATCCTCCTCGTCCTCGGCCGAGCGGACGGGAAAGAAAGAGGGCGGGGACGGACGGCTCTGGACGGGGATCGCGTTGATCGTCGCGGTGCTGGCGGGGCTCGTCTGGTGGTCGCTGCCCGGCGAGAGCCAGAACGTCCCGATGATCGACGACGCGGGCTCGAGCGCGAGCGAGGAGGACGAGGACGACGCGGGACTCGGCGCGAAGAAGCGTGCGAAGGCGAACCCGAACGTGCTCGAGCGGCCACCCCATGCGTCGGTCGACCTCGCGATCCTCACCGACAAGCCCGAGGACGTGGTCAAGGCGATCGCGAACGTGAGCGAGATCGCGAAGCGCCTCGACACGAAGTACTGCGGCGGCGCATGCGACGCGGTGCGGAAGCTCATGTCGGACGAAGACGCGTTCGAGCTCGACGTGCGCACGGTCGAAGATTTGATCCTTCCACCATCGGACACGATGGACACGGTCGCCGCCGATCTGCCGATTTGATCCTTCCACCATCGGACACGATGGACACGGTCGCCGCCGATCTGCCCGAAAGCGAGCGCGCGCTCGTGAGCAAGCGAAAGAACGCCGTCTCGATCCGGACGTCGGGACGCATGTCACCCGAGCAGCTCCCTGCTCGCGCGGGATATGCCGCCGCCGCCATCCTCGCCGAGGCGCTCGATGGGGTGGTCTACGACGAGGTGGCGCGTCGGATCGAGAGCGCGCGCACGACGCTTGGTCACGTCATCACCGCTCCGCTTGGTCAGCCGGTCTTCGCTCCGCGCCAGATCGTCGTGCAGCTCTATCGGCAAGAGGACGGCACCGCGCGGCTTCTCACGCTCGGCATGGCGAGGCTCGGTAGCCCCGACCTCTCGATGCGCGGCGCGAACATGACGTCCGGCCCGCATCTCGTGCACGTCATCAACTACGTCGCGAAAGAGATCGCGAGTGGCAAGAACGACACGACGCTCACGATCACGCTCGACGACATCGCCCGCTTTCTCGGCAAGAAGCCAGGCGAGCTGAACCCGAACGCCGGTGGAGCGCGCCCCGTCACCTTCGACATCACGGAGCCCGAGCGCCAGGAAGGCGACCCGGACAACGAGCTCGCGGAGCTCGTGCCGAAGGGCGGCGCGACGCGCGAGAATTGGGACAACGTGATCGCGAGCCTGTTTGGCGGGCCGTCGTCGGTCAGCGCGCCCGTCGATGACAAAGAGCTAAACGAGGTCGCGGCCAAGGCGCGTCGCGATCTGCCGGCCGCGATCAAGCGCTTCCAGGCGGGCGAAGGCGACCTCTACGTAAAGGGGCCCTTCGCGATCCCGGACGACGCGCGCGTCGACGGCGGCGCGGCGAGCGAGCAGCTCTGGATCGCCGCCGTGTCGTGTGATGACAAGGCATGCACCGGGACGCTCTCGAACGAGCCAACGCAAGCGACGAACCTCGCCGCCGGCAAGACCGTCAGCGTGTCGCGAAAGGAAGCCGTCGACTGGATGCTTCAGCTTCGCGATGGAGGTGTCGCGGGCGGCGAGTCGATCAAGGTGCTCAAGGCGCGCTTGCCGAAGTAAGCGACGTCAGCGCGATCGCCGCTCGACCACGGATGAAGGGCACGAGATCGGGATCCGTCGAAGCCGCTTGGAGTTGAGCGATCGCGTTCGCCGTGCCATGGCGCCGGGCGATCGCGTTCGGGTCGATCCGCGTGAGACCGCAGAAGCCGCTCGAGAGCTCACGTTCGACCGGCGAGAGCGCCGCGCCCGAGATGCGATACGAACGGCGAATGGCGAGCGGCGCCTGCTGCGTGAGCGACTTGGTCGTCTTGGCGCCGGCGGGGAACGCTTTGTAGATCGGCGAGCCTCGGTAGACGCGCTTCTGCGTCGCCGACAGGGACACCGGACCGTCGATCGCGCCAGCCACGAACATGACGTTCGCGCGATCGGGGCAGATCTGGAGCTGCTGGCTCTGGATGTCAGCCGACGGGCACTCCGGCGTGTCGGAGAGCGGATCGGCGCTCTCTCCGTCGAGCTCCGTCGTGTGGTTGAGGCCGAAGAAATGCCCCGCCTCGTGGATCATCGTGAGCACGTCGGTCTGCGCATCGGCCATCGTCGCGACGATGATGCCGGAGACGTTTCGCCCATAGATCGTCGCGGCACCAGGAATTCCAGGAGAGATGCCTGCCGCGAAGGGCTGGCCATTTTGCGAGATCGTGTTCGTGAAGAGGATGTGAAGCGCCTGCGTGCCGTCCTTCTCGCCGGCCGAGACCGCGAAGCCCTCGAGCAGTGGGTTCACGCCATCGAGCTCGGCGAGCGACGCCTTCTCGCGATGGAAGACGACCTCTCCGCGATCGAAGCCGAGGAGCTGTGACGTGAGCGCGTAGAACGTGTCCACGCGCTCCTTCACGCCGGGATCTTGATCGGCCTTGGTGGCGTCGACCGCTGCCCCGTCGACCTTGAGCCCGACGGGGACGTGAATGTGGAGATCGAGCTTGCCGCCGTGGAACTCGCCGTCGCCGCTCGACTGAACACGCACCTTCGCCTTGACGCGGATCTTCTTCGCGCTCCCCGATACACCGAAGCGGATCTTCCATTTCCCGCCGAGCGTCTTCGAGACCGCTTCGCTCTGCGGAACGCTCACCGTCGCGAGCGTGTCGAAGGCGGCGGTGCTCGTCGGCTTCGTCCCGCCCTTCGGCGTGAAGTTGTCGTGAACGACGACGCCCTTCGGATCGGTGATGCGATCGATCCCGAACGGCGCGTCGGGGTCGAAGTCCGCCGGCTGGCACTCGGCGACGATGTTGAAGCCAAGCGCGCCCTCCGGGATGTCGACCGGCACGTCGACGCCCGTGTCGACCTCCCCAAGATCCACCGCGAGCGGATCGAGTGACTTTTGCGGATCGACGGGCGTCGTCACCGGAGGCGTCTCGGGCTCCGGCTCCTCGGGTGTCGTCGTTCCGGCGGGTGCCGGATTGGTGACGATGACTTTGTGCTCCGTGCACGCGGCCATCGCCACGATCGTGGCGCCGAGGAGAAACGGCCGGCAGGAAGCGAAGGAGAAAGACGTGGAAGAAGACGAAGAAAAGGGGCGCATGGGCGGCGCGGCGGCGTGTGCACCCGTCATGCCCAGCGCTCGACCGCCAGGAAACGCCGCAAAAATCCCTATTTTTGTGGCCTCGCGAGCGATCCCGCACGACACGTGTGCCATGCCATGTTGACCGGCGTTCACGACGTGGTGGCACAACCCGATGGCGGCGCAGCGCACGAAGCGCCACGTCGACGCAAGATCAGCAGCCGCCTCGGTCGTTGGCCACGCAGCGGTGACCGCCGTCACATGCGAGACACGACTCGCCGCTCAAGCATCCAACGCGCGTGCAGTCGGGCAAGCACGGGCGGTCGCTGCATTTGAACGTGCCGTCTTCGAGCGGGCAGACGTACGGCTCATAGCCGCCGCACTTGATCTGAAGCGTGGTCTTTCCACCATCGCCAAAGTCGATCCCTGCGTCCCCGTAGTCGGCATGCGCATAACGCGGCGGCGGATCCGGCACGCGCGTCGGCTCGCTGACGCTGCTTTCGGTCGTGGCCGCCTCGGGCGCGATATCACCCGTCGAGCAAGCTGTGGCGACCAACGAAAGCGCCGCGATCGTCACACCGACAAGAAGACGGACGATGCCCATCTCAGCCCAGGGGACACGAGCTCTTTCGAACGGCCAACAACGAAGACGCCACGCCGTCGGATTTGTGGGCGACTTGCCTCCCTTGTCCGCGCTGTGGGCTCGTGGTTGCGTGGACATGATTTGGCCAATCTCTGCATTTTGCGAGCCGCTCACCCGCTGCGACGTGGAGGTTCTGAAAGGTTGTACGGAATCCGCAGCTCGACCTTCGTCCCCTCCCCAAGACGGCTCGTCAGGATCAGCGTGCCGCCGTGCGCCTCGAGGACGCGCCGCGCAAACGCGAGGCCAAGACCGCTGCCGGTCGCCTTGGTGGTGAAGAAGTCCTCCGTGGCGCGCTCGAGCGTGCGGGCGTCCATCCCCGGCCCGCGGTCGGTGACCCGGACCACGAACCAGCCGCCTTGGGCGTCCACCTCCGTCGCGACCTTCACCAGCGTTGCGTCCTTCGACGCTTCGACCGCGTTCCGGATGACGTTCTCGATCGCGCTTTCGTACAGCGCGCGATCCACCTCACACTCGAGCGTCTCCCCCTCCGGTCCCGATCCCGCTACGAGGTGCGCGGCGTCGTCGGGGATCTGATGGGAGCGTGCGATCGACCTCACGAGCGCGTTCACCCGCACGAGCGTCTTCTGCGGCTCGACGCGCGCCATCCGGTCGTACCGATCGACGATCGCGCCGATGCGCTTGGCTTGCTCCGACACGAGGTCGAGGAACTCCTTCTGCGTCGCTTCGTCCTTCTCTCCTTCGAGCACCTGAACGGCGCCGACGAGCGCCGTCAGTGGCCCTTTGATGTCGTGGGCCATCTGCGCGGAGAAACGCCCGAGCACCGCGAGACGCTGCGTGCGTGCCCTCGCCTCGGCCACCGAGAGGGCGAGCTCGCGCGCCGCCGCCGCGACAATGAGCGTGAGGATGCACGCCGCGAACACTTGCACGGCGAGCTTTCCGGCGAACGCGGAGAACACGATGAGATACGCGACGACGAACGCCACGATCATCCCGAGCACGTACATCGTCGTTCGCGCCGACACGTTGCGATCGAGCAGCTCGAAGCGAACGACGAGGGTCGTCAGCAGCGCCGACGAGATCAACGTGCCCAGCGCGCCGAGGTAAGGCAGATCGAGCCCGACGTGGTTCGTCACGTCGCTCAACGAAAACGCTCCACCGATCGCGAGCGCAAGGAGCGCCGTTCGCGCGCGCGCCTTCTCACGCACGTCGGCGGTGCTGCGAAGGTAGCGACCGAGGAGCACGACCTCGAACGCCAGCGTGGGGACGTAGCCAACGAGGAAGATCGAGGACCACGCGGCGCTGTCGCTGAATCCCACGAGCGAAGGCGACACCACCGCGCCGAGCGCGCTCACGACGAGCACCGCGGAGACGAGCCATGCAGCGAGGCGAATGGGTCTTCGCCTCCGCGACTCACCGACGAACGCGAGAACGACTTCGAGCGCGAGCGGCGGTGAGAGCGCGGTGAAGCATGCGTCGAGGACGTCGAAGGCGTCGATCGCTTCGCCGGCGCTCGTACGCACGACATGATGCGCGAGGGTCGAGAAATTCCAGCCGAAGAGCACGAAGCAAAGCGCCGCCAGCGGCCTCGCGAGCGGGCTCTTTCGCCCGGCGAAGGCGGCCGTGACCGCGAGCGACAGGTTGCCTATCGCTGCCAAGAAATAGATCGGGTCGCGGAGTCCGCTCATGCTGGTGCAGCCCGTTCCGAGGTCGCGCGCTCCTGCTGCCGCGCTGTGGGCGAAGCGGCATGATAGCGTGGGATGTCATGCACGACAGAGATGCTGTGCTCGTGGTCGAAGACGATGCGGCGATCGCCAAGGTCGTGTGTGCGCTGCTGAAGCAACGCGGCCTCGACACGATGCACGTCGGCTCGGGCGAGGAGGCGGTGACCGCGCTCGAGTCTCGGCCGTTCGATGTCGTCCTCTCCGACATTCGCATGCCCGGCATGGATGGCATGGCGCTGCTCGACCACGTCACAGCGCGGTTTCCGGAGACGCCGGTGGTCCTCGTGACGGCGCACGGATCCGTCGCGCTCGCGGTGGAGGCGATGAAGCGCGGCGCCGCCGACTTCGTTCAGAAGCCGTTCGACAAAGACGAGCTCGGCTTCGTCATCGACAAAGCCCTCGAGAGGTCGCGACGTGATCGCGAAGAGGTGCCGCGCTCGCTGCTCGCTCCCGAGGACGAGAGCGGCATCATCGGAGACTCCCCTTCGATGCGCGATGTCTTCGCGACGATCAAGAAAGTCGCGCCGAGCACGACGACGGTGCTGGTTCGCGGAGAGACGGGCACGGGCAAAGAGCTCGTCGCGCGCGCGCTCCACGAGCAGAGCCCGCGGAAGGGCAACGCCTTCGTGCGCGTGCACTGCGCCGCCTTGCCCGAGTCGCTCCTCGAGAGCGAGCTCTTCGGCTACGAAAAGGGCGCGTTCACCGGCGCGACGCAGCGAAAGCCTGGACGTGTTGAGCTCGCCCACAAAGGCACGCTCTTTCTCGACGAGATCGGCGACATCTCACCCGCCGTGCAGGTGAAGCTCCTTCGCGTGCTGCAAGAGCGTGAGCTCGAACGCATCGGTGGAACGGAGACCATTCGCGTTGACGTTCGCATCGTCGCCGCGACCCATCGCGATCTCGAGGGCATGATCGCCGCGGGGACATTTCGCGAAGACCTGTTCTACCGGCTCGCGGTCGTCCCGATCCTCGTCCCGCCGCTTCGCGAGCGCACCGGCGACGCCGCCCGGCTCGTTCGCCACTTCGTCTCCGTCTTCGCGCAGAATGCAGGTCGCCCGTCGATGAAGATCGACGAAGACGCCGTCCAGCTCCTCGCGTCGCAGCCGTGGCCAGGAAACGTGCGCCAGCTCCAAAACTTCATCGAGCGCATCGTCGTCCTCGCCGAAGACGCCACGCTGAAACGCACCGACGTCGAGCGTGAGCTCGGTCGCGGCGCGGGAGGCAACCGAACGTTCGCTCCAGCCCCGTCGTCGCCGCCCGTCGCCACGCCGGCCGCGCCCGCGCAGGGAAGCATTAGCAACGCTCCGTCGCTCGACGCGCAGCGCCGCGAGACCGAGAAGGAGGCGCTCGTCCGCGCGCTCGCGCAAGCCGGCAACAACCGAACACGCGCCGCCCGCATCCTCGAGGTCAGCCGTCGTACGCTCTACAACAAGCTCCGCGAGCACGGGATCGAGTGAGATCCAGCGCGCTGCATGTGTAAAACACGGCCAATTCACGAAGAAAATGGCTCCGTTTTCATGAGAGGAACGTTCGCTCCTTCCCCTCCGTAGTTAGAAGGGAGTGGACGCTTATTTTTCCTCTTCAACTCCGCCCGCGTACTACCCGCATGGAAGCGTTCCGCCGACCATGCTGTCGATCCCCGCTCCCGCGCCGAGCATCGCCCCGATGGCGTACCGCGCAGGCGCGTCGCCCACCAAATCGGGATCCGGCGTCTGGTTCATCCTGCTCATCGCGGTCTTCATCGGCGGCGTTGGGTTTGCGTGTTTGAAGTACGTGGCCCCGAAGCTCGAGGCGCGTGCGTCCGCGACATCGGCGTCGATGGAAGGTCCGCTCGTCGTCGCGAAGGAGCCGCCTCCTCCACCGCTCGCGTCCGCTGAGCCGTCGCCGAGCAGCAACGTGGCTCACACCACTGCCGCCGTCACCAAGGCCGACGCCGCCAAAGACAAAGCGAAAGAGGCGAAGGAGGCGAAGGAGAAGCGCGCGCGTGCGAAGGCGCGTGCTGCGGCAGCCGGCGCGGCTCCTTCGGCGTCGTCCGCGGACATGCCTCTTCCGTCCGACCGTCTCTCGCTCAACAAATCCACGAACTGAAAGCGTTC
>JBGAFW010000030.1:0-110772 GCA_044227045.1 Labilithrix sp.
CGACGTACATGCTCGCCGCCGGCCTCATCAGCGCGGGAATGAGCTGGCGCCAGGCGCTCATCACGATCCTGATCGGCAACGTCATCGTCCTCTTGCCGATCCTCGCGAACTCGCATCCGGGCACGAAGTACGGCATCCCGTTCCCGGTCTTCGCGCGCGCGAGCTACGGCGTGTTTGGCGCGAACGTGCCGGCGATCATGCGCGCGATCGTCGCGTGTGGATGGTTCGGCATCAACGCGTGGATCGGAGGACAGGCGCTCCAGACGTTCTTTCGTTCACTGTGGCCAGGCTGGCAGACGCTGCTCGGCGGCATGAGCGATCCGAGCGGCTTTCTCTTCGGCGGTCACTACGGCACCGAGTGGGTGAGCTTTCTGCTCTTCTGGGCGCTCAACATCCTCGTCGTCTACAAAGGCATGGAGCTCGTTCGCAAGGTCGAGAACATCGCCGCGCCGTACGTCCTCGTGATGACCGCGCTGCTCGTCGTGTGGGCGATCATGAAGGCGAACGCGACGTGCGTGGAGCAAATGCAGGCGCAGAGCCTCGCGACCGGCGAGTGCTCTGGCCTCGGCGAGATCATGCGATCGGAGGGGAAATTCCCGACGTTTGGCGCGTTCTGGCCGGTGTTCGTGCCGAGCGTCACCGCGATGATCGGCTTCTGGTCCACCCTCTCGCTCAACATGCCCGACTTCACGCGCTTCGGTCGCTCGCAGAAGGAGCAGGCGATCGGACAGGTCGTCGCGCTGCCGACGACGATGACCGTCTTCGCGATGATGGGCATCGTGATCACGAGCGCCTCGGCCGTGATCTACGGCAAGGCGATCTGGGACCCGGTGGAGCTCGTCGGCCGCTTCGAGAACCGCCTCGTCGTCGCGATCGCGATGTTCACGGTCGTCGTCGCGACGCTCGGCGTGAACATCGCGGCCAACGTGGTTTCTCCCGCGAATGACTTCGCGAACATCAAGCCCGGCGCGATCAGCTTCAAGACCGGCGGCCTCATCACCGGCATCGTCGGCATCATGATGCTTCCGTGGAAGCTCATCGCCGACCCGAACGGCTACATCTTCAAGTGGCTCCTCGGCTACTCGGGCGGCCTCGGATCGATCGCGGGCGTGCTCGTCGCCGACTATTGGCTCGTGCGAAACAAGCGCCTTCGCCTCGCGGATCTCTACCGGCGCGACGGCGTGTACGCCTATGGCGAGCCGTCGGGCGCAGAGCCTGGCAAGAGCGGCGACGCCGCGGCCTATCGCCAGCCGTCACCCGCGACGAAGGATCGGCCCACCTACCGAGGCGCCGGCGTCAACGCGAACGCGCTGATCGCGACCGGCGTCGGCTGCGCGCTCGCGTGGGTCGGCCTCGTCGTGAAGCCGCTCGCGGTGCTCTACGACTACGCGTGGTTCGTCGGCGCCGGAGGCGCGGCGGCCGCTTACTTCGCGCTCATGCTGAAGGAGCGTGATCGCCTTCGCGCCGAGGCTCAGCGAAGCGCGGCGCGGAGCTGAGCTTCGGCGAGCTCCTGCTCGGGCGTCATCGGGAGCGGCTTTCGCGCGGGCGCGGCGCTGCTCGTCGCCGGGAGCGGCGCGGCCGACTTCGGCGAGGAGGCTGCCGGCGCGGTCGTCGTCGTCGAGGAGTTGTTCGCGAGGCCGAGGCTTCCGTCCGGCATCGAGATCGGCGCCGAGACGCGCGGAGGCGCCGCAGGCTTCGCGGGCTTCGGCGCGGCCGCGACGTGCGCGGGCGCCGCAGGCTTCGGCGCGGGCGCGGGCGCAGGCGCGGCGGCCGGCGCTGCGGTCGTGACCTTGATCGCGTCGGCCTCACCGAATTGAACGACGCTCGCAGGCGTAGCGGACGACGCCGCAGGTCGTGAGATCGGGGCGACGATCGGCGCGTTCGCGATCGTCTCGGGAGCCTCGCGCGCGGTGGTCGTGCTCGGAGCTGGCGTGGGCGACACGAAGTGCATGACCGCCGCGGCGACGAGCGCGCCGACGGCCGCCGACGCGATCACCCACGGCGCGCGTGCACGCGGGGGATGCATGACGATGACGGTGCCCGTCGCGGTCTCTCGCTTGCCGTCGGCGTCCGCGTTCGCGAGCGCGACGGGAGAGATCGATCCGGTGACCTCGCGCGGGATGACACCCGCGGCATGAAGACCCGCGGGCTTGATCGGCTTCGCTCCGCCCGTGCTCTTGCTCTTCGCGGCGAGGAGCGACCGACTCGACGCCTCGGCGTCGGGGAGGATCCGCGCGAACGCCTTCATCGCCACCGGCAGCGTCGCGAGGTTGTCGTCGTCCAGTCTCTCGTTTCCGCGCCCGCGCGCGAAGGGGGAAGATGCGCGTGCGGGCGGAAGCAGCGACGGACCCGAGCGGAACGGCGGCGGGCTGACGGGCGGAAGCCTGGATGATGGCGTCGACGACGCGAGGACCGAGTCGGACGACGCGGGAGGAATCACCGGCCACGATCCCTCGTCGTCATCGAAGGACGACGACACGGGTGGGAACGCCGAGCTCGAAGACGACGCAGGCGCGCCGGAGATCTGCCGCGCGAAGCGCTCTTCCATCGCGGTGCGGACGCGCGCGATCGAGAGCTGGAGCGGCACCGACGAGGAGACCGGCGGCGGCGTGACGGAGAGATCCGAGAGCCGCGTGCGCGAGGTCTCCGCGGCGATGGTGGCGAGGCACTCGTCGGCGACGTCGGCCTGCGCGGACTCCCAGGTGACCCCGGCGCGGAGCGCGGGCGACGACCGGCGACCGGTGCGGCGAGGAGCGGGCGTCTCGGGCGTGAGCTCGACGTTTGCTGGTTTCGGCACGACGACCGGCGGCGGGATGGTGCTGAGGACGGCGCGAAGCTTCGTCGAGATCGGCGAAGGCGTGCTCGCGGGCGGCGCCCCATCGACGGAGATGAGATCCTCGTCGGACAGCTCGCCGGTCAGCTCGTCTTCGAGAAGAGAAGAGGAGAGCATCGCGATCGGGACATCGGCGTTCGCGTTCTGCGCCTTGTTCGAGAGGACGGGCACGTCCTCGAAGTCCTCGAACGTCACCTCGATCTCGTCGGCTTGTAGTGACGAGAGAGCCGCGGCGTCCGCCGGCTTGTCGACCTTCTTGTTCTTGGAAGATACGGGAATCAAGGAGGACCCTCTTCAACCAGGAGTGGCTGGAAAAGTAGGCGTCATCCTTGACCCCACATCCTTTTTTGTCGAGCGGGGAATTGCTCGACGCGTCAAACAAATCCGCACCCACGACGGAAAATTTCAGTCCGGGTGCGCTTTTTATCCCATTTCGCTCGATTCGGTCTGCAGGTGACCGCGGAAAACCGTGACGCGTTGAGGTTTGATCTCCACACGCGTCGCGCGCTCAGTACGTCTTCCTCGATCACTGAAAGACGCTGAAAGATCGGTCTGCGTTCGACCTCGACACGATCAGCGACCGAGGGTGAACGAACCGATCATGTCGAGGATCGGCGAGAGCGTGTCGAGGTAGAAGCGCGCCGCGTCTTTGTCTTCGAGGAGCCGGCGCGCGATCTCGCGGTAGAAGCCCGCGCGCTGCTCGTCGGTGAAGACGGGCGGTCGCTCGCTGCCGCCGCGGCCTTCGATCATCGAGAACCACCACCCGGTCTCGAGCACGTAGAAGCGGTTGTCGGTCGACTCGGCGAGCGCGTGAAAGAAGCGCTTCTCGAACGCGCCCATCTCGGTGACGGGCGCGCCGCGGGCCGCGTAGTCCTCGGCCATCGCCGCGAGCGCGTGAAGGCGATCCTTGCTCGCGCGCTTCGACGCGAGAAACAGCAGCGCATAGCCGTGCAGGAACTGCCGCTCGATGAGCTCGCGAATCTCGCGCGCCCCGCCCTGCCCGAGCCGGTAGACGAGATCGATGACGCGAAGGTCCTTGGCCTCGTTGGGATGCACCACGACCGACGGACCGCCCTGCCTCACGCGCACGAGGCCGACGTCGGCCAAGCGATGGAGCGCTTGCCGCACGATGAGCCTCGAGACGCCGAACCTCTCCGCCAGCTCGCGCTCGGGCGGAAGCGACGACCCCGGCGCGAGCGACCCGTCGAGGATCGCGACCGCGAGCTTCTCGAAGATGGGATCGGCGGCGTGACGTTGACGAGCGTCGGTCGAAGCGAGCGGGCGGCTGCTCGCCACCCCTTGGGTCGAGGCCGGCGGTCGATCCGTCGGGCGCTCCGAAGGCGGGACGCTGCTCGACGCCACCTCCGCTGACTCAGACGCCTCCGATCGCTCCGACGGTGGATCGGCCGGCGGGCGCGCGTCGACCCTCACCACGCCGGTTGTCGCGCGTCTCCCCATCAAACGAAGATTACATCGTTACCAAGTTCGGGGTCAACGGGCACCTTGGATGGTGGACCCGAGCAACCCCCTATGATCCACCCGCTTTTGTCGAGAAACGCCGGGAAATTATGCGGTGTTGTGGGTCGAGCCGCGTGGGGGCGCCTTGCCCTGGTGAAGCAAGGCCGATCCAGCGTCTCCCTCGGGATTCCCCACTCCGAACATAGAAACACCCTTGTTTCGCGCGAAATTTTGCGCAAGGCACTTCGTTACCAAGTTCGAGCGAAAGATGGCCTGCGCTATGCAGAAGCCTTGTTCACCAAGCGGCGACGCTCCGAGAGGGCGGATTCTCGGCGGTCCCGCACAGCGCCCCAAAGCCACGCGCTTTATGCGTCGAGCTCTCGCACGGGTGCGTTTTCTTTTCACGATCCCGAAAGGCGACGACCCCATGATGCGAAGCGCGCTCAGCAGAATCACGATCACCACCGCTTGCATCGCAGCGGCCGTCGTGACCGTGGCCGCGTGCGCGCTCGAGGATCCGTCGGGGATCGGCGGCAAGAACGGCGGCGGCAACACGTCGACGGACCAGTCGAACGTGATCCCCGGCCACGAGGGCGAGAACGGCCAAGGCAGCGAGAAGAACCCCGAGACGCAGACGGGTCTGCCGTGTGACGTCGACCAGGTCCTCAAGACGCGCTGCCAGACCTGCCACGCGAGCGAGCCCAAGTACGGTGCATCGACGGCGCTCGTCACGTACGCGGACTTGCAGAAAGCAGGCCCGGGCGGCAGCTCCTCGAAGAAGGTGTACGAGCTCGTGAAGGAGCGCATCCACGACAGCGCTCGTCAGATGCCTCCGAGCCCGCAGCCCAAGCTCACCGACAAGGAGATGGGCGCGATCGACAGCTGGATCAGCGGCGGCGCGAAGTCTTCCGGCGACGTCTGCAAGAACGACGTGCCGAAGGACGGCGTCAAGCCGCTCTCGTGCAAGGTCGACACGACCCTCAAGGCCACCAAGCCGTTCACGATGCAAGCCGGCGGCGCGCTCGACCAGTACGTGTGCTTTGGCGTCGACACGAACACGGACAAGAAGCGCCACGTCATCGGCCTCGCTCCGAAGGTCGACAACCACACGATCGTCCACCACATCCTTCTCTTCCAGACGAAGACGGCCGAGAAGACCGAGCCGTTCGCATGCGACGCGTTCGGATCCGCCGCGTGGAAGCTCGTCGCGGGCTGGGCGCCGGGCGGCGACAACCTCGAGCTCCCGCCCGAAGCCGGCTTCCCTGCCGAAGCGGGCACCACGCACTGGGTCGTTCAGGTCCACTACAACAACGCCAAGAACGCGACCGGCGCGACGGACAACAGCGGCTACGACCTCTGCACCACCGATCAGCTCCGTCCGAACGACGCCGGCGTGCTCGCCTTCGGGTCCACCAAGTTCAGCATCCCGCCGCGATCGACCACGACGATCAAGTGCGACTACAAGCTCGACAACCGCTTCGCCAACGTGAAGTTCTTCAACGCCTCGCCGCACATGCACACGCGCGGCGCCGCGATGTCCACCGAGCGGCTGGCGGGCGGCAACGGCACCCCCGAGAAGATCTTCGAGCAGAGCAACTTCAGCTTCGAGGCCCAAGCCAACTTCCCGATCACGAAGTCCGCCACCACCGGCGACGTGATGCGCACCCGCTGCACGTGGAAGAACCCCGGCGATACGACGATCGGCTTCGGCGAAGGCACGGGCGACGAGATGTGCTTCGACTTCATCGGCTACTACCCGAACATCCCCGACAAGACGCTCTTCGGCTTGCCCATCTTCACGTGGGTCACTCCCTCCTCGAGTGCCTCCTGCACGACCGAGTAAGCCCTCTTTCCTCTCCCTTTCGCTTCGCTTTCTTCTCCCTTCGTCACTTGGCGCTTAGCTACTTCTTAGCCACTTAGCCACTTAGCCACTTAGCCCTTAGCTACTTAGCCACTTACTTCTCTTCGACCGGCACGACGACGACGAACGACTGCCCCTCTCCCAAACCCAACCCAACGAGAGCTCAAACACACAAACACAAGTTTCGATCAGAGGCGACAACCGAGCAGAGCTTCCGATCGACCGCGCTGAGAAAGGACCCGAGCCCCTGACTCAGTGCTTCCGCCCGGCGGGGTCGGCAAAACAGCATAGGTGGACAGGCGACCGAGCGAGACACCTTCCTGAATTTGCCTTGCTGCATACCGGCCCCGCCAGGTGGGCCCTATTCGCGAATCACGACGCACGTGCGCGATGGGGAACCAAGCTCACAGATTTGCGCGTGGGGACTCCCGTCCCATCCCATCCCTCCAAAAACGTAAGCCCCCACGCACTGCCCTTCGATGGATCCGAGCAAGCCTCGGGTGAACAACAAAACAGGCGACCGCGAGCGAGTCACCCAACGCGAATCGGTCCATCGAAGGGATTCTCTTCTTCCTCACTCCTCACCCACGAAAGAGCGACGAGCACGACAAGAACACCCAACCATTCCGATCCCGAGCAGACGCCGGCGCCACCCAGCTCCGGCGTCTTTCCCTTTTGTGCGAATCCAGGCGGTGGCTCGTATCCCATCGGTGAATGCCGATGGGATACCGTGGCTCAGCAATGAATGGCCTCTGGACCTCGGACGATGGTTGGTCAAAACAAACCAAAACAAGAAGCGCCGGCGTTCGGAGAGCATGCCGCGCAAGCATTTGCCTCGCTCGCGCACGCTCCTGCCGGCTGCGTAGCGAGCGTCCCGCTCTGCGAACAGCCGTACTGGGGTTTGTCTCGAGTGCAAACGTCGTACTGGGCTCGCTTCTCCTTGCATTCGGCGGGCGCCTTCTTGTAAGCGGCATCGCAAAGACCCTTGCAGGAGCTGGTGTAGTCGGGGGGCACTTGTTTGCAGTTCGCGGCCACCTGCTTGTCGCACGTCGCCGCGCACGCAGCGGGGCCATCGGTCGTTCCTCCAGAGCTGCTCGACCCGCTGGAAGCCGACGACTCTGACGGTGACGAAGTCGACTCGGAGCTCGAGCAACTCGTCAGGACCAACCCCAACCCGACGACCATCCGCGACGTAAGCGACTCAGCCATGACCGTTGGCTCTTTCACTTGACAGCCGCCTGGCAGACGTCCGAACAATTCAGGCTGCAGCAATCGCTGGAAGTCTGACAACCCACTCCAACATCCTTGCAGGTCAGTGACTGGCACCGTCCACCAAAGCATGTTCCTCCGCAGCACTCGACGGTGGAGAGGCAAGATTCGCCAACTCGGCGACAAGACAGCTCGCTGAAATCACCAGGTAGCGGGTCGGGAGGCGGAGGCGCGGGACCCGCCGAGCAGCCGCTTCCCTCCCCAGTGAAATGGGTGCCGATTGGGCAGAACGAATCTGGACTCGGGCCGGCATCTTTGGCGAGTTGTCCGGCCTTGGCGAGAAACGCGATGGTGTAACCCACGCCGAGCTCGACGTATGGGCTCAATTGATTGGGATGCTCTTCGTATCGTCTCGTCGGAGCGTTGCGGCTACCGGCGGCGTACTCGACAGAAGCCCCATCTTGGTAGACCCAGTCATTGTCCTGCAGAGCGAGCGCCCGTGTTGCCTGCGCCTCTCTCCACACGAATCGCTGAATGTCGGGGTCCGCGTTGAAGGCCTTCCAGGCATCGAACCCAACACGAAGGACGCGGGCTCGAAGAGGAAAGGAAGGATTACTCGACGACTCTGGGAGCAGGGAGCTACGCAAGTTGTTGACGGCATCCTCGAAGGGTCGGTGTCCCCAGCCCGTCGTTCCCACCACATGCTGTGGCGCAGCAGCGTCGCCAATCGCATGCAGAGCGTCAGCCAGGTAGACTGCACTCGTAGGTCTCGCGAGAAATGCGTCCCAGCCATTCCTCGCCAAGTTAGACACGGGCGAAAATTCCGTGTGCCCGAGTGTATGAGCCTGCCATTGAGTCGGCGCGCGTTGCACTCGGTCATATTGCCCGTAGCGATCGATCCCTTCGGAGCTTGCGTTTAGGGAGAGACCGGAGAGGTCTGCCCCGACCATGATGGCGACATCAACGGCACCTGGATAACTCGGCCCACCGTTCTCGTAGAACATCCCGCGAACATCGTTGTAGCGATTGACCGTAGCCCCGGTGTCGATGAAGTGCCAAACGCCGACGAAGTCCTCGCCGCTGATGCTCCCCACACCGGGAAGCAGCCCCGCTACATACGTAACGGGATCGGCTCTCGTGGCGAGGTCGAACGAGTCCTGGACGCAGCTCTTCCCCGAGAAGACGAGCTCGCCCAAACAAACGAAAGGGACCAAAAGCGCCCCGCCAACAATCTCGACTCCGCGAGTGACGAGCTCCGTCACCAGACTAGCGACACCCGCGTTCGTTGGTCGGGACCAGAGTATGGTGTCCTTGTACCGGAGGTCGGGGCTCGCAGCCTGCCAGCCGAGGACCGGCCCCAGCGCGCCGCCGGTGCGCGGCCGAGGAGGGTCGCCGGGGTTCAGCCCAGGCAGTGACAAAGTGAGATAGGCGCAGGGGGCTGTATTAATGCTTGGGTAGAAGGTGAAACTTCGGATCTGAATTGTGTTGGCGTTCAGAAGATTGAGATCCTTAGTATCCAGATCTTCTGAATGGTATCCACAAATCTCTGGTTGATTGCCATTGGTTCGAGGATTGACGCTGTCTGGGGGTGCAGGAAGGTCGGAATTCGCAAACGCAGGCAACAGCCCAGATTGAAGCAGCGTTAGGTTTGCCACTGAAGTGATTAACGCTTCTACGTATCGACTCCATTCTTCTGAGGCTACATCGGCGGGCCGTGGCGACTTTTGCGCTTCCACCATCGCCTCGATTGCTGCTTCGACGATCCTTTGATGTGTCTTGGGATTGTAAGCTTCTACGCGCGTGGTAACAGTTAGACACAGCCCCAGTAGAGCTGAGCCAATATATGCACGTGCTTGCATGTAAACCCCCAGGGCTATTTACGGGCTGCAATTTGGACTTGAAGGGCCGTTGGTGCGGATGAATCGGTGAACGTTACGGACGCCGAGTAAAAGAGAAGCCGCTTTCCTCGTTCATCAGGAAGGTCCACGGACAGTGCATCGGAACTGCAGTTAAACGTCTGGTAAAGAGAATTGCACTTGACTTCGGTCAAGCCTATGCCGTTTGGAAACTGTTCTCGTGGAGAGAGGGAAAGAGCGGAAACCCGGGCGCCATGAGGAGTCTCGATGAAAACATAACCCTCAACCACACCCCGGCTTCCGCAAATGAGAGAAGTTGCAGGACCGCCGAAACGAAGGGGGATATCGACATTGATCGGCGTCCCGTCGTCGTTGAGCTGGATCGTCGCGGCTGCATTGCACTGAGCCTTCTCTTCGTTGCTAGGTCCCACGCACCGCCCGTTCAGACATCGAAAGTCCGGCTTGCACCCTGCGTTGGACTGGCAGACTCCCCCTTCGTCCTGACCCACGCAGGCCGCGACAATCGCTGTCGCTTCACAGTGACTCTCGGCTGGACACTCCTGGTCAGTAAAGTACGCATAGCCCTCCCCGCCGGTGCACACACGGAGCGTGGTTGGGCCACCGCAAAGCGTTGAGCCATAGTTGCACTCCTTGTGGCCGCACGCCTGCCCCAGTGTAGAGACCAAAACCAAGACCACCAGCGTGCTAGCCCCAAGACGTGATAGCAAACGTCGAAACATTTCGTGTCAGTCCCCACCCGGACATGTGAACCCGAGTGCAGTGCAGCTCCTTCTGTCGGAAATCTTGTACTCGCTCCACTCACCCCGCACACCGTTTCCGTTCATCGCACGAACACGGTAGCGGATCCCGACGACACCACCGGCGGTCGCAAGGCGGTTCCGGTTGTTGATAGCGCCTGGCCTCGGATTGAACTGAACGAATCCCGGCGGCACAGGGCGGCCAAGATCCACAAGGTCTGCCTTTGCCTCGCGGTCGAGGAAGGCAACGCTGTATCGGTCTCCAGCGCTCGGCCCGGTAAGCTCTTCAACTTCGAACTCATACCAAACCGGACAGCCCGGCTTTTGCGTGAGCACCTGGCCAGCCAAGATGTAAGTACCGCGCTCTCTGTTCGATGGATAGTAAAAGGCACCTGCGGGGATTCGTGGGGGTACGGGGTCGTACTGACACTTCGGGCTCACAGCCAAATGCATGTTGGACAACACGCGCAATACGTCGTCGCGCGATGGTGCTGGCGGCAAGGAAGAGACCGGACATCCGACGTCATCGGTTGCCGTGAGATCAGTCGTGCTCGGGCACTGGTCAAGAGCATCAATAACGCCGTCGCCATCCGAATCCGAGGAGAGGCAGCGTTGGGTCGCGACGACCGCGTTCTCCTGAGCGGCACGTAGCTTTCGCGTGCGGTCTCGAGAAAGAGACAAGTACTGGGCGGGGGAGAACAGACCCGCGACGACACGAGCTGCCGCTGCTGTGTAGTCGACGTTGGCGCGTGCGATCAACTGTGCTTGGCATCGAGAGATCCCGGGCGCTGAGCACTGCCGAACAATGTCCTCTTGGAATGCGATCTCCCTTTCGCGCGGCGGGAGGTTACTTCGAATGGGAACCTGCAGCGCGCATCCCTCGAAGTCGATTCCAAAGAGTGGTGAGGAGAGCTTACGGACGGTCGAGCCCGATCCAACCTTCACACTTCGGCCGTAGAAGGTGCCTTCGAACACACCGTTTGGTTCAAGGACCAGCGTGCTGTGCGGCGCGAGCGCGACGCCTCGGAACCCAGAGCGTAGCGAGAGCTTATCGTGTCCAAGGTAGGCGAAGACGAGGTTCGTACCATCGTCGACCGGTGCACGCCACGACGCGGCCTCGCGCACGTAGATTTCAACCGTCCGTAACCAGTTTCACCGCCACGCCTTCGCGAAGGAGTAACCGGTCGACGAGATATGTCCCCGACGAGAATACGATGGTGGCGCCCTTCTCTGCCAACAGATGATGGTAGCGGCCCGGTAACGGGGTTGCTGTAGCTGTGGCCGGGACGCGTAGGTCGTGCGCGCCAGGTGAGACGTGAGCCGTGACGAAGCGGCGGACGAGCGGCGTCAGCTTCGCGTGCTCCGTGATACGATTGGCCGAAGCGCCCTGACGGAGTGTGACGATGCTCGCCGAAGTTGCACGAAACGCGCTCGCATGCGCGCCAAGGTCGATGCGTGGAACGCTCAGAACGTCGCCAACGATGGCGTTGGGTCCGATGCGAGTCTTCAGCTCGTCGGCCTCGTCCTCGTCCTCATCCTCATCATCGCTACCGGCGCTGCTGAGGAGCCCCCCCAACGGACTCTCACCGAGGACCTTCGCGCCCGCACCAACTTCGAGATGAGAGCGCGCGCCGACCGTCGTCGATTGCACGTTCGTCCCCGCTGGAAACACGAGATCGAAGGAGATTCTTAGCGTCGACGGATCGTCTTCTTTTACTTGAAGACCACTCGCAATGTCGATGGGGTCCTCGTCCACGGAGGGGACCTTGTCGCTACATGCTCCCACGATGAACGTAGCAAGCGCCAAGAACGTTGCGATGAATCGCGCCGTCGACCTCATGCTCTCCCCCACTTTCGCGTTCCTCGCCCGAGAGCGGCGCGAATCCCGTGTTCGGTCTAGCATTGCGTGGGGTCACCGCAAGTTTGCTCGCAGTCAAAATTCTCGCTTTCGCTCTTTTCACTGACTGTAATCCAGCTGTCGGCAGCGCGACGACACTCCCTTTTGTCGGTCAGGCGCGGCCGGCGACGCCTCGGATGAGATGCTTCTGCGCGATGGCGAAGAGGAGGAGGACGGGCGCGCTCAAGATCACGTTGCCGGCCATGACGACGTGCCAGCGCACGCCGCTGCCTGGCTCCTTGAGGAGCGCGACGCCGAGAGGCAACGTTCGGACGGTGTCGTCGGTCGTCATCACCAGCGGCCAGAAGTAGTCCGAGTAGTGGTAGACGAAGCTCACGAGGAACACCGAGACGAGCGTCGGCGTGAGCAGCGGCCCGAGGATGCGGTAGATGATCGTGATCTCGGAGGCTCCGTCGAGGCGGGCGGCCTCGATGATCTCGTCGGGCACCGAGAGCAGCGCTTGGCGCACGAGGAACGTGCCGAGCGCGCTCGCGGCGAACGGCAGCACGAGCGCGCCGAACGTGTTCGTGAGCGACACCTTCGAGAACATCAGGAAGATGGCGACGAACGTGACCTGCGGCGGTACGAGCAAGCAGGCGACGACGAGCCCGAAGGCCATCTTTTTCCCCACGAAACGAAGCTTCGCGAGCGCATACCCAGCTGGCAGCGCGAGGCCGATCTGAAGCACGCCGATCACGACCGCGAGGAGCACCGTGACGACGAGGTAGCGGCCGACCGGGATCTGCTCGAAGACCTCGCGGTACGCGTCGACCTGCGGATGCTTCGGGAAGGGAGCGGTCGGGTCACGCGCGATCTCGTCGAGCGGCTTCAGCGACGTGACGACCATCCACGCGTACGGGAGCACCCAGATCGCGGAGGCGACCAGCGCGAGCAGCGCGGCCCAAGAGAAGGGGCGCCTTCGCGATCGCGCGCTCTTTCCGAAGCCCCAAAATGAGAATCGAGCGCTCATGCGTCCCCTCGCCTCGCGCCGGGTGACTGCGAGCGCCACGCGCGGAGCTGGAGCGCCGCGAGCAAGCAGAGCACGCCGAAGTAGATGACCGCGAGCGCGCTCGCCCGGCCCACGCTGAGGTTCATGAAGATCTGCTCGTAGATGGCGTACACGAACAGCGTCGTCGCGCGCGCTGGGCCGCCGCCGGTCATGATGCGGACGACGTCGAAGGCTTGAAAGCTGACGATGAGGCTCGTCGTCGCCACGAACGCGGCGGTGGGTCGAAGCAGCGGCCACGTGACGTAGCGAAAGCGCTGGATCGCGTTCGCGCCGTCGAGCGCCGCGGCTTCATGGAGCGACTTCGGCACCGCGCGCAGACCGGCGAGGAAGACGACCATCGCGTAGCCCGTGATCTTCCAGATCGTGACGCCGGCGAGCGTGGGGATCGCCGCACGTGGATCGGTGAGGAACCCCACGCGCGGGAGGTGGAGGGCGCGGAGACCCGCCGCGGCGACGCCTCGATCGGGATCGAGGAGGAGCACCCAGAGGAGCGCGACAGCGACCCACGACACGACGTACGCGCTGAAGATCGATCCGCGGACGAAGGCGTAGAGGCGCCCTGGCCGGTCGAGCAAGAGCGCGAGCCCGAGGCCGAGCGCCATCGATCCGGTGACGACGAGCACGCTGAAGCCGAGCGTGCGGCCGAGGATTCGCCACACCTCGCCGCTCTCGACGAGCGCGCTGTAGTTCGCGCCGCCGACCCACGAAGGCTCGGTCAGCATGTCCCACGCGAACAGGCTTTGCCACGCGGCGAGCCCGAGCGGCACGAACACGAAGAGGACCCACACCGCCAAGGACGGTCCGAGCATCAGCCACGGATGGGATCGCGAGCGCGGCTTCATGAGGGTGGGTGGAGGCGCGAGAGCACGGCGGCGCCCATACTAGCCCGTGCAATCAGGAGGCGTCGTCGTCCTTCTCGTGCGTGTCCGCGTCCTTCGTCTCGGCCGCTTCGTCCTTCGTCTCCGCGGCGGGCTCTTCAATCGCGGGTGCACCGCTCGGTGAGGGCGCAGCAAGGGCCGCCTCGCCGCGGTCGATCTCTTCGTCGCTCGGCTCCTCGGGCCACATCGGCATCGCCTGCCAGCGCGCCCGCTCGCGCGTCAGGTAGCGGCGACCGTGCCGGCCGAACACGTAGACGAGCGTGAGCAACGTCCCGAGGGAGACGAGGAGGCAGGCGTCGAGGAACCGGTCCTTGTACGCGAGCACGACGACGCTCTTGCCCGCGGGCACGTCGACCGCGAGGAGCTTGTCGACGCTCTTGACCATCCCGACGTCCGAGCGCCACTGCGGCGCCCAGTTCTGGTTGACGCGGACGGTCGTGGGCTCCTTCGCGTCGACCTCGAGGGTGATCCTGTTTGGCGTCCACTCGAGGCGCTTCACCGTCGCCTTGCTCGGATCCTCGGGGTACTCCTCTTGTTCGAGATCACCGCGGAGCAGCGCCGACTCGGGCAGCGGGTTCCCCGCGACGCAGTAGATCGAGCCCATGTTCGCCATCGTGAAGAGATGGACGTCACGCCGGTTTCCTCGGCTCTGCTTGAACGGGCCGTCGTAGCGACGCGGCGCCTCCTGCACGTACATCGTGCCGGCGCGAATGCGAACGCCCGGGAGGATCTCCTCGGCGTATGGCCGCGCGACCTTCGCGTACGCGAGGAACGCGGCGACGCCGACGATGATCCAGCCCATCTCCGGCGGATAGCCGTGCTCGGGGCCGCCGAACACGCGCGTCTTCCACGCCATGAAGCGCTCCCATCCGCGCTTGACGAAGGCGGGCAGCGCGTCCTCGACACGCGTGATGCCACGCGCGGCGGCGACGGAAGAGAAGAGCAGCACGCCGACGGCGAATCGATGCGGAAACCGAAGCTGATTGAAGATCGGGAGCGACTTCATCAGGTGGAACGGCGACAGATCGCCGAAGTCACCCATCGCGAGCGCGAAGAAGAGGATCGCGCCGCCGCAGAAGATGCCTGCCGCCACGTCGGCGGTCACCAGGCCGATGAACGCGAGGCCGAGGATGACGGCGTAGCGAAGCCAGAAGCCGGAGAACACCTCGGTGGCTTGATGTGTCTCGATCGGGTTGAAGACGCGCGGGAACTGACGCAGAAACGACAGCGTCGGCAGGATCTTTCCGGCCGAGAGACCGAGCGCGACGACGCCGATCGTCATCGCGGTGAGCCACGGCGCGAGCCAGGGCGAACGAAGCGCACGCCGCGCCCACGTGAGCCCGCGGGCTCGAACGCGCGCCCAGCGCGTCGCGTCTTCGCCGAGCTCTTCGTCGTCGAGCTCGGCACGCGCGTCTTCCTCCGGCGTCTTCTTGCCCGTGAAGAAGCCGCGAATGCTGAGCGCGATGCTGATGTAGCCCACCGAGATCATCGCGTACGGCGTCGGGTACGTGCCCGCGCTGAGGACGATCCACGCGACGAAGAACCCGCCAAGCAGCCGCGCACGAAGCTTTCGCTCACGGATCTCGACCGCCGACCGACCTTCGGGATCGATCGGCCCGTAGGTGCCCTCGATCAGGAAGTAGAGGATGAGCGGGATCGTCTCGAACCCCATGAAGTTCACCCACCCGTCGTGGATGAAGCTCGGGAACAAGTCGCACGTGCCGAAGATGATCGCCGCGAACGCCGAGCCCACCGCGGAGGCGTCGAGCCGGCGGCAGAGGCGGTACATGCCCTCGAAGCCGATGACGACGAGCAGCATGATCGCGAGCCGGCGCCCGTGCTCGACCCCGAAGATCAGGCGCAAGAGGAAGTCGGGACCGAGGAACGGATCCTCTGGCGCTTGGATGCCGACGGTGCCGCCACACCAATACGGGTTCCACGCCGGGAGCTGGTGGTAGCGGAGCAGCGTCGTTCGATCGGACTCCTCCCACGAGTAGAACTGGTGGTCGTCCATCCAGTCGGCGACCTTGAACGGATCGCTCAGGATGCCTTCGTGCGAGAACGTCGCGACCATCACCCAGACGACGAGGCGGATCACCATCAGCGACGCGATGCGATCCGGCCACCTCACGGTCTGCGGCTTGCCGTTCAGCGTCGTCATCATCGCGCTACCACGCCGACCGGATGTTGAGAGGTGGCGACGTCGCGGGCAGCGGCTTGCCGTCGGGCGCGGGCCAGTGGTTGCGAATGCCCTCGTCGAGCACGAGGTACGTCTGCGTGTACGTGACGTGGTACTTCGCCGCGACCGTGCGGACCGCGACGCGCTCGTAGTGACCGCGGTCGTCTTCGCGTGACCAGAGGTGACCGTTCCACGTGTTCGCGTCGATCGCGCGCTTTCGCTCGCTGAGCTCGGCGGCCGCGAGCTCCGCGAACATCTCGCGACGCGTACGTTCGGGCAAACGAAACCTGTAGTCGTCGATCTCCTCGACGGGGATCTCGGGGAGCGGCTTCGCGTTGAGCATCGGCGACGTCGCCGCGCTCACGTTCTTCCAGAGGACGTAGAGGCCCACCGCGACCGCGAGGCCCCGGACGAACCACGCGGCCTTCGTCTCCGGGCGCCGCGCGAAGTCGAGCACCGTCAAATAGGGGCGGATCTTCCGCCATTCGCGCGCAAGGAGCCCGGGCTTCGTCTTGGGAGCCGAGCCGATGCTCATTGCTGAGCGGATCTAGATGAGTGGGAGCGGTGGTGCAAGCACTCGACCGGGTCAGCCCACCGGGATAAGCTCGGCACCTTCTTTATGCCTACCTCGAAGAAGCTTCGTGTCGTTCTCCTCGGTCTCGGCCGAATGGGTCGAAACCACCTCCGCGTCATCGGGGAGTCCCCCGATTTCGAGCTCGCTGGCGTCGTCGACGTCGGACCTGCTCCTGCGGCGCAGCTGCCGGCCGGCGCGAGCTACCTCTCGGACGTCAAGGCGCTGTCGTCGATCAACTTCGACGCGGCCGTCATCGTGACGCCCACGACGACACACCGCGACGTGGCGCTCGAGATCCTTCGCATGAAGAAGCACGTGCTCTGCGAGAAGCCGATCGCCGCGACGTTCGCGCAAGGACGCGAGGTCTGCGACGCCGCCGAGTCGATGGGCGTGAAGCTCGCGGTCGGTCACGTCGAGCGCTTCAACCCCGTCGTCCGCAAGCTTCGCGAGGTGATCCGCGGCGGCTGGCTCGGCGACCCCATCCACTTCAGCTTCACGCGCGTCGGTGGTTACCCCGAGACGATCACGGAGGGGAACAACGTCCTCCTCGATCTCGCCGTCCACGACATCGACACCTTCCGCAGCCTCGTCGGGCAGGTCCGCGTCGAGGCGAGCATCTGCCACTCCTCTTTGCGACCGGGCGTGCTCGACACCGCCGAGATCGTGCTCGAGTCGGTGCAGGGTCCTTCGGCGAGCGTGCACGTCAACTGGGTCTCGCCGACGAAGATCCGCACGCTTCGCGTCACCGGGACGCGTGGCGTCTGCTTCATGGACTACATCCTCCAGAGCTGCGAGCTGTCTCGCGGCAACCTGACGAGCTGGGTCGAGCCCACGGCGATGAACGACCTCACGTCGATCCAAGAGCACTACAAGTCGACGGACAAAGTGATCTTCGGCGTCGTCAAAGAGGAGCCCCTCAAGGTGCAGCTCGCGCAGTTCGCGAAGTACCTCCGCGACGGGGAGCCCGGTGAGCTCTGCCTCGGCGATGACGCGCTCGCGGCGGTCCTCGTCGCCGAGCGCGCGATGCACGCCTCGCTCGGCCGCAAGCAGATCGAGAAGCCGGCGACCAAGGCGCCGATCGTGCTCGACTCGCAGTGGCTCTGACCTAACGGCGCCTGGCTACTTCGGTCTTCATTCGCTGGCGAAGCTCGAAGAGCTCCTTCGCCATGCGAATGCCGTCTTTCACGATCGAGATCGAGCTCGTTTGGTGGTCGTTGTTCTCGATCGTGACGGGCAGCTCGACGATCGAGCCGCGGTTGTGCAGGTGCAGCGTCGCGAGCTCGAGCGAGCACAGGTAGTGATCGTAGACGAGGCGTGGCTCGAGGCGCTTCGCGAGCGACGTCTTCATGATCAGGCTCCCCTGCGAGTCGCCGGGCGTCTGCCATCCGAGCATCATCACGCGCAGCGATCGGAACATCAGCGTGGAGAGCCGGCGCGTGCCCTTGATCCCCGCGAGGCGCGAGCTCCGGTGCGCCTTCGAGCCGATCGCGAAGTCTGGACGGCCTGCGATCTCGTACGCGTCGAGATCGGTCCAGCCGAACGGCAGATCGTCCGCCGAGAGGATGATGTGTGGCTCGCGCGCTTCGCGGATGCCGAGCTTGTAGCCCGCGCCGATTCCCTTCGCGTCCGTGTGGAGCGACCGAACGACGATCGGCGCGGCGGAGGACGGCGTCTTGTTCGCCTCGGCGAGCGCGTCGACCTTCGCCTGCGCGTCGGGCGCGAGCGGGCGACCGTTGTGGCAGAGGAGCACCTCACGCACGCCACGCTCACCACCTTCGCGGAGGACGCGAAGGACCGTCTTCTCGACGAGCGCGGTGCCCGCGTGAAAAGGCAGGACGAGCGAGTACGTCGTGGTGCTCATGGCTTCACGCGCTCGCGCCAAGCTCAGATCGCGGCCAGAAGCGCCTTGGCGGACGCCTCGACCTCGTCTTCGCGGATGCCGTAGAAGAGCGGGAGGTTGATGACGCTCTCGCAGAAGGCCTTCGACACGCGGAGGTCGCCGTGCGCGATCGCGCCGGTCTTCGCGACGGGCGGCTGCACGTCCATCGTCTCCGGATACGTGCGCGCGTGGCCGATCCCGGCCTTCTTCAGCGCGTCGGCGAGCTCGACGCCCTTCTTGCCCTTCACGGTGACGACGTTGAGGTAGCCGTTCTCGATCACGCCGGCCGGCGGTCCGTACACCTTGACGCGCTCGTCGCCCGAGAGGTGCTTTCGATACAGCTCGGCGGCGGAGCGGCGCGACTCGAGGATCGCCGGCAGCTCGTCGAGCATGCGCCCGAGGAACGCGGCCTGAAGACCGCCCATGCGCGAGTTCCAACCGACGTGCGCGTACGAGTAGTGATCGGAGCGGCCGTGGTTGCAGATCGATCGCAAGAACGCCTCGTGCTTCTCGCTCTGCATCGTGAGCGCGCCGCCGTCCATCGCGCCGCCGATCACCTTCGCCGGGTAGAACGAGAGCGTCGCGACGTCGGCCTTCGCGAGCACGGGCTCGCCCTTCGTGCTCGGATCGTCCGCGGCGCGGAGCTCGACGCCAAAGCACTGCGCGCCGTCTTCGAGCAGGGCGACGTTCTTTTCCTTGCAGAATGCACGAATCTCGGAGAGGCGTGCAGATGTCCAGCCGAAGAGATGCACGAGGATCGCGGCGTCGAAGCGGTGCTTGGCGTAGGCCGACTCGAGCTCGACGAGGCTCACCTGCAGGTCGTACGGATCGATGTCGACGAGGACGGGGATCGCGCCGAGCTGGGCGATCGCCTCGAACGTCGCCCAGAACGTGAGGTTCGGAAGCGCGACCTTCGATCCGCGCGTGACGCCGAGCGCCTGGAGGCCGACGAGGAGCGCGTCGGTTCCGTTCGCGCACGAGACGACGCGCGGCACGCCGAGCACACCCGCGAGCTTCTTCTCGAGCGCCGTGACGCGAGGCCCGCCGACGAACTCGGACTTATCGAGGCACTCCGTCCAGGCGGGGAGCACATCCTCACGGACGCGAGCGACGAGACGCGAAAGATCGATGAAGGGTACGGGCATGGTGGCCTTGTGAAGAAGCGTGTGGTGCCGGCGGTCGAGCCGGACGAAGCGAGCAAAAACTAGCTCTTGCCGGTATAGTGCCGTAGCGCGGAGTTTGCCACGAGGTCTTTTGTGGCGCGCGCGCGACCCTTGCCTGCCTCCCCTTCACCGCCGTCAACCCCCGCTGCGCAGCCGCCTGCCTCGTCGCCCACGCGCGCGCGGGTCGTGTTTGCGGCGAAGCTCGTCCTCGCCGCCGCGCTCATCGGGTGGCTCATTCGAAGCGGCAACCTCGAGTTTGGCACGCTGCGCGTCCTCATCGATCGACCGATCCTGCTCGTGCTCGATCTCGGGCTCTTCTTGCTCGGCGTGTGCTCGACGAGCCTGCGCTTTCGCGTGCTCCTCGGGCTCGCGGACGTGGCGCCGCCGATCTCCACGATCCTCCGGCTGCAAATGACGGCGTACTTCTTCAACACCGTCATCCCCGGAAGCGTCGGAGGCGATGTCGTCAAAGCCCTCTATGTCGCGCGCGACGCGCCCGCCTCGAAGCGCACGACGATCCTTCTGCTCGTCTTCATCGAACGCCTCCTCGGCGTGTGCGCGCTGCTCATCATGGCGGCGATCATCGTGCTCATCCGATTGCCAGTGCTCCTCGGCGATCCGCTGCTTCGCCCGCTCGCGATCACCGTTCTCATCCTCGGCGCGAGCGTGCTCACCGGCGGCACCCTCGCGATCCTGATCGTGCAGAAGCTCGGCGACCGCCTCGATCGCTTCACGAGCGGCCCATCGAAGATCGCGAAGCTCCTGAACCAGCTCGTCGCCTCCTTTCTCCTCGTGTCGAAGAAGCCCAAGCGGCTCCTCGCGGCGCTCGGCATCTCGATGACGTTTCACGTCCTCGCGATGGGGTACTTCACGATGCTCACGCAGATCATCCTCGAGCGCGACGTGCCGTACGCGTCGGTCGCGACCGTGTTCGCGCTCGGCCTGCTCTCGCTCATGCTCCCGATCTCGCCGTCGGGGCTCGGCGTCGGTCACGTCGCGTTCAAGCGGCTCTTCGAGGCGATCGGCCTCGCGGGAGGCGCGTCGATCTTCAACGTGTACCTGCTCGGACAGATCGCGCCGTCGCTCCTCGGCGTCTTCCCCTTCCTCTCGCTCCGGCGTCGAGGCGAGCTCCCCACCGCAGACGACGCCCCGGTGCCCGCCGACGAGACGCGTCCCTCTCCGAAGAGCGACGCGCGCTGAGCGGCTCGGGCCAGCTCAGGTGACGTGCGGAGGCGGCGGCGTCATCCACTCGGTGACCCACGAGCGGAGATCGGCTTCGCTGCTCTTCGGGCCGTGCTCGTCTTCGTCGTGCTCGCGCGCGTTCGGAGGAGGCGGGATGCTCGGAGGTGCGCCGAGGCTTCCGCTCGTGACGCCGATGATCTCGTCGAGCTGACGATGCCGGTAGCTCTCACGCTGGGCGTCGCGGTCCATCACGATGCCGGCGACGATCCCGATGCTCGCGCCGATCGAGAGACCGAACACGATGCCTGCGGGCGCGCTCACCATGAGGCCGATGCTCAGGCCAGCGAGCACTCCGCATGCACCACCGACCTTCACGAGCGGCGGCGCCTGCACGAAAGAACGAACCACCCGCCCCACGACCTTCTTGGCCGCTGTCTTCTTTGCGTTGCTGACGAACATGATGCTCGTCTGATACCGCGAGCGATCGATGTAGGGAAACTTCTACGCTTCGATAAGCGCGAGCCGTTCTCGAATGATTAACCCGGCCGCATCGCGAGCTGGCGCGCTTCGTCGAGCACCGTCTTTGGATCTTTGTCGAGCAGCACAGCCTCCTCGAGCCGCGGGTCGACGATGTCGCGCTCGATCCGAAAGAGCAGCGGCTCCCAGGGCCACGGCTCGACGGCCGCGAGCTGCGCCTGCGCGACCTCGTCGTTCGGGTGCTGCGCGAAGAAGCCGTCGGCGCGCATCTTCGCGACTGCAGGCTCGGTGATTGGGAGATAGCCCGTGCGCGTCGAGACGTAGGCAGCCTGCTCGGTCTCGCAGAAGAAGCGGAGGAACTTCGCGGCGGCCGCCTTCTCTTCGTCGGGTGCGTAGCGGACGACGACGAAGAAGGTCCCGCCGGTGGGGACCGACGCGCGGACGTCCTTCGGGAGCGGCGCCGCGACGACGGGGAACTTCGTCTTCGCGTTGTCCTCGAGGTAGCGAATGTACGCCGTCGACGTCCAGATGAACGCGGCGCGGCCGCCGAGGAAGTCCTGGTTCGTCACGTTCCACGCGTCGTAGTCGCGGCCCGGCGGAGGACGCATCACGCGCTCGCGATGAATGAGGTCTTGCCACAAGCGGATCGCGCGGACGCCGGCTTCGCCGCCGAGCGTCGGCCGGTTCTGCTCGTCGAACATCGTGCCGCCTGCTTGGCCCACGAGCGCGACCCAGAACCACCACGAGATCGGGACCTCATGACCCCAGCGCTCGCCGTTCGGCCGCGCGAGCTGCCGCGCCATGCGCCGCATGTCGTCCCATGTCTCGGGCGGCTTCAGGCCTTCCTTCGCGAAGATCTCGCCGTTGCAGTACATGAGCGGCGTCGATCGGTTGAGCGGGATGCCGTAGAGCGGCTGCGGCGTCTGGCTTCGAAACGCCCCGCGCTGCGAGAGCGCGTGGACGAACGGGATCTCGTCGAGGCCGGGGTAGCCACCAAGCGGCTCGAGCGTGTTCGCGCGCACGAGGTACGGCACCACCTCGGCGACCACGTGCGAGAGCGCCGGCGCGCTCTTGGCCGCGATCGCGGTTCGCAGCTTCGCGAGAGACTCGAAGTAGTCGCCTTGGTACACCGGCTCGACGCGCACCTCGTCTTGCGAGGCGTGGAAGCGCTTGATGATCTCGAGCAAGACCTCGCGGTTGCGACCGCCGAGCGTGTACCAAAAACGAAGGCGAACGCGCCCCTTGTCGTCGCGAAGCTGGCGCGTGCATGCAGACGAAGCGATCGCGGTGGCCGCCGCGCCGGTCGTGAATGCACGCCGGGTGATCGGCATCGCTACCCGATCCTCTTGCCGGCGTCGCCCGGCGCGAAGAAGTGAAGACGCGCGTCTTCGATCGACACGAAGAGGCTCGCGCCCGGCGCGCGTGGATCGAAGCCCGGCGCGCGTGCGCGAAGCTCGAGCGCGCTCTCGCCGCCGGCGCGGAGCACGAAGTTCGTCTCGGCGCCGAGCGGCTCGGCGACGGCGACCTCGAGCTTCGTCGCGCCGCGATCGCCTTCGTCGACGAAGCGCACGTCTTCGGGGCGAACCCCGACGACCACCTCGTCGGGGAGGCTCTTGCCTTCGGGGATCGGGAGCATGAAGGGCCCGCACTCGATGCGCCCTTTGCTCTTCTTCACCTGCCCCGCGAGGAGGTTCATCTTCGGCGCGCCGAGGAACGTCGCGACGAAGCTCGTCTTCGGCTCTTCGTAGATCGTGCGCGGCGCTGCCATTTGCTGCACCTCGCCTTTGCGCATGACGCAGATGCGATCGGCGAGCGTCATCGCCTCGACCTGGTCGTGGGTCACGTAGATCGCCGTCACGCCGAGCTCACGCACGAGGACGCCGATCTCGACGCGCAGCTCTTGCCGCAAGGCGGCGTCGAGGTTCGACAGCGGCTCGTCGAAGAGGAACACGCGCGGACGGCGCACGATCGCGCGGCCCATCGCGACGCGCTGGCGCTCGCCGCCGCTCAGCTCGGACGGCAAGCGGTCCATCAGGCGCGTGAGGGAGAGCAGATCGGCGGCCTCGTCGGCGCGCTTCTTTCGCTCGGCGGGATCGACCTTGCGCATCTTGAGCGGGAACTCGATGTTCTCGCGCACGGTCATCTGCGGGTAGAGCGCGTAGCCCTGAAACACCATCGCGACGTCGCGATCTTGAGGCGCGACGCCTTGCATCGATCGACCGGCGATGCGCACGAGGCCAGAGTCAGCCTCCTCGAGGCCGGCGACGATGCGGAGCGACGTCGACTTGCCGCAACCCGACGGCCCGACGACGACGACGAGCTCGCCCTTGTTCACGGCGAGCGACACCCGCTTCAGCGCGGCGCCGTCGCCCTCTTCGAACTTCTTGTAGACGTCTCGAAGCTCGACCTCGACTTCCGCGCCCTCGGCGCCCGCCGCGTCGGAGAGATCCTGCGCCCGAGGCACGTCAGGATCCGCCCCGCCACCACGTCTCGGCGAGCGCGAGGTCTTCGAGTGTGTCGAGCTCCATGTATCCGCCCGGCGTGTTCACGCGGTGGAAGACCGAGCCCTTCTTCTCGATCATCCATTGCCAGAGGTGGATGAGGTACGCCTTCTGGAAGGGCCTGTCGCCGAGCGTCTTCTCGGTGCGCTTGGCCTCTTCGTAGGCCTCGAGGAACTCGCGCGCGCCTTCGGCGGTGAGCTTCGCGACGCCGATGAACTCACCCGAGGCGTCTTCGCTCACGATCGTGCGTGAGAGCTCGACGATGCGCTCGCCGTCGGCGCGCATCTTCTCGGCGTCGCTCTCGGGATGCTGCGTGCGACGGACGTAGCGGCGACGCCAGTCGGTGTCACAGACGAGCGCCTTGTCGTGCTTCGAGGCGACGACGTCCTTCACCGCGCTGCCGCGGTACACGATGTCGGTGTACGACGAGAGGAAGCCGCCGCCGAGGTAGTCGCGCGCGCAGACGAGCGACTCGAGGATGTTGTTGTTCTCCCAATCGGTGTTCTCGACGTAGGTGAACTCGGGATAGCGCGCGCGAAGGACGTCGGCCTTGTACCCGCACACGAACACGATGTCCTTCTTCGTGAATCCGGCCTCCGCGAGGGCCTCGAGGATCCACTCGAGCATGGGCTTTCCCATGACGTTCACGAGGGTCTTCGGAAGCTCGTCGGTCTCGTGCTGAAGGCGACTGCCTCTTCCTGCTCCGATGAGTACGGGACGCATGATGAACCAGACGCTACCATGGCGAGCACCCACGATGGCTCTCAAGATCGGGTTCGTCACGGATCTCCACTTCGGCCCCGAAGCTTTCCACGAAGGCAAGCTTCGCAAGCTGTCTCATCATGCCGCCGAGCTCACCCGCGACGTAATCCGGATGATGAACGAGGCGGTGAAGCCCGACCTCCTCGTCAACCTCGGCGATGACATCGAAGACGAAAACCGCGAGCTCGATCTCGCGCGCTACGTCGAGTGCCAGGACATCCTTCGCACCACCCACGCGGAGCTCATCAACGTCGCGGGCAACCACGACACGATCCACCTCACCCGTGACGACCTCACGAAGATCTGGAAGCACGAAGGTCCGCTCTTCTACTCGCTCGACCGCGGCGGCTTTCATCTCGTCATCCTCCACACCCTCGAGCGCAAGGACGTCGAGGTCCGCATCCCGCACGCGCAGCTCGAGTGGCTCGCCGGCGATCTCGCGCAGACGTCTCTCCCCGTCGTCGTCTTCATGCATCACTCCGCGAGCGAGCAGAGCCTCGATGACTCGTTCTGGTTCAGCGGCAAGAGCCACCTCGCGCTCGTGAAGGAGCGCGCGGAGCTACGCGCCATCCTCGAGGCGTCGAAGAAGGTGCGCGTCGTCTTCAATGGCCACGTGCATCGAAACCACCTCGACGTGATCGCCGGCATCCCGTACGTCACGATCCAGAGCTTGATCGAGAACCTCGACGAGGACGCGCCTGGCCGACCTGCCGCCGCGTACGCCGTCGCCACGCTCGACGAGCGGCGCACGATCGTCCGCGTGCACGGCAACGATCCGGCGCGCTACCAGTTCGAAGCTGGGCCGGGTTGAGCCGTCCGCTACGGAGCGCCGCACACGAGCCACTCGGCGAGCTGCTCGCGGTCGCGCTCGGGCGGATCGTCCGGACCGGGCGGCATCGTCGTGTTGTCGGCCGCGGCCCGCGAGAAGATCCGCGCCTTGTAGCGACGCACATCCTCGACGCGTCCGAAATCGTAGGCCTCCGGCGCGCCGCTTCGGTCGCCAGCGCTGCCGTGGCAACGCTGGCAGTTCGTGTCCAGGAAGGCCTTGCCGAAGTTGTCGTAGGTGAGCTTCGTGCCTTCGGGCGGACACGAGCGATCGTCGATCGTCGTCTCCTTGCACGCCGCGAGCGACGCGAGGCCGATCAGAGCGAGTAGTTGAGCCCGGCCCACAAGCCACCTCCGTAGTAGAGCGCCGGACCGCGCGGATCAGGAAACCACGTGCCGTTCACGTCGGTGCCGAGGAGAAACTCGCTCGACTGTCCGCGCGCGACGACGAAGTCGACGCCGAGGCTCGAGCCGAACCCGCCGCGATGACGAATGCCGTCGCCCACGCCAAAGAGCGCGCCGAACGGATCGTGACGGAGCGCCGAGGTCGGCTCCTCGTGTTGATGAACGACCGCAAGCCTGCCGAACGGACGTATGCGTCCATGCGCGAGCTTCACCGGGTACACCGTCGCGCCGAGCGACAGATACGTGAGCATGCGCTCGTCGACGACGCCGTACCCGAGGCGCGTGAGCACGTCGATCGTGATGACCTCCTTGAAACGCACGCCAAGCCGCAGCGACTGCGAGATCGACGCGTCGCCTCGCCACGATGACGTCTGCACCTGCGGCCCCGACGCGACCTGGATCTCGGCGCTCTTCGGCTTCTCCTCCGCCGGCGAGGCCGGCGCGGTCGGCGGCCGAGGCGGCTCGGATCGCTCGGGCGGAGGTCGAGGAGGGTCGGGCGGCGGAAGGGGCTCGAGATCCTGCGCGTGGGCGGCGCGGACGAGCGCCATCGTCGACGTGACGAGCGCCGCGGACACCCAGCGTGATCGCCGGAAGAAAAGCTTCATGCCGATGGGTGGAGCGCGCGCGGCCGTTTTATGAGGCGCGCGACGCGAATCTCTCGACGAAGGCCAGAACCAAAGGGATTTCCAGCACCTATCGAAGCGCCGGGCTCGACGTTAGCCTCTGCCGAAATCACCCAAACTTCGCATGCTCGCACGCAGGACCGCACCGGCATCGCCGCGGTATCTCTCTCCACGTTCGGGCTGCCTCGTTCCTTTCTGGTCGCATGTTCGTCGCGTCCGCTGTCCTCTCGTTGTCCACCGCAGGGGGCCCTCCCGTGCGGCGCTCTGATGAGAAAAAAAGAAAGATTCACAGGGAGACAGGAAGACAGGGAGACATTTCAACTCTCTCACTGGCGCTGCTTCGAGGATCAACTCTCTCATCCCACCCGCCGGAAGGGAGACAGGAAGACAGGGAGGGCTCGGAGCGCAGACACTTCCAGCTTTCGACCACACCGATGAGCCGTTACGTCGATGTACGTCGCAGGACCGCACTCGCATCGCGCGCCGCGGTCTCTCTCCACGTTCGGGCTGCCTCGTTCCTTTCTGGTCGCATGTTCGTCGCGTCCGCTGTCCGCTTCGGTGGCTCGAAGGTTCGACTAGCGCGACGGGTGTCTCGTTCTGATGATGAGAAAAAAGAAGATTCACAGGGAACCGCAGGGGGCCCTCCCGTGCGGCGCTCTGATGAGAAAAAAAGAAAGATTCACAGGGAGACAGGAAGACAGGGAGACATTTCAACTCTCTCACTGGCGCTGCTTCGAGGATCAACTCTCTCATCCCACCAGCCGGAAGGGTTCACAGGGAGACAGGAAGACAGGGAGGGCTCGGAGCGCAGACACTTCCAGCTTTCGACCACGCCGATGACTCCGCAGCCCGCGAGGTTGTGGCGGCGATACGTCGTCGTGAGGTTGCGACGACGCGACGTGCATCGTCTTAGAGAGAGAGAGAGAGAGAGATGTTCGAGAGCTCGCCTCAAGGCTCGCAAGTCGGGACCGACGTGCACGTTGCTTCGCCTTTGTTGAAAAGGCGGAAATGTCTGCGCTCTGAGCCCTCCCTGTCTTCCTGTCTCCCTGTAAAACCTTCCCGCGTATCGCTACAACCTCGCGGGCTGCGGAGCGCGCCGAACCGGAGACAGTGAGATGAAACATTCTCTCCCTGTCTTCCTGTCTCCCTGTGAATTTTCTTCTCCTCATCTCGTTCGCGCATCCGGTGAGGTGTCTCGGTGAGGGCCTCAACCAGAAAGTAACGAGGCAGCTCGAACACGCCTTCGGCGACCGTCAAGCCGAGGGACCGATTGCGGCTGAGCGCGCACGTCGTTGTGACGATGCGACATGCATCGCCTCAGAGAGAGAGAGCCTCAAGTCTCGCAAGGCGCGTACGTCAGAAGCTGACCGACGTGCACGACCGACGTGCACGTTCCTTCGCCTTGTTGAAAAGGCGGAAATGTCCGCGCTCTGAGCCCTCCATGTCTTCCTGTCTCCCTGTAAAACCTTCCCGCGTATCGCCACAACCTCGCGGGCTGCGGAGCGCGCCGAACCGGAGACAGTGAGATGAAACATTCTCTCCCTGTCTTCCTGTCTCCCTGTGAATTTCTTCTCCTCATCTCGTCGCGCATCCGGTGAGGTGGGCCGTTCAACCAGAAAAGGAACAAGGCTGCCAGAACGTGGGGAGAGAGACGTTCGAGCGATCGCGTGGCATTGACCACCGCGCGTTGCCGTCAGAAGTCTCTCTTCGCCGAATTCCCACGCCGGACGGTCAAGCCGTTCGATCTCACCTCAAGAGGCCGTGGAGCGCCTTGCGCTTCGACTCCTCGATCTTCGCGTGGAGCGCCTTCGCGCTGCTCGTCGAGCTTCACGAGATCGAGATCGCTCCACGCGATCGTCGTCTCCTTGCCGTTCTCGTGACAGAGGAGACCGTCTTCGCGGATGAGGAGGTAGACGTTCTCGAAGAGCAGCATCGCCATCGCGCCGAAGCCCAAGATGAGGCCGCTCACGACCATGAGGCCGCCGACCAAGCTGAGGACGTGCCCGAGGCTCGGGTCGAGCCGATGGATGAGATGCGCGCCGATGAGCGTCATGCCGGCGCTGACGAGGAGGCCCGCGATGAGGAGAAGGCGGCGCGTCGCTCCCGATCGATCTACGCGGAAGAAGTCGACGCCGACAGTCGCCATGAACCTGGCGACACGTTACTCACTTCATTTGCGCGGGGCCATAGCTCGGGGGCGGTGACCAATTGCCACCTACCGCGGGCGTTCGACCTGGCGCGGCCGTGCGACCCGCGCCTTCCCATCCGCTCGCGCCCCAACCGCTACGCGACGACGAAGTGCCGCGACCGCCGCGCTCGATGCCGCCGTAGCCGCCATAGCCGTAGCCGCCGTAGCCGTAGCCGCCGTAGTACTGCGGAACGACGACCGTATTGTTCACGATCACGCTTTGGCTCTGGCTCTGGCTCTGCGCTTGGGTCGGCGCGGACGGCGTGACCGCCTCGACCTCGCCTTGGCCGAGCGTCACGGTCTGGGAGAGCCGCGGGCGCGCGGCAGGCGCAGCCTCGACCACGACCTCTGGCTCCGCAGCATTTGCGCTCGTCGTGGTGGTCACGGTGGGCTCGACCATGCGCGGAGGCGGAGCTGCGGACGGCGCGCAGCCGACGAGCGAAGAGGCAAGCAGCAACGCGACCAACCGAGGGAGGGAGGTGACCACGTCTTCATCTTGGATCGCCCCGCCTCGCGGCACCATGATTTCGTGCAAAATCGTTGCGTTCTGCGACGCGCAAAGCCGGTAGGATGCGCCTCAATTCGGGTTTCATCCGCAAACCCGGATCGCCGCTCTCGCCTTCTTTTTAGGTCCTTTAGGAGTGAGCAGAGAGAACCCGATGGCAGACTCCTTCTTTCGTGACGAGGCAAAGGCGAAGATCGTCGAGGCGGTCAAGGCGGTCGAGCTGAAGAGCTCGGCCGAGATCGTGGTCTCGCTGAAGGCGCGGTCGGACGACTACCGCGAGATCGACTACGCGACGGGCCTGCTCCTCGCGGTCATCACGCTCGCCGTGCTGATGTACCACCCTGCCCCGCTCGACGAAGACCTGATGCCGGTCGAGACGCTCCTCGCGTTCGTGATCGGATCGGTCGCCGTCAACAAGATCGGCGCGCTGAAGCGCATGCTCACCTCGAAGAAGAAGAAGGAAGAGCGCACGCTCACGGCGGCACGCGCGGCGTTCGTCGAGGCAGGCGTGTCGCGCACGCGCGATCGCTCGGGCATCCTCGTCTTCGTCTCGGAGCTCGAGCGGATCGTGTGCGTCGTCCCGGACGTCGGGATCGATCCGGCGGCGCTCGGTGACGGCTGGAAGAAGGGCCTCGCTGCGCTCGACGCGGCCGTCCTCGAGCTCGACGTCCAAGCGTTCACGACGGCGCTCACGGCGCTCGGCCCCGTGCTCGGCGAGAAATATCCTCGCCGCGAGGACGACGAGAACGAGCTCCCCGACGCCCCGATCGTGGGAGCCACGGCATGAAGACGCCCCGCCTCTTCTCTCGCTCCATGAAGATCGCGATGAGCTTCCTCGCCGCGCTCGTCCTCGCGCTCACGCTCGGCCTGACCGGCTCGGCGAGCGCCTACGAAGGTGACGAAGGCATCCCCGAGCCCGTGCTCGATGACACGGCGGGCGACGTCGGCGTGCTCGCGATGAACAGCTCGCTTCGTCCAGGCGGCGGCAGCTCGTACCGCGGTGGATCGAGCTCGTCGAGCGGCTCGCGATCGGGCTCGTCGAGCGGCGGCTTCCGATCGACCTCGTCTTCGAGTGGCTCCTATTCCGGCGGCGGCGGCGGCGGCGGCAGCATCGGCGGCGGCCTCTTCGTCATCATCATCATCGTCATCATCATCATCTACGTGATCGCCTCGAAGAACCGGGCGCCGACCACGTGGACGAACGCGCATCTCCCGCCGTATACGCCCTTCCCCACGCCGATGTACGGCCAAGACGTCGCGGTGGAGTCGCCGCGGCGCCAGCTGCTCGCGCTCCAGCAGAGCGATCCGAACTTCTCGCTCGTGCTGTTCGACGACTTCTTGGTCGCGCTCTACACGGAGATCAAGCAAGCGCAGGGCAAGAACCTCCTCGCTCGCTATCAGCCGTATCTGAGCCCGCAGGCGATGCAGGCGCTCGGGCATCCCGGCGGCGAGATCACGAGCGTCATCGTGGGCACGGCGTCGATCGAAGAGGTCTACGGCCTCGGCACGATGCCGATGCCGATGGTGCGCGTGAAGGTCGCCTTCGAGACGAACTACGCGATCCGCACGCCGCAAGGCGAGCGCGGCGTCTACGCCCATGAAGAGTGGACGTTCACGCGTCGTCGCGACGCGAAATCTCGCACGCCCGACAAGGCGCGCGTGATCGGCTGCCCGAACTGCGGCGCGCCGCTCGACGTCATCGCCGCCGGCGTGTGCTCGCACTGCCGGAGCAACGTCACCGGCGGATCGTTCGACTGGCAGGCCGACGCGATCCAGATCCTCGCGACCGAAGCACGTGGCCCGATGCTCACGAGCAACGTCGCCGAAGAAGGCAACGACCTGCCGACGATCAAAGATCCTGGCGCGCAGCAGCGCTTCGCCGCGCTCGAGGCCTCCGATCCGGGCGGCACGACGTGGGCGTCGTTCCAGAGCCGCGTGAGCCTCACCTTCAGCGAGTTCCAGATCGCGTGGGCCTCGCGCGACCTCACGAAGATGCGTCCGCTCATGAGCGACGCGCTCTTCGCGACGCAGCAATACTGGATCGAGGAGTACAAGCGTCAGGGCCTCCGCAACATCACGGAGAACGCGCAGATCGCGAGCCTCGAGCTCGCGAACGTCACGAGCGACGCGTTCTTCGACGCCGTCACCGTCCGCCTCTACGCCTCGAGCCTCGACTACACCGTGAGCGACGCCAACAACCAGATCGTGAGCGGCAACCGGTCGACGCCGCGTCGCTACACCGAGTACTGGACGATGATCCGCGGTCGCAACAAGAAGGGACCGCCGAAGCTCGACAAGTCGTGTCCGAACTGCGGCGCGCCGCTCAACGTCACGATGGCGGGCGTGTGCACGTACTGCAAGGTGAAGGTCACGACCGGCGAGTTCGACTGGGTGCTCTCGCGCATCGAGCAGGACGAGGCGTACCGCGGCTGATGGGATTCAGCGCGCGTCGTTCGATCGCTTGATCGCGGCGAAGATCAGGTAGATCGGGGCGCCGAGGAGGAGGACGACGATGCTCGTCACACACTCGGTCGTCTTGCTCTTCATCATCGAGATCGCGATCGCGACGTTCGCGAGGATGTAGATCGCCGGGACCACCGGGTACCCCGCGGCGCGGTACGGCCGCTCGCGGTTCGGCTCGCGGCGGCGGAGGACGTAGAGCGCCGTCGTGTCGGCGATCGTGGCGAGCACGATCGCGAAGGTCGTGTAGTTGAGGACCTTGCTGAGGCTCTCGATGTCCGCCTTGAACGCGATGACGAGGAGCGTGGCGACCACCGCCTGGCCGATGACGGCGATGTGCGGCGTCTTCGCGGAGTTCAGGCGAGCGGCGCCGCGGAAGAAGAGGCCGTCGCTCGCCATCGCGTAGGCGATGCGCGGGCCGACGAGGACGTTCGCGTTCACCGTGCCGAAGACCGACGCCATCATGATGATCGCGAGGACCTGCCCGCCCTTCTCGCCGAAGAGCACGCCGCCGGCTTGAATGCCGACGACCGGCATCCCTGGCAGCGCCTTCATCCCGAGCGCGAAGACGTACGTGGCGGTGACGACGAGGTAGATCGCCGTGCAGATGCCAAGGCCGACGAACAGCGACCGCGGGAGGTTCTTGCCGGGCGACTCGATCTCGCCGGCGACGAACACGCTCGCGTTCCATCCGAGGTACGAGAAGAGGACCGGCGAGAGCCCCACGCCGAAGGAGCTGAGCGACGCCGAGCCCGCGCTCGCCCACGGATCGGCGGGCGCGCGCGCATGGCCGAGGATCGGCCCGAGCGTCACGAGCAAGACGAGCGCGGCGATCTTCAGATACGCCGTCGACGTGTTGACGGCGGCGCCGGTGCGCGTCGTGTACGCGTTCACGCCCGACGCGATCCAGATGACCGCGATCGCGACGACGGCCTTGCCCACCGGCCCGAGCGTGAAGAACGTGCCGAGCGAGATCGTGAAGCCGATCGCGAGCGTCGCGACGGTGCCGGCGAAGATTGCGAAGAAGGAGAGCCAGCCGACCATGAAGCCGGCCATCGGGTGGTAGGCGGCGCGAAGGTAGACGTAGTTGCCGCCGGCCTTCGGGAACATCGCGCCAAGCTCGGCGTTCGCGAGCGCGCCCGCGAGCGCCAAGAAGCCGCCCAGGATCCACGCGAAGAAGAACCAGAAGAGGCTCGGGAATTGTTTCGCGACATCGCCCGGCGTGAGGAAGATGCCCACACCGATGACGGACGAGACGACGAGCATCGTCGCGTCTCGAAGCGTGAGAACTCGCGGAAGCTCTTGGTTTTCTTGCTTCGCGCGGGACGCCACGTCAGGCATGAGGGGTGGCACTCTAGCCTGATTTCCGCGGCCTCGGGCTTCAGAGATCTTTACGGCGGGTGGCTCGTAAAACCAGAAGCCGCCATGAGCTCCTCCTCCTCACTCGTCACGTCCTCCGCGTTCACGCTCAGCGGCCGGGACGTCCAGAAGATCATCAGCGGCCTCGTGATCGCGCTCGTCCTCTTCGTCCCGATGTTCGTCTTCGGCTGATCGGGCCAACGCGGACGTCACCACAAGACGTCTTGATCCTCGACAACACCGGGCACGCCGTCGATCTCGACGTCCTTCCCGTCGATCCGGATCGTTCCGCGGAAGCGTCCACCTGGCTGCAAGAACTTCGAGCGCACGAGCACGAGGTTCGTGTTCTGCGCGTGCACCGCGCCGACCTCGAACGTCAGATCGATCCCGTCTCCGGTGAGCTTCCACGGGCGCTCGGGGTGATCGACGTCGAAGACGAAGCGCGGCTCGCATAGCGGATGGATCGAGCTCGCGCGAAACGCCGCGCACTCGGCCTCGCCGACGAAGCCCGACGTGAGGTTGAACGCGATCGGCTGGCCGTCCTTGGCGTGGCCCATCGCATAGGCCCATCGCCACTGCGTGTGACGCGGCATGAGGCCATGCGTGTAGTCGTAGCCACCGACCGCGCCCGTGCTCTCGTCGAGCACGATCCGCTGGGTCGCGGTCGTGATGCTGCCGCGCACGGTCGTGAGCACGCGCTTCTCGGTCGCCGAGATGAGCCCAGGCGCGCCGAGCTCCGCGATCGCCGAGATGGGCGGCGGCGATCGCGACTCGTCGAGCGCCGCGTCGATCGCGAGCGCACCGAAGCGCGCGCGCAGCTCCATCGTGGGTCCGCGGCGCTCGATCGACAGGCTTGCCTTGCCGAAGCCGAAGCGCGCGAGCACGCCCGCGCCATGGACATCGTCGACGATGCTCGCGGCGCGTGGAGGCCCGACGATCGTCTCGTCGGCCAGCATCTTGTGGGAGTCGAGATCGAGGACGAACGCGAACGCGCTCGTGGCGTAGCCCATTCGAACGATCGCGAGCGACACCCACACCTCGCTCGACGCGAGCCCAACGTAGAGCCACTTCTTCCGGCGGAACGCGCGATCGATGAGGTGCTTCGAGACGTCGATGCGCGGGAGCGGCCCTTCGTACGATCCGATCGCGGGCGCGCCCGTCCTTGCATCGAGGAAGGAGCTCGGCGATGGCGCAAGCGTTCGAAGGACGGTGGAGCCCACGGCTCTCATGATGTTACCCGCACCACGCGAACAATCTCGGGTATGTTTGAGCGGTCCTCGTTCGAGAGAAAACCCATGGTGAGCTCACATTTCGCGCACACGCTGCGACGAAGCTTCCTCTCCCTCGTCGCCGTCTTGACCGTCACGGCCTGCGCCGACGACAAGCAGAAGGCTCCGGCCGACACGCCGGTGCGCCTCAAGAATCGACCTGCGCCAATCGCGCCGGAGTCGACGAAGGTGACGGCGTTTTCGGTCGACATCGAGAACCTCAACGTCGACAAGATCGCGATGCGTGACGGCGGCATTCGTCCGGACGGCAACCGCGACCTCGTCTTCCGCGCGACGGTCGAGGGACCTGCCGACGCGCTCTATCTCGTCACGACCAACGAGAAGGGCGAGCCGCATTACGGATTCCGCGCCGACACGATCGTTGGCCACGAGGAATTGCCGAGCGAGCTTGGCAGCGTGGTCGACGTCGGGCGCCTCACGGTGTGGATCGCGGTCGTGGAGGATAACCACTTCATCAACGGCGAAGGCGGGACGCTGGGGAATCTCCCGAGCGGGCCGCACCAGCTGAAGCTCTACGTCCCAAACACCGGCAACCTCACGCCAGGGAGCCACCTCCGGCTCTACGCGCGCGCGCCGAACGGTGGCCTCGCCCCAGGACCTGTGGTCGCGTACAAATAAATCGGTGCGATCTTCGTTCTTTGGCAAAGTCTTCGTTTTTCGAAAGCGATTGTTGGTTTAGACTCCCCACATGACCATTCGTGGTTGGAACGAGGCATGGCAGCCACTGTTCGACAGCCTCGGCAGGATGAAAGCATCCTGGCCGACACGTGGATGGAGCTGGGACCCACGCCTTCTTTGCGTCACGTCTTCATTCACGACCGAGCAAGAGCCGCAAGCTCGCAAGGCAACGCAAGTCGCGCTCCAAAACGAGTGGACCGCCTCGACGATCGTTCGTGCTCCGCAGCCCCTTCGTGACGTCGTCGAGCGCGCAGGCGGAATTCGCCAAGGCCAGCTCGCGCTCTCGACCGGTCCGATCAACGGGCTCCTCGTCTACGGGCTCTGGTGGCCGTGGGGTGACGGCGAGACCGTCTCGCTTCGCGTGGGCCTCGCCGACGTCGATCCGAACCGCGAGCCGTACGTGCGCTTCCGCGACGTGTTCGGCGTGACGTTCTGAGTCTCCTCAGTCGCTGAAGCGCGACCAGCGCGGCTTCACCTCGAGCTGCTCGCAAAGCGCGGTGAACGCAGCGCGTTTCGCGCCTTTGTACTCGAGATCGGCGAGCGTCTCCTCGAGTGGGACGTCACGCACGAGCGTCGCGAGCCGTTTGTAGAGCATCGCCTCCTCCCGCATCCCCGCCAAGGTCGCGGCGAGACGCGGCGCGCCCGTCACCTTCACCGCCCAGTCTTCCGCGCGATCGGGGATGTTCTCGATCGTGTGGTAGTGCGCGAGCAGCGCCGCCGACGACTTCTCGCCGAAGCCCGGCACGCCCGGGATCCCGTCCGCCGCGTCTCCGACGAGCGCGAGCAGATCGGGGATGCTCGCCGGCGCCACCCCTCGCCGCTCGCGCATCGTCTTCTCGGTGATGAGCTTCTTTCGGATCCGATCGATCTGCACGATGCGCTCACCGTCGAGCACCTGGCCAAGGTCCTTGTCAGGGGTGAGGATGCGCACCTGCGTGCAGCTCGGGTCGCTCGCGAAGCGCGCCGCCGCGGTGGCAAGTGCGTCGTCCGCCTCCCACCGGTCCATCGACCACACGACGATCCCGAGGGCGCGGACGGCCTCCTCGACGAGGTCGAACTGCGCGCGTAGCGCCGGGAGCATCCCCTCGTCGCTCTTGTAGCCGTCGAACAGGTCGTTGCGGAAGCTGACGATCGGGTTGTCGAAGGCGACGGCGATGTGCGTCACCGCCTCGGCCTTCTCCTCGAGGAGGGCCATGAGCGATCCGGCCACGCCGGCGGTGGCCTTCACGTCGACGCCGCGCACCATTTTTCCGGGGCGCGGCGCGAAGTGGGCGCGGAAGAGCTCGAATGTGCCGTCGACGAGATGGACTCTCATGGGTGCGAACTACGCTGCTTCGGTAAAAACCGTCATGGTACGATTCGAAAGAGGAGGCTAGCTGTAACGTTGGCTGCGGAGGGCCCGGGAGGCGGAGCGGGGGCGGGACAGCGCGCGCAGCGGCGCGTTGGGACGATGGTCCGCGACAAGTACCGGATCGATGCGTTCATCGCCACCGGTTCGATGGCGAACGTGTACGCCGCCACCCACCGCAACGGAAGCCGCGTCGCGCTGAAGATCCTCCATCGCGAGCTCGCGCGCGATCCGTCGATGGCGGAGCGCTTTCGCCGGGAGGGCTACTTCGCGAACGCGATCGGTCACAGCGGCGTCGTGCGTGCGATCGACGACGACATGACCGAAGACGGCTGCGCCTTCATCGTCATGGAGCTGCTCGAGGGCGAGAACCTCGAAGACCGCCGGCACCGGCTCGGCGGAAAGATCCCGCTCACCGAGGCGATGGCGATCGGGGACGCGATGCTCGATGTCCTCGCCGCCGCGCACAAGCACGAGGTCCTTCATCGCGACCTCAAGCCCGACAACGTCTTCATCACGAAGAAGAACGAGATCAAGCTGCTCGACTTCGGCGTCGCGCGCTTCAACGACGGCCGCAGCTCGAGCGACATGACCGGCGTCGGGATGGTGCTCGGCACGCCCGCCTTCATGCCGCCCGAGCAAGCCCTCGGCCGGCGCGAGGAGGTCGACGCGCGAAGCGACATTTGGGGCGTCGGCGCGACGCTCTTCACCGTCATCGCCGGCGAGGCCGTGCACCCCGGCGGCGACGCGAAGACGAAGCTCATCGCGACCGCACGCAAGCCCGCGCGCCCGCTTCGCGACGTCGCCCCGCATGTCCCGCGCGCGGTCGCGTCCGTCATCGATCGCGCGCTCGCGTTCGACAAGATCGAGCGCTGGGCCGACGCCAACGCGATGCGCGAGGCCCTCCGCTGGGCGCGCATGTCGATCACGGAGGAGCAGAAGGGCTCCGCCTCGTTTGGCCTGAGCTCCGATCAGAGCATCGCGCCGCCCGTCGAGACGCGCCGGAACCCCGAAGACGAGCCCACGCTCGCCGGCCGATCGATCAAGGACGCGATGGACGCGTTCGACGACAGCACGGCGCGCCGGCCGCCCGTGCAGCCCGGCCTCAAGCGGCAGCCCATCTCGATGAGCGACGTCGTCACGAGCGCGCCGCCGATCACGCAGCGCGCGGCGCGCCCGCCGTCGATGGTCCCGAGCGAAGACCCGACGTTCTCGCTTCGCAACGATCCGATCTTCTCGCTCCGTCGCACGCCGGGCGATCCGTCGTCGGGACCGAGCGACACCTCGCCAAACACGGAGCGCCTGCCACAACAACAGCAGCCGCACGAACGCGGACCGAAGTCGGTTCGCCCGGGCGCCTCGGCCCCTCCGCGCGCGGAGCCGGCACGTGCGGAGCGTGACGATCACCGCCACCCCTCGGATCCGCCGACGATCGATCGCCCGATCCCGACGACGGCGATCGCCGCGGCCGCGCACGCCGCGCAGGGAAAGAAAGACAGCCCGTGGGCGCAGGATCCCGGCGAGCTCTTTCGCGCAGCGCTCGCGAACACCGCGTTCGCCGACGACAAGCTCGGCGCGACGATGCCGCGGATCGATCCGATCCCCGAGCAGACGAACCCGCGGCCGGCCGCCGGGAGGCCTCCTCCGCCGGACACGTCGCCGTCGATCCGAACGAACCCGGGGATCGGCCCGAACCCCGCGGGGCCGTCACCGAATGCGTTCGCAGACTCGATCAACGTCGAGTCGAAGCCGCCGTCGCAGAAGTCGTTCAACATGACCGCCCCGATGCCCGCGATCGGCGTCGGCCTCGGCGCGCAGCTCGGTCAGCTCGGCGCGCAGCAGATGTACGCGGCGCATGCGAGCGAGCCTCCGCCAGCGGCGAGCTACGAGCAACAACAACAGGGAAACGCGTATCCGAACCTGACGACGCGCGGTCATGCATCGATGCCGCCGATGCAAGCGAGCCCTGCGATCCATCAGCAGGCCTACGACTCGTTCTCGAGCGCGCCGCCCGCGTACGGAAACAGCGGCGCGAACAGCCAGAGCGACGGCGGCGCGAGCAGCGTGCAGCGTCCGTCGCTCACGCCGGAGAATCCAGGACCGCTCCTCGCGACGATCGCGCCAAAGCGATCGGGCGGCGTCATGCGCGTGCTCGTGCCCGTGATGATCGGCATCCTCGCCGGCATCGGCACGTACATCGTCGTCATTCGGCAGCGCGCCGCGAACGCGAGCCGCCCGCCTGCGGTCGCGACCGCCGCGTCGGACAGCGCCGCCGCGTCCGCGACGCCTTCGCCGTCGTCCTCCGTCGCGCTCCCTGCCCCGCCGCCCACCACGCCGTCGATCGACACGACGCCGTCCGCCGCTCCGGCGCCCGCGGTGTCCGTCGCGAAGGTGAAGAAGCGCCCGCGACCGAGGCCCGCGGCGTCTGCGGCGTCTGCGGCCTCCGCCGCGTCGTCGACCGCGACCGCGACGACGACGAGCGAGCCTGCGCCGACCCCGACCCCGACCTCGACGCCCGAGCCCGCGCCGACGCCCGCCCCGGCGCCGACGCCGCAAGACTCGCTGCCGCGAAAAGAAGACAACTAGAGCGTCTCTCTTCGCGCCGGGATCTCAGCGCCACTTGAAGAAGCGGACGGCGAGGACGAACGACACGACGCCCCACACCGAGACCATCACGATCTTGGGGGCGACGTCGGAGAGCGACGCGCCGTCGATCATCGTGGCGCGGAGCGCGTCGTTCAAGGCCGTGAGCGGCATGTAGCGAATGACGGGCTGGATCGCGTCGGGGAAGCGCGACGAGAGGCCGCTCACGATCTGCGGGTTCTCCGACCGGCATGCGAGGAGAAGCCCCATCACCGCGAAGGTGAGCCCGCCGATGAGCGCCGTGAGGATCAACGTGAAGATGCTCCCACGCACGCCGACATCGAAGACGAAGCGTGAGAACAGGAGGAGCGGCGCGAGCTCGAAGGGCAGCAGCACGGCGCGCACCAAGAGGAAGGAGAAGAGAAAGTCGCTTCGCCGCATCGGCGTCGCGGTGAGCCGCTTGATGAGCTTCTTCGTCCGCATCTCCGCGAGCGTGAAGCCGATGCCCCAGAGCCCCGTCGACATCAACCCGAGGCCGATGAGGCCGGGGATCAAGAAGTCGATGTAGCGCGATCCTGGCTCGGTCACGACCTTGAGGGCCGGCGCGTAGGCGTCCTTCCTGCCGTGACCACGCTGGAGGATGTCGTCGGTCACCGACCGCGCGAGCCGGCTCTCCGGGCGCGTCGGGTCGAACCGATACGTGTAGTCTGCATCCGCTCTCGCGTCGTCCGCGCCGGGGATGACGACGAGGCTTACCTTGCCAGTGCGGAGCTGCGCGTTCGCCTCGTCGGGCGGGAGGAGACGCACCTTCACGTCGGGAGCCGCGCGGAGGATCTCCTCGGCCTGCTTGGCGCGCGTGGTCGTCGCGATCGTCGTCTCCACCGCGACGACGACGGGCTCCGGATCGCGGTTTCGAAAGGCGATGCCGAGCACGATCGACATGACGATCGGGAAGCCGAACGTCCAGAACATCGTGCCGGGCTCCCTGTAAAACAGGCGAAAGCGCGCGCGCGCGAGCTCGACGATCGCGTTCAGGCGGGCGCGTCCGGGGGTGATCTCCGGGTCGTGGCTACTCACGGAGCGCCCTCCCGGTCAGCGTCACGAAGACGTCCTCGAGCGTCGCATGGTGCGTCGAGAGGTTGGCGAGCACGAGCTTCTTCTCCTCGAGCATCTGCAAGACGGCAGGGAGCGCGATGTGGAGGTGCTCCACGGTGAGGACGACGCGGCCAGTGAGAAAGCGCGACGAGACGACGCCTGGCAGCGCGCCGATCGCGGCGGCGAGGTCGTTGCGGTCCTTGTCGTCTTCGGGGCCGTTCGCGAGCGTCACCTCGACGATCTGGCTTCCGCCAAGCGAGTCGATGAGCTCCTTCGGCGTGCCGAGCGCGATCATCTTTCCGTGATCGATGACGCCAACGCGATCGCAGAGCCGCTCGGCTTCATCCATGTAGTGCGTCGTGAGCAGCACGCTGCCGCCTTGCTCTTTGAACGCGAGGATGATGTCCCAGAGCATGCGCCGCGACTGCGGGTCGAGGCCCGTGGTGGGCTCGTCGAGGAAGAGCAGGCGCGGATCCCCCACGAGCGCGCAGGCGACGGCAAGCCGCTGGCGCTGCCCGCCCGAGAGCGTGTCGTACTTCGCGTTCTCCTTCTCCCGGAGCGCGACGAGATCGATCGTGTGATCGACCGTACGCCCAAAGACGAAGAACGAGCGAAAGAGCTGGATCGTCTCTCGTACCGTGAGCTTGTCGGGGAGGTAGGTCTGCTGCAGCGACACGCCGAGTCGCTCGCGGAGCCACCGCTCGTCCTTCTCCCACGAATGACCGAAGATCTCGACCGCCCCGCTCGTCGGCTGAAGGAGGCCCTCGAGGATCTCGACGGTCGTCGTCTTCCCTGCCCCGTTCGGGCCGAGCAGACCGAAGCACTCGCCGACCTTCACCTCGAGGTCGAGCCCATCGACCGCGACGACCTCGTCGTCGTACGTCTTCTTGAGGTCCTTGCAGCGAATCGACAGCTCCGCGCTGGTCGACGTGCCGGCCTTCGCCGAGGGGGCGGTGCTGCTCGATGTCGCGACTTCCCTGCTCATTCTGTTCGTGTTCGTGGCGGCCGGGGATGGCCTCCTTTTCCAGAGGGCCCTTTGCCTCGCGTCGAGGTGGCAGCCTAATCGAAGGGTGAGGCTTACCGCCATGCTTTCCCGCGGTCCTGACGTCTCCTATCCTCGCGCGAGAAATCATGTCAGCCCTCGCCTCCCCCTCCGCGCTCACCTCGTCGCCCGCGTGGCAAGCCCTCCAAAAGCACCAGCAAGAGATGGCGAACGTGCACATGCGCGATCTCTTCGCAAAGGACCCGGGCCGCTTCGCGCGCATGTCGCAAGAGACCTGCGGGATCTTCGCGGACTACTCGAAGCACCGCGCGACCGACGAGACGATGCGGCTCCTCTTCGCGCTCGCGAGGCAGGCCAACGTCGAGGCCTGGCGCGACAAGATGTTCTCCGGCGAGAAGATCAACATCACCGAAGATCGCGCTGTCCTCCACGTCGCGCTACGAAACCGCTCGAATCGCCCGATCATCGTGGACGGCAAGGACGTGATGCCCGACGTACGCGGCGTCCTCGCGAAGATGCGCGGCTTCACCGATCGCGTCCGCAGCGGCGACTGGAAGGGCCACACCGGCAAGACGATCACGAACATCGTGAACATCGGCATCGGCGGCTCCGATCTCGGTCCGGTGATGGTCACGGAGGCGCTCAAGCCGTTCACGAAGCGCGACCTCAAGATGCACTTCGTCTCGAACATCGACGGCACGCACATGGCGGAGACGCTGCGCATCCTCGATCCCGAGCGCACGCTCTTCATCGTCGCGTCGAAGACGTTCACCACCCAGGAGACGCTCACGAACGCGAAGACCGCGCGCGCGTGGCTGACGAGCAAGCCCGGCCTCGACGACAGCGCCGTCGCCAAGCACTTCGTCGCGCTCTCCACGAACGCGAAAGAGGTCGCCGCCTTCGGCATTGATACCGAGAACATGTTCCCCTTCTGGGACTGGGTAGGCGGCCGCTACTCGCTGTGGAGCGCGATCGGCCTCTCGATCGAGTGCGCGATCGGCGCAGACCACTTCGAAGACCTCCTCACCGGCGGCTACGAGATGGACGAGCACTTCCGCTCGGCGCCGCTCGAGAAGAACCTCCCCGTCATCTTGGGCCTCCTCGGCGTCTGGTACTCGAATTTCTTCGGCGCCGAGACCCATGCGATCCTTCCGTACGACCAGTACATGCATCGCTTCGCCGCGTATTTCCAGCAAGGCGACATGGAGTCGAACGGCAAGCGGGTCACGCGCGAGGGTGAGCCGATCGCGGGCTACACCTCGGGTCCCGTGATCTGGGGCGAGCCCGGCACGAACGGCCAGCACGCCTTCTACCAGCTCATTCACCAAGGCACGCGGCTCATCCCGTGCGACTTCATCGCGCCGATCGAGACGCACAACCCGGTCGGCAACCACCACGACATCCTCCTCGCGAACTTCTTCGCGCAGACCGAGGCGCTGATGCGCGGCAAGACGGAGGGCGAGGCACGAAGCGAGCTCGAGGCCGCCAAGACGAGCAAGGAGAAGATCGACAAGCTCGCCCTCCACAAGGTCTTCCCGGGCAACCGCCCGACGACCTCGCTGCTCGTTCAGAAGGTCACCCCGAAGACGCTCGGCTCGCTCATCGCGATGTACGAGCACAAGATCTTCACGCAGGGCATCGTGTGGGACATCAACAGCTTCGATCAGTGGGGCGTCGAGCTCGGCAAGCAGCTCGCGAGCAAGATCCTCCCCGAGCTCGAGGCGCCCGGCCCCGTCACCACGCACGACGCCTCGACGAACGGCCTCATCGACCTCTACAAGTCACGCCGCCTCCGCTGAGCGATCACGGCACGACGCAGTTGTTGCCGAGCGCAGGGTTCGGATCGGCGCCGCACGCCGTGCGCCCGTCGGTCTTCTGCGAGCAGTCGACGCGCTTGTAGGTGCCGTTGTCGCACCACTCGAGGACGCTGCCGGTGCACGTACCGTTGTCGTTGAAGCCGCGGCACGGGTCGTTCGAAGGCGGAGGCGCCGCGGAAGGAACGACGCAGTTGAAGCCGTCGCCGCTCGGGTCGGGCCCGCACGCGGTGTAGCCATTCGTCGTCGTGGCGCAGTCGATCGTCTTCTTCGTGTTGTCGCGGCACCACTCGAGCACCGTGCCGCGGCATCGGCCGTTCGACGGGAAGTCGCCGCAGCCGGACGTCTCGCCGCCTCCATTGCCGTTCGGCGCGGGCGCAGCGCCGCCGCCGAGCGCTTCACGCTCTCTGTCCGAGAGCGACGCGATGAACACGGGCACCGCGATCGGACCGCGGTTGTGGAGCTCCGTCGCCGCGGCGACGCCGATGAAGCGGTAGTGCCAGACCTCCTGGATGTAGCCGTCGTTCATCGAGGCGTTCGCGTGCGGGTACGAGTTGGCGAAGCCGTACTTGTACGCGTTGGCCTTCAGCCAGATGTCGCCAGGCGTTCCAGGCTCGAGGAAGCCGCTCGACGAAGGCGCCGCGAAGATGTCACAGACGGTGCCGAGCTGGTGCTCGCTATGCCCGGCGTGCGCCGAGTACGTGTTCGCTTGCTCGCAGCCTTCGTTCGCGGCGTAGCTCGCGAACAGGTTGCACTGCGTGTCGAACGAGCGATAGCCGGAGGTGCAGTAGAGATCGACGTGCCCGTTGTCGTACGCGTCCTTCACCATCCGGACGAACGCCTCGTGCGCGTCCGGACGGAGGTACTGCTGGCTGCCCGTCCAATAGTGCTCGGGGAGCGGCTTGGTCTGCGGCGACCAATCGCGACGGAGCCCGCGCGTCCGGGTGACCGGCGTGAGCAGCGAGTCGCCGCTCAGATCGCCGGGCGTGCACGAGCCGGCGCACTGAAGCTCGTCGCTCGTCGACCCGACCTCCTCGGACGAGGCCGACGAGCAGCCCGCGGCGACGAAGAGCGACGTCGTGAGAGAGAGGATGGAGAGGAGTCGAACGTGGTGGGAGCGGGCGCCGAAGGACATGGTTCCCGACGCTTCCGCAAGCGTCGTGCCTCACGAGACGCCTTGTTTTCCGTGGCCTCGGATCGTGCAACTAGGCGCAGATGTAGGTCTTTGGCTGCCCGCGCGGTACGGATCGCGCGCGATCACCGGACGGCGGGTCACTCACGCGTGCGCCTCAAAGCCGAACGCGCAGGCAATCGGACGCAAGCTCGGCGGGCCCATCGAACGTCGCGTGGACCGAGCGAAGGACGTCGGCCTTCGTGCTCTCGACGGTCGGCGGGACGTGGCCGAGGAAGAGCGACTTCACGTGCGCCTTCGCCGCGACCTCACCGATGCGCCTCGGCGACGTGTGGAGATCGTAGAGCTTGGCAGGGGATCCTGGCGGGTCGACCACCGCGGCGTCGTAGACGAGCACATCGGCGCGGTCGGCGAGCGACGCGAGGTTGTCGTTCTTCGACGCGAGGTCGCCCGAGACGACGATCGCGTGGCCGCGATGCTCGACGCGATACGCCACCGCCGGCACGTTGTCATGATCGACCGCGATCGACGTGACGTGGAGGTCGCCCTCACGAAGCACCTCGCGGATCGGAGCCTCGCGCGTGATCGGGAGGTCGGTCACCTCGATCGCCAGCTTGTTGCGGAACGCGGGCAGGTACGCGAACGCGCCATGCTCGCCAAACAGACGATCGACGAACGTCTTCGTGCTCGGGTACTCCGACGAGAACGTGGAGCTCGAGCTTCCGGCAGACGATCTAGCGTCCGGCCCGAAGACACGGAAGCGAAGCGGCTCGCTGTACGTGAGGTCGCGCGCCTTCACGAAGGCCGCGAGATCGCCGCTGTGGTCGATGTGAAGGTGTGTGAGGAGGATCGTGTCGAGGCGCTCGAGGTCGACGTCGAGCTCGCCGAGCCGCAAGAAGGTGCCCGGCCCGACGTCGACGAGGATCCTCGGCGCGCCGTCGACCGCGATGAGGTAGCTCGACGCTGCGCGGCCGAAGCTACGCGGTCCGCCCGATCCGAGGACGATGAGCTCGAGGCTCGGTTTTTCGTTCGCGGCGGAGCCGGGCGAGCACGCGCTCTTCGGAGCCGGCGGCGCAGCCTCGGTCGGGCGTTGGCTCGCGCACGCCGTGATGATGGCGAGGGAGAGAGCGAGCACGGCGCGCATCGACGCGGCGACCCGTCTCGTCAAACGGGGACGATCTCTTTGGTCTTGTCGAGCAGGCTCGGCATCTCGCCACGAAGGCGCTTCTGCCAGTCGCGGCTCTCGGCGATGTGCGCGCCCTCGGGGAGAAGCTCTCGGTACCGATCGAGCCGGCCGAGCGCCTTCTTCAGATCGCCCTTCGCCTCTGCGCGTGCCGCGGCGAGCGAGGCGCTGAAGTAGGCGTCGTCGAGCACGAACGGATCGAGCTCCTTCTCGGTCTTGTTCAGCTCGATCGCCTTCTCGAAATCCGCGACGGCCTCGGCGTAGCGCTCGAGCAGCTCGTAGGCGGTGCCGCGATCGAAGTAGTTGTCGGGCGTGTGATCGTCGGTGGCGATCTCCCCGCTCGCCGAGGCGATCGCCTCCTCGTAGTCACCTTCTTCGATGTGCTTCTTCGCGAACGACATTCCGTAGCGGCCAGCCATGTTGTTGCTGGCGACCCTAGCGGAAGGAGCCCATCAGCTCAACTCGCGAACGACGAAAGAGCGAGCGCTCACGACGGCTTGGCCAAACGATGCATCACGGCGCGTCCGAGCTCGGGGAGGAGCCCGCCGACGCGATCGAGGAGCGCGACATCACGCTGCGGCACGTAATGAAGGCCTTTGCCGTGCGCCGCCTTCCACACGACCTCCGCGACGTCGCTGGCGCTGAGCTTGATCCCGAGGCGGTCGAGCGACTTCGCGGTGTGCTTTTGCGAGTGCACCATCGGGGTATCGACGTAGCCAGGCATCACGTCGCACACGGTGATGCGCTTCGGGCGAAGCTCGACGTCGAGGGCCTCGGTGAGCGCGCGGACCGCGAACTTCGTCGCGGAGTACACCGCGAGCTCGGGCTGACCCCACACCGCCGACGCGCTCGACATGCTCACGATCGTCGCGCGACCTTCGCGGCTCGCGGTGCGCTCGAGGAGCGGCAAGAACGTTTGGATCCCGAGGATGACGCCCATGATGTTGACGTCGATCTGCTTTCGGCACTCGTCCGGACCGACGTCTTCGAAGCGGCCCATCCGGAGGATGCCCGCGCAGTTGAAGAGCACGTCGAGGCGCCCGCTTGTGTGGCTCTCCTTTTGGGAGGCTTCATCGCGCGTGCGCTGCTCGAAGTCGGCGGCGGCCGCGGACCACGACTCGCCGCTCGTGACGTCGATGCGTCCGTGCGTGGCGGCGCCGCCTCCGCGGACGACCTCGTCGGCGACGGCCTTGGCGCCTTCGACGTCGACGTCGTACGAGCCGACGAGGTAGCCACGCTTACCGAAGAGGAGCGAGGTCGCTTTGCCGATGCCCGACGCCGCGCCGGTCACGAAGATCGATTTCACCATCGACGGCACTCTAGCCGCGATGCGTCTCGAACCTAAGCGGAGAACCTACGCCGGGAGCGCTTCGAGGTTCATTCGCGTGCGGCCGACGATGATCTCGTCGCCCGAGAGCAGCTCTTGCTCGCCCTTGATGCGCACGAAGACGCCCGTGCGCGACCCGAGGTCGGAGAGCACGATCGACCCGGCCTGCTCTTCGACGAGGCAGTGCTGATCCTCGACGAGCGGGTCGGCGGTGAACACGAAGTCACCGATCGCCGAGCCGATCTGCATCGTGGTGCCGCGGGCGACGACGCACGCGCCCTTCGCGCCGCCTTCGAAGAGCTGCACGACGCGGAACGAGGACGGCCACTTCGGAGACGAGTAGAAGTACGTCGGACCAGGACCCGGACCGTCGTTGGGCTCGGGGTTTCGCTCGATCAGGAGGACCTGATCGCCGACCATGAACTCGTCGCCGATCTCGAGCTCGACGGGCTGGCGGATCCGGAGGAAGACGCCGTTGCCTGCCTCGAGGTCGACGAGCCACATGCGGCCCTTCTGCCAGCGGATCTGCGCCTCGCGCGGATGGCAGAAGCGCTCGGCCTCGAGCGTGATCGTGCCGTCGCGTCCGATGATCGCGGCGTCGCCGAGCGGCTCGTAGAAGGCGGGGCCGCCGGTGAGGCTCCGCACGACGTTCAAGCGGAAGCGCGCCTTCTGGTCCTTCGGGACCGGCTTGCCGACGAGCTTCTGCATCGCCGGCTGCGACGCGGTGGGCTCCGGCGGCGCCGGCGGCGGAGGCGGCATCGAGCGAGACGCGGGAGGCGCCTCGACGCGCTCCTCTTTCTTCGTCGCGAGCTTCTGCACCTCGAGGCGCGGCGGCTCTTCGAAGAGCTGCATGCCACCGATGGCGCGGCCGGCGATGACCTCGTCGAAGGTGCCCTCGCGGAGCATGATCGCCATCTCCATGTGCTGCCCCTTCATGAGGGCGCGCACGTACTTGGCGACGTCGTCGCGCTTCACTTCGCTCGCGTAGATGCGCTTGTGGCTCTTGATGATGCGGCCACCGTCGGCGAAGAGGTGCGTGATGATGTGAGGCTTGTCGAGGCCCGAGTCTTCCGTCTGGATGTGGAAGACGAGCCCGTTGTACTTCACGTTGTTGTTGAAGCCGACCTGCGCGCGGATGAAGTTGGGGCGCGCGATCTGCTTCTCGAGCTTCGCGATCTCGTCGGCGGTCCAGCGTGAGATCGCCTCGTCGAGCGGACCGTGGTCCTTGGCGGCGATGCCCTCCATGCGCTCGAACGCGAGCTGGGCGAGCTGCGAGCCTGGGTCGAGACGGAACGCTTCGGCGAGGAGCTCCTGCCCTTCCTTGTCGTTGGGTCCGTTTGCGGCCCAAGAGCAGAGGAGCGCGACGGCATCATCGCGCTTGTCCTTGCCTACAAGCCAGCGTGCGACCTTGGCCGCAGAGCTTCGAGACATGTGATCGCCGCCATCCTCTCCTCGCGGCCCCATGCATGCAACTCCTTTGTGGTTTCGGAGGGCACAAAAGGCCGGGGAAATTCATTTCGCAGAGGTCGGCGTCCGAAATGGTTTGGGGGGTGGTTTGGGGGCGCTCGAGGTCCCCCCGTGGTGCGGCGAGACCGGCGCGTAAAGCGAGACGCCCCGAACATTTTCGTCGACGCGGAGCGGCACGCGAAGGGACGGCAGGGCTCGCTGCTCGCAGTCGGTCCGCTCGCAGAGCCGGCAGGTGACGCCGACGGGGACGCAAGTATCCGGATTCGTCGTGTCGATGCCGTCGGAGTAGACGAGCTCGCGCGCGTGCTCCACCTGGCAGCCGAGCGCGATCGCCTGGACCGGATGCTGCGCGTGGTAGCCGCCGGAGTCTTTCTGGATCGTGCGGGCGATGCAGAAGTAGATGACGCCGTCGGGCATGCGGGAGACTTGGATGCGGATCATGCCGGGCGTGAGGAACGCGCTGAACACGTTCCAGCGCGGACACGCGCCCGAGAAACGCGCGAAGCGAATGCCCGAGGCGCTGAAGCGCTTCGAGATGTTTCCGGCGACGTCGATCCGGATCATGTGAAACGGAACGCCCGACGCGCCCGGCCGCTGCATCGTCGTGAGGCGATGACACACCTGCTCGAACCCGACGCGGAAGCGGCGCCCGAGCACGTCGATGTCGTAGCGCTCGTCCTTGGCGGCTTGGAGGAATGCCGCGTAGGGCATGAGCACGGCCCCTGCGAAGTAGTTCGCGAGCGAGACGCGCGCGAGCCCTCGTGACTCGTCGGTGGTGAGCCGTGCGTCGACGAGCAGGCGATCGATCACGGGCGCCTGCGTCGTCAACGCGACCTGGTGCGCGAGCTGGAACGTGCGGCTGCGCGTCGGGAGGAGCTCCGACAGAAAGAGGATCTTTCGATGCGGATCGTAGCGGCGAAGCACGCCGCGCTCCGATCCCCACCGCGCGATCTGAACCTGAATGCCGAGCTCCTTTTGGAGATGGCGAATGAGGCCGGGGTAGAGGTCGTCGCTCGTGAGCTTGGCGCGATGCGCGAGCTGTTCGGCGGCCGCCTCGAGCTCCGGGAAGTGGTTCGAGTGACGCTGGATGAGGTCGGTCACCTCTTCGCTCGGCAGATGCTGCGCTGGCGTGGTGAGCTCTTCGCCGTCCGAGAGACGCGACGAGAGATCGTCCGCGTTCGCTCGCGCGGCCTGGTACGCGCGGTAGAGCGACAGCACAGCGCGGCTCGCGGTGGGGCTTGCCGCCGCCATCTCGCGCACGTCGACGCTCGTGAGATCTTGCTCCTCGAAGAACGGATCGGCGAACGCCTCGGTGAGATCCGAGACGAGCCGCGCGTCTTCGTCGGTCGCGAACGAGTGGACGTCGACGTTGAAGAGCTGCGCGAGCTTGATGAGCAGGTTGGCCGGGAGCGGGCGCCGGTTGTTCTCGATCAAGTTCAGGTAGCTCGGCGAGACGCCAAGCTTCTCGGCGAGCTGCACCTGGCTCAGGTTTTCGCGGCGACGGAGGGCGCGAACCTTGGCTCCAAATCGCGGGGCATCGGCACTTTGACGCAGGGGCATTCGGTCCTCCGAGATCGAGCTCAACAGGGCGCTGCAGCGAGCCTGTCATTGACACTTTTTACAACACAACAGGCTGTCATTGACAACACCAAACCGCTGTTTCTCAAGGCTGTCACATCGAATCTTGACCAGAAAACGATCCAACTGCAAGCTCCTAACACACCGCATCAATCGAACCCTCGCGCGTCGCGCAACAGTTTCGATTCCCGTCCGCGCCGGCAGCGTGCAGAGTCCTCCTCCATGACCCCCTCCTCTACTTCTTCATTTCACGTTGTCCGGGCGGTGCCGGTGGACCACGAGGACCTCGTCCTCACGCCGGAGGCGAGGGACTTCGTCTCGGATCTCGTCCGCACGTTCCGGCCGCGCGTGAAGGAGCTGCTCGTCGCGCGCGCCGAGCGCCAAAAGCGCTTCGACGCCGGCGAGCTCCCCGATTTCCTTCCGGAGACCGCGAGCATTCGCAGCGGCGACTGGAAGTGCGCCCCCGTCCCCGACGTCCTCCTCGATCGCCGCGTCGAGATCACGGGCCCGGTCGACCGCAAGATGATCATCAACGCGCTCAACTCGGGCGCGAACGTCTTCATGGCGGACTTCGAGGACGCGACGACGCCCACGTGGTCGAACCTCATCGACGGACAGAAGAACCTCTTCGACGCGATCCGCCGCACGATCTCGTTTCAACAAGGCGAGAAGCAGTATGCGCTCAACGAGAAGACCGCCGTGCTCTTCGTGCGGCCGCGCGGATGGCACCTGCCGGAGAAGCACGTCCTGATCGATGGAGAGCCCGCGACGGGCGGCCTCGTCGACTTCGGCCTCTTCTTCTTCCACAACGCGAAGGAGCAAGTCCGCCGAGGCGCCGGGCCGTTCTTCTACCTCCCGAAGATGGAGAGCCATCTCGAGGCCCGCCTCTGGAACGACGTCTTCGTCCATGCGCAAGACAAGCTCGGGGTCCCGCGCGGCACGATCAAGGCGACGTGCCTCATCGAGACCTTGCCAGGCGCGTTCGAGATGGACGAGCTCCTCTACGAGCTCCGCGAGCACTCCGCCGGCCTCAACTGCGGCCGCTGGGACTACATCTTCAGCTTCATCAAGAAGCGCGCGAACGACAAAGGCGCCATTTTGCCCGATCGCGGCGAGGTCACGATGGACAAGGCGTTCCTCGCCGCCTACGTGACGCTGCTCATCGACACCTGCCATCGCCGCGGCGTCCACGCGATGGGCGGAATGGCCGCGCAGATCCCGATCAAGAACGATCCAGAGAAGAACGAAGCGGCGCTCGCGAAGGTCCGCGCCGACAAGCTCCGCGAGGTGACGATGGGTCACGACGGGACGTGGGTCGCGCACCCCGGGCTCGTCCCGATCGCGCGTGAGGTCTTCGACGCGCACATGAAGTCGAAGAACCAGCTCGAGCGTCCGCTCGGCCCGGGCGCGAAGATCACCCGCGAGGCGCTCCTCCAGCCGCACGAAGGCAAGCGCACGGAGAACGGACTTCGTCACAACATTCGCGTCGGCATCCAGTACCTCGAGGCATGGCTCCGAGGACAAGGCTGCGTGCCGATCTACGACCTCATGGAAGACGCCGCCACCGCGGAGATCTCACGCGCGCAGGTGTGGCAGTGGATTCACCACCAGGCGCCGCTCGACGACGGGTCGACGGTCTCGCCTTCGCGCTTCGAGAAGATCGTCGCCGAAGAGATGAAGCGCATGCTCGGCGAGGTCGGGCAGACGCGCTTCACGACCGGAAAGTTCAACGAGGCGTGCGAGCTGTTCGTCCGCCTCTCCGTAGCTCCTCGGTTCGAGGAGTTCCTCACCCTCCCCGCTTACGAAATCGTCACGCACGACTCGGTAAAGAAAAAATAGTCCGAGTCGCTCACTCAGGAGAGACCGCCATGAGCGCTGCCCGTAACCCCGCCTTTGAAGAGAGCAATCTCGCAGACCTTCGCCAGGTCGCCTTGCACCGAGACCTCCACGCGAAGCGCTTCGACGGTATCGTCCGTCCGTATGCGAAGGCAGACGTGGAGCGCCTGCGCGGCTCTTTCAAGGTCGAGCACACGGTCGCGACGCTCGGCGCACGGCGGCTCTGGGAGCTCTTGCACTCGGAGCCGTACGTGGCGGCGCTCGGCGCGCTGACGGGCAACATGGCCGTCCAGCAAGTGCGCGCAGGCCTCAAGGCGATCTACCTCTCCGGCTGGCAAGTCGCGGCGGACGCGAACACCGCCGGCCAGATGTACCCCGACCAGAGCCTCTACCCGGTCGACAGCGTCCCGTCGGTCGTGAAGAAGATCAACGCCGCGCTCCTCCGCGCCGACCAGATCGAGCACGCGGAAGGCGGCGAGAAGCGTTACTGGCTCGCGCCGATCATGGCCGACGCCGAGGCAGGCTTCGGCGGGCCGCTCAACGCCTACGAGCTCATGAAGTCGATGATCGAGGCGGGCGCCGCGGGCGTTCACTTCGAAGACCAGCTCGCGAGCGAGAAGAAGTGCGGCCACATGGGCGGCAAGGTCCTCGTCCCCACCTCGCAGTTCATCCGCACGCTCACCGCGGCGCGCCTCGCCGCCGACGTCCTCGACGTGCCGACGCTCCTCGTCGCGCGCACCGACGCCGACAGCGCCAAGCTCCTCACGAGCGACATCGACGAGCGCGATCGCCCGTTCATCGTCCGCGGCGCAGGTGGCCAGGTGGAGCGCACGCCAGAGGGCTTCTTCCGCATCATGAGCGGCGTCGAGACCGCGATCGCGCGCGGCCTCGCCTACGCGCCCTATGCGGACCTCGTGTGGTGCGAGACGTCGACGCCCGACCTCGAGCAGGCGAAGAAGTTCGCCGAGGGCATCAAGAAGGAGTTCCCGAACAAGCTCCTCGCCTACAACTGCTCGCCGTCGTTCAACTGGAAGAAGCACCTCGACGACGCGACGATCGCCAAGTTCCAGCGCGAGCTCGGCGCGATGGGCTACAAGTTCCAGTTCGTCACGCTCGCGGGCTTCCACGCGCTCAACTACGGAATGTACGAGCTCGCGCGCAAGTACAAGGACGGCGGCATGGCGGCGTACTCCGAGCTCCAGCAGGCCGAATTCGCGGCCGAGAAGAACGGCTACTCGGCCACGCGTCACCAGCGCGAGGTCGGCACCGGCTACTTCGACCAAGTGGCCGAGGTGATCTCCGGCGGCAAGGCGTCGACGCTCGCCCTCACCGAGTCGACGGAAGCCGCGCAGTTCTGATCCGTCGCTGACTCAACACGAGCTGGCCTTCTCGCGAGAGAGGCCAGCTCGCGTCGTTTTGTCAGACGACGCGATCGTGGACGAGGCCGTAGAACGACGCCTTGTCCGCGGCATGAAACGACCATCCGAGGTGCGCGTGGCAGGTTCGGCAGACCTCGATCTCCCACGCGAACCCTGGAAACCACGTCCACACCGTCGAGCGTTCTCCGTCCCCGACCGCCCCTGGCGCGGCCGAGTAGCACGCCACGACGAAGCGGAGCCCCGACGGGTTCATGAACTCGTGGCGATGCTTGCCGTTCACGCTGGTCCGCAGAGCCTCACGCGTGACGCGCGCGCCGCAGGACACGCAGCGGAGCCACCGCTCGAGCTCGTCCACGTCCTCCGCGTCCGTCTGCTCCCCCGGCAGACGACTCGTCTTCGACGCCGCGTCCTTCATCCGGCGCCAGCTTAGCGTTTGCTCGAGCGACACGACACGTCGCGCGGGGGTCACCGGTTCGAGCTCACATCGGGATGGGCGGCGCCGCAGGTCGTGTTTAGACTAGGCAGCAGCGCCACGATGGGGCGAGAGCCCAACCACCATGCAGTGCTCCTTTTGCAGCTCTCCTGCGGCCCATCCGGCGACGGGTTGCCAGTACGGTCCGCGGACGATCGCGTGTCGTGAGTGCGTCGAGTCCTTTTGGATGTGGGTTCGGATGCACACCAACAAACGTCCGCGACGAGCGCGCGGCGTCGAGACGGCGCTCAGCTTTTACGAGGCGGCCGCGCTCTGGCCTCCGCTGCCCGACATCGATCCGCCCACGCAGAAGTAGACGGCAGAAAGAGTCACCGCTCGACGCGGCGTCGCTTGTAAGCTCGAGGATCGCGAGAGCGTCCACCATGGCCGAGACCAAGAGACCCAAGTCCGAAAAGACCGCCGCCGCGCGTTCCATGCCGCCTGCGCGTGCGAGCGCCGACGACGACGCCGACTCGGAGCGTTGGGAGTCGGTCGCGAGCGGCAAGGGCGGCTCGTTGAACCAGACCGTGCGCATGGACTCCGCGCCGAGCCCTGGCCGCGCAGCGCCCGCGCCCCGGAGCGCTGGTAAGAGCATCGAGCTCTTCGTCATCGACGAGACGCAGCTCCCCGGCGGCGAGCGCAAGCCTTGGCGCGCCGCGGAGGTGTGGACGAAACGGCGCGTCTACGGCCTCGACTCGACCTTCAAGTGCGTCGAGATCTTGGATCGGGAGACAGGTCGCCCCGAGCTGACCCACGAGATGATCGGCGCCCGGCTTGGCGGTGGTCGCCTCCGCGAGAAGGACACCGTGCGCTTCTCGTATCCGCTGCCCCTACCTGGGATGGAAGCGATGTTCTTGAAGGGGCGAAAGCACGGCTACACGTCGGCGGTCGAGCGGATGATCGTGCGCATTCGTGTCCTCCACACCTCCGCCGACGAGGTCGCGCCGTCGTGGGACGAGATCGCGAGCCGCTGGTCCGAGCCGCCGCCGCGTTGACCGCGCTGCTCGCCTGCTTGCCGCGCCGAAGAATGCAGTAGAATCGAGCCGTGGCATCTCTTGGCTTTCGTCCACGCGCCTCGTCCCTCTTCCGGTCGCTCTTCTCGTTCGCGCCCGCGCTCGCGTTCGTCGCCGCCATCGCGACGGCGGGCTGCTCGCGGTCGAGTGAGCCCACGCCCGACCCCTCGGCGCGCGAAAACCGTGCGCCGACCCCTTCGTCGACGTCGAGCGGGTCTGCGCCGCTCGTGCTCGCGCGCGGCGTGCGCTTCGTGAAGGCCGGCGACGGCGACGTGCCGAAGCTCGTTCGCGCCGAGCGCGACAAGGCCGGTCAGGATGGCCGCGACCTCATCGTGTACGTCGGCGCGAAGTGGTGCGAGCCCTGCCAGCGTTTCCACCACGCGGCCCAAGCCGGCGAGCTCGATGCAGATTTCCCCGAGCTCACGATCCTCGAGTTCGATCTCGACGAGGATCGCGATCGGATCAACGCCGCCGGGTACAGCTCGAAGCTGATCCCGCTCTTCGTCGTCCCCGACAGCGACGGGCGCGGATCGGACAAGCGCTTCGAAGGTGGCGTGAAAGGCGAGCGTGCGGTCGCGAACATCACGCCTCGCTTGCGGAAGCTGCTCACGAAGTGATCGCGGCCAGATCCGCGGCTGCAGATCCGCGATCGAATTCGCGATCGACGACGCGTGCGCGTGACACACGCGAGCCACATCCGAGTCGGTGACCGGAAGAAGCTCTCCACAGGCGCTGTGGAGGAAACAAACGTGCAACGGACACGTGAAATGTTGCTTGCAATCTTGCCCTGTCGAAGTAGAAGCGCCCCTTCCAAATGCACGGCCGACACATCAAGGTTCTTGGACGCGGATCTTCAACTCGCATGGGTGACGCCAAAGTCGTCGAGTCGATGCTGGTCGACTTGATCGATGTGCTCGGCATGCGTCTCCTGGGTGAGCCGCACATGTACGAAGTCGAAGCGGAGATCTCGAAGCTCGGCAAGGAGCCGTTCGAGGACGAAGGCGGCGTGACGGGCGTGTGCGTCCTCTCGACGTCGCACTGCTCGATCCACACCTGGCCGCTCCGCCCCTTCTTCGTCATGGACGTGTACTCGTGCCGCGACTTCGATCCGGCCGACGTGGAGCGTTTCCTCCAGCAGCGCATCGGCGCCTACGACCTCCAGGTCACGGACGTGTCGGCGGCGCTCGAGTACAAGTTCGAAGGCAAGCCCGCGCGCCCCGAGAACGCGCTGGTCTGAGCCCAGGCGTGGCGCGAAGGCGCTACGCGGCCAAGCCGAAGGCGGCGACGCCGCGGCTTCGAAGCTCCTGACGGAACGCATCGGCCTTGGCGGGCGCGTTGAGAAGACGCGCCAGCAGGTCCGAGCTCCATTCGTCGAGCATCGCCGCGCCGCACGCCGAAAAATCGTCGCTCGTGCCGCGAAGGATCTCGCGCCACGCCCCCGCCACGGCGGCGACGTCGGGCGCGATCTCCGCGCCCGCGAGGACTCCGTTCGCGCGGAGCGCTTCGAGCGCTGCGCCGTCGAGCTCACCCGAGACGCGTCCGTCGAAGAGCAGCCCGGGCAAAAGGGCCGCGATGTGCGGTGAGCCTGCCGCGAGGGCCACGTCGGCCAGCGTGCAGACGAGGATCGTGAACGCGTCGGTCGCCGCCGGAAGGACGGTCGAGTCGACGGGGACGGGCGCGGCGACGATCTCCTCCTCGAAGACCGGCGTCACGGCGGCGGCGAGCACGGCGGATCCTCCGAGGATCTCCACGGCGATGCGCTCGCTCGCGAGCTGGGGCTCCGCGTCGGGCTGCTGCTCCTCGACCGCGTCGAGGCTCTCCTTCGCGTTCTCGTTCGCCGCGACGAGCACGATCTCGCTGACCGCGGCCGCGGGAGCGCGCTCCTCCTCGGGCTCTTCGACGTCGTGTTCTTCGTGCGTCTCGACGGCGTCGATCGACGCTGCCACGAGGACAGGCTCGCCCCACGGACCGGCGCCATCGTCGCTCGCCGCCGGTACGCTGACGCTCTCGTGGGCGTCCGCGTGGTGAACCGACGGAGCGATCTCGATCGGGCCGGAGCTCTCCGCGCACACCTCGATCGCGACGAGCGGGGTGGCGATGTCGTCGACGAAGATCTCGTCATCGACCGGCGCGGCGTCTGGCAAGCTCGGGACAGCTCCCTCCACGCTCACGGCGACGTGCTCGTCGAGCGGCTCGAGCTCTTCGACGATCAAGGTCTCTGCCGGCACGCCTTCCGCTTCGATGGACGCGATCGCGTCGATCGTGTCGATCGCCGGCGCGGCCTCCACGTCGATCGATTCGATCGTTTCGATCGCCGGCGCGTCGCTCGATGCGTTCGCCTCGATCGCGACGAAGTCGGCGGCCATGAGCAGCGCGCACGCCGTCACGACAGGCGCGATCGCGCGTGGCGTGTCGGCGACCGCCTCGACGAGCGCACGCTCGATCAACGGCTCGGGCGTTGGCGGATCAACCGGCGCCGCATGCGGCGGCTCGTGGACGTACGCCATGAGCTCGGGCGCGAGGACCCGTTCGGGCTCCGCACGTCCGGTCGTCTCTCGGCAGACCCAGATGACGCCACGATGAAGGGCAGGATTGTCGTTCGGGAATTCGGATGCGAGGCTAACCACATCTACCTCCAACATCCGACCTTACCTACATTGTCCCCATGGGCCAAAAAGCGGACTGCGAAACGTCCCCGCGCCCAAGAAACCCCGCGATTTTCGCCTCTGCCGAAGTCCGCGACGAATTCGGCAGAGCGCATGCCTCCGCCGAAGTCCGCGACGAATTCGGCAGAGCGCGTGCCTCCGCCGAAGTCCGCGACGAATTCGGCAGAGCGCGTGCCTCTGCCGAAGTCCGCGACGAGCGTGCCTCTGCCGAAGTCCGCGAGCAGAGCGCGCCTCTGCCGAAGTCCGCGACGAATTCGGCAGAGCGCGTGCCTCTGCCGATGCGGCTTAGTTGCGCGGCCCGGCGCCTTCGATCTTGGCGGGAGCCTTCGTCAGCGTCTTCGGGGGATCCGTCTTCGCGATCGTCTCGTTGCCGCCGGTCGCGAACACGTTGGTGAACTCGAGGGCGCCGTGATCGCCTTGGAGGTCGAGCCACGCGACGATGCCGTTGATGTTCGAGTCCTTGACGATGAACGGGCCGACGGTCGACGTCTTGTAGATCGTGATGCCGTAGAGATTGCTCTCACTCGTGACGTGATCGAACACGAACGAGTCGACGCCTTCCATGTGCGGGCCGCAGTGCGCGCCACTGAGGTGCGAATAGGAGACCTTGACCGATTTCGCGCCGCGGTACGCGGAGACGAGGTCCTTGCCGTTCTGCCCTTTCAAGGTCGAGTCTTCCATGTCGAGCGTCCCGCCGCCCTCGACCATGATGCCTTCGTGCGTGTTCGCATCGTACGTCAGGTGCTTCGCGATCAGCGTGCCGAAGACCTGACCGACGCTCGTGTCGTACGCGCCGAGCGTGGTGGGCGTCGTCGCCTTCACCTTGTTGAGCGTCATCGTCGTCCCTGCGCCGACGCGGAACGGCCTCGTGGACGTGAGGATCTGCGAATCGGTGAGCGTGACGGCCCCTGCGTTCTCGGTGGTGTCGACGCCGACGTCCGCGTTCTCGATGTCGAGGCCTTCGACGTCGAGCGAGCCGTTCGTGACGACCTGAAACCCAGGCCAGCGGGCGCACGTGATCGTGGCGTGGTTCGCGCCCGCCTTCACGCGGACGGTGCCGCCCACTTGGATCATCGCCGCTTCGCTGCAGGTGATGCGCGCGCCCGGCTCGATCTGCACCGTCGCGCCTTCGAAGATGCGAACCACGCCGGTCAGCTTGGTGCCGTTCTTCCAGACGTCGTTCGTCCGAATGTCACCGACGCGCACGTTGCTGTCGGTGCTGTCGGAGGACGAGCAGGAAGACGCTCCGCCGAGGGCGAGAAGCGCGACCAGCACGCTGAGCGAGATCGTGGGAGGCGACGTGAAGAGATCGCGAAGCATGGGAAGATGCTAGCAAGAAACGATCAGGCGCTCGGTCGGATCCACAACGTCCGGGGGAAGCGAGATAGCAACCAAGTAGAGCTTGCGCACATCGGTGCAGCCCGACGCCGAGTCGGCCTTGCATCGCCGACTCGTGTCTGGAATCTTCTCGTTTCAAGAAAGCGAGCATCGGTTGCCCCAAGCATTCATCTCTGGAACCGGCTTTTACGTGCCACCGCGTCGCGTGACGAACGACGATCTGCGAAGCCAGTATGGGGTCGACACGACCCATGAGTGGATCCACAAGCGTACGGGAATCGAGGAAAGGCGCTTCGCCGATCCCGGTGTTACGACGAGCGACCTGGCGCTCCACGCCGCGGAGGCCGCGATCAAGCGATCGGGCATCGCGAAGACCGATCTCGACATGATCATCTTCGCGACGCTCTCGCCCGATCACGCCTTCCCTGGCTCGGGCGTCTATCTGCAGCAGAAGCTCGGGCTCTGCGAAGGGTCGAACGCGAAGTTCGTCCCCGCGCTCGACGTCCGCAATCAGTGCTCGGGATTTCTCTATTCGCTCGCCACCGCGAACGCGATGGTCCGCTCGGGCGCAGCGAAGCACGTGCTCTGCGTCGGCGCGGAGGTCCACTCGGCCGCGATCGATCTCACGACGCGCGGGCGCAACGTCTGCTCACTCTTCGGCGACGGCGCGGGCGCAGTCATCGTCAGCGCGACCGACGAGGATCGCGGCATTCGCTCGGTGCGGCTCGGCGCGGATGGTCGCTTCGCGAATTCGCTCTGCCAGAAGATCTGGGACATGAGCAAGCGGCCTTTCATCCCGCAAAACGCCGAGGGATGGGGCCAAGTCGACCCGTCCGAGATGTGGGCTCACATGGAAGGCAAGCTTGTCTTCAAGAACGCCGTCGAGCGCATGATGAGCGTGCTCATGGAGGTCTGCATCGAGGCAGGCTGCACGGGCAACGACATCGACATGTTCTTCTTCCACCAAGCGAACATGCGCATCAACCAGTTCATCCAGCAGCAGCTCGGCATTCCGGACGAAAAGATCGTCCACAACATCGAGCGCTACGGAAACACGACCGCCGCCACGATCCCGATCTTGCTCGCCGAAGCGGAAGAGAGCGGGAAGCTAAAGCGCGGAATGAAGATCGCGATGATCGCGTTCGGCTCCGGCTTCACGTGGGGCGGCTCGATCGCCGACTGGTGAGCGCGCGGAGGCCGAGGGAGCGAGTCTTCGAGCGACTCGGCCGTTTCCGCGCGCTCTGACGATGGGTGAGCGCGCGGAATGCGAGAGACGGGAGTTTGGCGGGTCTAGCTCGGCGGGCTTGATCACTGACCGCAGAACAAGGTGATCACGCGCGAGAAGTGCACCTTCTGATCTTCGGTGCCGTGCTTGAAGCAGTCCCATGCGCCGCCGTCGGGATCGTTGTACGTCGTCCCGCAGGCGGTGCCGCGCTTGCCTTCGTAGCCGTTGCACGCCGTCTCCTTCGCCTTCTTCTGGCAATCCTGGAAGGCGCTGAACTGAGCACCGTCTTGGAGGAGGCAGTCGTTGCACGACGCGCGCTGGCACTCGATCGAGTCGGAGTACGTCGCGGCGCACTTGCCGGCCTCGGGCTCGTTACGTTCGATCGAGAGGCAGCCCGCGACGTTGAGCACGTAGTAGAGGCGGTTTCGGTAAAACTGAATCGGCCCGTTGTTCGCGTCGGTCTCGATGCAATCGCCGCACTGCTTGTGATCGGCCTTCCACTGCGTGCAGATGCCGCCCGCGTCCGGGACGGAAATGTTGCCGAGGCATGCGTCGTAGTAACCGTCGACGTCAGCGGAGCTGCAGGCGCTCGCCTTCGTCGGCGGCTTCCATTCGGGCTTAAACGTCGAAGGCAGAGACGGCGAGCACGTCACCGGACCGACGACGTCCTGGCCAGTCGTGTTGCCATCCGTGTTGAAACCCTTTCCTTGATCGAAGGAAGCGTCTTCAGGATTCTCGGTGAACGTGTTTGACTCGTTGTCGCTCGAGCACGCGACCACACTGAGGATGAAGACGGTGACGCTCATCGCGCCCGAGACGACCGCAAGACGTTTGCTCATGTTCAAGCTCCCAGGTTCAAGCGCGGTGCACGTTCGACGCCACGAGATCACGACGAAGCAGCTGCTTCTTCGAGACCTCAATTCTCTTCTCGACCACGAAGTCGGTCACGGCGAACAGGTCCGTCCTCGACATTGTGAGCGATACGAATCGTTGTGGCTACACTTCTCCAAAAGGGCTGTAATCCAGCAGGAATGCAAGCCGACAGACCATGGATCAACCGGGGGGAAAATCGTGATCCACGGTGCTGCCTCCGACACGCATCGCTTCCATTACCCTACCCCGTGATTCGGGCCGAATACCCCTGATCCTCTTATCAGCACTGCTTGGCAGACCTCGTGCACAAGAAAACGTTGCCTAACAGGTCGATCAGTAACAGCAGATTGGGGTGCTGACACTGGATCCTGTGATGGCGGAGGTTCCTTCACCATGATGAAAAAGAGCGTTCTCGGAGCAGCATGCGTCGCAGTACTGGTCGGCGCCCTCGGTGCCGTCACCGGTTGCTCCTCGGAAGAGGCAAAACCGGAAGTCGCTTCGGCCAAGACGGTCCAAGCCGCCAGCGTTTCGCTCGTTCTTCACGATGCGAATGGAACGCGAGTCGGTGATGGCTCCGGCATCTTGATCGCGCCACGCCTCGTGCTCACGTCCGCGCATCTCGTCGCGGGCCTGTCACGCTGGACGGTCACGTCGGCCGACGGCAAGACGAAGGTGAACGGCATCCGCGGCGTCACCTACGACTGGATGAAGTACGACAGCAACAAGTCGCACCCGCGCAAGCACGACGTCGCGGTCATCTACCTCGATCGCCCCATCAACCTCGCGTCTTACCCCACGATCGCGAGCTCCAAGGTTGCCTCCGGAACGAAGACCACGCGCATTCATGGAACCGGCGCGTCCTTCCAGAACGTCGAAGGCGTCGTTACGCGTATCAAGTCCTTCCCCAACGCGTACATGATGGACATCCCGAACGGCGAGACGCTCGACACGGGCGGCGCGGTCCTCAACGACAAGAACGAGATCATCGGTCTCGTCACCGGTCGCGGCATGACGACGGGCAAGCTTCACATCGCCCGCACCGACGCGCTCATCTCGTTCCTCTCCCCGAAGGTCGTCTGCGGCGGCAAGCAAGCGGGCCTCTCGACGCGTACGTACGGCACGCCGCCCCCGAAGGACGGCTGCACGGACACGGGCTCGGGCACCGGCACGAACGGAACACCTCCGGCGGGCGGTGGCAGCGGCTCGGACGGCACGCCCCCCGGAAACACCGGCGGTGGATTCGACGCGAGCGGCAACCCGACCCCGGGCGGCGGCTACAACAAGGACGGCTCGCAGACGACCCCAGGCGGCCCCGGCGGCTTCGACAGCAACGGCAACCCGCAAGCGGGCGGCGGTCACAACGCGGACGGCTCGCCGGTTCCCGCAGGTGGCAGCGGCAGCAACTCCACGCCGGGCGGCTCGTCGGGCAACGGCGACAACGGTGGCGACAACCCGAACTGCAACGACGGCGGCGGCAACGTCTTCCCGGGTGGCGGCGCGAGCGGATCGAACGGCACGCCGTCGAGCGGCTCGAACAGCTCGGTCAACGGACCGAACACCCCTCCGGGCAACTACGGCACGCCCACGGGCGGCGGCGGTGGTGGTTATGACGCGAGCGGCAAGCCCACGCCGGGCGGCGGCTTCAACTCGAACGGCAGCGCGGTCCCCGCGGGCGGCAACGGCGGCGCGGGCGGATACGACTCGGCCGGCAACCCGAAGGAGGGTGGCGGCTTCAACCAAGACGGCAGCCAAGTTCCGGCGGGCGGCGGCGGCGGTACGCCGGGCAGCGCAGGCTTCGACGGCAACGGCAAGCCTTCACCGGCGGGCGGCTTCAACTCGAACGGCAGCCAGGTGCCGGCGGGTGGCGGCGGCGGCGCAGGCGGCTTCGACGCCAGCGGCAAGCCCACGGTCGGCGGCGGCTATAACCAAGACGGCACGCCGGTCGCGGCGGGCGGTGGCGGTGGAACGGCCGGCTCTGCAGGCTACGACGGCAACGGCAGCCCGACGGCGGGCGGCGGCTTCAACAAGAACGGCAGCCAAGTTCCGGCTGGCGGCGGTGGCGGCGCAGGCGGCTACGACGCGAGCGGCAAGCCCACGATCGGCGGCGGCTACGACGCGAACGGCGTCCCGGTCCCGGCGGGTGGTGCAGCGGGCAGCGGAAGCGGCAACAACAGCGGCACGGAAGGCCAAGGCGAAGTGTGCTCCGGCCCGAGCGACAACCCCGACGTTTGCCCGCCCGAGCCCGATGGATGCTCCGGCCCTGGCTGCGGCGGCGGCTCTCCTGACGACACGATCGACTACGGTGGCTCGTCGTCGAGCTCCTCGGGTGGCTCGGGCATCATCCTCCGCTGATCGCACCCTCCTCCTAAACAACACATAACTCCAACGCCGCCTCCTCCCCAAGGACGCGGCGTTGATGCATTTTGTCGTCGAGGTCTTGCGTGCAGACTGCACGCAAGCGCAGCTACTTTCCTTCGGGGTACAGGTACTCGATGAGCGCCGCGGTGATGTCTTCCCACAGCTCGCCGCTCGCGTCGGCCGCGAGGTCGAGGCGACGCCAGCGGTTGCCCGCCTCCTCGTGGACGTAGCGGACGAGGCGCTTCGGCTCGCCGTGCTTCTCGCTCGTCATCGACAGCGCGCCGATCTCGCGCTGCCACTCGATCGTGATCTCGGCGTTTCGCATCGGGCGCTGGAGACGGATCTTCGTCTGCGAGTCGCGGAGGACGCGGAGGCCAGGCATCGAGTCGGGGCCCGACAGCTCCTTCGCGATCTCCTCCATGAGCTCGAGCCCACGTTGATGGAGCACCGCGATGCCCGTCGTCGAGACCTTCTCCCGAACTTGCTTCGCGAGGTCCTTCAGCTTCTTCTTCGCTTCCTCCGACATCGTCCGAGGAGGCTACCGCCAATCGCCCTCGCGTTCGAGGGTGCTTTTTCGGCGTCTGCTCAGCCGTTCGACGACGAAAGGCTCTGCCACGCACCCACGACCGCGCGGAGCACGCCGAGGCCGTCGATGCCGCCCGGCTTGCCGTTCGCGACGACACCTGGGATGCAAGGCGTCTCTTCGAGCACGACGTCGGCGTCGTCGATGAACCCCTCGTCCTTCGAAGGCAAAGCCTGAAGCATGAGCGACTCGTCGGCGAGCTGCGGCGGCAGCTGCCCGCGGCGAAGACGGGCGAGCGGACCGCGACGCGGAAGCGGCGCGCGACGCCCATGGAGAAAGCCGGCGAGCGCAGCGCGCGCGGACGGCGCGATGTGGTCGAAGACGACGCCGATCGCGAGGCCATCGTCACCCGGCCGCCGGTTGTGAACGACGCGCGCGACCGTCGCCTCGACGTCGATCCACATGCCGCCAGGGATCGCGAACGACACGATGAGTGACTCCCCTGTCAACACGCGCGTCCGTAATGGCAAGAGCAGACCGTCGATCGAGATGTCGAGGGTCCGATCCGCGATCAGCTTGAAGTCGTGCTCGCGCACCGCCTGACACGGCAGCACGACCTCGCGTCGCGATGAGCCGCGCCGCGACTCACGCAGCGCCCACGCCGACGAGCTGCACGAGGACGAGGAAGAGGACGAGACGACGGATGAAGGTGTGAAGCTGTTCATGACCAGATGCTCCGAATCGTCGCCGACCAATCAATCCGCTGCGCACGCCGAGGAATCGGCGGCGGCACCCTCCGGAGATGACCGCGCAAGATGAGGCGCTTCACCCGCGGCATCGTCGAGAAGCGAAGCGCGATCCCCTTTCCTCGATCTCCCGGTCGCCGGCCGCGAATCACGCGAGCGACGGAGGCCTCGCTGTCGAACCAGAGCCCGAGCTCGGTCGCCTTGAACGAGACGAAGACGTTCTCGCCCGGCTCGAGATCGACATCGGTCGCGATCAGCATTCCGTCCGGCGAAAGATCGAGCGCCTTCTCCGAGATGAGTCGGAAGTCTCGTTCGCGAACAACCTGACACGAGAGGACCATCGCGCGCCGAACTTCACGGCGCTCGTTCTTACGGACGAAAAGCGGCATGTGTGCAAGTGTAGGAGGCGCCGTTAAACGCCGTCCAATTTCCGGCGAAAGCTCGCACGGAAACGGCCTCGCTTCTTGAGAGGCTTACCTGCGGCGCGGTTTGGCGGCGGGGCGCTTCGGCTTCGACGGGGTCGCGATGCTCTTCGCGGGCGGGGCTGGCGGAGCGGCGGCCGGAGAGACGGTGACCTTCGTCTCGCCACCGGCGACGTCGGAGCAGCAACGGAAGCCCGTCGAGTAGTCGTGATAGCGCGCTTCGTGCGCGGTCGTGAGGTAGCCGCAGCCGTCTCCGTGGCCGAGGCTCGCGACGTCTTGGTAGTAGCCGCCGTAGAACGTGCCGTTCGGATCGGCGACCCACTCGTGGAGGTTACCGACCATGTCGTAGACGCCGTAGCCGTTCGAGCAGCCTGCGTGGTCGCCCGTCTTCGCGAGCGTGCCTTCCATTTGATTGAGCTGCGGCTGGTTCATCGTGGACGCGTCGTAGCGCGGTCCAAAGAGCGTCATGACGGGGTTCTTGCCGTTGTCGTTGCAGCGCCCGACCTCGCGCTTCTCGGAGTAGCCGTACTTCTTGTTCTCCGGCCCGCGACACGCTTGCTGCCACTCGCTCACTTGGCAGAGGCGCTTGCCGGACGCCATGCACGCACGCTCGGCTTGGTTGCGACTGATGTAGCCCTGCGGGTACACGTGCGGCTCGCTGACGGCGCGGACGTGCGCGCCTTCGGCGATCGTTTGAAAGGGCGAGAACGGCTTCTCTTCACCGTTCACGGTCTCGACGAGCGAGGCCTCGTAGCGGTCGATGCAGAAGCGTCCTTCGATCGAGACCATCCCCTGGCGGCATGCACCACGCGCTTCGTCTGCGGCGGTCGCGCCGAGCGCCGCGGCGACGAAGCCGACGCTCTTCTCGCCGCTCTTCGCCTCGGGCTTCGCGTCGGTCTTCGTGTTCGTCGCCGCCGACTTCTTCGCGGCCTTGTTCACGTCACCGACGACGCTGCTGACGTCCACACGGCTCGGGTCCGCACCCGTCGCGCCGCAACCAATGAGGACGAGCGTGACCACGGATCCAACCATGGCCCCACATAGGACGCTGAAAAGGCGCGTCTTTTGTCGTCTCACAGACGCTGGTTCAAGCAGGCACCATGCCGGAGGAATCCCCCAACATCGAGCTGAAGAAACCCCGACAATTCCGGCAATTTTTGTCCTCAGCGGACCGGCGACCACACCTCATGGCCCAGGGCTGGGGGGACGCTTATCCATCAAGTGGCTTTGCGAGGTGCATGCCACGTCACACATTGCAGCCAAAACACACGGGCATCGCGGCTCTCGAGCACCCGACGATCCAACGCCAGCCACGTGGCGCATGGCTTGCTGACCGTGATGCATCGTGGCCTCTTCGACGCGACATCCTTTTGGGTCCGAAGCAGCGAGCTGCTCGGGCTCCACGCGCGTCGCGCCCGACGTCGTGCAGGACTTCGCGTTCGCCGACACCGTTGTCGCGGCCGACCTCGACGAGGTCGTCCCACCGAGCGGCATCGTGGTCAGCGAAGACCATCATGTGACGGCGCTCGACTACCCGCTCGACCAGACCAGCTACGAGCCGCCACCGTCGGCGCGCGGACACAACGGACACAACGCGTACGTCGAGGCACCCGCTCTCGAGCCCAAGTACGACGCCGGATACGACGGATACGACGGCTATTACGCGCAGGCGCCGATGCAGGCAGCGGCACCAGCGTCGTGGTGGGAGCGCGTTCGGTTTGGGATGCAGCGATCGCGCGAAGAGATGACCTTGCTCTGGAGCGCCACCGCGAGCCTCGAGCAGACGCACGACGGGCAAGGCGCCGTGATCCACGAAAACGATCCGTTCTTGCGCGCGGCGACCGTCGGGCGGCGTGTTCGCACGCTCTGGTCCTTCTTCGAGTGGGACCGCACCGACCTCGTACGTGCGGCGTGGATTGGCCTCTTGGTGTTCGTCCTCGCCGCGACCGTGGGCGCGTTCGTCCTCGGCTCCTCGAGCACGTCGACGTCGACGTCGACCCCCAGCTCGTCGGTGATGGCGAGCGACCACAACATCGACGTCGGCGCCGCCCACACCTACACGCAGCGCTGATCGCGGATGCCGCTACGCCTAAGGGGAGCGAGCGAGCAGCTGAGCAGCGAGCGCGCGAACATTCTTCGTGCGAGCGATCAGCGGACTTGCAACTAACTCCGCGGTTGGGCACGATCGGATCATCATGGGCGATGCCCATCGCGTCTTCGCTTCTCACTCCTCGCGTCGCGTGGCCCTGTTTGGCGCGGCTGTCACGATCGCGTTCAGCAGCGCGCTTGCGTGCGGCGACGATCCCGCGAGCACACGCACCGGGCCGAACGGCGGACAAGATCCCGAGCCGCTCTTCCGATCGTTGCAAGACGATCTGATCACCACGTGCGGCGGCACGAACGGGTCTTGCCACGTCCGCGGGAGCTACCAAGGCGCTCCGACGTGGCTTGGCGGTGAAGATCCCTACGTCACGGTGAAGAAGTATCGCGGCGTACTCCCGGCCACGAAAGAGGTCGGCGACAGCATCCTGCTCACGCAGGTTCGTCACTCCGGCCCCGCGCTCACCGACGCTCCGAACAACTTGTTTCAACGCGTCTCCGAGTGGATCTCGGCGGAGGTGCCCGGCCCTCCCCTTCCGAACACGGGCGGCTTCAGCGTGCAGAGCGGCTTCAACGTCGTGCCGCTCGATACCGTCGCCGAAGGTCTCGTGAAGGCGCGCCTCACGTTCCTCGCCACCGAGTCGAACGGCACGCTGACGCTCTCCGCGCTGAAGATCACCGCGCCCGACAACGCGAACGTGAAGGTCGAGTCACCCTTCTTCGTGATCCTGCCGCGCAACGGCAAGGTGAAGGCCGATCCCGAGGTGAACGGCTTCAAGGGCGAGCTCACCGTCCCCGCCGGCACGTCGGTCGATCTCTTCACCGGCAAGATGATCTTGCTGCGCTGGGATCCGACGGGGCGCCTCAAGGTGGCGTTCAACAAGATCGAGTCGTCTCCCGGCCAGGCGGTCCTCGCGCAGTGCAATGCCCTCGAGCTCTTCAAGTCGAGCGCGCTCCCCGCGATGAACCTCCCGGTGACGGTGCTGCCCGACGACGGGATGGATCCCGACGCGGGTCCGCCCGATCTCGGCCAAAGCTCCTGCCTCGGTTGCCATGCGCGTGAGCCTCCGCCCGACGAGGCGCCGAAGGCGCCGGTGCAGGCGATGGACTTGCGCGGCGCCGACACCGATCCGGCGACCGCATGCCTTCACGCGAAGGCGTGGATCAACCTTCAAAACAAAGCCGAGAGCACGATCCTCTTGAACCCGACGGGCAAGGGCAACCAGCTGCACCCGATGCAAGCGGTCTCGCCCGACGATCCCATCGTCGTGGGGATCAAGAAGTGGGTCGACGCCGAGAACTGAGCGTCGAATCGAGCGTCACGCGAGCGATTCGAGCGACGCGGCGGTGCGCACATCCGACCAGAGCCGAACATCCCTCTACCTGGGGGTGGGCATCGTGGATTCGGATCAACGGCGATCCACATCCGGGTCTGGACAGTCGAGCTGCCGCTGCAAATTCGCGTGCGCTTGCGGGTGCTTTGCCCAACATCGATCCAGGGCCTAACGCGTCGAAACGTGGCCTCTATCTTGCGAGTGAGACGAGCGTGGGACACATGAGCCAAAACCCGTTCCTCGTTCCGTCCACCTTTCCCGAGAGCCCTGCTCCCTGCACGGAGCGCATGCCCTCGGTGATTCCACCGGTGGCGGCGAGCAGCGCGGCGGGCGTCGTGGTTCCCACGGCGGCTGCCTCGACCGACAACATGGTCATGGGGCTCGACGACGCCACGCACGAGGACGCCGCGCCGTCGCGCGCCGACCTCCTTCAGCGCGCCGCCTTGCTCGGCCCGTCCAGGATGACCTGGGAGAACATCGTCCTCCAACCGACCGACCCGATCCTCAAAGACAAGATGCAGCCGCGCGTCGCCGAGCGTCGTGCGCGCTTCCGTCGTGTCGTGAAGGTCGCCCTCGGCGTCTGCGCCGCGTTCTGCGTCGTCGCGACGGCAGCCACCGCGGTCAGCTCGGTTCGCAATCCTTCATCCGCTTCGTCGACGGCCAGCAAGTCTGCGCCCGCGCTCGGCTCGACGCCGATCGAGAAGCTCGAGCAAACGAACCTCACGAAGGCTCCGGCGCGCCCCGTCACGGCGGCCGTCACTCGCCCTGCCAAGCTCGCGAAGCGCCGCTGACGCGCGATCTTTCCGAAGGAAAGTCGCGGCCGCGTCAGACCATCTCGTAGAAACGAGAGTGGATCGCGACGGCCGAGAGCAGGCCGATTTGATACGGGATCGCTTCGTCGGTCTTCACCGAGAACGTGTCTCGAATCGAGAGCTCTTTCGCGATCTCGAGCACGACGTCGCCGTTCGCGCGCTTGCATTGGAAGATGCCGCGGAATACGCCGCCGTCCGCCTCGAAGACCTCGTCACCGACGGTGAGCGTGAGCGTCTTCTTGAAGGCGACCGCGGGAAAGACGAGCGTGCCGACCGTCTTCGTCTCGTCGTTGATGTCGTACTTCGTCTTGATGAAGTTGCCGGTGAGCGTGCCGAGCTCTTTGCCGTCATCGCCTTCGACGAGGCGGAACTTCGGGGTGGCGCTCATGAGGACGCCGCGCACCGTGTAGAGGACCTGCTCTTCACGTGGCTTTCGCACGTGATAGACGGTCCCGACGGTGAGCAGCGCCTGGGTAACCTCGTACGTGACCATGGACGAAGACGAGACTACGTGAGCTTTACCGAAGGACCAAGCGCATGAATGCCGAGAGCGTCAAAAGGGACGCGTTCTCGGTCAGGCCTTCTTCTCGGTCTTCTTCGTCGCAGTGGCTCCGCCGGCTGTGGCCTTCTTCTCGCGCCACTCGGCAAGTTGCTTGGTGCGGCGGGCCTTCTGCTTCCTTCGCTTCGGTGAATCTTGGGGTGTCGACATAGCGGGCGCACCCTAGCACAGCGACGGGTACGTTCTGCAACGCCTAGTGAGCGGTTTTCACCGGCTGCGGGAGGAATCCGGCTGCCCTGCTTGGCCAGTCGTCGGCTGGATACGCTGGGTCTAGTGATCGGGGCGCGAGGCGCGGGGCGAGGTCGGCCAGCGCGACGAGACGGACTCGTCGGGGTTGGCGTTCTCGACAAGGTCGAGCCAGGGCCCGATCTTTCCTGCGGCTGGCCCCTGCCACTCCATCCGCACGAAGCGCTTGAGCAGCTGGGGGGTGTGGTCGCCGCAGCGCGCCTTGTCACCGAACGCGGCGCGTGCGCGGTCGATCTCGTTGGCGGCGTCTTGCCAGCGCTGCTCGATCTGGGCGAGCCACGCGAGCGTGAGGTGGCGATGCTGGCGAGGCTCGGCTTCGTCGAGGACGATGCGCTCGCAGTCCTGCACGAGCTCCTTCGCGTTGTCGTCGCGCTTGGCGAGGGCGACCTGGGCGAGGAGGAGGCGGGCCTCGAGGTCTCCCCACGGGTCCTGCAGACGCTCGAAGATCTTCGCCGCGACCGACGCGTGCGCGCCGCCAGCCGCGAAGTCGTCGGTGTCGATCGCGATGAGCGCCAGGAGGCGCTCGCATGCGGCCTCGCCGCGCGGATTCATGAGCTCGCGGAACGCGGCGCGGGCCGAGAGCGCGCGGGCGCGTGCGGTGTCCATCTCGCCGGCGCGGTGGTCGGCGTGACCGAGCACGACGTCGCATTGCGCGATGCCGAGTCGGTAACCGATCGCGTCGAACGCTTGGCGTGCGTGGATGAGCAAGTCGCGCGCGCGACGGAAGCCACCGACCGCCGTCTCGATCATCGCGAGGAGGATGAAGCACTGCGCTCCGCCGAGCATGTCGCTCACGTTGTCGCAACGTGAGCTCGCCTCGAGGAGCACCTCGCGTGCACGGGCGTGCTCGCCGAGGAGGTAATCGATCTCGCCGAGCACGACGAGGGCGGCGGCGAGGCCGCGATCGTCTTTCAGCTCTTCGAAGCGCGCGATCGCGAGCGCGACCTGGAGACGACCCTGCGCAGGAGCGCCGGTGTCGCTCGCGAGGTGACCAAGAAGACGAAGCGCGTGCGCCTCGCGCGTCTTGTCGCCTGCTTGCTCGAACGCGCGCCTTGCGGTCTCTGCCTGCTCGCGTGCCTCTTCGAGCTTGCCGATGTGACGGAGGGCTTCGGCGCGCCAATACGCGTACTCGGCCGCGGCCGCGCCCGACACGCGGCCCTCGAGGAGCGCGAGGTCTTTGAGCGTGGCGGCAGTATCGCGGCCGCGCGCCCACGCGCCCTCGATGAACGAGAACATGAGGCTGGCGGCGACGTCGTCATCGCCCGCGCGGAGGAGGTTGCGCACGCGATGCTTCATGATGCGGCGCGAGCCGACCTCGGGGTGCTTGGCGAGCGCGTTCGCGGCGAGCCGGAAGATCGCTGGGGCATCGTTGCGCTCGTGGAGGCGACCGAGCAAGTGCTCTTGCAAGAGGGCATGCGGCCAGCGGAACTGATCGTTGCCCGACGCGAGGAGGATCTGCGCGCGCGTGAGCGCGACGAGCGCGTCCCGCGGATCCATCCCGAGCGCGGCGACGAGCGCCTTCAAGACGACGCCGCGGACGTCGTCGCCGAGCGCCGCGGCCGCGTAGGCCGCGAGGCGAAGATCGGTCGGCACGGCGCGGAGTCGCTCGTCCCAAAGATCCGCGGTCGTGATCGCGCGGCCGTGCAGCGCCTCGTCCGGGACCTTGTACTTGCCGCCCTCGAGCGTGAGGTAGCCGCCGCCCGCCCACGCGTGGAGGAGCTGCAACGCGAAGAGCGGGTTACCTCGGCTCTGCGCGACCGCAGCGGCGATCGCCGCGGACGTGAGCGGGAGCGTCGCGCGAAGAAGGACCTCGGTCTCTTCGACGCCGAGCGGCGCGAGATCGAGGACGCGTCCGCCCCAGTCCGCGCGCAAGGCCTCCATGCGAACGGCCGCGTCGAGATCCGTCTCGAGCGACTCGCTGCGTGCCGTCGCGAGGATGAGGAGGCGCAGCTTGGTCGCGTCGCGCTTCAGGCGCGTCAGCATCTCGAACGTGTTGGCGCTCGTGAGATGGAGGTCGTCGAACCAGATGAAGACCGGTCGATCGTGGCCGATGCGCTCGAGGATGCGCCGCGCGACCGCGAAGCGAAGCTCCGGCGTGTCGAGGACGAAGCGCTTGCCGGTGGGCCCGAGCGGCGGGACGGTGCCTGGCGGCGTGGGGCGAAGCCATTCGGCGGCCGCGGCGACCCACGCGAGCTCCTCGCTGTCGGCCTTGTCGACCTCCCAGCGATCGAGCAGCGTCTGCTCGACGGTCTCGCGATCGGCGCCTTGGAGCCCGTAGAACGAGTTGACCGCGCCGGTGAGGCCATCGAGCGGCGACGGCGTGCGGCCGTACCGCGCGCGGAGCGGCCACATGAGGCCGCGCTCGTGCACTTGCTCGCAGACCCACTCGGCGAGGCGGCTCTTGCCGACGCCGGCTTCGCCGATGAGGGCCACCATGCGGTGCTGCGGCGGTTGACCCGCGCAGACCGAGAGCACGAGGTCCATCAGCTCTTGGCGCTCTGGCTCGCGCGCGACCATCGGTGACGGTCGAAGCGAGAGAAGCCCGGGCGCGAGCGAGCGCGCGGCGGCGACGGCGCGGCCCATGTCGGGCGAGCTCGAAGGCTCTGGCGGCGGAGCCGGCGCGCTCGCGACCGTCTCCTCGAGCGTGGGCGCATGACGCGGGCGAAACTGCGCCCAGACGCGACGTGCGTCGGCGGCGAGCTCGAAGCGATGCCATGGCTTCTTCGCGAGCAGCCGCTGGACGAAGAGCCCGACCTGATGCGGGACACCCTCCGGCAGCACCGGCGCGGGCACCGGCGTGCGCTTGTGCGCGCGAAGCACCTCTTGCGCGGTGCCTTCGAAGACCTCTTTGCCCGTCAGCACGCGGTACATGATGCAGCCGAGCGCGTAGAGATCGGTCGCGGGACCGACGAGCGTGGCTTGCTTGCGGATCTGCTCGGGCGCGACCCAGCCGACCGTGCCGGCGCCTGCATGCACCGCGAGCTCGGGCTCCGGCGCGCCGTCGAGACGCGAGTCGTGGCGCGACTCGCGCAGCCATGCGAGGCCGAGGTCGAGCACGTACGCGCGCGGCCCCCGCCCTGCCCCAGCGAGATCGAGCATGACGTTCGACGGCTTCAGATCGCCGTGGATGATGTGCCGCGCGTGCGCGTGCGCCATGCCGGCGAGCACTTGATCGACGAGCGCCCAGATCACGCTCCACGGCATCGTCGTCGTGTGCATCCACTCGTGCACGCTTCGACCGGGCAGCGCATCCATCACGAGGTACGGCGAGCCGTCGTGGAGCGTTCCGAAGTCACGCGCGCGCACGATCGCGGGGTGCTCGAGCGAGGCCACAGCGCGCGCCTCTTGCTGGAACCACCAGCTCTCCTCCGCGCGGGTCGCCTTGGCCTCCTCCGGTGGACGGAGACGCTTCAGCGCGACGCGCTCGTGCGTGACGATGTCCTTGCACAGATAGACGACGCCCATTCCGCCCCGACCGAGCTCGCGAAGGACTTCGTATCGGTGTGCGAGGATGGTCCCGATCTCGGACTTCTTCGCTTCGTCACCGCTTTTGGGCGTCTTGCCCTGCGTCATTTCTTACCGGCGTTTCGGGGACCTGACTGAACCCCGCGAAAGAGTAACAAGTATTCTGTGAGAGTAGCGTCTCGCCGTGACAGCACGAGAAACCTGAACGGGACCCTAGCCTACCATCACCGTAAGGTCATGCACGACGTTGTAATACATTGTCGCCTCGACGGTCTTGCGCCAAACCGCAGCGGAAGGAGCGAAACCCAACAAAATGTTGGGGAAAGGCGCCATCGACGCGCCGTAGGTTAACGCGCACCCTTGCTCCTTTTCGACGCTAAACCTCGGAAACTTCCGCTCTAAAGCGAAGAATGGCGTGCGGCAAATCTCCGGTACCCCAACCGGCCTCGACAGCTAGACTGACTTCAGCACGCCGTTTTGGGATTTGGGATGGACGGTGTGTGCCTGCCTCTTCGCTTTCCGGTCGCTTTACCCCCGCGCAAAACCTGCCGGGCCATTTCGGAGGTCGAATATGAGAAGCAGAGTCGCCACCAAATCCGCTGTGATCGCGCTCGCGCTTGCGGGAACCGCCGTGGCCTTCATCGTCGGCGCGCAAGCAGGCGCCCTGCTGAACGGTCGCGTGATGGCCGTCTCGGTCGCGCGCGTTCCGATGCCGGTCCTCGCGAACCCGAAGGGCTCACCCGTCAACACGCACGTACGTTGAGCGCCGAGGGAGCGCGTCGCGCCTAGCGCGTGCTCGAACGCGTCGACGCGAGCTTCTTCACTTGGGGCATGGTGCCAAACACCAAATCCCAGAGCGGTGAAGAGACGCCAAACCCACCCGAGTGATCGGCGTGGTGGTGAAGCATGTGGTGGCGCTTCAAGAACTTGCCGATGCGGCTCGTCTGCTTGAAGTGGTGAACCGCGTAGTGCGTGCCGTCGTAGCAGAGGTAGCCCATCGCGAAGCCCGCGTAGAAGGGCTCGGCGAGGCGTGCGCCGCCAAAGGCGAAGTAAAAGAGCGTGTAGAAGATGACCGCGAGCGGGACGCTCGTGAGGAGCGGCATCACCAAGCGATCGCTGTCGTTCGGGAAATCGTGGTGAACGCCGTGCAGGAGGAAGTGCACGCGGCGACCCCACGGCGTGTCGTTCGTCCAATGAAAGACGTAGCGATGGAGGAAGTACTCCGTGAGCGTCCAGACGAGCAGGCCGCCGGCGCAGAGCCCGACCGTGGTGAGCAGCGGCACCTGGCGGCCGTACGTGCGGTACAGCGTCGCGACGATCATCGGGATGTAGACGACGAACGGCGTCGCCGGATGGATGCGCGAGAACTTCTCGAGCAGCTCATTTTCGAACATCCGGCAGGTTTCCGGACGCTTCGAGCTCTGTTGGGCGACGTCGTTCATCGTCAGACTCTCGTGGCTCGGGGCTTAGCACGCGTTCGCGTCATGGCACGAGCAATCGCGTGATGGATGCCACACTAAAGAGCAAAAACCGTGGTGGCAACCCGTTCGCGCATTTTGCAGGGCGCAAACGCCGCGACGTCGACGCGCACTTTGCTCGTTTCTCGGTCGGGGGTGACTTATCTCTTCGGGATCGCAGGCGGGGTGGGCTCGCAAATTCGGCGTGTGAAGCTCTACGAACGAACGAACCGGTCGGCTCCGCCTCGCTGAAATCCGACCAAGCGCGCCGTGGCATGCGCAGGTCTGCGAAGGAGATCGCCTCGTTCTGCGACGACGAATTCGCAGGCGCGTCCATGACGACTCTGATGCCTCGAGCGAGCGTGAGGTTCGTCGAAACGTGGGTATGCAGCGAAACCCTTTGTCCGAAATCGGGATGTGGTTGGGCTCGAGACGCGGTCCTCCCCCAAAAAAAGCTCTGAATCGGGACGCACGACGCTTCGGAAAAATCGGCGTTCTCGCGGATCTCACAAACTCGACGCTTGACGCGAGGCGAAGACTTGTAGAGTACAGGTTCTCCCATGGCCGACCAGGACAGGTTCGCGCGAGCCCTCTCTGCCGTAGCACGTGGTCTCGGCCGCATCGCGCGAGAGCGCGCGCGGACCGGTGACGTCACCCCTCAGCAAGCAGAGACGTTGCAGCTCATCGCCGAGCGTGGAGCCCTCTCCACGTCGACGCTTGCCACACTCCTCGGCATCGATCCGTCGACGGCGAGCCGCAACCTCTCGGGTCTCGAGCGTGCAGGTCTCATCGCCCGTGCGAAGGGCTCCGACGACGGTCGTCAGACCGACGTGCGCCTGACCCCGAAGGGTCGTCGTTCGGCCCAGAGCGCGGGCTCTGGCGCCCAGACCGCGTACAGCGCGCTCTTCGACAAGGTGCCGCGCGGTGAGCGTGCACGCGTGCTCGAGGCGCTCGAGTCGCTCGTGAAGATCCTCGACCAGCCGTCCTGAAGCGCCCGAGCCCGTGGCGGACTCGAGCGCTGGCCGCGCGTTCTTCTATGGCGTGATCGGCATCATGATCACGCTCGCGGTCGTGTTCGTCCTCTACCAGAAGAAGCACGAGCAAGACCGCCGGCGGCATGGAGCGGGCGCACGTGGAGCGCCCTCGGCTGCTGCGTCTTCGCGTCGTTAATCAGCCCACATCAGCGGATCGTGAAGCTCTTGCCGACCTTCACCGGGCCGCCGCTGAACGACGGCACGATCGCGTTGAAGAACGCCGTCTGGACACATCGACCTGCGGGCGTGCCGCTGAAGTTCGCGTCGTCGACGACCACCTCGGAGACGCGGCCCGTCGGCGAGAACGTCACCATGACGTGACCGGTGCCGACCTGGCCGCTCGAGCCGCAATGCGTGACGTTGACGCTCTGAAGCGCTGCCGCGGCCGCGCCGCGGTCGAAGACGCTCTGCTGCGGCGGCGGAGGCACGAAGCCGGTGAAGCCGTTGTCGTCGATCGGGACGAGCTCTTGCTCCCATCGCGCGTCAACGCGGCCCACTTGCGTGCGCGCGCTCGTCAGCGTGAAAGGGATCGACTGCGATTGGCCGAAGGCCTTGATCGTCACCGTGCCGCTCACGGGTGACGTCGCCTCCGCCCCGTTGGCGCGGACGACCTCGATGAGGAACGACCCGCCCTCGCCGCTCGAGAGCGCGAGCGACTCGTGGTCGCGCGCGGTGGCGCCTTCGACGCGCGTGCCCTTCATGCGGGTGACCGCCGATGCACGACGCCCGTTCGGGTCGACGATCGCGAGGTCGAGGTCGGCGCCGCCGTTCCAGGTCGCCGAGACGATGACGTCGCCGAAGGTGGCCGTCTCGCTCTTCTCCTTCTCGAATTTCGCCAGCGCGTTCGTGATCGCCGTGCGCTGCGTGTCTTTGAGGCCGACGAGCCAGCGATCGGCCGACGAGGCCCTTCCCTGCGCTCGCTCACACGAGATGGCGCGCGCCACGGCGTCCGCGTCAGTGCTTCGAAGCTCCGCGGCGGCGACGTGGAAGGCGCACGACTCGGGCTTGCCGAGGCGATCGTAGGAGCGGGCGACTTGCTGCGCGACGACGAACGCGTCGGCGGCCGTCAGCGCGCTCGACGCGAGCGCGCCGCCGAGGATACGAAGCGACGCGTCGCGATCACCGCGGCGCGCGGCGACGTCGGCGCGACCGACGATGACGTCGGCGTCGAGCGGATCGCGCGTCGACCACTTCTCGAGCGTGTCGCTCAGCTCATCGAGCTGACCCGAGAGCGCGAGGAGCCGCGCGAGGTCCTTGTGCTTCGACCGCTCGTCGGGAGCGGCGGCGACGGCAGCGCGCGCTTGCGCGACCTTGTCGCTGGCGACGTTCGGCGAGACGTCCGACGTGATGTTGCCATGTCGAACGAAGACCTTCTTCATGAACTGGCCGCCGCGTGGACGCGAGCGACGGGACGCCTCGAGACGATCGAACGCGGCGCTCTTCTCGTCGTCGGCGGCGAGCGCGCGCGGTGCCTTCGGCGAAGGAGGCGGCGCGGGCACCGTCGTCGGTGCGGGCTTCTGTGCTGCCGATCCGAGCGCCCCGAGATCGCCCGGGGCAGCGCTCCCGCCTCCGCCCGCGCCGCGACCGAAGCCGTCGCCGCCCTTGTCCTTCTTGGCCGGCGCTTCACGGCTCAGGCTGCCGAAGCCGCTCGTCGAGTCTTCGTCGGCGAAGGGGTTCAGCGCCGCGAGATCCGCGCTGGGGTCGCTGCTTTTGCCCACCGTCGCGACGACGCTCCCTTTGGCGAGCTCCTCGCCGGTCCACGACGGGCCGTGCTCGGCGCGCTCGATCCCGAACGCCTTGAACATCGCCTCGCTCTCGAGGACGAGGAGCGACGTGGTGCGTGACGGAACGGAGAAGCGACGCGACAGCGCGACGAGCTCCGTGTTGGCGGCTGCGGCGTTGCCGGGCTGGCGCTCGCGGTCGGCGATGCGCGCGGCCGCGAAGAGGCGCGGCACGAACGCGTTGCCTGCTTCGGTCGACGCATGCACGTCGATCGGGTACTTCGCCTCGAAGGGATCGCCGCCGACCTTGCCGCGAAGGATGATGTCGCCCTTCACGTCGTCCCGGCTCATGCGCGCCGTGATGATCGCCTCGGAGCCCGCGCGAAGCGGCGCGATCGTCTGAGGCGCGTTGTCACGAAGGCCGTCCGGGAGGACCACCTGGACGTCGCGCAGCGTAGTGCCGTACGTCGCGTTGAGGACCTCGATCGCCGTCGCCTCGAGACGCTGGCCCGGTTGATACGGCACGACGACGCCGCCACCGCCACGCGCGATGTCCCCGAGCAGGTTCACGTCGGCGTCGGCGCCGATCGGGACGGTGACGACCATCGAGCGGGCGTCGCCGATCGCGTCCCCCACCTCGGTGGCGACGCGGCTGTTCGATCGATAGCCGGCCGTCGCGACGCCATCGGAGAGCACCGCCACGCGGAGGTCACGCGCGGAGTCGTGTCCGCCGAGCTTGGAGGCGGCGCGGACAGCGCCGACGAGATCGCTCGCGCCGTCGGGCGTGACGCCGCCGAGGAAGGCGTCGACATCGTGCGCGGTCGGCGCGCCTGGCGCGACGAAACCACCTGGCATCGTCTTGCACGAGACATCGCACGCGATCACGGTGACGCGATCACGACGATCCATCTCTTGCGTCATCTGGATGGCGAGGCGCTTGGCGCGCGCGAAGCGTTCGCCGAACATCGCGCGACCGGCGTCGACGACGATGACCTGGTCGCGCGGCTTGCTCTCCGACCACTTCGGGAGCTTCGGTCGGAGGGCGATCGCGACGAAGGGATCGTCGCCGATCGGATCGACCTCCTTCGCCTTCTTGCTGCTCTCGGTGCCGGTCGTCGTGACGGGCGCGGGTGCCGCGCGGTAGGCCCACGCGGTCGCGTCGGTGGCCTTGTCGTCGAGGCCGTACTCGATCGCGAGATCGCCCGACGGGGCGAACGAGGTCATCGTCGCGGAGAGGCGCTCGGCCGTGTTCTCCGTCTTCTTCTCGAGCTCGTAGCCGCGGGCGCGGACGGGCACCTTGGCGTCGTGACCGAGCACCTGCGCGTCGACCGAGAACTGATCGATCGTGATCTTGCTCGAAGAGCCTTGCGGCAGCGGATAGACGTAGCGGCGGACGCCCGACACGGGCGCGACGGTCTCCGTGTAGGCGATCACGACGCGGCGTGATCCTCGCTTCGGGATCGGGAAGATGCGGAGCTCGAAGCGGCCTCCACGTTGCCATTCGAGCAGCGCGGGGTCGTGCCAAGGACCGGGCACCCACACGATCTCTTCGCGCGGCTTCGGCGCCTTCGGGGCGGCGTTTTGGATCGCGCCGCGCCAGATCGCGGCGGCCTTCGCCTTGTCGACGAACTCGCCGTCGAGGAGCTTGCCGTCGACCTCGAGCGCGAGGCGCTCGATCTGCGCGCCCGGAGGCAGCGGGAAGCGGTAGATGCCCTCGAGCTCGTCGTCGGTGTCGTTCGCGAACGTCTCGTCGATCTCGGTGCGCGCGACGTTGCCGGCGATGCGGACCTTCACCGCGTGCTTGGCGAGGTGAACGGCGTGATCCTTCTCGTCCTGGCGCCCTGGCCGCTTGGCGCGGAGCTCACCGAGGCCGCTCGCGGGCGCCTCGGTGTCTTCGTTGTGCGTCGAGATGAGCTGCTCGCCGAACGCGGAGCGCTGCGCCAGATCGTTGGCCGGCGCGACGTCGACCTTGCCGTCTTTGCCGACGACGCCTTCTTGCCCCGCCGACACCTTGTGGCTGTCGCCCGCGGCCTTGACCTCGACCTCGCCTCGCAAGACCTCGACGTTCGTTCGATCCGCCGCCGCGGTGACCGCGAACTTCGTCCCGATCACGTTCACGTCGCCGTTGGGCGTCTTCACCTTCGCCCACGGCGCGTTGTCGAGGTGCGCGACGTCCGCGAGGACGGCGCCATCGCTGAGGAGCATCGTGCGCGGCGTGCTCTCGACGGTGAGGTCGGTCGCGCGATCGAGGACGACGGTGCTCCCGTCATCGAGCCAGAGGCGAGCGCGCGTGCGCCCGTCGGTCGTGAGGTGCATGCCGGCTTTGATCTCGGCGCCCTCGCCGAGCGGAAGCTTGCCCGACGGCGTGATGACCGTGAGCCCAGACTCGCCTGCGTTCGCGTCGGCGCCGCTGCGGGCGATCTTCGCGACCTTGCCGTGCCATGCGCGCGTCGCGGCGACCGCCGGCGATCGCTGGTGATCGGCGATCTTGAGGCCCACCACCGCGCTCGCGCTGATGCTCGCGCACGCGGCGAGGAGGAGCCAGAGCGCCTTTCGGCTCTTCTTCGGCTCGACGCGCCCACTCGCGACGATCGGCGCAGGGATCGGCGCCGCTTGTTCGGCGGGATGCGGCGGCTCGGTCCGGAGGCGCGGTCCGCTGATGCGGTCACCGGAGGACGCCGCGGGAACGCTCGCCCCGCTCTGCACGCTCGGCCCTGCTGCTGCTGCCGCGCCGGCCTGGAGCCCACCGGTCTGCGTGTGCTGCACGACGAGGCCCTCGGGGGCCTCGGGGGCGTCGGCGATCTGCGCGAGCCGCTCGGCGAGCGACGGCGAGACGGTGAAATCGTTGCCCGCCTTCGCGATGCTCGCGGTGAGGAGCTCGAGCGAATGGGACGTGTCGCGGCAGGCGTCGCAGCCCGCGATGTGCGCGCGGAGCGCGTCGGGCGCGGTGCCTTCGAGGAGGCCGACGATGTCTTCACGGAACCTGTTGCAACGCGCTGTGTTCATCGCGCACCTCCTTCACCTTCGCGAGACGCAGACGCAGACGAGAGCAGCTGCTCGACACCACGCGCGATGCGCGTCTTGGCGGTGCCGAGATCCACACCACAGGCCGTCGCGACATCGGCGGCTTCGAGGCCGCCGACGAGCGAGAGGACCACGGCTTCGCGCTCGGTCGGCTTCAGCGCGGCGAGCGCCGCACGTGCCGGGACGGCCTCCGAGGCTCCAAGGCGCTCGGTGTTGGGCGGTGGGGCTTCGAAGCCTTGCGTGCGGTTGCGAAGCGGAAGCTTCGACTGCTGCGTCGCGCACGCGACGCGGGTGAGGCCGAGCAGCCAGGCGAGCGGCTTCGTGTTCGGGGGGACCTCACGGGCGAGCCCAGCGTCACGCGCGACCTGCTCGAGCACCTGCTCGGCGCGCGAGGCGTCTCCGGCGAGCGCCATCGCGACGCGTCCAAGGACGACTGCATGCTCCTCGAGGAGGAGCGAGACCCCCGATTTTCGTTCGCCCATTGGGTTCGCCAGACCGATCGCGCCTAAGGCTGCATTCATGATCGGTCATCCGACGCCTCGTGGACGGAAAAGTTTTAGGATTTCTCGGGCATCTCGGGCGTCTCGCGTGTGCACACACATGGCGCCGCGCGAGGGACGCTCCGACGCCACTCCGAAAAACCGCGCTAAAGCGGCTTTTTTTGCGAGTCGGCGTGACCGAACGGAAGCTGCGTCTGGTCCATACGACCAGGCACGCGCTCGGGCTCGGACTCGAGAAGCGCGCGCTCTCGATCGAGGTCCGCTTCGATCAGCTCCTCGTTGTCGTACGCGAACGCAAGACCTCCAAGCACCTTGGCCCACCCAAGTGTTGGGTACCGTTTCACCAAGGTCTCGACGGTGACGCCTTTGCGATGCCAAGCCCACAAACGGCGAACCGGGACGCGCGAGCCACGAATGACGGGACTTCCGCCGAGCAAGTCATCACGCACTTCGACGTGCGGGTGATGAACACGCACTGGGGGAAGAGAACCGGCCATGCGCCTCTCTTCGCTCTATTTGTGGGTCTCGTCAACGGATCGGCTCTTCCGGCAAAGAAGAGCCGAACCCGGATGGTGGACGAGAGACGAGAGACCGAGCTTACAAGCAGCGGATGTTCGGGTTTGGGAGCCGACGAAAGCTCCCAAGAACAGAGGACGCGAGACGAGACTTACAAGGGCAGTGACGAGAGCTACGAAACGTTAAGCGTGCCGATAAGAAGAGACGAAGTGGTCAAGCGGACTTGGCTTCCTTCGGCTCCTTCACCGGCTCGGCTGCAGGGATCGTTGCAGAAGACCGCGGGCCGCGACCACGACGAACGTGGGGAGCGACGCCACCCTTCTTGCCTGCTGCGCGGGCTTCATCACTGGTGAACTGGTGCGCGGTGCCGGCAGCATGCGCGGCTTTGCCGCCCTTGCTGGCGATCTCACTCACCTTCGAACGATCCATCGCCGCGAAGCCACGAGGCCTACGAGGCTTCGGGGCGGTCTGCGGCTCGTTGGACGAAGTCGATTCATCCGAGGATGGGTTGTTTGACGAAACGGGGTCGAGCACGGGATTCATGGACTGCTACTCCTCATTGGGACGGACGGACGTCCCCCCTCGAGCTGACGTGTCAGGCTCGGCCTGAACGTCCTCTTTCGGATGAGACGCACGACGCGTCTGGTTTGTTCCGATGCGACGAGCTTTGAGTCTGTTGTTCGTCGCGGGTGAAAAACGGTGGTGGGTTGGTTAGTTGAGATACTTCTGGGACAAGTGTCGGACGGCTTCGGCGGTACCTTTTTCGATCTGTGCCTGGACCTGCGAAGCGGGTGCGGCGTCGTCGACGATGATTCCGAGTTGATCCTCGCTGACGAAGAATCCACCTGCGCTTCGCTCACCATCGGAGTCGAAGGACACAGCCTGAACCGCAAGATCGCAGACATGCCCGCCAACAACGACGCGGACAAAGCCGAGGAGGCGACCCGAAACTTGAGAAGTCGTCACGTTAGGATGGGCGCCGTTTTGCATACAACGAAACGTAAGCATGGGCCTGTGACGCGCAAGGCCCCGAAAAGTCCGCGAAAATAGATACACATATCGCGTCGAAGCCAACGCAGTCGCGCTTGCTTTCTCGCTCAACGAGGAAGACGCCAGAGGACTTACAGCAAGGGAGAGCACGCTACGGATGACCTTCTGATGTCCGGGAGGACGGTTGGGTTTTCCTTGATACGGCCTTCCAACGTTAAGGGTTTCTGGTCCCGGTTAAACGATCACTCCGCTCGAGCTTTGCTGGGTATCCTCGCCCTCCTCGATAGGAACAGGGTGAGGAGGAGACCAGATGCAGATCGCGATCATTGGCTTGGGCAAAATGGGCGGCAACATGGTGAAGCGCCTTCTCGGCGGAGGTCACCAAGTCGTGGGGTGGGATCGCGATCCTGCGGTCGTGGAGAAGCTCTCCAAAGAAGGCATGACGGGCGCGACCTCGCTCGCGGACGTCGCCTCGAAGCTGAGCGCTCCGCGCGCGGTGTGGGTCATGGTCCCCGCCGGCGGTCCGACCGAGAGCACGATCAAGGATCTCTCGGGTCTCCTCTCCGCGAACGACATCATCATCGACGGCGGCAACTCGAATTACAAAGACTCCATTCGCCACGCGAAGGAGCTCGAGGAGAAGAAGATCCGCTTCCTCGACGCAGGCACGTCGGGCGGCATCTGGGGCCTCGAGGTCGGCTACTGCCTCATGGTCGGCGGCGACAAGAGCGCCTACGAGCAGATCCTCCCCGCGCTCACCACGCTCGCCCCGAAGGATGGCCTTGGCTACTTCGGCAGCGCTGGCGCAGGCCACTACGTCAAGATGGTCCACAACGGGATCGAGTACGCGATGATGCAGGCGTACGCCGAGGGCTTCGAGCTCCTCAAGGAGTGCGAGTACAAGTTCGACCTTCGCCAGGTCACGAAGGTGTGGAACCGCGGCAGCGTCGTCCGCTCGTGGTTGTGCGAGCTCGCCGAGCGCGCCTTCAACAAGGATCCAGAGCTGAAGGACCTCAAGGCGTACGTCAACGACTCGGGCGAGGGCCGCTGGACCGTCGACGAAGGCGTGCGCCTCGGCGTCTCGCTGCCCACGATCGCGCTCAGCCTCTTCGCGCGCTTCGCCTCGCGCAAGGACAACGGCTTCGGTCTCCGCGTGCTCGCCGCGCTCCGCAACGAGTTCGGTGGCCACGCCGTGACGAAGGCCTGACCCAGAACAGGGCGGCGCGTCTCTCGTTCCTCTCGCCTCTCGCGCGATGAGACGCGCTGCTTCGTTCGATTTGCGGCGCCGTGTCGCCGCGCCATTCGTGCTGCTCCGTTTCGGTTGTCGTTTGATTCCATTCCGTCTTAGGAGGACGTCGTGACGCTCTCTTCGAACCCTCTTCGTCGCGGTCTCATCGAAGATCGCACCGGCGATCCCTGCGCGCTCGTGATCTTCGGTGCCTCCGGCGACCTCACGAAGCGGAAGCTCATGCCCGCGATCTTCAACCTCGGGCTCAGTCGCTCGCTGCCGAGCGGCTTCGCGACGGTCGGCGTCGCTCGTCGCGAGAAATCGAACGAGCAGTTCCGCGCCGAGATGAAGGAAGGCGTCTCGCAGTTCTCGCGGCGGAAGCCGATCGACCCTGCCCTCTGGGCCGACTTCGAGCGCGGCATCAGCTACTCGCAGGGCTCGTTCGACGACCCCAACACGTACCGCAAGCTCCGCGAGCATCTCGAGGAGCTCGACAAGGAGCGAGGGACGCGGAAAAACCGCCTCTACTATCTCGCCGTCCCGCCCGCCGAGTTCGCGACGATCGTGGGCAACTTGAAGGAAGCGGGCCTCGTCTCCGATCCGAGCGCCGAGCGCACCGGCGGGCCGTGGACACGGATCATCATCGAGAAGCCGTTCGGCCACGACCTCGAGAGCTCACGTGAGCTGAACGACTGCATCGCGAGCGCCTTCGCCGAGTCGCAGGTGTTCCGCATCGATCACTACCTCGGCAAGGAGACGGTGCAGAACCTCCTCGTCTTCCGCTTCGCCAACAGCTTGTGGGAGCCGATCTGGTCGCGCGAGCACGTCGACCACGTGCAGATCACCGTCGCGGAAGAGATCGGCGTCGAAGGTCGCGGCAAGTTCTACGAGCAGACGGGCGTGACGAAGGACATCGTCGAGAACCACCTCATGCAGCTCCTCACGCTGATCGCGATGGAGCCGCCGATCTCGCTCTCGGCCGACGCGGTGCGCGACGAGAAGGTGAAGGTGCTCCGATCGCTCCGCCGGATGGAGCGATCGATGGTGCGCGAAGGCGTCGTCCGCGGCCAGTACACGCGCGGCTACGTCAAGGGCGACGACGTGCCGGGCTACCGCGAAGAGCCCGACGTCGCGAAGGACTCGAAGGTCGAGACCTACGTCGCGATGAAGGTCATGATCGACAACTGGCGCTGGGGCGGCGTGCCCTTCTACGTCCGCGCCGGCAAGCGCCTCGCGCGGCGTGTGACCGAGATCGCGATCCAGTTCAAGAAGGTGCCCCACTCGCTGTTCAACGCACCCGATGGGGGTATCTCGCAGAACGTGCTCGCCGTCCGCGTGCAGCCCGACGAAGGCATCGCGCTTCGCTTCACGACGAAGGAGCCCGGCAACGCCACCATCTTGCGCGACGTCGCGATGGACTTCCGCTACGGCACCGCGTTCGGATCGAACACGCCGGAGGCCTACGAGCGCCTCCTGCTCGACGCGATGCGCGGCGATGCGACGCTCTTCACGCGCCGCGACGAGGTGGAGGAGCAGTGGGCGTTCATCGATCCGGTGATGGACGCCTGGCGTGAGCAGCCGGTCGCGCCGCCGTCGTACATCGCAGGCTCGTGGGGTCCCGAACAGGCCGACGATCTCCTCGCGCGTGACGGCCGGCGCTGGAGGAAGCCGTGAGCAACGCACCTGGCGGCAGCACGCCGAGCGCCATCCCCGACAAGTCCAAGGCGCCGTCCGCGTCCGGCCTGATCTCACGCCTCGAGAAAGAGCTCCGTGACCTCTGGAAGGCGCCGGAAGATCCGAGCGAGGCGCCGCTCTCACGCGTCTGCACGATGAACATCGAGGTCGTCGCGCCCTCGGCCGAGCTCCTCGAGCGCTACACGCCCGTCGTCGACGAGGTCACCTCGAGCATCCCTGCCCGCTCGATCCTCGCCTCGATCGAGGTCGACGCGCCGATCGACGAGTTCACCGGCAACGCGACCGCGGTGTGCTCGCTCGAAGGCGGCAAGAAGATCTGCTCGGAGCGCATCACCCTCGCCTGTCGCGGAAATGCGGCGGCCCGCGCCGCGAGCGCGATGGAGGCCTTCCTCGTCCCGGAGATCCCCACCGCCCTCGTCTGGCTCGGCCGCGTCCACACCGACGATCCGATCTTCGAAGATCTCGCGAACGACGCACATCGGATCATCCTCGACAGCGAGTACACGTCGATCGCGAGCGTCATCCACGTCGCCTCGTGGGCACGCAAGCAGCGCAACGCCCCCGAGATCGCCGATCTCGCATGGACACGCATCGCGTCGTGGCAAGAGATGCTCGCCCGCTTCTTCGATGATCCGCAGACGCGTGAGCTCGCGTTCAAGATCACGCGCATCTCGCTTCGTCAGGCCGGCGAGGCTGGCGCGCGCATCGGCCCCGAGACGGCGCTCATGCTCGGATGGATCGGCACCCGTCTCGGCTGGAAGCCCTCGCGGCTCGCGGGCGCGCTCCGATTCAAGCGCGCCGACGGCGCGGCGGTCACGATCGATCTGAAGTCGGTCCATCGCCCGGAAGGCGTGGCGCCGCATACGCTCGCGGCGATCTCGATCGAGGCGGGCGACGACCCCAAGAAGCCTGCGCTGATCGGCTCGGTGGAGCGTGAGCTCGGAAGCGGACCGAAGAACGAAGCCTCATCGACGGTCGACGCCGACGTCATCGTCTGGAAGCTCGCCTTCCCCTCCGACCCCGATCGTCCAGGCATCGAGCAGCGCATGCGCCTCGGCGCGAACAAGGCGGCCAAGTGGCTCGAACGCACGCTTCATCGTCCGCCCCACGACGTCGCGTTCGATGAGTCGGTCGCCTTCGCCGAGCACATCGTCGAAGACGGTCTCACGTTCTCTTGAATCGAACCTCGAACAGGTAAAGCGATGGTCACCAAGGTCGTTCCAGGATTGCTCATCGCGACGCCCGACGTCGCGCAGGCCGCACGCGAAGCTGCATCTCGGATGAAGCGCGCGATCAACGAGGCGATCAAAGAGCGCGGCACCGCGTCGATCGCGCTGTCGGGAGGCTCCTCGCCGCTCGACGCCTATGGCCTTCTCGCCGCGCAGACGCTCGACTGGAACAAGATCCACGTCTACTGGGTCGACGAGCGCGCGGTGCCGCCCGATCACGCCCGCAGCAACTACGCCGGCGCGAAGAAGGCGCTGCTCGACAAGATCGCGATCCCGCCCGCCAACGTGCATCGGATGAAGGGCGAGATGCCCGACGTCGCCGCCGCCGCCGCCGACTACGACAGTGAGCTCCGTGACACGGTGAAGGCGAAGATCGGCGGCGTGCCGGCGCTCGACCTCGTCGTCCTCGGCGTTGGCGACGATGGCCACACCGCGTCGCTCTTTCCAGGCGAAGACACCGTCAACATCACAGACCGCCTCGTCGCGGCCGTCCCCGCGAAAGGCGAGCGCGAAGCCCGCCTCACGCTCACCGTGCCCGTCCTCGAGAACGCACGCGCCTCGGTGATGATCGTGCTCGGCAAATCGAAGCACGAGCCGCTCGAGCGCATCTGGGCGACGAGCGGCGACGTGAAAGAAACCCCCTCACGCGTCATCCGCGGCTTTCGCGGCAGCATCACGTGGGTGATCGACCGCGCCGCCGGCGGCATGGGCTGAGGCGAGCCCGCCAGAGCGCGCGAGAGCGCTAGAGCGTGTCCTCATATCTCTTCTCGCCCGTACACGTGCCCGTGCCCGTGCCCGTGCCCGGCGGCTCGGGGAGATTTCTGTGATGGGCGGAAATTGACTCGTCGTCGCGTTCTACCTCCAGTGCGTGAAAGATGCGCGTCCACTTGCCTGTCTTCGACCAGCGGTCGAACCGGTTGAACACCGTCTTCCACGGACCAAACTCCTCCGGCAGATCGCGGCAGTCTCGACAGCACGATCAACCGCGCTCATCAGCACGCCGCGGCGGAAAAGGGGGACCGCAGCACAGGGCATAGGACGATCGCGAGGCGGCCTCACGACGAAGGTTCACTTGGTCGTCGATGCGCTTAGACTGCCGCTCACGTTCGAGATCACCGAGGGCAACGTCACGACGTCCTGCCGGCCAAGGAGCTCGTCGGCCGAGTCTCGACGCGGTGCCTGCTCGCGGACAAGGCGTACGACTCGCGTGACTTCCGAAGCGCCCTCGACGAGCAAGGATGCGCCCAGGTGATCCAACCGCAGCCGCTCGGACCGAAGGCCGTACGACAAGGAGCTGTACAAGGCCCGCTCGGAGATCGAGTGCACGTTCAATCTGCTCAAGCACGCGCGCCGATTCGCCACGCGTTACGAGAAGACGCTGCGCAACTACGCAGCCGTCGTCGCCATCGGCTGCGCGTTGCTCTGGCTTCGAATCTGACGCTTACTCCTCGCAGGCCTGAGCCAAGCGGATGAGCATCGACACGACGCGCACGATCATGTCCTTGCCTGCCTTCAGCGCCGCCTCGTCGAGGAGCTTGAGGCGCATGCACACGTCGAGCAGCGCCGCAGACTCCGTGGCCGAGCCTCGCGCCGTCAGGTAGAACCGTCGCTTGTCCGGCTTCGACGTCTTGCCGGCGCCCTCCGCGATGTTGAGCACGACCGACATCGATGCGCGCGTGAACTGATCGGCAAGATGGCCTCGCCCCCGCGGCAGCACCTCGATGATGCCGTTCGCGAAGACCAGGAAGTCCAGCGCCAGGTGGTAGACGTCCAGTCGTTCGTGATCGAGGACCATGTACCCGTATCGGCCGCCTTCCGACCAAAGTTGCGTCCTCTTTTCGGGCACGGGCACGGGCACGGGCACGTGTACGGGCGAGAGGAGAGAAGAAATAGGGACACGCCCTAGAGGCTGTTCACGACGCCTCGCGCGGGAGGCAAGGGCGTCTTGTGCGTCGGCTCGGGCGCCACGCTCCACTCGGTGGTGGCGCCGGGGCGCTCGGTTGGCCGGCCGACGATGAGGAGCGGGATCGAGATGCCGATGCCCGCCGCGCCGATGCCGGTGATGAGCTGACCCGTCGGCGTGATCGACGACTCCTTGCCGTCGCGCGAGGTGAGCGCGCCGGTCGCCCACAAGATGCCGCCCGTCAGCGCGGTGATCGCGCCGAGCACGAGGATCGACGAGCCGACGCTGTGGAGCGCGCCGCCGTCCTTCCGCTCGCCGAGCGTGTGGCGCACGACCTTCGGCTTCGGCCCGACGTCGAGATCGACCTCGCTCACGCGTGACTCGTCCGTCGTCGACTTGAAGACGAGCGGATGCGAACCGTACGGAAGGTCCACGACGCATGGGGTGGTGCAGAGCGGACGGACGCCGATGATCGTCGCGCGGTAGTTGCCGGCGGCGGCCGTGGCAGAGCCTGTGATCTCGATCACCTTCGCCTTGTCGCCGTTCGCGTCGAGGAGCACGCGGCCCGCGCCGTTCGGCGGCGGCTCGTCGGGCACGTCGACGTCCTTCGGGATCTCCTTGGCCGGAGGGTTCGGCGCAGGCAGCTTCTGCGCTCCACATCCGGCGAGAAACACGAGCGCGGCGAGAGAAACGAGCGTGGGACGGAGCCCTGACGTGGTCAGCATGCCCTTTCGAGCCCGGCCCACCCCAGGGGTCGCAGACTATTTTCCACAAAAGCGCACGCGCCAACTCCGCCCGGAGAAAAGGGCGAAATCGGCGCGTGTTCGCTTTGCGCGGGGCTACGCGGTCAGGCGAGCCACTTCTGGACGCGCTCGGTGACGAGGTCGACCGTCAGGCCGAACTTCTGCGCGAGGACCTTGTCCGGCGCGCTGGCGCCGTAGTGGTCGATGCCGATCGAGAGGCCGTCACTACCGACGTACGCGCGCCACGGCTGGGTGATCCCCGCCTCGATCGAGACGCACTTGACGCCCTTCGGCAGCACCGACTCACGGTAGGCCGCGTCCTGCTCGTCGAAGATGTCGAGGCACGGCGCGCTGACGACGCGCACCTTGCGGCCGGCCTTCTCGAGGCGCTCGCGCGCGCCGACGGCGAGCTGAACCTCGCTGCCCGTCGCGATGAAGACGAGGTCGGGCGTTCCGCCGGTCGCCTCTTGGGCCACGTACGCGCCGCGGAGCGCCATCTTCGGATCCCAGCCCGTGTCACGCTTGAGCGCCGGGAGCTTCTGGCGCGTGAGCGAGAAGGCGGTGGGCGCCTTCTTGCGCGTGACCGCGAGCGTCCATGCGGCGGCACACTCGAGCGCGTCGCAAGGGCGAACGACCGCGAGGTTCGGGATGTGACGGAGCGACCAGAGCTGCTCGATCGGCTGGTGCGTCGGGCCGTCCTCGCCGAGGAAGACGGAGTCGTGGGTGTAGATCCAGATGCACTGGAGATCGCCGAGCGCCGAGAGGCGAACGCTCGGGCGCATGTAGTCGCTGAAGATGAGGAACGTCGCGCCGTACGGGATGATGCCGCCCGAGAGCGCGAGCGCGTTGCAGATCGCGCCCATGCCGTGCTCGCGAATGCCGAAGTGAAGGTTGCGTCCTTCGAACGCGTTCGTGTTGACGCTGCCGCTCTTCTTGATCAGCGTCTTGGTGGACGGCGCGAGGTCGGCCGATCCGCCGATGAGCGACGGCACCTTCTCGGCGACGATCTGCTGGATCGCGTTCGAGAGGTTGCGCGTGGCGTCGTCCTTCTCGGGAAGGGCCTTGAGGAGCTGGTCGTAGAGATCGTCCGGGACCTTGCGTGCCTCGAAGTTGTCGAGCGCGCTCGCGAGCTCGCTGTTGGCTTTGCGCCACGCGGCGAGGTCCGCCTCCCACGCTTGCTTGTCCTTCTGGTTGTCGGCGGCGCGATCCTTGAACAGCGCGTAGACCTCGTCCGGGACGTAGAACGTCTTGTCCGGGTCGAGCCCCATCGCCTTCTTCACGAGCGCGATCTCGTCCTTGCCGAGCGGCGCGCCGTGCGCCTCTGCGGTGTCGTGCGCGTTCGGAGCGCCGTTCGCGATGTGCGTGCGGCAGACGATGAATGACGGCTTGTCCTTTTGCGCGAGCGCCTTGTCGATCGCGCTCCGGATCTGACCGTGATCGTGGCCGTCGATGCGCTGCACGAACCAGCCGTAGCCTTCGTAGCGCTTGCCGACGTCTTCACTGAACGCGATGTTCGTCTCGCCTTCGATCGTGATGCGGTTGTCGTCGTACATGACGACGAGGTTCGACAGGCCGAGGTGACCAGCCACGCTCGAGGCCTCGGCGCTGACGCCTTCCATCATGTCACCGTCGGAGCAGAGCGCAAAGACGCGCACGGCGTCGAACGCCTTGCCGAAGCGCGCCGCCTTGATCTTGGCGGCGAGCGCGAAGCCGACCGCGTTGCCGACGCCTTGGCCGAGCGGACCGGTCGTGGTCTCGACGCCCGGCGTGTGCATGTGCTCGGGGTGTCCCGGCGTCTTGCTCCCCCACTGGCGGAAATTCTGGAGCTCCGACATCGGCAGGTCGTAGCCGGCGAGGTGGAGCATCGAATAGATGAGCATCGAGGCGTGGCCACACGACAAGACGAAGCGGTCGCGGCCGAGCCAGGTCGGATCCTTCGGATCGTAGCGGAGGTAACGCGTGAAGAGCTCGAACGAGATGTCCGCGAGCCCCATCGGCGTGCCGGGGTGACCGCTGTTGGCCTTCTCGACACCGTCGATCGATAGCGTCTTGATCGTGTTGACGGCTTGCTCGATCTGCTTCGGTGAGTATTCGCGCGCCATGTTCGTCTCCTTGAGTGAGGCGAGCACGCTACCACGGCGGATTGGGGCGTCTACAGACCGCGCGCAAATGGCGAACGCCTCGGCTTTGACGTCTCAAAGACGCAGCATGATCCCGCCGGCAGGCACGACGATGATGCCGCCGAGGTCGGTCTTTTGTCCGAAAATCTCGGGCTCCGCGAACATCTTCGCGATCGTGAGCTCGAGGAAGACGAAGATCACTTTGTAGCCCAATCCGACGCCACCGAACGCGCCGAGATGGTGAATCGTCCCGCTCGTCTCGGGGACGACGCCGACGTTCTGGAGCGAGGCGTCGACCGAGTAGTGCGAGAAGACATACTTCGGGCCGAACCATGCGTGACCGAAATCACCGAGGCGCGATCCGAAGATGACCGGCACCTCGATGTTCCACCGCGAGTAGTCGTTCAGGTGGAGGTAGTCGAGCGCGTCGAAGACGAAGCCGTTGTAGAGGGCCTTCGAGATGCCGACCGAGATGGAACCTTGAAAGCCGCGATCCTCGCCGTTGCCGATCCCTTGGTTCTGCTTCTGCACCTCGGGGTCGGTGCTCGGCTCCTTCGTCGCGAGGAAGCGATACTTCGCGTCGCCGTGGACGTTGAGCGCCGACCACCGCAAGCCCACGTCGAGGTTGTTCACGACGCCCATGCGAAGCATGATGTCCGGGTTTGGTCCGGGCGAGCTGAGGCCGAGACCCACCGCCGCGCCGAGCGCCTGCCGCTGCTCCTCCGCCGACGGCTTGTAGTTCGAGTCCGACGCGTAGCGATCGCCGATCGTCGTCGCGACATCGACCGCGTCGACGATGCGTGACGCTGGGATGTTCACGTCGAGCGCGGCGTTCGCCTGGACGTGCCCCGGTCGCATCGGCTCGGCGGGCTGGAGGGTCGAGAGCGTCGTCGAGCATCCGCCGTTCGCGATCGCGAGCGAACAGAGGACGGCCGCGAACATGGTGACGCGCGCGGCGGCGCGCAGAGGGCCCTTCATGGAATGCCGACCGTAACAGCAAGGCACATGCCTCCTCGGCTCTCTTCGGACGGCCGCGAAGAACGCGTTGACGACGTGGGACGTGTGAAGCGAAGTGAAGCGCGATTCACGCGGGTCGGGCGCTCGCGTCCTGCGCATCCACCTTCGCAGGACAAATGGATGACCAGGACGACGGTCACTTCTTCGTCGCGCCGGCCTTCTTCTTCGTACCGCTCGACGACGGCGATGGCGGCACGAGCGCGAACGCGCTGCTCGCCGCGTGCGTGGCGGCGCCGAGCAGACCTGCGCGTGGCTCGCAGCAGACCGCCACCGGGATCTGCTCGAGCAAGGGGCGCATCCTCCCCTTGTCGAGGAAGCCTTCGACGAACGGGCTCCGCGCTTTGCCCTTCTTCTTTCGCTTCGGGAGCCCTTCGGCGAGGATCTTCGCCATCCGCGCGGAGACGCCGCCGCACACGTACACGCCGCCGCTCGCGAGGGACTTCAGCGCGAGGTTGCCGGCCTCCGAGCCGTACACGCTCGCCCAGAGATCGATCGCGCACATCGCCGCTTCGCTGCGTCCGCTCTCGGCGAGCTCCACCACCGCGACGTTCGGATCTTCGGCGCGCGCGAGCTCGCTCGCGGCGTCCTTCGACTCCTTGACGCCCTGCTCGCGGACGAAGAAGTGATAGAGCTTCGCGATCGTGGAGCCCGACGCGATGCGCTCGTAGCTCACGTGACCGTACTCGCTCCGCAGCATCGCGAGCAGCTCGTCCTCGACCGTGTTCCTTGGCGCGAAGTCGACGTGGGAGCCCTCCGTCGCGCAGGCGACGTGCTCGCGTCCGTCCCAAACGAACACCGCCTCGCCGAGCCCCGTGCCGGCGGCGATGACAGCGAGCGTGCCTTCGTCGCGCTTCGGTCGCCCCTTGTGGACGACGGCGAGCTTGCTCGGCGGCGACGCGATCGCGCCGAGGCCTGCGGCGACGAGATCGTTCAGTAGGGTGACGCTCTCGATCTCGAACGTCTTCGCGATGACGCGCGCGTCGATCGTCCACGGGAGGTTCGTGGTCTTCACCCGCTGATCGACGACCGGGCCAGCGATGCCGAAGCTCGCGGCCGCGATCGTGACCTTCTTGCCGAGCGCGTCGCGCGCGGAGCCGCTCAGGAAGCGATCGAGCGCGGCTTCGAACGTCTTGAACGCGCGGCTCTCGAGGACGTTCTGGTGAACGAGACGAGGCGGTCCATCTGCGCCCCGGGACGGAAGAGCAAAGACAGCAAAACGCGCGCGGGTTCCGCCGAGGTCACCTGCGAGGACGAGGGTCTCATTCATTCGTTCGTTCTCTCCGTAGTCGAAGGCTCGGACTGAGATGGCTGGCGCGGCTCGGTCGACAGGACGATCAACGCGACGACGCCGAGCGACACGCCGACGACGCGACGGAGCGTCAGCGGCTCGCGAAACAACATGGGCGCGAGGACGGCGCTGATCGCGACGCCACCGCCGAGCACGATCGTCCCAGTGGAGGCGACCGGTCCGCCGCGACGAAGCGCGAAGAAGAGCAAGATGCTGGCGACCGAGATGCAGAGCCCGCTGAGGACCGCGAAGAGCAGCCCGAGCCGCGTGGTCGCGATCGCGTCGCCGCGGATCCCCACGAGGTAGGCGACCAAGATCCCCGTCGCCGCGGTGCCTTCGAGGACGAGCGCGCCGAGCGAGTCACCGATGCGACCCGAAGCAGCGCGGAGGAGCAGGTAGTGAGTCGCGATCAGGAACGCGGCTCCAAGCGCTGCTTGCTGCCAGGGTTGCATGGGCGCCTTATAAAGCGTCCGCTGCCCGAAAGGAACGCGGGATCCTGACGCTCGCCTCCACGAAAAAGCGGCGTCCGAGCCGTGCTCGAACGCCGCATCGGCGTAGCGTGGGTCGGAGGCCTGGCTTACAGGCGCGAGACGAGCCCTTCGGGGATCGACGCCTGGTCGATGTTACCGAACCAGATCTTCCAGACGCTCTTCATGTGATCGTCGCCGTTCAGCGCGGTGCGGCCGCCCGGCGTGACGATCGTGGTCGACTTGTTGGCGGCGGCAAACGTCACGGTGATCTGCGAGCCCTTCGCGAAGTCGGGCCCGTCGTCCTTGAACACGCCCGAGACCGCCCCGACCGCGGCCGAGCCGCCGTTCTTGTTGAGCGCCTCGGCGAACGCCTCGCGGATCTTCTTCTGCGGCACGTCGCGGAGGAACGTGAGGATGAAGCGCTTGTCCGTCTCACCGTGCTCGATGACCGCCTGACGCGAGCGGGTGGGCTTCTTCACCTTCACCTGATGCTCGATTTGGTAGACGTTCACCGAGATGAAGCCGATCGACTTCGTGCGCACCGCCACCCCCGTCGAGATCCACTCGTCGGCGAGCGCGCTGGGCGCGAGCGTGAGGACAGTACCGAGGGCCAACGTGAAGAGGAGAGAGCGGCGGTTCATCATCATGAGGAGCGCTTCTTTCGTGAGTATGGGAACCAGAGAATAGTCGACCGAGGCGAGAAAATCCGGTCGTTGCGATCGTTTGCGAGAGTAAAGGTCCCGGAAGAGTTTGGAAATGATGGCGCCACTTCGGCCCAACGTTTCGACGGCGGTCCGCGCCGGATCTTCACGCCGAGCGAAAGAAGCTCTTTTTAGGCAATTCTATTTGTCTTTGCCCGACGTGCGGTCGCGGAAGTCCTTCACCGCGGTGTTGTGCTCGTCGAGGGTCTCGCTGAAGGCGTGGCGGTGGTCGCCGCGGACCACGAAATAGAGGTACTTCGTGCTCGCCGGCGCAAGCACGGCCTGGAGAGACTTCGTGCCCGGGTTCCCGATCGGTCCCGGCGGCAAGCCCTCACGCACGTACGTCGAGTAGGTGTTGAGCGGGTCCGTGTTGATCGCGTGCGTTGGTTTCCCGGCAAAGTTTGCACACGCCGGGACGCGATCCTTCAAGACGAGGCACCCGTACGCAGACGTCGGATCGCATTGGAGCACCTTGCGCTTGAAGGCCGGGTCGCGCAGTCGATTCAAGAACACGCTCGCGATGATCGGGCGCTCCTCGTCGACCGCGGCCTCTTTCTCGACCATCGACGCGAGCGTCACGATCTCACGCCGTCCCCAGCCGAGGGTTCCTTCGAGCTGAGCGCGCCCGAGCCGGTGGTTCTGCTCGAGCTGCAGGAAGCGGCGATCGAACTCGGAGACGAGCCGCCGCACGACCTCCTTCGGATCGCTGTCGAGCGGGAAGTCGTACGTCGCGGGGAAGAGAAAGCCTTCGGCGCTGTCGCCGTCGATGCCGACCTCGCGGAGGAGATCCGTGTTCGCGGTGGCGTCGAGAAAGCCCGTGCCCCACGAGACGTGCAGCGACTCGAGGCGCTTGGCGATGTCGAAGCGATTCCATCCCTCCGGGATCGTCACCTTCGCGCGCGTCGCATGACCTTCGCGCTCGAGGCGGCGCACGAGCTCGTGCGGGCTCGCGTCGTCGGTGAGGAGGTGCGCGCCTGGCGCGACCTTCCCGCCCACGAGGCGCAGGTAGATCGAGAAGACACGCGGCGAGCGAACGAGGCCTGCGCGTTCGAGCTTGTCGACGACCGACGAGCTTGTCTCGTCGCGATCGAACGTGACCTCGACGTCTTTGCCCGTGCCTGGTCCTGCGCCCGCCGGGTAGATGACGAGCACGTAGGTCGCGAGGATGGCGACCGCGACGCCGAGCGCGGTGACGACGTAGAACAGCGTGCGCCGTCCCGCCGGCGGCTCGTTCGTCGGGCGGCCGCTCGCGCTGCTCCGGCGCACACGCTTTCGTCGAACGCGCCGCTCGCCCTTGCCGCTGCTCGCGGGGGCCGACTCGCGCGCGGGCGGCGTCTTCAGGTCCGATCGCGAGCCGCTCATGCGCCGGCCTTCGCCTTCTTCTTCTTCGCGGCGCGGAGCGTGGCCCTGTGGTCGAGCCACGCCTGGAGGATCTCGACCGCCGAGGCCTCGTCGATGCGCGCGCGTGCCTTCTCGCCTTTGAGGCCGCTCGCCGTCAGCGCGCGCTGCGCTTGCACAGTGCTGAGGCGCTCGTCGAAGAGCTCGACGTGGCACTGCGTCGCGTCCGCGATGGCTTGCGCGAAGTCCCGCACGCGCCGCGCTGCCTCCCCCTCACTGCCCCGCATGTCGAGCGGAAAGCCTATGATGATTTTGCGAATTTTCTCCGACTGAACGAGCTCCGCGAGCGCTTTGAGGAAGGCCGGCCGCGGCTTGGCGGCGAGGACACCGCGCGGGTGGGCCATCACACCGAGCTCGTCCGTGACCGCGACGCCAACGCGCACAGCGCCCAGATCCAGCGCGCAGATGACGGGGTTTCCCGCCTTCTGAGGCTTCTCGCTCATGCCGTCCGCGTGCCCCACACCTGCCTGTCTAGCTTTAACGGGGCCGTGGCAAAAGACCGACGCGCGAAGCTCTTCTTGACCCCTCGGCTCTATCCAGCGATAAGCGGGCCACTTCCGTGGGTGCGCCCTCGCCGCTCGTCAAAGCAGTAAAGGGGATGAACGACATCCTTCCGGGCGAGATCGGCCGATGGCACGCGATCGAGCTCGCGTTTCGCCGCGCGATGGAGCGCCTCGGGTATCGCGAAATAAGGACCCCCTACGTCGAGCCGACGAACCTCTTCGTCCGCACGATCGGCGAGGCCACCGACGTCGTCGAGAAGGAGATGTACTCCTTCTCGCACCACGACGAGGCCCTCACCTTGCGCCCCGAGGGCACCGCGGGCGCCGTCCGCGCCTACGTCGAGCACGGCGTCCACAACAACGAGCCCGTCACGCGCTGGTATTACATGGGCCCGATGTTTCGCGGCGAGCGCCCGGCGCGGGGCCGTTACCGCCAGTTCTACCAGGTCGGCGCCGAGTGCCTCGGAGACGCTGGGCCCGGCTGCGACGCCGAGATGATCGACGCGCTCGTCCACTTCCTCCGGGAGATCGGCATCGCGTCGCCCGACGTGTTCCTCAACTCGATCGGCAGCGGCGACACGCGCGCGAAGTACAAAGAGGCGCTCGTCACGTACTTCACGCCGCTCAAAGAGAAGCTCTCGGCCGACTCGCAGCGCCGCCTCGGCACGAACCCGCTTCGGATCCTCGACTCGAAGCACCCGAGCGACGCCGAGGCGATCCAAGGCGCGCCCACCATCCTCGATCATCTGAGCGAGGCCGACAAAAAGCACTGGGACGATCTGCGACGGCACCTCGACGCGCTCGGCACGCCCTACCGCATCGATCCACGCCTCGTGCGCGGGCTCGACTACTACACGCGCACGCTCTTCGAGATCAAAGGCGCCTACGAGAAGCTCGGCGCGGGCAGCACGCTGCTCGGCGGCGGTCGCTACGACGGGATGGTGAAGGACCTCGGCGGCCCGGAGGTCCCAGGGATCGGCTTTGCCGCCGGCCTCGAGCGCCTCCTCATCGCGAGCGAGCTCGAGGCCCCGCCGAACGTCGTCGACGTCTTCGTCGCGCCGATCGGCGAGGCGGTGATGTCCTCGGCGCTCGTCCTCGGACGCGACATCCGCCAGGCTGGTCTCCGCTGCGAGGTCGACACGCGAAAAGCCTCGATAAAAGCGCTCTTCCGGCGAGCAAATGCGCTCGGGGCGCGAGTTTGTTTGATCCTTGGCGACCGTGAGGTCAACGAAGGCGTGGTGGAGATGAAAGATCTCGCCGGCCACGTCCAGGAGAAGGTCCCGCGCGCGGACATCACGGCCCGCGTGAAAGAGCTCGTCGCCTCCCCTGTCCCGCCCCCGAAAGAAGCGACATGAAGCGCCAGACTCTCCGCGGGGGATCGTGTTGGGCGAGGCGCAAACACGTGCTCGTCGCGAGCGCCCTCGGCGCCAGCCTCGTGATGCTCACAGAGGCCGCGCTCGCGCAGGGCGGCCCCGGCGGCGGCGGTCAGGGCGGCGGGCCCACGCAGACGCGCCCGACGCGCAACAAGCCGGTCGGTCCGCGCGGCGGCGGCGGACCGGGTGACGACGACGATCAACAGCCCACGTCTCCGTCTGCGCGCCCGGGCGGCGAGCCCACCGTCGTCGTCCCGCAGGATCCGCTCGAGGTCCCCGACGCGATCAAGACGACGATCGGCACCGACCACGACGGGACCCCGCCTGGCGCCGAGGGATCGCTCAAGCGATCGTACTTCCCCTATTACGAGGAGCGCCGCGGCGACTACCGCTTGCGCCTCGTCCCGCCGCTCTACCTCGAGCACACCCGCGGGCTCGACCCGAACACGGGACAGGCGACGGAGAAGACCGATCGCGAGTCGCTGATCGGCCTCCTCTTCTACCAGCGCCGCTCACCGAAGATGGACGCCGATGTCCTCTTCCCGGCGTTCTGGCGCGTCCGCGACCGCGAGAACAAGGTGCTCGTCCTCGGACCGCTCGCGCATCGCGAAGCCCCGAGCGAGCACGACAACTGGATCGCGCCGCTCGTCTTCGAAGGCAGCCGCAAAGACGGCGGCTACTTCCACATGCCGCTCCTCCTCACCTCCTCGCATTGGGGCGAGAAGGGCGCGTTCACGATCGTCGGGCCGTACTTCCGCGATCGCACGGCGAGCGACGTCGATTGGGGCGTCGCGCCGTTCGTGTTCCACGGCGACAACGGCGACGTCGACGGCAACCGCAAGACGTACACGCTGATCCCGCCGGGCCTCTACTTCCACCGCGAGCGCGAGCTCGACGAGAGCGCGCTCACCGTCGTCGGCCCCGTCATCGCGGAGTCGAACGCCAAGCGATCGATCTTCGACGTCGCGCCGCTCCTCTTCACGATCCGCGGCAAGCCCGAGACCGGCGGCGTGCGCGAGTCGCACACCACGCTCTTCCCGCTGTTTCACTACGGCGTGGGTCCGGAGAAGTCGCTCTTCGTCATCCCCGGCTACCTCCGCAAGGTCACGAAGAAGTCCGACACGCTCCTCACGCCGCTCTACTCACGTCTCCGCGATCGCAACGGCGCCGCGCAGACGACGATGATCGGGCCGCTCCTGCCGATCTTCTACCGCAGCACCGACACCGATATCGGCTACAGCGGCCTCGGCATCTTCCCGTTCTACTTCGGCTCCGACAGCCCGAAGGGGCGTACGTTCCTCACGCCGTTGTTCGGCCGCTTCGAGAGCTACAACGTCTCGCGCACGTACTGGGTCTTCCCGAACCTCACGTACACGCGTGACGTCACCGGCTGGGAGACCGATCTCCATCCGCTCGTGTACGTGGGCCGCGAAAAGAGCTCCTCGCACACGGTCCTCGCGCCGGTGTTCTGGGACTTCGCGAACCCGAAGGGCCGCACGACCGTCGGCTTCCCGCTCTACTGGCGCTTCGCCGACACGACCGACGGCACCGTCACGCAGGTCGCGGCCAACACGCTCTATCGCGAGCGCAAGGTCTCGGGCGGCACCGACTGGCAGTTCCACCTCCTCCCCGTCTTCTCCTACGGCCAGAACCCGGGCGGCTATTGGTGGAACCTGTTCTTCGGCCTCGCCGGCTACGACAAGGACAACGGCACCTCGAAGATCAAGGCGTTCTGGATCCCGATCACGGTCTCGAGCCCGCCCGATCGCAACACCGCGACGCGGTAGCGCATCGCGTGCATTCTACACACATTTCGCTCGCCCTCCTCCTCGCGGTCGGCGCGTGCTCGCGCGGCGCGCCGTCGCCGGCTCCGTCGTCTGCGCCTCCGTCATCGACGGGCGACGCGGGGTCACCGGCGCCGGTCGCCCTGTTCGACGCCGCCACGCCTCGCGTCGAAAACGGCACGTACATGGGCCGCACGATCGCGCAGCCCATGAGCTACCTCGGCGCCGACTGGCTCGATCGCCCGACGCGCGATCAAGAGCAGAAGCCGGAGCACGTCCTCGACGTCCTCGCCATCGGTGAGGGCATGACCGTCGCTGACATCGGTTGTGGCTCGGGCTATTTCACGACGCATCTGTCACGCCGCGTGGGCGCGAAGGGCCGTGTCTACGCGACCGATCTGCAGCAGGAGATGCTCGACCTCCTCGCGAAGAAGACCGCTGCGCAGAAACTCACGAACGTCGTCCCGAAGCTCACGACGGCGGACGACGCGAAGCTCCCGCCCGGTGAGATCGACGTCGTGCTCATGGTCGACGTGTACCACGAGCTGCCAAACCCGCCGCTCACGCTCGCGCAAATCCGCGTCGCGTTGAAGCGCGACTCGGGACGACTCGCCCTCGTCGAATACCGCGCCGAAGATCCGAAGGTCGCGATCAAGCCAGAGCACAAGACGACGCTCGTGCAGCTCCGTCGTGAGCTCGAGGCCAACGACTACGTCTTCGTCGCGAGCGACGAGTCGCTGCCCGAGCAGCGCATCGTGCAGTTCCGCCCTGCGCGCTGAGCGCGTCAGAACGCGACGCGGACGGGCTGCGCGCGATCGGTCGTCGTGCCGTCGCCGAGCTGCCCCGCGTCGTTCTTGCCCCAGCAATGCACCTCGCCGTTCCCGAGGAGCGCGCACGCATGCGCCTCGCCGTAGGTGACCTTCACGACGTCACGGAGCCCCATCGCCGGCGCCGCGATGCTCTTCTTGTCTCGAAAGCACGCGAGCTCCTTCGCCTCGGTGCGCGCGCACGATCCGTCGCCCCCGATCGCGAGATCGAGGACGCGGTCGTATCCCTTCGCGCGGACCGGCGCCCAGACGTTCCATGTTCCGTCGGCGGTGACGACATGCTGGATGTCGAGCGCGTCGTGCACGCCTGATCCCCAACAGAGCACGTTGCCGCCGCTGCCGCTGGCAGGCTCGACCACCGCGCAGAAGCCGCCTCCCCCACCTGCGAGCGCCTTCGCGCGCGTGACGCCGCGCACCGGCATCGCCGTTCGCTTCGGCGTCCGGCCACCCGAGAGCTCACGAAGCGATCCCCACCCAAAGCACTTCACGTCGCCCGCCGCGGTGCGTCCGCAGCCGCCCGAGCCCGTCGTCGCGATCTCGACGAGGCCCGTCGCGCCGTTCACGAGCGTCGGTGATTTGCTCCCCGACGGAGCGGGATCGCCCGCGCCCGAGTCGTAGTCGCCCCAGCACTTCACGCTTCCGTCGGCGAGGAGCGCGCACGAGAAGCCCGCCATCGAGATCTGCTTCACGCCGGTGAGCCCCGGCACGCGCACCGGCACGCGCTGCGAGTCTTCGTTTCCCTGACCAAGCTCACCGATCAGGCCGAAGCCCCAACAGAACACAGCGCCGTCGTCCGCTTGGGCCCCGATCGCGCACGTGTGGTTGTTGCCGGGACGGATCATCGTCACCGTGCTCAGGTAGGGGATCGCGACCGGACGCGAGCGGTTGTCACGGGTGCCGTCGCCGAGCTGACCGTCGGCGTTCTTGCCCCAACAACGTGGCGTTCCGTCGGTCATGCGCGCGCAGGTCGTGCTTCCACCTGCGCTCACGTCTTGCGCGGTCGTCACGAGCGCGCCGTTCGATCGCGCTGGCGCGTCGCCTTCCTTCGTCCTCTGCGCGGGCGAAGGACGGCCAAACCCGATCACGAACGACGGCTCCGGGCGCTCGAGATCCTTCGATCCGTCCCCCAGCTCCGAGAATTGATTTCGTCCCCAGCACGCGACGCGACCGTCGGTGAGCCGCGCACACGCGTGATGGATCGAGACGTGGAGCTCGGCGATGCCCTTCAGCGGGATCGGGACGGCGCTCGCATGGAGTCGCCGCGGCGCGCCGGGGATCAGCGGATACTCCGTCGAGTCGCCCCAGCACTTCGCCGATCCGTCGGTTAGGACGGCGCAGGCGGCGTAGCTCCCGCGTGACACCATCGCGGCGTTCGTGACGCCGGCGACGGCCGGTCCAGGCTGCGGCCGCGAGACCGACGAGCCGTCGCCGAGCTGACCGCCCGTGTTGTCTCCCCAGCAGCGCACCGTGCGATCGGCGAGCACCGCGCACTCTTCACCGAGCGAGATCGCGCCCGCGAGCATCGGCCGTAGGGCTGGCACGATGCGCTGGCTCGGGTCGGGCGGCGGCGGTGGGATGGCCGAGACCGGCGTGTCCTTCTTCTTGCCGGCGCGGGACGGCGTCACGATGCGCGGCGTCGGTTTGTCGGACCAGCAACGCACGCTCTTGTCCTTCATCCGGGCGCAGACGTCGTCGGTGCCTTGCATGATCTCTTCGGCGCCGGAGAGCGAGGGGATGGCGACCGGCGGACGACTGCCATCCACCTCGAAGACGGTGCCGTCGCGACGAAGAAAGTAGCGATGCGATCCGTGCGCGAAGGGGCTCGAGACGGAGACGATGTCCGTGAGGTTGAACGTCTGCACGCCGACCGCGTTGTGATCGCCGTAGGCCTTCGACCAACCGCCCCAGCACGCGACGACCCCGCCTTCGAGGATCGCGCAGCGCGGATCGCCGCTCGTCAGCTTGATCGCCTTCTGCGGCAACGGCACTTGCCGCGGCGCGAACGCGTAGCCGCGACGTCCATCACCGAGCTCGCCCGAGTCGCCATGTCCCCAGCACCACACCTCACCGTTCGCGGTGCGCACGCACGCATGAGACATCCCGACGCCAAGCTCGACGGCAGGCGCAGACGGGAGCGGCGCTATGGAAGAGGAAGATGATGATGACGCCGGGGGCGCGCTGCTCGACGCGGAGGGCGCTGCCCATCCTCCGGTCGCGACCGGCGCGCTTCCGTTCGCGCTTCCGGGCTGCGTGTGCGCCGCGGGACTACAGGCGAGGAACGCGAGGAGCGGCAGCCCGAGGAGAAGACGTGAGGATCGCAGCACGTGGTTGGGTTGGACGAAGGGTCGCGCGAGATCGTTCATCGCGAGCGTGATCGCTTTCTTGGGTCGCATGCCACACATGGATCACGATGACGGCGACGGCTCACAGCCCGCTTCCTCAGCCCTGGTGAGCTCAGCGTGGAAGGACCGCGCGGTAGGCGGCGATGGCGCGCGCCACATCGTCTCGCGTCGTGAGGTCGCCGATCGAGACGCGCACACCGCGCGTCGCGTCCTCCGGCCCGATCATCGCGAGCAGGACGGGTGAAGGCTCGACTGTCCCCGCGCTGCACGCCGCGCCGCTCGAGACGCTCACCCCTTCGAGGTCGAGCGCCGCGACGAGCTCGGCGCCGATCCAGCCTGGCCAGATGAGGTTCGACACGTGCGGAGCGCGTCGCGTGGCGTCGCCTGCGCGCCGCGCGCGACCTCGTCGTGCGATCGTCTCGTCGAGTGCGAGCAGCGCTCCCTCGAGCTCGTCGCGCAAGGCTGCGAGCGCAGCCCATCGCTCGGGCGAGCGGCGCGCGATCGTCGCGGCGACGCCGAAGCCCGCGGCGAGCGAAGCGTCGACCGTACCAGGCCGGATGCCCTTCTCTTGCGATCCCCCGACGAGCACCGGATCGATCCGGACGCCTTGCTTCGTGGCGAGCGCGCCGATGCCCTTCGGCCCGCGCATCTTGTGCGGTCCGATCGACGCCGTGTCCCATCCTCCCGGCACCTCGATCTTGCCCCAGGCCTGGACGGCGTCGACGTGAACACGCGCCGCGCTCGCGCGTGGATGCGCGCGCACGCGATCGATCATCTCGCGAACGGGCTCGAGCACGCCAGTCTCGTGGTTCACCGCCTGCACGGTCACGACCGAGACGGCCTCGCCTTCTTCGTCGAGCACGCGATCGAAATCCTCGAGGTCGAGGACGCCGTCGCCTTTGACACGAAGCCAGCGCACCTTCGCGACCTTGCCCTCGCGCTCGAGCGCCTCGGCGACGCGCGTGATCGACGGATGCTCGATTCGGCTCGTGACGATCACCGAGCCAGGCCGCGCGAGGCTCCGCAGCGCGAGGTTGTTCGCTTCGGTTCCGCCGGACGTGAAGACGACGTCACGGGGATCGACGCCGGCGAGCTCGCCGATCGACGCACGAGCGTCTTCGATGACGGCGCGCGACGCGCGGCCGTGCGCATGGATGCTCGACGGGTTCGCCCACGACTCTTCGGCCGCTCGTCGCATCGCGTCGAGCACCGCCGGGAGCGGCGGCGTCGTCGCGTTCCAGTCGAGGTACGTGCGCATCGGCCTTCCCGCTCGCGTCAGCCGGTCGTGTCGACGACGACGGTCGGCGCGCGCTGCGCGACGGTGAGGCTGAAGGCGGCGCCGCCGAGGAACATGCCTTCGACCGAGGCTCCTTCGGTGAGCAGGCGCACGTCGCCGCCGAGACCACGCGCGACCTTGCGTGCGATCGCGAGGCCGACGCCCGTACCGCCGAACGATCGCGTCGCCGATCCGTCGACTTGATAGAACGGATCGAAGACGCGCTCGGCGCGCTCCTTCGGCACGCCTGCGCCCGTGTCGGCGACGATGAGCTCGTAGGCGCCCTCACGCGGGCGAACCATCACGCCGACGATGCCGCCTTCGGGCGTGAACTTCGCGGCGTTGTCGAGCAGCTGGCTCATCGCGCGCCCGAGCCGATCGCTGTCGCCGTAGCCCGGCAGCGGCCCGCGCGGAAACTCCTCGAGCATCGTGAGCTTTCGCTCGGCGAACGCGTCCGCGTGCCAGGCGATCGCGCGCCGGACGGTGTCGAGGAAATCGTAGTCCTTGTGGAAGAAGCGCATCTTGCCGGTCTCGAGACCGGTGACGTCGATGAGGTTGTCCATCGTCGAGCGAAGTCGACGAATGCAGTCGTCCATCGCGCGAAGCGCCTTGCGTTGCGCCTTGCTCGTCTCGCCGAGCTCCTCATCCATCAGCATGCGGAGGTAGCCGACGATCGGCGTGAGCGGCGTCGCGAGCTCGTGCGAGATGTTGCGATAGAACTCGGTGCGGAGCTTGTCCATCTCGCGCAGGCGCTCGTTCGCCGAGGAGAGCTCGGCCACCTTCTCTTCGAGGTGGGCGACGATGCGGCCCGACTGAATGCGGAGGCGCTCGCCCTGCACGTCGGGCGTGGACATCATCCGTTCGCGGCGACCGCCGATGTAGCTCGCGACCTGCTTGGCGAAGTTGCGGGCGTCGATCGGCTTCTGCAAGAACCCATCGCATCCGACCGCGAAGCTCGTGTCGCGATCTCCCTCGGCGGTGATCGCGACGATCGGCACGCCGTTGAGGGACGCCTCGGTGCGGAGGCGGAGGGTGACCTCGAATCCGTCGAGGCCGGGAATATTCAGGTCGACGAGGACGATGTCAGGTCGTTGTGCGATCGCGAGGCGGACGCCCTCGAGGCCGTCCGCAGCGTCGATCACCTCATGACCGTCTCCCGAGAGAAGCTTGCGGACGAGCAGCCGATTGCGCGGATCGTCCTCGATGTGCAGCACACGCGCCAAGACCCCACTATTCTAGATGAAAAGTCGCCGCATCGCGGTCGTAATGAACGGCAAGTGCTTTGCTTTTCGAACGTGAAAAGCTAGGTTCCGCATCCGACAATGACGCAGCGTAAAGGACGTATCACCGGTTTTTCGGTCGCCCTCCCCCTTCTTTTCCTGGGCGCCAGCGCCTGCTCGAAGCTCACCGAGCCACCGCGCCCCGAGCCCATCCAAGGCGAGAGCGTCCCCGAGCCCAAGCAGGCCCCGCCGAAAGAGGAGCCCAAGCCGGCCCCCACGCCCACGCCGCAAGCGCCGCCGCCCGACCCGAACGCGAAGCTCGAGATCAAGGATCTCGTCGTCGGCAAAGGCGCCGAAGCCAAGGCAGGCGACACCGTCAAGGTGCACTACGTCGGCACGCTCGCGAACGGCACCGAGTTCGACGCCTCGAAGAAGCACGGCGATCAGCCCTTCACCTTCGAGCTCGGCAAAGGCCGCGTGATCAAGGGCTGGGACGATGGCGTCGCCGGCATGAAGGAAGGCGGCAAGCGCAAGCTCACGATCCCGCCGCACCTCGGCTACGGCGCACGCGGCGCGGGCGACCGCATTCCTCCGAACTCGACCCTCGTGTTCGAGGTCGAGCTCGTGAAGGTCGAAAAGAAGTAACCAAAGAAGCAGGTCGTATTTCGTGCATTTTCTTTCTTTCTCCTTGGCCACGCGTTCGCGCTTCGCTGGCGTGCTCGCGATCTTCGCCGCGGCCTGTGGTGGCGGGCAGCCGACGTCGATGCCCAACGCCGCGGCCACGACCGCGGGTGTCGGCGGATCGCGCAGCGCCGCCGAAGCGGGCATCGCGCAGCAGGCCGCCGATCCGCGCTCGGCCGATCCGACGGCCGCGCGACCGGTCACGATCGCCGGCAAGGCGCCCGCGCCCGCCAAGACCAGCTCGCCCGCGTCGTCTTCGTCTTCGTCCGCGCAGCCAGACGACCCCACCCCGGCCATCACCCCCAAGGCGTCGGCGAAGAACGAAGCCGACCTGCCGAAGAAGATCAGCGCGCGCCACGTCCTCATCCAGTGGATGGGATCGGAGCGCGCCGCGGCGTCGATCGTCCGCTCGCGGGAGCAGGCGCTCACCGTCGCGAAGGAAGTGTTGAAGCGCGCGCGCGCCGGAGAAGACTTCGCCCGCCTCGCGATCGAGTACTCCGACGAGCCCGGCGCGGGTGGTCGCGGCGGCTCGCTCGGCCGCTTCGGCCGCGGGCAGATGGTCCCCGCGTTCGAGCAGGTGGCCTTCCGCCTCGAGGTGAACGAGATCTCGGATATCGTCGAGACGCCGTTCGGATTTCACGTCATCCAGCGCACCGAATAAGCTGTACTCTACACGTCACCAGGACCGACCGCATGGCAGCTGAAGTGAAGACGAGCAGCACCATGGGCGATCGCGACGCGAAGGGCGCGAAGTCGAAGACATCGAAGAACGACGCGAAGGCCTCGAAGGAGTCGAAGTCATCGCCGACGAGCCCCGACGAGAGGCTCGTCGTGGGCCGCCTCCTCGGTCCGCTCCAGATCGGGTCCTTTCGGTGGAACGGCTTCGGGCTCGACGCCCTCGGCGCGCTGCTCTCGGGCGTCCTCTATTTCGTCGCGTTCGCGGGCTTCGACGTCTGGCCGCTCACGTTCGTGTGCCTCGTCCCGCTGATCCTCTCGCTGCACGGGCAGACGGCGCGGCGCTCGACGTGGCTTGGCTTCTTGACCGGCCTCGGGATGAACCTCGGCGGGTTCTATTGGCTCGTCAACATGCTGCGCACGTTCAGCGGATTCCCGACGCCGCTGTGCCTGCTCTTCGTGGTGATCATCTGCTCGTACCAGGGCGGGCGCCTCGCGCTGATGGGCTGGCTCTACGGCCGTGCGTCGACGCGTGGCTGGTCGCGCCCTGCCGTCTTCGCAGGCGCGTTCGCGGCGAGCGAGCTCGTCTATCCCCTGCTCTTCCCCTGGTACTACGCCGCGACCGTCCACAAGGTCCCGGTGCTCATGCAGCTCGCGGACATCGGCGGACCGATCCTCGTCGGCCTCGTCCTCGTCGCCGTCAACCTCGCGATCGCCGAGCCCCTCCGCGCGCGCCTCGCGGCGATGCGGAGCGCCAGGGCGGATCTCGCGGCGCAGACCGTGAAGGGCGTGCACGAAGAGCGGAGCCTCTCGCACAGCGTCGATCGCCGGCTCGTGGGTCTCGGCGCGATCGCGCTGGTCGTCTCCGTCTTGTACGGCGCCGTTCGCATCTCGATGATCAACGGACGCGTCGAGAAGGCCGAGCAAGCCCGCGTGGGCTACGTGCAAGGCAACATGGGCCTCATGGCGAAGCGAGAGAACCCCGGCGAAGGTCTTCGCCGTCACCTCCGCCTGACCTCGGAGCTGCGAAGCAAAGGCGTCGACTTCGTCGTGTGGAGCGAGACGAGCGCGACGTTCCCGACGAGCGAAGATCTCGCGATGAAGCGGAACTTCTTCCAGCAGAAGTTCACCGGCACGCTCGGCGTCCCCGCGATCTTCGGCGCTGTGCTCTACCGCGTCGACGCCGATCGCGAGCGCTGGTTCAACACCGCGCTCGCGAGCGACATCCGCGGCGAGATCAAAGGACGCTACGACAAGCAGTTCTTGCTCGCGTTCGGTGAGTACCTCCCCTTCGGAGAGTCGTTTCCGATCCTCTACAAGTGGTCACCACATAGCGGCCGCTTCTCGCCCGGCAAGTCGCTCGAGCCGGTGCCCGTCGAGATCAAGGGCACCGAGCACAAAGTCAGCGTCCTCATCTGTTACGAGGACATCCTCCCCGGCTTCACGAACCGCGCGGTCTCGCACGCCGAGCCGGAGCTGCTCGTGAACATGACGAACGACGCGTGGTTCGGCGACACCACCGAGCCATGGCAGCATCTCGCGCTCGCGAAGTTCCGCGCGGTCGAGCACCGGCGCTTTCTCGTGCGAAGCACGAACAGCGGCGTGTCTGCGATCATCGATCCGAACGGCAGGATCGTCGACGGGACGCTCTCCTCGACGTTCAAGGCCGAGGCCCACGACGGCATCATCCGATGGATGCGCGAAGGCACGGTCTACGAAGTGCTGGGTGATGCGCCGTGGTACCTCCTCTCACTTGGGATGGTCTTCTTGTCGTTCAAGCGCCGGCGCGCGGCCTGACCTCCTAGTAAAAAAGTGTGAACGAGAGCCACGTCCACGATCGGGATGTCATGGTCCTGATCCGACGAGCCGAGCGCGAGCGCGTCGCCCTCGCCGAATTCGCTCGTCATTTCGGCGCGAAATCGGCGGACAATTGGGCCCAAACCTTGCCCCAGCAACTTGTCTTGGCGGAGAGAGAGGCCGTACGCTTGCTCGTTCTCCTAAACCCGTGAACAGGTTCGGCCTTCCCATCGTCCAATAGACCGACCCGCTTTCTTATTCGGCCCTCCACTCAGAAATGTCGTTTCTCTCCTCTCCAACACAACCGGCACAAAAGCCCAGCTGGCAGATCGCCATCATGGCCACGCTCGGTTGCGGATCGCTCGCGTTCGGCGGAGCGCTCCTCATCGGTGGGTCGGGCTGCACGGTCCTCACGAACGACGCGCTCCCCGATGACGCGGGCGTCTTTGAAGGCGGCGAAGCAGGGGGAGACTCGTGCACCGCATGCAGCGCGAACGCGTGCGTCGCGACGTGGGCTCTCTGCCTCACAAGCGCCGACTGCCTCGCGGTCCGCGCCTGCGCGTCCTCTCCGTCGGCTGACCCGACGACGTGCGCGTGCAACGCAGCGGCGACGGACGCAGGCGAGCCGAGCGCAGCCGACACGTACCGCGCATTTGCGACGTGCAACGACGCGCGCCTCTGCACGACATGCGCAGCGAGCTGCTCTTCGTGCAAGGACCATCTCAAGCCGAGCGCGCCCGGCGCCTGCGAGGGTGATGGTGGCGAGCTCGACGCCAGCGTCGATGGCTCGGCCGATGCCGATGCAGGCGACCTGAGCGACGCGGGTGACGTGGACGCGAGCGATGCCGCGGCGACCACACCAAGCGCGCCGACCGCCGACACGTGCGCGAGCTGCGCCGACGGCAAATGTGGTGACGCGAAGAGGGCGTGCGCGATCGGAAGCGAGTGCGCATCTTTCCTCGCGTGCGTGTTCGCGTGCAGCGGCACCGACACGACCTGCGCAGACAGCTGCGCGACGAAATTCGCCACCGGAAAGGCTGCGGCTCTCGAGCTTGCCACGTGCACGAAAGCGAGCTGCGCCAGCGAGTGTGGACTGGGCTCTGGAGTCGAAAACGGTAACTAAGCTTTGTTGGTGCGCCTGCACCACAGAAACAAAACGGGCTAAAAATCCCCGAATTGGAGGTCATTGAGATGAAGTCGAGCGCCAAATTTACTGCCACGTTCCTCGCCGCTGCGGCGCTCGGAACAATTGCGTACGTGACAGGCTGTACGGTCACCAGCGGCACCGTTGACGACACCGACGGCGGCACGTCGTCCACCAAAGACAGCGGCACGTCGAACAGCGACACCGGCACCGGCACCAACGCCGACACCGGCACGGGCACCAAGACGTGCAACTCGGGCGGCGAAGGCACGTTCCTCAACGCGACCTGCCAGGCCTGCCTCGACGAGAAGTGCTGCGCCGAGCAGACCGCCTGCTACGCGATCAAGGGTGACGACGCGGCGGGCAAGGTCGGCTGCAACGACTACGACAAGTGCATCAGCAACTGCACCGACACCGGCGGCCAGCAGACCTGCTACGACGGCTGCGACACGACCGCGCAGACGGGCGTGAAAGAGGCCTACGACGCCATCGTCAGCTGCGGCGAGACCAAGTGCGCCGCGGCGTGCGGCGGCCTCGATCCGGACGCCGGCGCAGACGGCGGCTGATCGCTTCGAGAGCAAGTGTTGAAGGCGGCGGCGTGCAGGACACGCCGCCGTTTTCCTTTTTACGAAACACTCGGCCGGCAGCCGAGAACCGTCGGTAGATGTGGTCTTCAAGAACACTCTTTGTTGATGGCTCGAGCCGACAATCGGGTCGCGATTCTGGGATTGCATACCCATTAACTCAAACCTATCCACAACTTCCAAATCTGCGTACCGTAAAACGTGAAAATGGTGATCTACGTGATCTCCACTACAGACGCCGGGGCATCGCTTCCTTAGGCTTGGCCCTGGGAGGCTCGATGAGAACAAGTCGCATGATCATCACGGCGGTCTTCGTGACTGCTACCAACTGAACATTGAAACATCCCGCACCTACAACACTGCAAGTTGTTGGGGTGGTCCGCTGTTAAATCCCACCGCTGATGGTGACGGCTTCAAGAACGGGATGTTGGCTTTCCCAAACTCCGCTCTCTACTCTGCGGGCCAGCGTTGGGTTGATCCGGTCGTTTGGACAACAGACTTCTACGATCGCACCGTCACTGGGCTCCCGGCGGATACCGACGACGTCTACTTTGATAAGGCGGGCACCACGATCTCATACTTCACTGGCCATGGCGCGTGCGATTGGAATGGCGACACGCATGTGTCGTGTGTTGCCAACAGTAATTGCTTTTTGGGATTCAGTCGCTCAGCGACGCTTCCAACTGGTGACGTGCCTGGGTTCTTAGGACCAGCGATAACTACGGAGTTGCCAATCTCGGCGTCGCTCTTTGAATTCCTAGATCTCTCTTGAACTCATTCGGAGTCCGGCCACCCAGACTCGAGTGAGGTCTGACATCGTTGTAGTG